>NZ_OY781882.1:4724008-5395516 GCF_963677125.1 uncultured Desulfobacter sp. | reverse complement strand
CCTTGGTAAGCAGTCCTGACCGGATATCTTCAATTTTCCCCGCCCCGAACACGGTGTGATCTTTTAAGCAGATATATTGGTCCGCATACCGCAGCGCGGAATTCAGGTCATGCATGGTCATGATCACAGCAAGGTTGTGGTTCTGCACAATATCCCGGACAAGCGTTAAAATCCGTGTCTGATTTTTTAAGTCCAGACTAGAGGTGGGTTCGTCCAGCAGCAGAATATCGGTTTCCTGGACCAAGGCCCTGGCAATGGCCACCTGCTGCAGCTCTCCGCCGGAAAGTTCGTACAAATCTTTAAGGGCCATGTGGGTCAAATTCAGATGGTCCAACACCGACCCGACTTTTCGCAAATCTTCTTTGGTGGCCGTAAAGCGCATATGAGGATAGCGCCCCATGAGGACGGCGTCAAACACCGTAATCTTACCGGCTTCATTATACTGGGCCACATAACCGATCTCTTTGGCAATCTGGCGGATATCCATGGCTTTCAACGGTTGGCCTTTTACATAAATCCGGCCCGCAGACGGGGTTAAAATTTTATTGAGGCATTTGAGTAATGTGGTTTTGCCCACGCCGTTGGGCCCTAATATTACAGTAATTTCACCCCGGGGGATGGAAAAATTGATATCCTCAAGAATTTTAACGGATTTATACCTAAAATCAATTTGATTGACGGTCAGAATCATTTGGGATTGCCTTTAATAATAAGGTAAATAAAAACCGGTGCCCCTAAAAATGCGGTGAAAATAGAAACCGGCAGCACATGGGGCAACATGATCAGCCGGGCGACCATATCGGCTGCCAGAAGAATCAAGGCCCCGGCCAGAATGGATGCGGGCAGCAGAAACCTGTGGTCGTCGCCGATGATGCGCCGCACAATATGGGGAGCAGCCAGCCCCACAAAACTGATAATCCCCACAAAGCTGATAATTAAAGCGGTCACCAAAGAGGCGGCCAGCATACCCGAAAGCCGGACCCATTCCACCCGGATGCCGATGCCTTTGGCGCTTTCATCCCCAAGGGCCATACCGTTGTAGTCCCGGGATTTCACCAGGAAAAAACATAGCAGCACAAGCACAACCGGCGCCACCAGCGCAATGTCGTTCCAATCCGCCCTGGCCAGGTCCCCGAAGGTCCAGAATACCATGGCGGCCAGCTGCACATCATCGGCAAAAAACTGCAGCAGCATGGTCCCGGCAGTAAACAGGGAACCCAATGCCACCCCGGTAAGCACCATGACCTGGGGAGATGCCCCTTTTCTGCCGGATATAAAAATGATAATCAACGCAGTGAGAATGGCAAATGAAAATGCCGTTGCCACGGTGATCACCGGACTTGAAATGGCCACGGCATCGCCTGAAGACGAAGCCATCACCCCGGTGCCCATGATGATGACGGACAGTGCCGCCCCGAATGCGGCTGCATGGGAAATGCCCAGGGTAAAAGGTGAGGCCAGAGGGTTTTTCAATACCGACTGCATGACAGCACCGGAAACGGCCAGGCCTGCGCCGCTTAAAATTGCGATCACGGTCTGGGGCAGCCGGATATTCCATACAATAAGATCAGCCTTCCGGGACGGCGCATCCAGCATTAATGTCTGCACCACATCAAGCAGGGGAAGTTTCACTGCCCCTTTGGACAAAGATATGAGAAACAACCCGGCCATCAGACTGAACAGAACGAAAAGCAACCAGGATTTTTTGCGGAGATACCCGACATAGGCCTTGGGCACGACACCATGATCAAAGTGCATGCCCTTTATTTCGCTCCTAAATCAACCGGCTTGAATGCCTTGTTCTGGAACAGGGCATCCATGTCTGCATAGACTTTGGCGGATAACAAAAAATCATAAATTTCATCTGCCTTCTTTGCCGAATCCACATCGGCAAACTGATCCGGATAAAGCACCTTTCCCACATACCAGGCATCGGCCAGGATGGAACCAAAATTCTGGGTGTACCAGTTATAGGGCAACACCCCGTATACCCGGCCATCAATCACGGCATCCAATGCCTGGAATACGGGATCTGTTTTTAATTCATAAAGCCCGCCATGGCCTTCTCCCATCTGCAAGGTGGAAAGGTCCAGGAACAAAACGTCAGGATTTTCTTCCAGCAGTTTCTCTTTGGAAAACGTTGACTGGGAAAGGTTTTGCACTTTAATTTCAGAAGTCCTTGCAATGTTGTCTGCATTCACGAATTCAAAGGGTGGATAATTGGGTTCGGTGCTCAAAAATCCATGGGGGCCTTTATGGGCAATGCCGCCGACAAAACACGATTTTTTGTTTTCAATGGATGCAGTGCGATCGTTGAGTTCAGCGATCTGCTTGTTAAAAAAACCGATCAATGTTTCGGCCCGTTCTTCCCGGCCCAGGACCTGACCGACGATCCGCAGACTTTTGTAAATAATATCCCTTTGGGCGGCAAGATTGCCATATCCCAGCACCACCACCGGGATACCGGTTTTTTGTGACAATTCAACCGGATCATACCCCATGGAGGCATAGGTTTTAAAAATGACTTGGGGCGGTGTTGCAAGCCCCAAAATTTTTTCAGGATCATCGTTGCCCCTGAACTCCCCGAACACCGGCAAGTTTTTGTACTGGGGATTGGCAATGGCATAGGGCCGTGCATCAAACTGCTTCCTGGCCGTTTCCATATCATCCACCGCCACCACCAGCTTCTGGGCATTGAAATAGGTGATCAGGCGCAAAGCCCCCGGACCCGAGCAGAGGATGCGGCTGACGTGCTCCGGGACTGCCACGGTTTTACCCGTACTGTCCACAATAGTCTTTGCATTTGCCGGAAAAACAGACAAAATCAGAAACAAAAAGCCCCATAACCATGAAAGTTTCGTCTTCATTTTAACTCCTTGAAATAAAAAAGCCGCAAAGGTCCGACGCCTTTAAAAAAGGATTTCGGTATGCCTTCGTGGCTTAAATTTTATATGTCTGGCAAAGCTTACTTCTATGGCTGCCTTCAGACAGCGTTGGGCTAATCCTATTGAACGGACAATCAAGTGTCAACAGGCGGTTACGGAATGCCTCATGTTTGACTCATAAGCGTCTGCCATAGCCCTTTTACAGGAACGCCTATCGTTTTTCGGTATTGTAATTGTTGAGGAAGGCCCTGATTACAGATAAAAGCATTGATGGATCATCGTTCAGGGGATCAAGCACCGGCAGTTGTGTGGTTGTCTTCAATTGCTGTACGTACCGAACAAGGTCTTCACGGCTGCCGCCTTCACCGTTCAGCGTCACAGCAATCACCTTTGCCCCGTACATTTCAATGAGCTTAATCTCATCTTCGACCGTGGGCAGGCGACAGCCAAAGCCCTCCACCGTGTCAAAAAAATTTCTGAAAGGCGTATGCTGCAGGATCACCCCCTTTGCATTACCGGACACAATCAATTCCGCACCGCAGGGACCCAAGGGATTACGCAGCCCAGACTGGCCTTCTATAATCATGAGATCCGGATTGGATTTTTCCGCACATTCAACAATGGCCGCTTCAAGCTCTCCGCAGACAAAATCATTGGGGGTGGCATCCAGAATAAAACCGTACGGGGCGCCTTGAAGCCACCCGGTCTGTCCGGTGAAAATCATTTCCGTTTTAATTGCGTTTGCCCGGCACATCTGCACAAGCATTCGGCTGGTGGTGCGTTTACCCACCGCACAGTCCGTGCCCAGCACGGCGATTCTGGGGGTGGTAACGTCAAAGACTTGTCCGGTCCAGTATTTAAGCTGGTCAAAGGGTTTGCTGCGCCTGAAATCAATGATCTCAACATCGTATTTTTCGGCGGAGGCCTTGAATGCCGGGATATCTGATAACGGCATATGCAGTCCGTTTACTATAGAAATTCCCTGGGACATGACATCCAAGACAAGGGCCTGCCAATCATCATCCAGCCGCCCGCCGCACAGTGCCACCCCGATGACCGCATAATCCGGGGTTGTACCTGTGGCGTCGGTGAATGCCTTGACACTGGAAAAAATGGGAATGTCCCTTTGAGTACCGTCCAGCACGACACCGGCGTCCTTGCCGGCGTTGACCTCATCAATGACGCCCATAATCGTAAACCTTTCGGTTCCCCGCACAAGACCATGGGCGGTTTTAGCATCATTAAGGTGGAACAGGCCACGGGTCAGGACCACAGCGGTTCCCATATAAATCCGGTTAGTATGTTCTTTGTAAGTTGGGTTCATATTATTTGATCTTTTTTGTATTAATTATTGGAGGATTCGGACACCTATGCCCGGCCGATCCGTCAGGCGCATTACGCCGTTTTCAATGACGAACCCCTCATCCACCATATCCCTGGCAAGGTCAAGGCTTCCGTCAAGATCCAGGTATCGGGTGGCAGGACTTGCAAAGGCGGCATGCAGGGCTGCGGCAATGCTTACACGGCTTTCGTCCATGCACCCCCACATCACGCCAATGCCGCAACGCCGGGCGATCTGGGCCATTTCCAGGCCCAGCGCAATGCCGCCGCATTTCATCAGCTTGATATTGAATGATCCAAAGGGCCGGGGTGGATGGAGCAAGGCATAGGCGTCGGCAGGATTGTGCAGACATTCGTCAGCCATGGAAAAATTACGTTCATCTTCAGACAGTTCTGCCATGGCCGCTGTCTGGTCCACATGGAGGGGCTGCTCCACAAATTCCAGGTTCGCGTCGCTTGTGCCTGCCAAAAATTTTTTATACTGATCCATGTCGTATCCCTGATTGGCGTCCACCCGGATGCGGACATCTTTACTGACGTGTGCCCTGAGGCGGCAGACCCGTTCGATGTCCTGATCCACATCCATACCTATTTTTATCTTAAGAATCCTGAATCCCCGACCGGTATATTCGTCGGCCTCGGCCAGCATCTCGTCAAAACTTTTAATGCCGATGGTGATGGATGTGGGCATGGCGGTGTGCACCCGTCCCAGGATTTCCACCAGGGGGCGGTCCAGGGCCTTGCCCACGAGATCGTGCAGGGCAATATCCATGGCGGCCATGGCAGCAGGCGTTGCCGCCATCTTTGTTTCCATGGTTTTAAGCCGGGAAACGGCATCTACCAAATCCAACCCCTCAAAAAGAAGGCAGGCCTGTTCTTTCAACACCTTCTCGCAGGCATCAATACTTTCATTGGTAACATCTTCAGCCGGGGAACCTGCCCCGATGCCCACAAGCCCTGTGTCCGTTTCAAGAAGCACAAACAAATTTTCCGCATGGGTGAATGTATCGTAGGCAATGGTGTAAGGGCGCGTCAATTCCAGATTTTCCCTGGAAATTGTTACTTTTTTTATTTTCATATGATTTCACCTGATATGTTTGTTATGGTTGCATCGGGTCCCGGCAGAGGCCATGTCCATCAATCAACACACGTTTGATGACAGCGTCGGCACCAGATTCTTGTTATTATGAAAATTATGTCAAGCGTTATCTTAAGAATACTTTAGGAAGCCATACAATGGAAAATGAAATTGTCATACACAACGGTACGCTTTTAACCATGGAACAAGGACTGCCTGTCATTAAAAATGCTATTGTCCGTGTAAAGGGTGATAAAATTACCGAATGCGGCCCGGCTGTCCCCGGCCAAAGCTATGAAGGGGCAACCCTGATTGATGCCTGCGGCGGAATTATTATGCCCGGCCTTGTGAATGGGCATACCCATACGCCCATGTCCATGTTCCGGGGGCTGGCCGACGACCTGCCCCTGGATGTCTGGCTCCATGAACATATTTTCCCTGCCGAAGCAAGGGACGTAACCCCTGAATCCGTAGCGCAATGGGCGGCCCACTCCTGCCGGGAAATGCTGGCCGGCGGTATCACCACATGCTGCGACGGTTATTTTCTTGAAAGCCATGCAGCACAGGCCATGGCAGACACCGGTATCCGGGCCGTGGCCGGCCAGGGCGTGATTGACTACCCTGCCCCGGGCGTTCCTGATCCGTCCAACAATATAGGTCATGCAAAGGAATTTATCGAACGTACCCGGCCCCTCTCCCCCCGGGTGACCCCCTCGGTTTTCTGCCACTCACCGTACACCTGCTCAAAACAGACCCTTGTTGCAGGAAAAACCCTTGCCCGGGACCATGGGGTTCTGTTCCAGATCCATTCTGCAGAGACCCGGGCCGAACCGGGTATGATCAAAGGCAACAACGACCTGTCCGTGATCGCTTATCTCGACAGCTTGGGCATCCTTGATCCGGCCACCCTTTTAGTCCACTGCGTGTGGGTGGATGAAAAGGATATTGAGATCATTGCCAAACGGGGGTGCGGCGTCATCCACTGCCCGGAATCCAATATGAAACTGGCATCCGGGGTGGCACCGGTACCGGACATGAGCGCCGCCGGTCTGACTGTAGGCCTTGGCACGGACGGATGCGCGTCCAACAACGATCAGGATATATTTTCTGAAATGGGCACAGCGGCCAAACTTCATAAGGCGGTGCGCCTGGATCCCTGCGTCATGGATGCCCGAACCTGCCTGAAAATGGCCACCATTGACGGGGCAAAAGCCTTGGGACTGGGTGATGTCACAGGCTCCATACGCCCGGGGAAAGCTGCGGACATCATAGTGGTTGACACAACCGGTCTTCACATGACCCCCATGCATGACCCTTATTCGGGGATAGTATATGCAGCAAGGGCGTCGGATGTCCTTTTGGTGATGGTGGACGGCAACGTGCGCTTTGAAAAATAGGATACCGACCCAGTCATTGGAACCGGACAGGCGGGTAGCATAATCATTCAGTAGACCACCGGTACCCAAGTATTACAAATCTGGGGGACATGATCGCGGCCATAACGTTCCATAATCCGAATAAATGGAGCCAAATCACGGGTTGTAATTTGGCTCCCATATCCCATGACATCATTCTTCTGTTCGAACGTAATACCGTAACACCGAGTATCCCCTCCTTTACAGATCGGGTGTTGCAGGCCCATCAAGTGGCCAAACTCATGAACGACTGTGATTTGAGAGAATTCTACGTCCTGAATATTCTCTTTGCTTAGCGGTTTTGATGGGTCAATCAATACAGGGGATGTCCGGCGCCTGATCTGAGTATCGCTTAACTGCCAATTGTTCGATTTACTGCGTTCCCCCAGATCATTCCACAACGTAATCGTTTGGTGGGGTGTGGCATAGTCCAACAGTACCTGCACTTTGACAATATAGATATCAGCCATACAGGACGATTTCAGTGCATAGCTCGTCCCACCCCAAGCTTGTTCAATCACAGAACGCGCTTTAACGAAAAACTCCCGAACGCGTCTATTTTTCACCTCTTCTGCATCACCTGCTACCGCATCATTAATAGCAAGCCTCATCGTGAGCGTGACACTATGATTTCTGGTGTCAACCTCACCATCAAACATGTCGGAGAAGTTGGTGCGGTCATATTCAAATGTCCCAATTTCTTTGCCGGATTGAACCGGCTGTCGAAACAGACGTGTTTTTCCACAAAGCACGTCCGCCTGTTGTCCCACATGCACTAACTCATGCGCTATTAGCCTTCTACCCTCCTCATATCCCGGCGCATACTGCCCCTCGCCAAACACCACATCCCGCCCCACTGTATACGCACGCGCATTCACCGCCCGCGCCGACTCCGCCGCCAGCCTGTCCGTATGCACCCGCACCCCGCTGAAGTCCTGCCCAAACCTCGGTTCCATAAAACTTCGTGTGGTCGCATCCAGCGGCTGCCCCGGCGAGGCCTGCACACTCCGAATCAGCGGATGATCAACCTGCGCCCCTGCTTCACCGGCACTTGCAGGCTTGGTTTGCAGCGGCTTTTTCTCATCGTCCTCGTCCTTGCAGCCCTGAGCTGAACACTTCCGCTGCACCTGCGGCTCCGGCATGCGCATCACGTGCTCCGCCAACCGGTTAGCCTCCTGCTCGTACTTATCTCCCGGCGTGTTGATCAAAAGCTTTGTCTGTATCGCTCCTACTGCAAGAGGATGAATGGGAATACGGCTAAAATCTTGTCGAAAGTAAGGTGATGTTGTACCGGTTGATACCGTATTGTATTCTTCCATTTTGTTTTGCAGAGGCCAAGATACTGCTTGATTCCCAATCGTGGGTTGTAGGTGTAGGGTAGAGTTTACGTCTTGGCTTTGTCCAAAAAATTGCCTGCTGGACTTCTTAGATTTAGTAGACGTTGTCTGCTTTGCAGTTTTTATTATCTGTGCGAATGTATGCACGATTAATCTCCTTTCACTTTTTTAGTGCCTAATCGCGGTGCTGACCGGCGCCGTGCGTCGAATCTACAACCATGTTTAATCTACCTGACACAAAAACTGGAAAATAAACACGAGGAGTACAATTAATTTCATTACACCCAAAACAAGCGTAAAATAAATAGTAAAAATGAGACAAAGGCTCGAAACGCATATCAATATTGATTATAGTCAGTTTCCCACAACAAACTAAACAAATATGAAAGGACGTTTCGAGTGAATGAAAATATTAGCAAATGATTGGCAAAACGCAAGACAAGAAAAGAATAGGCAAAAAGCGTGCGGCAAGTTACCCTTTTCGTTAGTGTGGGCTATAGATATGATTGAGACCTGAATACGTTCGTTTAGGCTGGATCTAAGACTTGCCAAATGCGTTGGAATTCTATAGACTTGACTCACTTTTAAGGACATGTGCCGTACCAGACGCACACCATCATATGCACTCGGACAGCAAAAAACTCCGCTCCTTCGTCACTCTACTTTTTGCTGCCGGTGATGTAAAGCGTTGCAGAAATTCGCAGTAGTTTCAAAATGGGGTCGCACCAAGATCACCATTACAAAAAATGCGATAAATGACCTTTCTATTTTAACACGGAGGTAACTCATGGATGAAAAAACAATGAATGAACCAGTTGCCGAAATTCTTCAAAAAAATTTAGAATTCCATGAAAAATGGAGAATGCGTATATCTATCGCGCACACATTAACCAGCATCGGTATGATCGTTTTTTCAGCAGGGGCAGCGTTTATAGGTACATTTTACGGCACAACCGCAGCCTTTTTTGCCGCTATTGCAACGATATGTGCCAGTTTGGAAAAAGGTTTGAAACTCAGTGAAAAGTGGAAACTTCACTTAAAAACACAGATGAAATTGGAAAGCATTAAACTTCGATATGAGAAGAAACAATTTGCTCAAGAAAGTGAAATTATAAAAGAAATATCTGATGTAATGAATTCATATGCAACTGAATTACAGGTTGAAGATGCCGTTGTTATGGATAGTTTGAGAGAGGAATTCAAAACGTCAATTGAGGAAATAAAGACGTTAAAGAACGAAATCAAAACATTGAAATCTTCCATTCCCGGCGACGGATAGCCGAATTTGATGGCTTCCAGTGTTTTCTAAAGGGATAATATTACAAACTTGAACTTCAACACAAAAAAAACATAAACAGTTGTGTATTCATAATGATTTGAAAAGTGTTTGGAGAAGAAAGCATGCCGATTGTTTCCGTTAAAATAGCAAAAGGCCGGACCATTGAACAAAAAAGAAATCTTGTTCAGGCTATTACAGATTCCGTAGTTTCAACGTTGGATGTCAAGAAAGAATGGATTACTGTAATAATTGAGGAGTTTGACCGAGAAAATTGGGCTACTGAAGGCGAACTACATATTGATAAATTCGGTATCGGATGTGGAAAAGAAACCAACTAACCTATAAAATTATCGTTTTCACTCCGACATAGCGAGCATAGGCATTCCTCTTCAATACGTATTTTTTCATTAATTTTGGAACCTTTTTGAAAACTATTTCTGAATATCTGCCCTGCATGATTGTAAACTCCAAAATTTTCAATTTCGCTTTCGAGCAATGCTTTTTGTAGTGTCAAAAAGTTTTGATTTTAGAATCCTGGCCTCCGGACGTGTTGAATTGGCCTTTTCCAATCGGGAAAGCAGGTCGAAAGAGGCATTTCTGTCCTTGGGATATATTTCATAGGCAATAGAAATAAGCGGAAAATATGCTGCGGAAAAATCAGAGCTCTTTCTCACCACTTCAAGCAGCGGGTCACTGGCACGCTTGTAGAGCTGGAGCGGATCACTGGTTCGTTCAACCACCGTTCCCACCTCCAGAAACCTGTCTCTGGCAGACCAGTATGCGTTTAATTTAGGCCGGGCAAGGTAATCATGTTCGGTGATGATTTCGGCCAGAATGGCTTCAGGATCAGGGGGCGAAAAGGCTGCCAAGAGCCTCATTAACCGATCTTTAGGTTCTCCAGGCGTTCCGTATACAAAACGGGGGGCCTGGAAAAGTACAATCGGATTTTCATCCGTATTAAGGGACGCATCCTTTGAGAATGTCTTGAGGGCATCACTGCCGGCCATAAAAGAACCCAGCAGGCTGTATATACTGTCATAACCATATCCTGCCATCACTTTCATGAACGATGTTCCCCTGACCCGTTTTGTGTACCAGTTTTCAGAAAATCTCAATTTTTCGTGTCCGCCGATCAACCCGATAATCGGCTGGTCAATGCTGTAGTGAGCCAAGAAGGCCTGGCCTTCGGGGAATGCTGCCATAAAGGTCCTAGTGATATTTTTAAAGGTCTCCATGTCCAGTTGATACAGGGGCAGCCACTGGCAGAACAGGCCCTTTTCATTCAAGCGGTTTTTTATGGCTCTGAAATGTTCAAGGGTATAAAGGCTTGCCGCCCCGTCCCGGGAAGGATGGAACAGATCGGCAATGATAATATCATAGTTTTCGTCTGATGCACTTACATAACGCCTGGCATCGGCATTAACGATGTGCAGATTTCTAAATTGAGTAAGATCTCCGGTCACTTGTTTAAAATACGGCACGGCCTCAATGACTTCAGGTATCAGTTCAACCCCGGTTGCATCCAGGTCCGGAAAGCTGCTTGCCGTTGCAAACGTGGTGCCTGTTCCCAGTCCCAGAAACAGCGCTTTTTGGGGATTTCGGTGCAGCAGCAGGGGCAGATAGGATTGTCTGCGATCTGAAAAAACAGATGTGGTTCCCCCCATCTGATACCGGTTGTTGACTTTCAGGTGCAGGCCTTTATTTGGGTCTTCGATGACACAGACCGATGCCATGACGCCTTCCTTGTGGTAGACGATTTTGTCACTCTTTGAAAGAGAGATAAACCGGTGAGTTCCCGGCTTTTGAACGATGAGTATGGCCAACAGTATAATGGCGGCCGACGCCATAATATAGGGCCGTCCGGCCCGGGGGATACACAGAAGATAAAGCATGGGAATCAGCAGCAGAGAATATGTGATCCCGATTTCCGGAAGCAGCAAAACACCAAAGCAAATCGGGGCCAGCGCCCCTCCCAGGGTATTGAGGCAAAGCGCCCGGCCGACACCCCCTTCGCGCCCTTTTAAGGACTGTGCCAGATGGCTGAAGGTGGCCCCCATTGACATGGTGGGCAGCAAAAAAAATAAAAAGGCGATGGACAGCTCGGCGGCAACGGCCCCTTTAAACGTTTTTCCGAAAAATGCCTGCAGCACATAAAATGCAGGTTCAACATACGCCAGGGCAAAAATTGAAGCCAGAAGGACTTTTTGATCTTCTGGTATATGGCCGCGCCCATGGCGGTCCCGAAGAGAAACACCATAAGCATGTCGGCAAATGAAAAAATGGTGTTTTCAAGAACCTGGCTCAATACCCGGACGATCATCACCTCAAATCCAATCCCCAAAAAACCTGTGGCCAGAAGGATCAAATAGACACGGGGACGGGCCGGATCAATGTTTCCGGAAGCGTCATAAAATTCTGTGCTTGATGCCTTCTTACGGGATATCAACAGGATACCGGCAGCGCAGATAAAATTGATCAGCATCAAGCCAACAGCGCTTTTATTCATACCCATTGCCGGAATGAGGAAAAAAGTGACAACCAGTGTCCCCAGTACAGCCCCAAAGGTATTCGCACTGTAAAGTCCGGCGACCTGGTTTCCTTTATGCCCCGATTTTTCTAGAATCCTGTCAATGGCCGGCAGTGTTCCGCCCATTGCAACGGTTGCCGGAAGAAGGAGAATAAACGGGTAAAGAAAAGAAACACCCCAATGCCTGAAAACAGATGGCGTAAGTCCAATGAATTTGGATGCAATGGGGTTCAGCGCCGGCAGCGTGAAAACAAGCATCAATGCCCACAGGCCCATGATTATTTCAAGTGCGGCATACCAATTGGCGGGATCTGCGCTGCGGCTTACCGGTTTATCCAGCAGCCATGCCCCAAGGGAGATTCCACTGAAAAAAGCGCTGACCACGGCCAGCACGGATACAATTTCATGGCCGAGACTGACGGAAAGCATCCGGGTCCACAGCACTTCATATCCAAGTCCGGCAACTCCGGAAAGAAAGAAAACAAAATAAATTATAGTTTTTTGCATATCGGCTACCGATTATTTTAAAAATAAAAAATGGCATGGAAGACGCGAGGCCTTCCATGCCGGATAACGCGCTATCGTTTTTTAAGTCTTCAACATTTATTTCTGATGGTTGTGCTGATTGTGATGTTTGTGGGGATGATTGTCGGCTTCAACCTCGATATAGATCGGGTTGGAGTAGAACCACAGGTCAGCAAAGGCTTCGGCAACTTCTTCAAGTTTGTCGGTGGTGTCGACATTTTTTACCCAGTCGAACATGCTTGAAGCAAGCGAGGTGTTATCCAGTACATCATAGATATTTTTACCGGCACCATCATCCGTGGAGTCAGCCAGGGGATTGCCCGCATCATCAGTTTCATAAGGCACATTGGCCGGCAGGTTGGTGCCGCGCAGACGAATGAACATGGATTCTGTCGGCTTGATGTTGATTACATAGGTCATGTAACCATCTTTGCAATCTTCACGACGTTCAAAGGTACGGATAACTGCGGCATCGTTGTCATAATCGGTATCTTCAAGTGCTGCACCCGTCTCGTCATTATCCGCAACAGAGGTCACAACATTGCCGGTGATGGTGCCGGCGATCAGGTCAATATGGTCAAGCTCGGGCATGCTGAGCGGCTGGGAGATGCCGATCTGGGCCAATGAAGGGTTATCCATGTCCAGGGGGCACTCGTTGGCGGTGAGCGGATCATGCACTTTGATCTTAATCTGTACGCTCTGGCCGGCTTTTACCTTCAGGGTCTGGCCCATCATGGCAACATTGTTGTTACTCTTGGCGGTGAAGTTCAGTTCGTCAATCAGATCACCTTCAACGTGCCAGTTGTTACCGGAACGGATACCGTCAAATACGGCCTGAATTTTGTCCTCCTTGTCCGTATCAATGTAGGTATAGTTTTTCTGGTATTCACCGGGCCAGAAGTCACTGCCGCCCTGGCGCCAGTTGTTGTGATCGTCGGAAGAAGCATAGTTGAACCATTTGATGCCTTCGGCAGACAGCGCATCCCAAAGACCGCCAACCTTGGCGCAGTACCATCCGCTGCCGCCGTAAGTACCGCCGCCAACGGCGCTGGTGCCGAACCCCCGGGTACCGGACGCCTGGTGACCAGGTGCGCCTTCAAAACCCTGGACCACATCGGGACCGGCTTCTTTCCAGGCACGAAAGTCTTCAATAATAAATGCACGGGCACGCTCAATATGAGCCGGAACGACCCAGGCATCGCCCAAGCCGGATTCGTACAGAGACTGCATCCATTTAACGCCAACAAGAGCATCTTCCTGGCTGCTGCTGTCTTTGTTCATGTCCATTTTGCCGTCGAGAAGACTGGCTTCATCCGCTCTGCTGGTATCCGGATCAGCTTTGTCAAAACGGAACTCAAACTCACTGAGGGCAGTGGCAGTACCGTCATATTGATGGATGGCAGTAGAGCAATGCTCGTGACCAGGCACGTTCCACTCAAGTCCGCTAATCACTGCCTTGTCCGGGTAGAGGGCGCGGGTTTTTTCAATGTCGGGATAGACAAAGTCCCGGAGGGACTGCCACCGGTACATGTACTGATGACCACTGCCGTCCTGGGCGTAGTCGCCTAGTATTTCCAGGCCGGGATGAAAGTTTTCATCATCCCATTTGTTGTTCTCGCCATCCTGACTCCGCCGTCCGCCATGTTCAGAGTTGGCCCACCACTGCAGGTAATAGTCGCACTCTGCCTGCTGTTCGGCAAAGATATGCTTTCCATCCGTGTAGTAGGTGTGCTGGTGGAAATCACCAGGCAGGTACTGATACTTACCTGCTGAAGCGGCACTGGGTCCGGAAAGACCGATCGTTGCTGCAGCTGCCGCAGTTACAGCAAGCGTTTTAAATGATTTTTTCAACATGATACACAATCCCCTCTTCATAATTTTTTTTGTTGATTCATACGTTTTGCTGTGTGATCTACACACAGGTTCTGTACTTTTCCTTCGAATTGACATTTCCCATTAAAAAACAAAATTCGAATTCGCATTTTCTATCAAAGAATTGTTATGGTAAAAAAAGGAGATGAATGGATTTTGATTAATATTGTGTTACAAAAAGATTGTCAGATGATTATCCTGGCGCCGGATCCAAACCTGCGAATTCTAATACCCAAAACACCCTGAGGGCTGCTTATAAAATAAAATGAATCATGGGAAACATAAATATGAGATCTGTCTTAGTCGGTACTGAAAAATAGGACATGACCGAAAACTCTATATTTTGCCGATTAGCGCCGTTGACTCTGATATGTGGGCAGATGCGCATCTCACTCAATTGAGCCGAACCCAACCGGTAACTTACTACATATGTCGAATATAAAAAAATTAGGTTGATTGAAAAATAATCATCTCATTGAATTGAAGCACCGGGTTTCATGGTTACATTTATGGGAACCGCAACATCCCAACTTTAGAGGAGGTTCGCATGGCGACACTGACCCGAATTTCGGCAGCAGAAACCAAAGACCGCATAGACCGCAGCTTAGCGGTGCTGGTTTGCATATACGATGACGATAAATTCCAGTCCCGCGCCCACCTGGAGGGTGCCATTCCCATGAGCAAATTCCTGGAAATGAAACCCGGTCTGGCCAAGGATGCAGATATCATTTTCTACTGAGGCTGACCCGGCGATTCGTCAGCGGCAGGTCTTGCCGCTCAGTACGTGGAGGACGGTTACGAAAATGCCAAAGTGCTGGACAAGGGCATTAACGGCTGGAAAGAAGCGGGCTTTCACATTTTATAGAACCACACACCACTGCAAAACCATCAAAACCGGCCGGCCGTTTTTGCTGCTCGTCAGGCCGGTTTTTCTATGGCAACATCCCTGATATCGAAACGCAAGCCTACATTTAGTATATTAAACGCCTACCTATGATACATTCCTGAAGAACGACACATGGGTATATCATTTAACGCATAATTAGAATCCAAGACTCTACACCAAAGCATTATTTCCATTCTTCACGCTTTCTTCACAATAGCAATGATATCGTGCTCCATAACTAATGAATACATAATAGTGGGGCATATTATTCAATGGCACATATATCTGTTAAATCCGCCGGAACGCGATTCATGATCGTGTTTCAATTATCCTTGGTTACCATTATCTGTTTTACGTTGATGCGAGGGGTGCTGCTGGTTCGGGCCTGGCCCCAAGTTGATAATTTTTCATCGGCCTGGCTATACATTTTCGGTCAAGGGCTGATTTACGACATTGCCTTTATCAGTTATTTTTATATTCCCTTTGTCCTGTTCTTTCTATTGCTGCCAAATAGATGGTTAATAAATTCAAAAACCATAAGATATCTGATTCAGGGCGGTGTTTTTCTGATTCTTTATGGTCTTGGGTTTTCCATGGTGGCCGAATGGTATTTCTGGAGCGAATTTGGTGTGCGGTTTAACTTTATCTCCGTGGATTACCTGGTATACAGAAGGGAGGTTACCGACAATATTTTACAATCCTATCCGGTCTTTACCATTTTGACCGTTCTCTTAATCCTCACAGGCATTGTATTTTATTTCATTCGCCCTGCAATTTTAAAACATCTCAATGCAACAGAACGCTTTAAAAAAAGAATGTTCATTGCGGGCAGTCTGCTCATGCTGCCCTTGTTGTCGTTTTACCTGATCGATCAATCCCAGCGAAATTTTTCCGACAACAACTATGTCAATGAACTGGCGTCCAACGGTCCATACCAACTTTTTGCCGCATTCCGGAACAACCGGTTGGATTACCGGCAGTTTTACGTCGCCGGAAACGATCATGATCTGTCGGCCCGATTGAAAGAACAGGTAAGAACAGACAATAGTCCCCCCCAGAAGGGAAATTATGATATTGGTAGGTACATCAAAGCAGAAGGTCAGGCCAATAAACTCAATGTCATGTTGATAACCGTTGAAAGTCTGAGCGCAAAATATTTGACCCGGTTCGGACAAACAGAAGACATCACACCGTTCATGGACAAGTGGGTTAAACAAGGAATGCTTTTCACCAATTTCTATGCGACGGGCACCCGCACCACCAGAGGGCTTGAGGCCATTACCCTGTCCATCCCCCCCACGCCGGGAAGATCCATTGTCAAACGACCGGATAACAGCCATATGTACAGTCTTGGAAAAATATTCAAGGATTTGGGATACGACACGGCTTTTCTTTACGGAGGACGGGGCTTTTTTGATAATATGAATGCTTTTTTTGGCGGAAACGGCTATCGCATTGTGGACGAACCTTGCCTGGGCAGTGAAGAGATCTCATTTAAGAATGCCTGGGGGGTGTGCGACGAGGACCTCTTCAACCGGACCATTCGTGAGGCCAACCAGTCATACACGAAACAAAAACCATTTTTCTTTCATATCATGACAACCAGCAACCACCAGCCGTTTACCTTTCCTGAAGGCAAAATTGATCTGACACCCGGAGAAGGCCGGGGCGGCAGCGGACGGTCCGGCGGTGTGAAATATACCGATTATGCCCTGAGCCAATTAATGAATCAGGCAAAAAAACAGCCCTGGTTTGATCATACCGTATTTATTGTCGTGGCGGATCACTGCGCCGGCAGTGCCGGGAAAGTCGGCCTGCCGGTAAAAAAATATCATATCCCGCTGTTTATCTATTCCCCAAAGCATATCCGGACACAAGAGGTGGAGACCCTGGCAAGTCAGATTGATCTGGCCCCCACCCTCCTGGCCCTGTTGAACATTTCCTATGACAGTTTCTTTTTTGGCAAGGATATATTATCTGCGAACTTTAAAGGCCGCGCTCTGATCGCCAATTACCAGAAACTGGGCCTGCTCAATAATGAAGAACTGCTGTTTTTGTCTCCGGGAAAACAAATCAATCGGATGGGCCTGGGTCATAAAAATTGCGTCCTTGAAAAAATATCCAAGGATTATCCCGGCGTCAGAAACCTTATGGCCTATTATCAAGGGGCGGATTATGTGTTCACCCACCGGTTGAATCGATGGAGCAGACCCATTAAGCGTCCGGTACTAAGCAAAGGCCCTTCTTTGAATCAAGACATAAAAAAAAGACCGAGTCCGGAACGATTGGCGGCATGTTGGATATATTATCTTTTATCTTCGGATAGAACTTAAGTGTTCTGAATTTCAAAAATTCTTTCTAACATAAAATTTGTTATTTACCCGGTATCCGGTTATTCTCAAAATCATAATACCTTCAGGGAAAAATCTTGAGATGCATATTTTAGTGGTTGACGATAATACAGGGCTGTTGGATCAGCTAAAAACAGCTTTAACGAAAAAACGATACGTGGTGGACATTGCTGAAAACGGAGAGCAGGCATTAGACAAGATCTTTGATATCCCCTATGACCTGATTCTTTTGGATATCATGCTCCCCAGAATGGATGGGCTAAGTGTGCTCAAAGAGGTCCGCAAAGCAGGGATGGACATGCCTATTCTCATGCTCACCGCAAGAAGTGATGTTCAAGACAGGGTCAAAGGGTTGGATTACGGTGCGGATGATTACCTTGCAAAGCCTTTTTCCATGGCAGAACTCATGGCCCGGATCAGGGCAATGCTCCGAAGGAAAGGGAATCGGAACCCAATACTTGAAGTGGCGACGGTTTGCCTGGATACGGTCAAACGAAGGGTCTTTGTGGATGGCGATCAAATCCATTTGACGGCCAAAGAGTTCTCAATCCTTGAATTTCTTTTGCATAACAAAGGCAGTGTGGTGTCTCGGTTCAATCTTGCCGAGCATATCTGGGGAGAGGAATTTGATCCCTTTTCCATGTCAAATTATGTGGATGTCCACATTAAAAATCTTAGAAAAAAACTTACGGCACATGGGGAAGAGCCCATTATTAAAACCATCCGGGGCATCGGATTTATCATCGACGAGCAGACATGAAGATCCGAAAAAAAATAACCATCTGGATTTCCGGGGCTGCCCTTTTTTCCACCTTGGCATTTTCATCTCTTATTTTTTTTGAACTGACAGAAGAACCGTTCAAGCTGATCGACAAGGAGCTTTTGCATATGGCTACGGTTCTGACCCAAAGAATACAAGAGACAACGAACCACAAAAAGGCGTTAAATTTGAACGATATGCCGTATAATCCGGACGACTACTGGATTGTGGCTGTAGATGATCACAAAAAGGAGATTTACCGATCAAGACTGACACAATTCACCGATATATCCACGCCCATCGGCAAGACCAGATTTGTAATCGAAAAACATATCCCAAGAACGCATATCTGGTTAAAACAGGACCGCGATGATGATGTCATGTTCAGGGGCATGGTGGTTCAAGAGAGGATAAACGGCCGCTTTGTTGAAATTCGTATCGCTAAACCCATTGAAGACTTAGAAGAAGAATTAATCAGGCTCGGCATGACCATCGGCATCAGTCTTTTTCTTTGTGCGCTGGCCATTTTTATTTTGAGCTATGCCCTGGCAGGCAGAATATTAAGGCCGATTTCAGCCATTATACATCAATCCAGGGAGATCAGTGAAAAATCCCTGGACAAACGAATACCCCTGGGCAAGACCAAAGATGAACTCTATGAATTATCTGTGGCGTTAAATAAGATGTTCGACAGAATCCAGCTCTCATTTCTGCGTCAAAAGGAATTCATAGGCAATGCCTCCCACGAATTAAAAAGCCCCATCACCCTTTTGATGCTGGCCCAGGAGGATATACTGCTCAATGAAGATTTGTCTTTGTCGGCAGAAGAGAGCCTGATAAAACAGCTGGAAACCAGCCGCCGCATGAGCCATCTGGTTAAAAATCTGCTGGACTTGTCCAGGATGGAGCAGCAGGACAAATTGCACAAAGAAAAAATGGATCTGTCAGAACTGCTCCAAAGGGTTGTTGGGGATTATGCAGATGTGCTGGCTGAAAAACAGATTCAAGTCCACAGGCAAATTAACACCCCCTGTTCGATGATGGGTGACCCGGAAAAATTGTTTCGTCTTTTTGTTAATCTTATTGATAATGCCATTCGATACAACCAGCCTGAAAAGGGAATTATAAAAATTACCCTGACCCAATCCCGGACGATGGCCCGCATTGAAATCTTAAACGCCGGCCGTGAAATCCCGGAACAGGACCTCCCCCGTTTGTTTGAGCAATTCTATCGTGTTGAAAAATCAAGATCCCAGGCCCTGGGAGGTTCAGGGCTTGGACTTGCAATTGCCCGAAAAATTGTCAGCCTCCATAATGGAACCATTTCTATCTGTAATACCCCGGACCGGATGATACAGGTTGTGGTTGAACTGCCGGTATAGAATCTAATATATAGTCCATAATGCATCAATCACCCCGGTTTTCCTGAACCCTTCTATCACCTCAAGAATCCCCACACTCCAGACAAACCACAGTGCACTGAAAATATGGATCCGGTAAACACCGGGATTGACCTTATACGTTTCAGGCTCTTCAAATATTGAAATGTTTGGAAAAAATGCCGGGACATTACGGGTGTATATTTCAAACATGGAGCCGAAACGCGATTGAAGTCTCTTTTCTTCGCTTTTTATCACAAAGGGATAATAGCAAGCGAATAAAAGGACAAAAAGCGTTGGAAAAATAAGTGTTTCGGTACAAAAACCGATTCCTAAGGCACCGAGCATACTGAAAAAATAGAGCGGATTTCTACATATGGAATAAGGGCCTTTGGTGATCAATTGTTGATCCTTATATCCGGCAATATAAAGAGAACACCACATACGGCCCAATGAAGCGATGCCGACCAGAACGATACCGGTAAACAGCAAAATAAAACCGAACATTTCATTGTCCGTTTCCCAGTAGCTTTGAGTGGTAACTATAAAAAATAAAACAAAAACAGCTGCAATCCGGGAGATCAAAATTCTGTATTTTTCAATATACGAAAGCATTTTAAAATTTAATCCTTATTCATCCATGTATAATTTATGAAAGTTTCAATAACAGCCCATGGCCGTTATCTTGCGCTTTTGGGATTAGATTCTAAATCAAAGAGTATGAAGAAATTATGAAGGGAATCAGACCGGTCAAAAAATAATAGACCCACATCATGGGAATGGCATTTATGCACGCAACGGTCTGCTTTTTAACCTAAAGTACACCTAAAAAAAGTCCGCCTGTCCATCCCTTAGGGACAGACAGGCGGGCAGGATAATTTAGAGCAACAGAATCAGGTCAGGGTCAGGTCAGTATAAGAGCATCAACATCAGGTTCAGGTTCAGGTTCAGCTTCAAGAATTATCCTAAAATTAACCGCTTCTATATTATCGAAAGATATTCAAGTCAATGAAAAAAATGTGGTTAATTTAAAAAAACATCATTTTCGTTAGATTAAATTCTTTTCAAATGCCTGATATCAGCGTAACGCCATCAATTAAAAAAAATTTTAACGGATAAAGCTCATCTTCTGGCGGGGCTCAAGTTCCGGATAGGGAACCTGGTCTTTTGCTTTTTCAATACAAGTTAACAGCCATGCCATATTGCGGCCCAAAATTTTCATGGTTTGCAGGCCCTCTATGTCAAGTTGGGCCTCTTCAGCCTTATTGCCGTGAATGCCGTTCCAATAATGCGAGGAGACAATGGGCATCTGGGCAAAGGTAAAATATTTGTTGAGCCTGTCAAAGGAGGCGCTGTTGCCACCTCTGCGGCTGGTAACAACGGCTGCGCCGGGTTTAAACGCATAGGCGTCGGCCTTTTGATAAAACATTCTATCCAGAAAACCGCATAAGGAGGCATTGGGACCGGCAAAATAGACCGGGGAACCCAGGACAAGACCATCGGCCTTCTTAAGCAGGTCGATGCACTCATTCACCTTATCATCCTTGAACACACAATACCCTGTTTTCACACAACCCATGCAGGCCGTGCACCCTTTGATTCCCTTTTTTCCAATATGCAGGATCTGACTTTCAATATCGTTTTTATCAAGTTCTTTTGCCACTTCGCTGAGCGCTGTATAGGTACACCCTTCTTTATGGGGGCTGCCGTTGATCATTAATACATTCATTGAACGACTCCTTTTATATTTTTATACTGCCAAAGATGGTAAAATGGTCTTAATTTTTCATTGATACCATCTCAAAAAGGGCAAAATTATATGTGAAATGATTACTTTTTAGAAGCAAAAAAAGTTGCTTGAGGCAAATAGACCTAAACACGTAAGAAGGCATTCCCTGAAGACAAATATGCATGCTTCGGGTTTACCCCAAAGGATAATCAATCATGCTCAGCATTATGTCACCATCCAAGACCATGGATTTTAATTGCAGATCCAACCTTTTGCAAACCCAGCCCTATTTCATTTCCCAGGCCCGGGGACTTTCAGCCCGGCTTAAAAAATTATCACCGGCAGACCTGGAAGAACTAATGAAAATCAGCCCCAAACTGGCAGCCTTAACCCACAAAAGATTCCAGACCTTTTCCGGAGCCCCGGACAATGAGGCAGCCCGCCAGGCCCTTTTGGTTTATAAGGGAGACGCATTTCAGGGACTGGACATCGACCATTACCACGACCAGGATTTTGAATTTGCCCAAAACCATATCCGGATATTGTCAGGTTTCTACGGTCTCTTGCACCCCATGGACCTGATTGAACCCCATCGCCTTGAAATAGCCACCCGGCTTTCCGGCCCCTGGGGAAAAAATTTATATGAATTCTGGGCAGACCGGATCACCCAAAGACTCAACACGGAACTGCACGAATCAACAGGTACCCCCATCCTTGTCAACCTGGCATCCAATGAGTATTTCAAGGCAATTCAACGCAAACACCTGAAAGCAAAGATTCTCACCATACAATTCAAAGAAAAAAAAGGAGATGTTTTTAAGGTCATTGCCATACATGCCAAAAGGGCCCGGGGGCTTTTAGCCAACTACATCATCCGTAACAAAATCATTGAACCGGAACCCTTGAAAGAATTTTCTGACAATGGATATCTATTCAACCCGGATCTTTCAACACTAGAAACTTGGGTGTTTTCCCGGTAATAAAGGCAATAAACAGAATAGACTTTTCAAAGATCTGTACTATTTTTTAAATATTGATCTGGCATTTCATTTATTGAGGAGGGATGCGGTATGGGAAAAAAACTTAGGGCCTGTAAAGCATGTAAAAAGAAAAAAGAACATTTGCGCATGTCATCGGATGCATCAAAGGCATATGTTTGTAAAAATTGCGGTGCATCGGCAACTGAAGCCAAGCAGGTTTGCAAACCTGTCATGCAGAAATTGACCTATTCATGCCAAAAATGCAAACGATTATCAGATAAAACCAAACGGTTATGCAAGCCTGAAAAAATATCATAGCAATAATTTTAACGAAACAGCCATGTCATTAAAACATCAATACGACCACTGAGCCGGTGAAATAGACCCTTTTTTATAATATAACTGCATCACCGGCTCAGGCACCATCCCCCCGCCCGTGGCCCAGATGATGTGGGTGGCTCTTTCCATATTTTCAACGATTCCCTGTCTGTGAAGATAGCTTTTGCCTTCGGAGGAATTCAACACCCCCCAGGGCCCGGACAAGCCCGCAACCGCTGAAGGCTCCAAAAAAATGGACTCCTGGTCCGCCATGGTGTGCAAAAGGCGGTAAAGGGTTTTGTCTGTGACCGTATATGAACCGCTGATCAACGCGCCCAGGGTTTTGCCCACAAGGCCTGAGGGGCGGCCCACGGCCAGGCCGTCCGCATCCGTGATATTGGACAGCCCGAAATCCTGCACGCTGATCTTGTCGTGAAGCCCTGTCATAAGCCCGATGAGCATACAGGGGGAAGCTGTGGGTTCTGCAAAAAAACAGTGGACATGATCACCGAAAACAAGCTTGAGCCCCAAGGTTATCCCGCCGGGCGCACCGCCCACCCCGCAGGGCAGGTAAACAAACAGGGGATGCGCCCGGTCCACCCCCCGTCCCGAAGCATCAAACTGATCTTTGAGACGGCCGGCTGCCGTAGCATACCCTAACAGCAAGTCCAAAGAATTTTCATCATCGATGAAATGCATATTTGGATCAGACCGGGCCTGTTTGCGTCCCGCTGCCACAGCCCGGCTGTAATCGGTTTCATACTCAACCACCGTAACACCGCATTGCCTTAAGCGCTCTTTTTTCCAAAGGGCGGCATCGGCGGACATATGCACAACAACCTTAAACCCAAGCGCGGCACCCATGATGCCGATGCTCAATCCCAGGTTGCCGGTTGACCCAACGGCAATGGCGTAATTTGAAAAAAACCGTTTAAATTTGTCCGTTGTAAAAATTGAATAATCATCGTCCAAGTCAAGCAGCCCGTTGTCCACCGCGAGGGTCTCAGCGGTTTTCAACACCTCATAGATCCCCCCCCGTGCCTTGATGGAACCGGACACGGCAAGCAGGTTGTCGCATTTAAGCAAAAGTGTTCCGTAAACAGGAAACTTTCCCTGCAAATTGAGTTTTTCCTCCATGTTAGGAATTGGCCGCAACGGCGATTCAATAATTCCGTTATTTTCCCAAGTCTGGGGAAACACCTTTGCAATAAACGGGGCAAACCGTTCCAGCCTTGCTTGTGCATCGGCCACATCTTTGCACGACAAAACAATGGATTTAAATGCGGTGCCGGCGGACCGGTACCCCGGATTTATCCAGAACACCTCTTTGCCTGCCATAATCTCTTTGATCAAAGGAAGTGCCTTGTGCCATTGTTCAATGGTTTTTCCTGCAATACGTCCAGCGCTCATAATTTTAAATATCGGTATTTGATTGTATATGATATATATTGGTTAATATTAACAGGATCTTGTTTTTATGCACAATGAAATAGATGAATCATTCCAAGAGTACTATGACCTGTTCAGGGAACTGGACCCGGAAGTTCTTCAAAAAAAATTCCTCAATGCCCTGCTGAAAATGCAGAACGGCAGGCGGGGATCAATCTGGATCAAACGGGGCGAAACCTACGTCTGTGTTGAGGCTGCCGGCATTGACAGCGAAGATATTGTGGGTGTTTCCCTGGATGCAGGCGCGCCTTCCATTGTGGGCTGGGTCATTGAAAACGGTAAAATGACCGTTGCCAAGCCGGGCTCAGACCGCCGCCACAACCGCGAGATGGAAGCCCCCTTCGTTGTAAAAAGCAGCCTCATCCTGTGTTTTCCCTTACAGATAGACAAACAGGCCTTTGGGGCGGTACAGATCATTGACACCCACCCGGACGGCATTCATCTTAATCTGGATTCTTCACAACTTTCCCCGCTTCAAACCCTGGTTGAGGTCTGCTCAATATCTCTATGGAATGCCATGTGTTATTCCAGGGAACAGAAAAAAAACCGAAGGCTTTCATCAACCCTGTCCAGGATTAAAACTGAAAATACCATTATTGGTCAGAGCAAAGCTTTTCACGCAAGTATGGAGCTAGTCAAAAGCTATGCAGACACCGACTTCAATGTACTGATCACAGGCGAAAGCGGCACCGGCAAGGAACTTGTGGCAGAACGCCTGCACAAAGCCAGCGCCAGAGGGGATTATCCCTTCCTGATCCAGAACTGTTCGGCCATTCCCGAAACCCTTCTGGAAAGCGAATTGTTCGGATATAAAAAAGGCGCATTCACCGGCGCAACCCGGGACCGGGCAGGATTATTTGAAGCGGCTGACGGCGGCACAGTGTTTCTGGACGAAATCGGGGATATGCCCATGGGTACCCAAGCCGGACTTCTGAGAGTGCTGCAGAAAAATGAAATCAAACCATTGGGCTCCAGCAGGGTACAGTATATCAATGTCAGAATCATTGCCGCTACCAATAAGGACCTTGTCGGGATGGTCCGGGAAAACCAATTCAGACAAGACCTGTATTACCGCCTGTCCATATTACCGGTTCACCTGCCGCCATTGCGGGAACGAAAAGAAGACATTCCGTTGCTGGCCCGGCATTTTCTAAACACGGAATGCAAAAAGGCAACAATTTCCGAAAAAAAATTATCCGCTGAAGCTAAACAGCATCTGGTGGCCTATGCATGGCCTGGCAATATCCGGGAACTGGAAAATCTGATCCGGTATTTGATCGCGACAGTCCCCAATGAAGATATAAAAGCAGATGATCTGCCAGAACATATTTTTAACACCAGTTCGAATGGACTCACAGGGCACCCGGATTTAATGAATTCAGATTCCCAAACCAATGGCGCACAATGCCTGCGGGATATTTCCGCCATGACCTGGCCGGATCTTGAAAAGGCCTATGTCATAGCGCTCATGGAAAAATTTAACTGGAATATCACCTGGGCAGCAAAGGCCTCGGGCATCAACCGCTCAACCTTTGCCTCACGTATGCGCAAACTTGACATTCACCGGGGCACGGGGCCGTCCTAAGCGGTATCATAAACGTCAATTTATTTTTATTAACGTCATTAATGCACTATTTTTTTCATCTATATTCTATGCTATAGTTTATTATCCTGAAATTTTAAGTGTTAAGTGAATAGTGCCATGGCCAAAACATCAAACCGTACAGTAAGTGTTTCCTGCCGCCTCAAAGAGTTGCGGACACAAAAAAAAATGACCCAGTCTGAACTTGCCGGTCTTGTGGGTATCAAGCGCCAGGCTGTTTATGATATTGAAGCCGGCCGTTACCTGCCCAACACCGGTGTTGCCCTTGCCATGGCCCAGGTGCTGGGCTGCCGGGTGGAGGATATTTTTTATCAGGCGCCGGGTCAGGCCAGGGATGTGGTCCTGGTGGACCAAGAACATGCCTGGGGCCCCCGGGTCAACATCGCCAAGGTCCGGGATCGCCACTTTGCATACCCCCTTGTGGGCACCCATGCCAGGATGGAGGACATGGGTGCTGCAGACGCCCTGCTTGAACCGGGGCAGACCAGGGCAAAGATATTATTGCCCGAGGAGCGGGTTTCGTCCACAGCCCTGCTTTTAGGCTGTGATCCCGCCTTCTCCGTCCTGGGCCACCGGGTTCGCGAGACCCCGGGGCATGCAGGTCTGATGGTCAGATTCGCCTCCAGTCAAATGGCGGTCACACGGGTGGCCTCAGGCCAGGCCCATATCGCAGGAACCCACATGCATACCCGGGGCGGTGGTAATGATGGGAACAAATTTCTGGTCTCCCAGAAAATGAAAGATATCTCAGGCATTCTGATTGCTTTTTCGGCCTTTGAAGAGGGGCTGTTGGTGGCCCCTGGGAACCCCAAAGGGATTATTGGCGTTGCTGACCTGGCACGCAGTGATGTCAGCCTCATCAACCGCGAAGAAGGTGCTGCCCTTCGCAGTCTGCTGGATGATTTGCTTCAAGAAAAAAACATTCCTGCAACGGCAATACAGGGATACGACTACCTGGCGTACAGCCATGCCCAGGGTGCCCAGGCCGTACGCCATGACGTCTGTGATGCCGCCCTGGGATTGCGGGCCGTGGCCGTGACCCATGGATTGGATTTCATCCCCCTTTCCCATGTCCGTTGTGATCTTGTCATCCCTTCAGACCTAATGACTCACCCTGGTGTTGCGGCAGCTCTGGATATCATCCAGACCCGGGCATTCAGAGAGGAACTGGCCTGTCTACCCGGCTATGAAACCTCAGATACCGGCCGCATTATTGCAGAATTGTAATATAGAAATATTCCAATACAGTTAAAACGATATATTCATTAAATTTAGATAGTTTTTTTATAGATTCTGACAATACTGATAATTACGTTTTTAGTTCTATTTGCGCGATAAAAACACAAATTTGTTTTTTTATTTATTGTGCAGAATACGATACTCGCTTTAATCTCTCATCGTTGCTCAACATGTAACCCTTTTATTTTCAATACAATTTTTTAAAATTATTTTTATAACTTTTTTTAAAACAAAAAGGCACATTTTATGCTTATTTTAATTTTCAATAAAAAACTATTGTAAAACGGTTGAAAATAGAATAGGTATTCCGGCTCCAATTGCTGAGTCGGTATTTTCACGACAAACAAACAGACAAGAATGTTGAAAAAAATTTATACTTCAAAAAAAACGACAAAGGTGCAGTTTACACTGAACACCCCTTGGACAACCTGGAGCCTGTATATGAAAATTGTTGGAGCCGATCATGAAATTTTCAAATTATAAGCCGACAGAATATTATGATGAACTCTTCCACAAGGACGGCACTGTCAGGGATGGCGCCAAAAAGCTTGTAGATCAAATAGAGTCTCTGCCGGAAAATGCGCTGCTTGTAAAACAACAGTCTGCGGAAACCTCACTTTTACAGTTAGGCAACACGTTTAATGTATATGGAAGTGAGGAAGGAACAGAAAAAATTCTGCCCTTTGACATTATCCCCAGAATCATTGACGGCAGGGAGTGGCAGCAAATCGAAAAGGGCCTGCAGCAGCGTATCCATGCCCTCAACTTGTTCCTTGAAGATATCTATCATGATAAAAAAATCATTAAAGACAAGGTGGTCCCTCAAGACCTGATCATGTCTTGTGCGGCTTACCGCAAGCAGATGGAAGGGTTTACCCCACCCAAAGGCATCTGGTGTCATGTCACGGGAACGGATCTGATCCGGGATACGGACGGCAAATATTACGTCCTTGAGGACAACCTGCGCTGCCCATCCGGTGTATCCTATGTGCTTGAAAACCGGCAGGTCTTGAAACGCACGTTTCCCGAAGTTTTTGCAAGCTCCCGGGTTCGGGCCGTGGATGAATATCCCCACAAGCTGCTGGCCACCCTTGAAAATCTTTTGCCGCCCACAGGTTCCAGCCACACCATCGGTGTGCTGACCCCGGGGCGGTATAATTCGGCGTATTTTGAACATTCATTTCTTGCCCAGCAGATGGGTATTGAATTGGTGGAAGGCCAGGACCTTGTGGTGTCCGACGATCAGGTGTATATGCGGACCACCAAGGGGCTCTCCCCCATTGAGGTTCTATATCGCCGCATTGATGATGATTTCATTGATCCCAAGGTATTCCGGTCCGATTCCATGCTTGGGATTCCGGGTATTATGTCGGCCTATTTCAAGGGCCGGGTGGCCATGGCCAACGCGCCGGGAACCGGCGTGGCGGACGACAAGGCCGTGTACGCGTATGTACCTAAAATCATAAAATACTACCTGGGGGAAGACCCCATTTTGCCCAATGTGCCTACCTATGTGTGCTGGGATGACAAGGACCGCGCCCATGTGCTTGAGAACCTGGATAAATTTGTGGTCAAGGCGGCCAATGAAAGCGGCGGATACGGTATGATGATCGGCCCCCACGCAGACAAGGCCGAGCGAGAAGAGTTTGCACGCCGTATCAAAGCAAATCCCAGAACCTATATTGCCCAGCCCACCATCAGTCTTTCCCAGGTACCCACCATTGTCGGGGACCATTTTGAGGGACGCCATGTGGACCTTCGCCCCTACGTCCTTTACGGCGAGGATATTTATGTGCTTCCCGGCGGACTGACGCGAGTGGCATTGAAGAAGGGATCTTTGGTGGTGAATTCGTCCCAGGGTGGGGGGACCAAGGACTCCTGGGTTTTAGATTAGTGCCCAAACGAAAACCGTAAATTTTGCCGATGACTTCGTTGGGTAAAAATTTTAATCCTCGAAATATTCGATATATGTCTGTGGTTAAAATTTTTACCCGCCTTGTACTCGGCAAAATTTCCAGATTTTCGTTCAGACACTATATTAACGATTGAGGTGGTAAAAATTAGGAGATACCATGCTAAGCCGTGTTGCAGATTCCATCTACTGGATGACCCGTTATATTGAAAGAGCTGAAAATATCGCTCGTTTTATTAATGTAAACCTTAACCTGTCCCTGGATATGGCGCCGGAGATTTCCAGTGCCTGGCAACCTCTGGTGATGACCACAGGCGACCATGAAATATTTGAAAAGCGCTACGGCACAGATTATTCCAGAGAAAATGTGATCCAGTTCCTGGCCCTGGACCGGGAATACGGCAACTCCATCATATCCTGTGTGGCTGCGGCCAGGGAAAATGCGCGAAGTGTCAGGGAGATCATCTCATCGACCATGTGGGAACAGATTAATCGCTCTTACCTTCTGCTCAAGGATGCGACTAAAAATGGAGCGGCCAACAAGGATCCCCACCGTTTTTTTAAAGATATTACAGCCTTAGGCCATATGTTCACAGGCCTGTTGCAGGGCACCATATCCCGGGGGGAGGCCTTTCATTTCGCTTTGCTCGGCCAATTTCTCGAACGGGCAGATAAGACATCCCGGATACTGGACGTTAAATACTTTATGCTGCTACCCACGCCCGAAAACGTCAACTCCCCCTACGACGTGATCCAATGGGGTGCCGTGCTTAAATCCACCTCCGGATTGGAAATCTATCGAAAACAATTCCACCGGATCGTCCCCAAACAGGTATGCGACTTTCTAATCTTTGATCCGAACTTTCCCAGATCCATCCATTGCTGCCTGACAAATGCCAAATGGGCCCTGAACAAAATCACCGATACCCCTAGAAATGCCGTACATAATCCTGCGGAAAAAAGCCTGGGCAGGTTATGCGCAGACCTGTATTATTCAGATATTGATGATGTCATTTCTGCAGGCATGCATGAGTACCTTGACGATCTGCAAACAAAAATCAACCAGGTGGGTATTGACATCAGCGAGGCTTTTTTCAAAATGCCGGACAACCAGATGGAACAAACATCCATCCAAGTCCAGTAACGAACCAGATCCATCTTTTAAGGAGCATTTACATCTATGGCAATTCAAGTGGCCTTGTATCACAAGACCGATTATGCATATGACCGCAAAATTAAATTAGGTCCCCAGGTGATCCGGTTGCGGCCCGCCCCCCACTGCCGGACCCCGATTCTAAGCTATAACCAGACGGTGTTACCGGATGACCACTTTATCAACTGGCAGCAGGATCCTTTTTCCAACTATCTGTCCAGGCTTAATTTCCAGGAAAGGACCGATCATTTTTCCATTGTTGTGGATCTTGTTGCAGAAATGGTCACCATCAACCCCTTTGATTTTTTTCTGGAAGAGTATGCCCGGGAATATCCATTTAAATATTCATCAGAGGTCAAAAAAGATCTGGGGCCCTTTTTGCAAAAAACCCGCGTGGGCAGTAAGTTTAAGGCCTATCTTTCCCAAATCAGCCGCAAACCGGAAAGCACCATTGATTTTCTGGTCCGGGTTAACCAGGACCTGCAAGAGGTTATCAAATATAACATCCGTATGGAGCCCAATGTTCAGACCTGCGAACAGACGCTGACCAAAATGTCCGGCTCCTGCAGGGATTCGGCCTGGCTGCTGGTCAATATCCTGCGTCATTTAGGACTTGCATCCCGATTTGTATCCGGATACCTGATCCAGCTTGCCGCCGATGTCAAATCCCTTGAGGGACCTTCGGGACCGGAACAGGACTTTACGGACCTGCATGCCTGGGTAGAAGTATTTTTGCCCGGTGCCGGCTGGGTGGGGCTGGACCCCACATCGGGACTGTTGGCCGGAGAAGGCCATATCCCCCTGGCCTGCACACCATTTCCCCAAAGCGCAGCCCCTGTCACAGGCGGTCTTGAAAAATGCGAGGTGGAATTCGCCCACACCATGCGTGTAACGCGCATCCACGAAGATCCAAGGTCCACCAAACCCTATCCCGAGGAAATCTGGGCAAAAATTCACGATCTTGGCTTTAGGGTAGATGAAGAAATTAAAAAAGAAAACATCACCCTGACCATGGGCGGGGAACCCACATTTGTCTCAGCCACGGACATGGACGCCGATGAATGGAACACCGCCGCCGTAGGACCGACTAAAAAAATAAAGTCCATGGAACTGCTCCAGCGCCTGCGCAGCAAATGGGCACCCGGTAGCCTGCTGCACATCGGCCAGGGGAAATGGTATCCGGGTGAATCCCTGCCCCGCTGGGCGTTGGGCTGTTACTGGCGAAAGGACGGCACCCCCCTTTGGCATGATCCGTCTCTTCTGGCGGATGACACCAAGGACTACGGTTTTGGCCCGGCCCATGCCCAAGCCTTGATGCAGACCGTCACCCAGGTGTTGGGCGTGGATGAGCAATATATCATCCCTGCCTATGAAGATGTCTTTCACTGGCTGTTAAAAGAGCAACGTCTGCCGATCAACGTGACCCCAGAAGACTCTCGCCTAAAAGACCCCGAGGAGCGCGCTCGCATGGCCAGGGTGTTTGAGCAGGGAATTGGTGCGGTCACAGGTTTTGTACTACCTATCAAAAAAGGGTCCTGGAAAAGCTGTGCCTGGGAACTGCGCGCCGGCAATTTATTTTTAACGCCTGGCGATTCACCTATGGGGCTTCGTCTGCCCCTGGACAGTCTGCCCTGGATATCGCCCAAAAAATATCCCCATGTGGTGGAAGAAGACCCGATGGGCATCCACGGCCCGTTTCCGGATCCGCTGACCTCAAATGAGGACAAGGAACGGTTGCGCCAATTAGCCGAGGCAAAGGATGACCAACAACATATCCCGGGAAAACCCGAGACGGAAACCCGGGATGATGTGAAATCACAAAGCCTTGATCGTGCTTCCGACACCGGTGAGACAGAGCCGGTCATTCGAACGGCCCTTTGTATCCAGCCCAGGGACGGCCGTCTCTATGTATTCATGCCGCCCATGGCCAGTGCGACAGATTATTTTGAACTTATTGCCGCAGTGGAACAGGCTGCCAAAGCCACAGGCTATCCCGTGATCATTGAAGGCTACACCCCGCCCTTTGACCATCGGATCAACGTCCTCAACGTCACACCGGATCCCGGGGTCATTGAAGTGAACATCCACCCGGCCACCACCTGGGGCCAGATGGTGGACGTCACCTGTGAGCTGTACGAAGAGGCAAGGCAATCTGGCCTTGGCACGGAAAAATTCATGCTGGACGGACGGCATTCGGGCACCGGCGGCGGCAACCACATTGTCATGGGTGGTCCCAGCCCCGGCCAGAGCCCCTGGCTTGCAAGGCCGGACCTGCTGCGCAGCTTTTTAACATTCTGGAATAACCATCCGTCCCTGTCCTTTCTCTTTTCAGGGTTGTTTATGGGACCCACCAGCCAGTCTCCAAGAATTGATGAAGCCCGCCACGACACCCTGGATGAACTGGATATTGCATTTGCCGAACTTGACAATCAGATGTCATCCTATCAATCCAATTACCTTCCGGGTTCAGATATCAGTTTGCCCTGTCCGCCCTGGCTGGTAGACCGGTTGTTCCGCCACCTGTTAACGGATCTTACCGGCAATACCCACCGGGCTGAATTCTGTATTGATAAGTTATATTCACCGGACTCCGCCTCCGGGCGGCTGGGTCTGTTGGAGTTCAGATCGTTTGAAATGCCGCCACATGCCAGAATGAGCCTTGCCCAGCAGTTGCTCTTGCGCATATTCATGCTCAAATTCTGGAAAACACCTTACAAAGAAAAACTGGTACGCTGGGGCACGACCCTGCACGACAAATTCATGCTGCCCTTTTATGTGCGGCAGGACTTCTGCGATGTACTTGATATTTTGCGCCGGGACGGCTACGACTTGACGCCCGAATGTTTTCATCCCCACTTTGAGTTCAGGTTCCCCTTTATCGGAAAAGTGTGTCATGCGGGCGTGGAAATGGAACTTCGGACAGCCATTGAACCCTGGCATGTCCTGGGAGAAGAGCCCGGGGGCGGCGGTACGGCCAGATATGTAGACTCCTCTTTGGAACGCCTACAGATCAAGATAACGGGCATGACAGATGACCGGTACCAGGTGCTTTGCAACGGACGGCCCGTGCCCTTTCACCCCACAGAGGTCAATGCCCAGTTTGTCGCCGGCATCCGTTACCGGGCCTGGCAGCCGCCGTCCTGCCTGCACCCCACCATCGGTGTGCATACCCCGCTGGTCTTTGACCTGGTGGATACCTGGAGCATGCGGTCCGTGGGCGGATGCACCTATCATGCATTCCACCCAGGCGGACGAGGTTATGACATTTTTCCAATTAACTCCCTGGAAGCCGAAGGACGTAGGATTTCACGATTCAGGGACATTGGTCACACCCCGGGGCCGTTGAGCAGTATCCCCAATGAACCGTTAAACCCAAGGTTTCCTTATACCCTGGACTTACGAACCCGTTATTAAAATGATGGTCTTGCCTGGACGCCTCAGCCCAGGCAAGACCATGGTTGTAATTAGCAATTAAGCGACGTCTGAATATTCAGCATCAATGATGTCGTCATCATCCTGGGGCGTTGTGTTGCCGGCGGGTCCGCTGTGACCAGAAGCCGGTCCCTGGGCGCTGGCTGCCTGACTCATGGTGCTCAGTGCCTGATTCAGGCGCTCAGCCGTAGTATTTATCCGGTTCACATCATCTGACTTTACCGCCTCTTTCAAATCATTGGACAACCCTTCCAAACGCCCCCGAGTATCTGCATCCACGGGGATTTGTGATCCACCGACTATTTTTTCAGTCTGGTAGATCAATTGATCCGCCTGGTTTCTGGCTGTTACCAGATCTTTTTTGCGTTTATCATCTTCTGCATGAAGCTGGGCATCTTTAATCAGAGCGTCGATCTCTTCCTTGGAAAGTCCTGAGGAAGACGTAATCTGAATGGACTGTGCCTTGCCCGTTGCCTTATCTTTAGCAGAGACATTAACAATACCGTTGGCATCAATGTCAAAGGTCACTTCAATCTGAGGCGTCCCTCTGGGTGCCGCGGCAATACCGGTCAATTCAAACTGACCAAGCAGTTTATTGTCCGAGGCCATCTCCCTTTCACCCTGCAGTACATGTATGGTCACCGCCGGCTGGTTATCTTCAGCCGTGGAAAACACTTCACTTTTCTGTACCGGGATGGTTGTATTTTTCTCAATTAACCGGGTCATTACACCGCCCATCGTCTCAATACCTAAAGACAGCGGCGTAACATCCAAGAGCAACACATCCTCCAGATCACCTTTGAGAATCCCGCCCTGGATGGCGGCACCCAATGCCACCACTTCATCCGGGTTTACCCCCTTATCCGCAGGTTTGCCAAAGATTTTTTCCACTCTGGACTGAACCGCGGGCATCCGGGTCATGCCGCCCACAAGGATCACTTTGTCGATGTCGCTAAACTTAATCCCTGCATCTTTCACGGCTGTGGCACACGGCCCTTCCAGCCGATCCAGCAATTCGGCCACCAGATTTTCAACTTTGGCCCGGGTCAGCTTAATATTCAAATGTTTCGGACCCGAGGCATCTGCGGTGATAAAGGGCAGATTAACCTCTGTTTCCAAAGAAGAGGAGAGTTCCTGCTTCGCCTTTTCAGCCGCCTCTTTGAGCCGCTGAAGCGCCATAGCATCATTTCTCAGATCAATCGCCTGCTCTTTTTTAAACTCATCAGCCAGAAAGTTGACGACCTGCAGGTCAAAATCCTCACCGCCCAAATGGGTATCGCCGTTGGTGGCCTTGACTTCAAAGACCCCGCCGCCAAGCTCCAAGATGGAGATGTCAAAGGTGCCGCCCCCAAGGTCAAATACGGCAATCTTCTGTTCATCCTTTTTCTCCAGTCCAAAGGCCAGGGATGCTGCTGTGGGCTCGTTGATGATGCGCAGCACATTCAGCCCTGCAATTTTTCCGGCATCCTTTGTGGCCTGGCGCTGGCTGTCGTTAAAGTAGGCAGGCACAGTGATCACGGCGTCTGTCACCTTTTCCCCAAGATACTCTTCGGCCGTTTTTTTGATATTGGCCAGAATAAAAGAGGAGATCTCCGCCGGCGTATGATCCTTGCCGTTCATCTGAACTGCCACCCCGCCGTTGCCGGCCTTCTTGATTTTATAAGGCAGAATGGGGACATCCGCCTGAACTTCAGGGGAGTCAAAATTCCGCCCGATCAACCGTTTAACACCAAACACCGTATTTTCCGGGTTGGTGACGGCCTGGCGCCGGGCTGCCTGGCCCACAAGGCGCTCTCCGTTTTGGGTTACCGCCACAACTGATGGCGTGGTTCTGCCCCCTTCGGGGTTGGTTATAACAACTGGTTTACTGTTTTCGAGTATGGATACGCATGAATTTGTGGTACCCAGGTCGATTCCGATTATATGACTCATGTCTTACCTCCGTTGGTTTATTGTTTACGGGATAAAGGTATGACACGATCATTTCATGTCAAATACTTTTCATTACTTTTTTACATTTTTATTTATAGGTAATGAAAATATTCACGATCAAAGCATGGAATATGGATCCACATCAACGGCAATGGACACAGACGAAACCTTTTGAATTGCCGGATCCCGGACCATGGCAGAGACCATCCTGCTGAGATTACCCGAGGACGCCCCCTTTAAAAGGATCTGCCATCGGTACCGGGCAGAAATTTTCTGGATGGCCGCCTCAATGGGCCCCAGGATCTGGGCTTTGGGTTCCAGGGTGTTAAACCGCTCAAGGATATCTGCGGCAAGCTGGGCATGGTCTTTTGTCTTATCCGCATTTTTTCCTGAAATCTTAAGCTGGATCATCCGGGAAAACGGCGGATACATCAGTGCCTTTCTAAAGGGGGTTTCCTGGTTGAAAAATTCAAGATAATCCTGATTTTGAGCGGCTTTAATGGTAAAGTGATCCGGGTTAAAGGTCTGCATGATCACCCGGCCCACCTCATCCCCCCGGCCGGCCCGGCCCGCAACTTGCGCCAGCAACTGGAAGGTGCGTTCGCTTGCCCTGAAATCCGGCAAACTTAAACTTAAATCCGCACAGATTACCCCCACCAGGGTAATGGCCGGAAAATCATGGCCCTTGGCCAGCATCTGGGTGCCTACGATGATATCCACGGTGCGGTTGCGGATCTGACGCAAAATTGCCAGCGTGCTGCCCTTTCTGGCCGTGGAATCCTGGTCCATCCGGGCCACCCGGGCATCGGGAAACAGGGTTTTCAGCATAGCTTCAATTTTCTCTGTGCCAAACCCCAAATTCCTGATTTTGCCGGTGCCGCAGTCAGGGCACCGAATATCAGAGGTAAAGATATGACCGCACAAATGACATTTATAATGATCCGCCCCCTTGTGAAGGGTCATGGTCACATCACAATGGGGACAACCCAGGGTCTTGCCGCATGAGGCGCAGACCGGAAAAGTGGAAAACCCCCGGCGGTTTAAAAAGATCAAGGCCTGATTCCCCTTTTCAAGGCAGGCACGGATGCCCCGGCCAAGCTCCGGGGTAATGATACTGTCCGTTCCCCAGGTCCCCTGGTACTTTTTCATATCCACCAGGGTAATGTCCGGCAGGGTTTGACTGTTCACCCGCCGGGTCAGTTCCAGCTTGAAAAATTTTTCGGCCGCCACATTCCGGCAGGACTGCACCGAAGGTGTGGCAGAGCCCAACACCACAGGGCAATTGTGCATTTTCGCACGGACCACGGCAAGGTCCCGGGCATTATACCGCAGGCCCGATTCCTGTTTATAAGAGTAGTCATGCTCTTCATCCACAATGATGATGCCGATCTTCCGGATGGGCGCAAAAACGGCAGACCTTGCGCCAATGACGATACTCACCTTTCCAAGGCTGATTTTCCGCCATTGGTCCAGGCGCTCGCCCTGGGAAAGCATGGAGTGAATCACCGCAATTTTTTCACCAAAACGCGCCCGGAAACGCCTTTCGGTCTGGGAAATCAGCGCAATCTCCGGCACCAGTACAACGGCCCCCCTGCCCTTTGCCACGGCATCCGCGACTAGGCGCATATACACTTCGGTCTTGCCTGATCCGGTCACCCCCACCAACAGGCAGGGCGCAAATGCATCGGCGCGGCCCTGGATCTCTTTTACAACAGCAGCCTGTTCATCGGTAAGTTCAGGCGGGGTATCCGGGGTCACCGGGTCCCCAAACGGGTCTCTGAACACCCGGCGGCTAACCACGTTCAGCCACCCGGCCTCGGCCAGGGGTTTAATGAGATTCGGGGCGGTGGGAACATGGCGCTTAAGGCTTGTTAAAGAAAGTTCTCCTGCGTCCCGGACAATAGAAAGTATTTTTTGACGTTTGGCCGACATCCGGATCTGCCGGCTCGGCGTTTGATCGGGCAGAGAAATAAATTTTTCTGTTTTTATCCCGGCGGTCTCTTTTTGAAGTACGGCGGTGACATGTAAAAAATCTTTTTTTTCAAGCCGACGCAATACAGCCGCCCCGGCCGGGTCCCGGCGGGAAAGGGATTTTAAAGAGACGCCGTCTTTTTCGGCAGCCAGCCCCAGAACCCTGGCCTCTTCATGGGGCAAATCCCCGCTGTCGAGGGCCTGTGCCCCCTTCACCGTGACAAATGCGCAGGAAACATCCATACAGGAAAGCCCCGCAGGCATTGCGGCCTTGATGGTGTCCCCTAAAGGATAAATATAATATGCAGCCACCCATTTTAAAAAGGCAATATCGGATTCGGGAAACAGGGGATGGTCATCCAGCAGATCCAGCACATCTTTGGTCTGATATGGCCCGCTTTCATTTTTTCCTTCCAGAATGTAACCGGTAATCCGGCGCCTTCCAAAGGGCACCAGAACACGCATGCCGGGGAAGGCATCAGCCCGGAACTTTTTGGGAAGCCCGTAAACAAACGTCTGGTTCACAGGAAGGGTCACAGCAACCTCAATGTAATCCATGGAAATCATGGAAGGCATTGTGCAGGATAAACTTATGAATTTCAATATCCAACTGACGGAATGCCAATCACAATGAATGATCAGGCACAAGGCAATAGCATTCAAAAAAACCAACTCAACAATTGCATTGCAAGTTTGCCTTTTTCATTGCCTTTACTTTTTATAGTAAAGGCGTTGCGGTTATAGGACTTCCTCTTAGAAGGCCAATCTAACAGTTGCATTATTGCAATACATGACATTCCAATAAAACAAATTCATTTAATATAACCAATTCAATTTATTGTATATTTTTGCTTTTATCGTCATTGGCATTGAATTTGCTTATTTCACTCGTGTTTTATTTTTCAAGCTTAAAACGGAGCATACGCAATAGATGTTATATTGATTTCAGGCATAACGCTGTTGCGCTCATGCCTTGTATGAGTTGAAAAATACAACGCAAACAACGGCTTTTTTAAAAAGGAGATAGATATGACACAGAAAATAAAAGCCAAAAATATTATGGGCAAGATGCCTGCAGGAGAAGTTGATGCCAAAATTCAAGAGGCCTTAAAACATATCACCCATAAATTCATGGTGATGAGCGGGAAAGGCGGCGTGGGAAAGTCCAGTGTTTCAGTTAACCTGGCCACAGCCTTGGCTACCATGGGCCATAAAGTCGGACTTATGGATGTAGACATCCATGGACCTGATATCCCCAGAATGCTCGGCATCAAGGGTGACCTCCATGCCAATGATGACAAAAAAATTGTGCCTGCCCGATATTCCCCCCGCCTTTCAGTGGTTTCCATAGAATCCCTTATGCCGGATAAAGATGAAGCTATTATCTGGAGAGGACCGGCAAAACACGCGGCCATCAGACAGTTTGTCAGGGATGTGGATTGGGGGATTTTGGATTATCTTATTATAGACGCGCCTCCCGGCACAGGTGATGAACCATTGACCGTGGCCCACCTTATCACGGATGCCCAGGCCATCATCGTAACCACGCCACAGGAAGTGGCGCTGGCCGATGTACGCAAGTCCATACGCTTTTGCCGCCAGGTAAAGATGAAGATTCTTGGATTAGTAGAAAATATGAGTGGTTATGCATGCCCGAAATGCGGTGAAATCCTGAATATTTTCGGCACAGGCGGAGGTGAGCGCACGGCCAAGGAAAAGGGTATCAATTTTCTTGGTAAAATCCCTTTGGATCCGTCATTGGTTGCTCTGGCAGATGCCGGACGCTCCATCCAGGCGGAAAACCCATCCTCCCCTGTGACCCAGGCATTCAAGGCCTTGGCAAAAGAAGTGCTCCGTCAAAGCATGTCATAATTGCCATGGCACTATAAATCCTGGCCAGGTTCAGCGTCTTTTTTTTAAGTGAGGTATCCCGGAAAGCGCCAACTGCTTCCGGGGTGCTTGCATCGGCCTCCTTTCACTTAATTTAATGAAAATAGTTTTTAGTACAAAAATCAGAGCTGGCGAGAAAATTGTCATAGGCGTTTAACTTTTCGTCTGCTGAGGGACAAAGGAATCTTTCTATGCCGCCGCCCTTGAGCGTAACCATCTGAATGGACACCTCTTGACTCCCAGGCAGGTATTGCTCTGCCGGCATACCCGCCGGGCGATCTTCCGGGTTCTGCGCCATGGCCACGTGGCCGTAGATCATGCCATCCGGCGTCAGTGAAAATTTTAGATAACAAAACCATTGCGCAACCAGAACTTATAAACGACAGCATCACCACCACAACGAGTATCCCATAGAAATGTGAGACGACCCGGAAACGTTGACCAAACACCCTTATATGCAAATCTTGCATGATGGATTCTCCTTCACATCGATTCATGGGGCCTTTGGTTCCGCCTGAATCAAATTCATTCTGCGGTTCCCGGCCGGTTCCACCTCAACCCGTCTGGGCCATGTTCCATAGCGCAGGCGGTTGAACAGCAGACGCATATCACTCAGGATGGCCAACAGACTGGGAACCAACACCAGAGTAAGCACCGTGGCAAACAGAACCCCTGCCGCCAGGGATAAGGCCATGGGAATCAGGGCCCTGGCCTGCAAATCCTTTTCCATAATCAGGGGCAACAACCCGCCGGCCGTACTGATGGTGGTCAGAATAATCGCCCGGAACCGTCTTGCCCCTCCTTTGATGATAGACTCAAAAAACGCCATACCTGCGGCAAGGTTTTCGTTGACCCGTTCAATGAGCACGATGGCATCGTTGACCACCACACCGGCAAGGGCCACGATGCCGAAAAGACTGACCATCGTCAGGGGGTAACCCAGCAGTATATGACCGAATACCGCACCAATGACCCCAAAGGGTACCGTGAACATAATAACGAACGTCTGGGCATAGGATCGGAACATGGCGGCGATGATAATAAAAATACCTGCCATGGCCAGAGGGAACCCGATGAAAAGACTTCCCAAAGATTCACGCATTTTTTTTTGTTCTCCCTGCAACGCCACATGCAGCCCTGGATAGCGGCTTTTCATCTCATGAAAAAAACCGGTTTTAAATGCGGCAAAAATTTCATTGGCATTGACCCTGACGGTGTCCACATCGGCACTGACCACAACCCGCCGCATGCCGTCGGTGCGCACAATAGTGGCGTAACCCGGTACTGATGAAACATCTGCCACTGAGGTCAGCGGCACTTCATGGCCCAGAGGTGTACGTATACGCATTCGATCCAAAGAGGTGAGGCGTCGACGCTCGTCCGTGGTGTATCGTACCTTGACCCGGATATCATCCCGGCCACGCTGCAGGCGGACTGCTTCATCGCCAAAATAGCCGGCATACACCTGCCGGGCCAGGTCTTCCACGGTAAGTCCAAGTGTGCGTGACTCGGGCTTAAGCGTAAGCTGCATCTCATTTTTTCCCGGGGCATAATCCGAGCGTATCTGGTAAACCCCTTCAAATTGGGACAGCCATTTTTTTAAATCATCGGCAGCCGCCAGGATGCGGTCCATTTCGTGCCCCTGAATCCACACCTCAATGGGTGATCCCGGCGGCCCCGCTTTATGTCCTGCAATAATCAACGACTGGATTCCCGGAATTTTTCCGATCTCTTTTTCCCATGCCACCATCAAATCTTTGGCATGAATGCCCCGATGCTGGGCAGGCAGCAGTGTGGCTTGGACGGATCCCAGGTGAGGCCCTGTTCGCGGATAGTCCTCCAATGTCTGGCCCAATAGAAAAATGCGATTTTTCAACAATGGCTCGCCGGTCAAGGTATCGGTCTTTTCGGCCAGCCGCAAAAGGGCCGCGTCCACCCGGTGCAAAGCATCTTCGGTAACTTGAGCAGGTGTCCCCCCGGTAAATTCAAGGGTGGCCGTCATGATATGCCCATCAACTTCAGGAAACACTTCAAATTTTATAAAACCACCGCGCACCAGTCCTATAGTCAAAAACAAAACAGCAACCGCCAAGCAAAAAGTGATATACCGCCAGTACAGGGATTTGCCCAAAAACGGGGTGTAGATCCGGCCCACGAACCCCGCCATCCAACCGGCAGTCATACGATGGAGCCTTTGTATGGCGCGGGAGACAGGATTTCGTTTCCGGTGATTGATATTGGGATCCGGCAGATTGCTCAGATGTGCAGGCAGCAGAATCATGCACTCCACCAAAGAGATGCCGAGACAGGAGATAACCACGGCGGGCAGGATAGCGATGAATTTACCCATGACACCGCCCACACAGGCCAGGGGTAAAAAGGTCACCATGGTGGTAAGCACCGCAGCCGTCACCGGCATTCCCACTTCACAAACGCCCTCTACTGCAGCGTTGAGCGGCGGCAGACCATTTTTGCGATGGACATAGATGGCTTCCCCAACCACAATGGCGTCATCCACAATAATGCCCAGCACCAGGATTAAACCAAACAAAGATACCATGTTGATGGTGCCGCCGGCAGCCCACACAATGGCCAGCGCGCCGAAAATCGATATGGGAATGCCCATGCCGCACCAAAAAGAGAGGCGTCCATCAAGAAACAGCCAAAAAATAATGAAAACAATCAACATCCCGATGGCGCCATTTTTCAACAACAAATCGATGCGGTCACGGAGCATGTCCGTGTTGTCGTATAAAATTTTCAGGTTGGCGCCCGGAGGCAACTGCCGTTGTTTGTCGGAAACAAAATTCTGCACTGCCCTGGATATGGCCAGGGCGTCCTCTTCTTTGGTTTTAAACGTGATGAGCACAACGGAAGGTTCTCCGTTTATCAGGGCTTTGACGGGGTCTTCCGTAAAACCGTCATTAATGACGGCCAGCCGGTCCAGGGTTATGATCTGCCCCCCGGGACCTGCAATGACAACCACTTGGGACAACTCCTTGTCCGTATATTTACGCCCCAAGGTCCGCACCCGGATCTCCTCGCCCTGACTGCGAATGGTGCCGCCGGAAAGGTTCAGATTACTGCGGCGCACAGCGTCCACGACCTGATCAAACGTCAGGTTGTACTCTCGCAGCCGTTCTTCGGATACCTCGATGGCGATTTCATAGTTACGTGCCCCGAATACCGTGACCTGTGACAGTTCCGGAATTTGCCGAATCTCATTTTTGATCCTCTCGGCCCACTCTTTAATGCCCCGCTCGCTCATATTGCCGGAAAGAGACAGGATCACCACTGGCTCTTTAACGGTGAGCTCGGTGATGACAGGCTTTTCGGCATCCTTGGGAAAGGTGGAAATCGCATCTACCTTGGCACGCACCCGGCCCAGGACATCACCTATATCATAGCTTTCTTGTACTTCTATGAAGGCCACAGCTGAGTTTTCCCGGGATTCGGTGGTGCATTGCTTGACGCCTTGGACCCCTTCAAGGGCTTCTTCAATTTTACGGCTGATGCCTTCCTCCACCTCCTCCGGATCGGCGCCCGGGTAGGTTATGCTGATGGAGATCATGTCTACTGAAAACTCGGGAAAATTTTCCCGGACCATGGAAACGGCCGCGATTGTTCCGGCAATAAGAACCAGCACCAAAAAAATATTGGCAAAAACACTATTGCCGGCAAAAGCTGCCAGAATGCGTCTCATAACGGACTCCTTTGGGGATTCACCTTGGTGATTTCCAAAAGCATGTTTTCTAAAGGATCAGCCAGATGGGTGGAAACCACCAGATCTCCCGGCTGTATCCCTTCCGATATAATCGCAGTATCGCCTTCAATGCGTGCCACTTTGACAGGCACCGTTTTAAGGCGGCTATTTTCTACTTTATAAACAGTGTTTTTATAGCTCACGGCCCAGCTTGGCAGACGGTAGATATCTTTCAGGTTTTTTCCGGGAATCTCCACCGAACAGAACATCCCTTCCACCAGCGGCAGACCCTTTACACGACTCTCCGCAGCGTTGCCCGAATCGATTCGAACGGCCACGGTAAGGGTTCGGGTCTGTGGGTCAAAACGTACAACACGATGCAGGTTTCCCTGCCATGTGCAGCCGTCATCCGCTTCGGTCCATCGAATGGTGCAAATTACAGGCAGCAGGCCGTTGAACCAGGCCGTTCCATTATGGTTACGATTGCCTGTGAATTGAAGCCATTTACGGGCATCCCGGCTATCCAGGGGGACATGGATCTCCAAGGTGGAATCATCAGCCAGAACAAGCGCCTGCCGGCCAGGGACCACATACTGACCTGTCTCAATGGCGACCGATTTTACCCTGGCATGGAACTTGGCCGTAACCGTACAGCGATCCAGGTTCGCTTCGGCTGCCGACAATCGCGCCTGGGCCGAGGCCAGATTGCCGACAGCCTCTTTAATTTGAATGGGACACAGCACCAGGGCTTTGTCAAGTTGATCAACCTGATCCTTGGCCACATTTACAGCGTGTTCGGCTTTTTCCAAATTGGAGCGGGTCCCAATACTGTTTTCCTGAAAAAGAATTTGCAATCGTTGATATTCCAATTTGGCCAATTGCTGATTCCGCTGCAATGTGACAAGACGTTTCCCATCGACGGCAAGCTGTTTTTCCAGGCGTTTGATGGTGGCTTCCCATTTCATTTTTACCGCCCGGGCATCGTTTACAGCCGCGTCATAATTACGGGAGTCGATTTGAAATAAGATGTCACCAAGGGGGATGACTTCACCTGTTTTCAAACAGGGGTGGATCGCTTTGATCGTCCCGGAGACCTCGGGCGAAATGGGGACCTCTTTCAGGACATGGACCTCTCCATAGCCGGTGATCGTCACAGGCGCATTAGCAGCAGGATACGTCTTAATCGCCTCCACCCGCAGAGCATGCTCCTCGTTTTTGACGGCAGCCGGTGTTTTTTTCATGCCGGCTAAACTGTTCATGCAGATAATACCGGCCAATAGAATGAGACTGCACGCCAGGATGCGGAAAATAATGTTTTTCACATCGCGTTTGTTTTTTCTATGATTTAAATTTTTCATGGGATCCCCCTTTTTCTCTTTGATTTATTTCTAACATCACTGCAAATTTAGTGTCTGTGGAAAATCTGTTCGAATTTGTAACAGAATGTAGGTTTATTGGCTTGGATGTTTTTACAAGCAAGTATGGGTAAGTTGCTCAGATCCTTTAAACTTTGTTGTGGGCGATGAATGGCGGTTGATATGTCAGGTCAGCCCGTGGCTGTGTTTGTAATATGGAAAAAGAAGATTGCTCCTACACGCCGCTGCCTTAAACGATGGGTAGCATCAGGGAAAACCGCGCGCCCCCCATGGGTGCTTCACAAACAGTGACCCTTCCAGCGTGCCAAATTGCTACGCGGCGCACAATGGCCAGACCAAAGCCATAACCGGAAAGATCCGGGTTGCTGTGTGGATCCAATTGCACAAAAGGTTCAAAGATGCGCTGACGATCGGCCGGCGGTATGCCCGGTCCGTCATCATCCACATGAACAACAACCTGGTCGTCAACGGTTTTTAAAGTAATCCGGATTCGTGAATTTGAATACCGAACGGCATTTTGCACCAGATTTCGCAGAGCGAGTTCCAAAAATTGGGGGCTGGCCATTAGTATTAATTTGGGGTCAGTGCTGCCGTTCCGGTACTCAATGATTGAGTTTGGGTTTTCAGCAACCAAAACAGCCACCAATTCGGTCAACCAGAGGCCCAAATCTATTTGTTCCATTTGAGGGCGATAACTTTTATCAAGTTTGGCGTAAGTCAGCATTTCTGAAATCAGAAGATCCAGCTCATCCACATCGTGCCGCATGCCGTCAAGATATTTTTCTCGCTTATCAAATTCATCTTTTCCGGCCGAGGATATCATCTCCATACTGAAACGCAGGCGTGCCAATGGGGTGCGAAGTTCGTGGGATACCGCATGGGTCAGTTCCTTGTGAGAGCAAATAAGTTCCTGGATGCGGTCGGCCATGCTGTTGAACGCATTGGCCAGATGGGCCAGAGATGATCGTGGCGGCAAATCGGCCCGGGCATCCAATTTGCCGCGGCCGAAAGCCTCAGCGGCAATGCCGATACGGCGGAGTTTTTTTGCATACGGCCAAACCACCAACAAGGCAAATAAGAAAAATATCAATGCAATGACAAGGCTGAACAACAGATCTAATAAAAACTTGTTAAATTCAAAATCCGGCATAGGCCCCATGATCAGAACCAGACCGCTGTCCGACATCTGTTTTTTGAAAAAGGCTCCCGGCGCATTTTTAACCCAAATCTCGCCATTGGCCAAAACAGAACGTTCTGATTCCGTCAGCTGCATTGATGCGATTGGCTCAATTGATAACGGAAAAACAAAGTGGGATTGCATCTCTTTTATTGACGCATCCCAATTTTCTACAGGGACCCGGTTCAATTCAGCTTCGATAACATGGAAAAACCCCTTTGTAAGATCAGCCCAAAAAAGACCGTATTGGTGTTCAAGGTTTTTGGTAACAATTTGCCAATAGAGCGGAGAGACACAAAAGTTGATCAACAGAAATACGGCCATCATAAACAAGTATAGATAGATTAAAAGGCGTTTCATGTATTGTATACCTGTTTTGGCATATGTCTATTTTATCTGATTTTACCAGGCATCTTTGACAAACAGATATCCCTTGCCCCAGATGGTTTTGATCCGCCTGGGGGGAGAAGATGCATCACCCAGTTTTTTGCGCAGCCGTGATATGGAGACATCCACACTGCGGTCCAATCCATCGTAACTGATCCCGCGCAGCACTTTATATATTGTATCGCGATCCAGTATTCTTCCGGCGTTGGCCGCCAACAGTAAAAGCAGTTCAAACTCGTTGGTGGTCAGGTCGATGATGGTGTTTTCCAAGCTTACCCGATGTGCCTGGCGATTGATGGAAAGGCTGCCGAAGTTGAGGTCATCAGGAAATTCGTCTGATTGCTCCGGTTGTTTTGAATCGGATATCCGGGTGCGTCTCAGCAAGGCCCGAATTCGGGCCAACAGCACGCGGGGCTCCACCGGCTTTTTCACATAATCGTCAGCGCCCATCTCAAGGCCGGCCACCTGGTCCATATCATCTTCCCTGGCGGTGAGAATCAAAATCAACCCGCTATATTCCGCCCGTATCTGTCGAAGCACATCAAGGCCGTCTTTGCCGGGCAGGGTCAAATCCAACACCACCAGAACCGGTTTTTCATAAAGAATGCGCTGGGCCGCGCGGTCTCCCCGGTGTTCTCCGGTAACCTGGTAGCCCTGTTGCTGCAAATAGTCCTGAATTAATTCAGACAGGCGCCTGTCATCCTCCACGATTAATATGCGTCGCCGCTGTTCCAATGCTATTCCTTTTTGTAAGAAATCCCGGATAACCTACTCAGATCTTAAAACATTCACTGTGGGTTGAGCCTGAATATCTGTAGCATAGATTATTCTTGTACCATTAACCGGGTCAAGATTTTTTTTGACTGTTGTCCGGACAAGCTCGAACCTGAACAGTTTGAGAACTGCTTTGCCGGTCCGGTAGGCAAATTTGACCGTCTAAGTCTCCAGCATTTACCGATGGTGGATTTGAGAAATTCGATACCGGTTGCATTCACAGCACAACGGTTATACACTAGGCACAATAATCTTTTCATGCCCGGACCTCTGCCAGGACCTGGCCGGTAAAACAACCCCTTTTGAACCGATGGAAGAAAACCATGCCGGAAACAGATCCGTTGAAAACCTTATTCAGATGTCTGCAGGGAAAGGGGGCGCTGCCCCTGGATCCTGATGACCCCTATTATGTCCCCATCCATGAAGCGGCACCGGAAAAGGATCCGATCCTGGCCCTGTTTGACCGCATTGATATGGCTGAATCGGAAAGTGTGAATCTTTTGACCGGTTTCAGGGGGAATGGAAAAAGTACTGAACTCAGGCGGTTGAAAAAGATGCTGGAACAGGAAAGCGACTGCAGGGTTTTCCTGGTCAATATGCTGGACTATGTCCTGATGACAAAACCGTTGGCCCTGTCGGACTTCATTCTCTCCCTGATGGCGGCCCTGGCCGGGAAGGCCGAAGAGACCATGGAGGATCTCGCCCCGTTAAGCCGATCCTACTGGGAACGTCTCAGCCATTTCCTGACCTCAGAGGTAAAATTGGAAAACCTGGATATCGGCGCACAAGGAACGGGCATGACAGCCAAATTCGGTTTCAAGCTGAAAACCGATCCGGAGTTTAAGATTCAAATCCAGGAACATCTCCAGGGTCACCTGACACGGCTCGTGGAGGATGCCCAGCAGTTTGCAGACGAACTGGTTCGAAAAGTCCGGGAACTGAGCCGTGACCCGGATAAAAAAGTGGTGCTCCTGGTGGACTCCCTGGAGCAAATCCGGGGAGTGGGAGAGGATGCGGAAACCATTTATGCCAGTGTGGTTGAACTGTTTTCAGGCCAGGCGGCCAACCTGTTTTTTCCAAAGCTTCACGTGGTGTATACGGTACCGCCCTATTTAAACAGTCTGGCCCATAATCTGGGCCGAAGCCTTGGTGGCCATCCAATTGTTCAATGGCCCAACATCCATGTCCGAAAATCTAATAATGACCCTGATCCCGAGGGGCTCGGCATCATGGCTGCCGTCATCGAAAAGCGGTTCCAGGAATGGAGAACCATTATTCCGGAGGATGTCCTCAACCACCTGGCATCGGTGTCCGGAGGGGATCTACGAGATTTCTTCCGTCTGATCCGGGAATGCACCATTACCTTGCGGACCCTTCGGCGCTCAAAGCCGGATGCGGTTCTGGAAGCTGCGGCTGTTGAACGGGTAATTCAGCAGCTTGCTAATGAACTTTTACCCGTTGCCGACGAGGATGCCCGGTGGCTGGCCCGGATACATGAAACAAAAAAAGAGTCTTTGACATCTGACAAGGACCTTCCTTCCCTGGCCCGGTTTCTGGATTCCAACCTGATTATGAACTACCTGAACGGAGAGCCCTGGTATGATATTCATCCTTTGCTCATCCCTGAAATTGAGGCAAGAACCTTAAAGGAGAACAAGCTTGCAGCCCGGGGAAAAGATGCGCCTGAATGCTGAAGGTGAAAATGAATGGCTCAGGCTGAAACAGCATCTTGAATGGAGCGATGATTTTGCCCTGGGCTTTATTTTTACCCGGCATCCAGGTGTCGTGGCTGTTTTCCGAAACCGCCTTTCAGATATCTGCCGCACCCGGGTTACCCATCTTCACATTCCTGTACCGGATTCTCCGTCAGACCTGATCAAAAAACTTCTGCCAAGGCTGCTCAATCCGGATGAGCACAAGAAAGCGCTGAAACAGCCCTTCTGGATCGACTTAAGTGCCAGGCGGGAAAAAGAATGGACCCAGGCCCGGCTCGCCTTTCTCATCCGCCTGAACGAGCAGCGAGACCCCCTTCGAAAATCGTTGAAAAGCCCTTTGATCCTGATTCTTCCCCAGGAAGAACGATCCCGGATCAAAGAATTAGTCCCGGATTTGTGGGCCATCCGGGACTTCAGCATGGAAACCCGGATGTGGCTGGCTGACCAGCCGGATTCAACGCATCGTCCTTCCAGTGCATCCAGCCTTGTTTTCCCTCTCACTGACCAGGACCGGTCCATGATCGAGGAGTGGAAAAAATTATCAGGCAGGAATCGAAAGGACCGCGGTTTTTTTCTGGCAGCCCAGAGGGCATGGGAGGCCTGCAGACGGACAGGGCAGTTTCAACTGGGCCGCAGGGTTGCAGAAAGCCAGCTTAATTTTTCAAAAAAAATCATAGAACGAATTGGCGAGACGCCGCAGTCGCTTCGCGACCTGTCCATATCGCTTGAGAATGTGGGTAAGACATCCCAGGCCCTGGGGGAATTTGAGACAGCCAGAACGCTATTTAAGGAAAGCCTTGAGATCCGCAAAAAAATCTTAGAACGCGTGGGCGAGACACCAGAGTCACTTCGAGACCTCTCCATAGCGCTTGATAATGTGGGTAATACGTCCCAGTCCATGGGGGAATTTGAGGCAGCCAGAACACTATTTAAGGAAAGCCTTGAGATCAGCAGAAAAATCTTAGAACGCGTTGGCGAGACGCCAGAGTCACTTCGAGACCTTTTCATAACGCTTAATAATGTGGGTAATACGTCCCAGTCCATGGGGGAATTTGAGGCAGCCAGAACACTATTTAAGGAAAGCCTTGAGATCAGCAGAAAAATCTTAGAACGCGTTGGCGAGACACCAGAGTCACTTCGTGACCTCTCCATATCGTTAAATAATGTGGGTAAGACGTCCCAGTCCATGGGGGAATTTGAGGCAGCCAGAACACTATTTAAGGAAAGCCTTGAGATCAGCAGAAAAATCTTAGAACGCGTGGGCGAGACGCCAGAGTCACTTCGAGACCTCTCCATAGCGCTTGATAATGTGGGTAATACGTCCCAGTCCATGGGGGAATTTGAGGCAGCCAGAACGCTATTTAAGGAAAGCCTTGAGATCCGCAAAAAAATCTTAGAACGCGTGGGCGAGACACCAGAGTCACTTCGAGACCTCTCCATAGCGTTAAATAATGTGGGTAAGACGTCCCAGTCCATGGGGGAATTTGAGGCAGCCAGAACACTATTTGAGGAAAGCCTTGGGATCCGCAAAAAAATCTTAGAACGCGTGGGCGAGACGCCCGAGTCACTTCGAGACCTCTCCATAGCGCTTGAGAATGTGGGTAAGACGTCCCAGTCCATGGGAGAATTTGAGGCAGCCAGAACACTATTTGAGGAAAGCCTTGAGATCCGCAAAAAAATCTTAGAACGCGTCGGCGAGACACCAAAGTCACTTCGAGACCTCTCCATAGCGCTTGAGAATGTGAGTAAGACGTCCCAGTCCATGGGAGAATTTGAGGCAGCCAGAACACTATTTGAGGAAAGCCTTGAGATCCGCAAAAAAATCTTAGAACGCGTCGGCGAGACACCAAAGTCACTTCGAGACCTTTTCATAGCGCTTGATAATGTGGGTAAGACGTCCCAGTCCATGGGGGAATTTGAGGCAGCCAGAACACTATTTGAGAAAAGCCTTGAGATCAGCAGAAAAATCTTAGAACGCGTTAGCGAGACACCAGAGTCACTTCGAGACCTCTCCATAGCGCTTGATAATGTGGGTAAGACGTCCCAGTCCATGGGGGAATTTGAGGCAGCCAGAACACTATTTGAGGAAAGCCTTGAGATCAGCAGAAAAATCTTAGAACGCGTCGGCGAGACACCAGAGTCACTTCGAGACCTCTCCGTATCTCTTGATAATATGGGCAAAGTACTGCAGGACCTGGGAGAAGGTGAAAGCGCGAGTAAATTTTTTCACCAAGGCCTTACCATTGCAAATGAATTATCCCAAATATATCCAGAATATCCGGACTACAAGGATCTAAAAAGCCATTTTGAAACCCGGTTGGGCCAATTGAAAGAATAATATAAAAATCCCTTGCCCATAACCACCAGATACCCAGGTTGAACATGGTTGTGACTCAAGAAAGAAACAATACATGATAACGTTTTTAATAAAATGATATGACTCAGAGCCCCCTGACATATTCAGATACGCTGATTCGCAGCATTTTTGACTCGCTGTCCGCCCACATTGCAATTGTTGACGACCAGGGCTGCATCCTGGAGACAAATGCCGCCTGGCGAAACTTCTCCAGAGAAAACAGTGCCGACGGTTCCGGTGGAATCGACGGCGGTATTAATTTTACAGGCCTCAATTACCTGAAAATTTGTGAATCGGCCACAGGGGAAGGGGCCCAAGATGCCAAAAATGTTGCCATGGGCATACGGCAGGTGATCGAAAAAGAGTGTGATGAGTTTCTTTATGATTACCCCTGCCATTCCCCCACAGGGAAAAGATGGTTTTACATGCGGGCGATCCGGATGGCAGGTGCAGACCCTGTCCGGGTGATTGTCAGCCATGAAGACATTACGCAGTTGAAGCTGGCCCAGGAGGAACTCAAAGCACACAAAACAATTCTTGAAGAACGCAATCAGAGCCTGGAAGAGGTCAATATCGCGTTGAAGGTCATTATAGAACAGCGGGAAAAAGATAAGGCCGATGCCGAAAAGCATTTTCTTGCCCACCTGAGAGCCCTTGTTCTACCCTATATCAATAAGCTTAAGGCCGGCAATTTAAGCCAAAGAGACCAGACATTGCTGGATCTAGTGGAAAGTCGCCTCAATGAAGCTATCAGCCCCATGATCCAGCGCTTTGACAACGCCGGTATTATTCTGACCCCCCAGGAAATGCAGGTGGCCGACCTGGTCAAAGCAGGAAAAAGTACGGCGGAAATTGCCGATATTCTTTTCGTCTCCGAAGCCACGGTCAGTTTTCACCGTAAAAATCTGCGCACCAAACTGGGCCTGAAAAACAAACACACCAATCTAAGGTCTTTTCTGCTTTCCATGTCCTGATATTTTTTACCGCGCCCCTCCAAAAGATAACGCATACCGGTTTTGGGTGCCCTCCTTTTTTGCTGATTTTATAAGCTTTTTCATCTTCAGTGATAGGTTTTAGCTATCATTAAACTATCTTTATGTCAGCATTGCCAAATTGTTTTGGATGGCTAAATTTATATCAAATGCCAGACACGGCAATTAAAAAAAACAACCCTGACAAGGATAAAATAAAATGACTGAGAAAAGAATCGAAAACTACATCGAAGACGATAAAGAAAGAAACGAAGGACATGTGGACACCCGCCACCTTAACTTTGAATGTGATAATCCCGATGAGCACCTCGGATGCGACCTTGGAATTGATGTCGCAGGATAACTCAACTACCAGACAAATCGAACATTAGGCAGTTACTTTAATATATATAATAGCCCAATAAGAGGTGATAAAATGACTGAGAAAAGAATCGAAAACTACATTGAAGACGATAAAGAAAGAAACGAAGGACATGTGGACACCCGCCACCTTAACTTTGAATGTGATAATCCCGATGAACACCTCGGGTGCGACCTTGGAATTGATGTCGCAGGATAATTCAACTACCAGACAAATCGAACATTAGGCAGTTACTTTAATATATATAATAGCCAAATAAGAGGTGATAAAATGACTGAGAAAAGAATCGAAAACTACATCGAAGACGATAAAGAAAGAAACGAAGGACATGTAGACACCCGGCACTATAACTTCGAATGTGAAAATCCCGACGAAAGACTTGGTTGCGATCCAGGGATCGACGTTGCCGGATAACGAAACAAGCCGGATAGACTAAAGTACGGCAGGGTCTTCTGGGAAATGGGGACTCTGCCTACTTTTTGAAAAAGACCCAAACGTTAAGCACTCCCTTAAAAGAGAACCTATGGATATCGAAATAACAGCACTTGAAAAAACGTTTGAGAACCGGGATCGGGCTATCTTCAGAAATCTTGATGCGGTATTTCATACCGGTAGGGTCTCTGTCATCCTGGGCAAAAGCGGGATCGGCAAATCCAGTCTTTTGAATCTCATTGCAGGGATTGATATACCGGACAAAGGAGATATTCGCATTGGCAACCACCTGATGTCGGGGATGGATGATGCCGGCCGCACCTTGTTCCGGCGCCGGCATATCGGCTTTGTCTTCCAATCTTTTAACCTTATCCCTGTGCTCACTGTACTGGAAAATGTTACATTGGTAGGGCAGTTGGACGGCAGGCCGGACAAGGATATTCGCCGGCGTGCTGCCGCTTTACTTGAAGCCGTAGAGTTGTCAGACCGCCAAAAAGAGTTTCCTGACCGGCTTTCCGGCGGGGAACAGCAGCGCGTCGCGCTGGCCCGTGCCTTAATTAATGATCCTGCTGTCATCCTGGCCGATGAACCCACGGGCAATCTGGACAAAGAGACCGGTACAGCCGTCCTTAAAATGATATCAACACAGGCCCGGCAATTGAACAAAACCCTTATTATGGTTACCCACAGCCCGGATGCTCTGGCATGGGCCGATGAGGTGTACACAGTTGAAAACGCCACACTGGTCCCGGGGAATACCATATGAGACTATCACCTTTAGTCCGCACCTGTTTCAGATCTTCCAGATCCCATCCACTGCGAACTTTTTTGCTGATTTTCGGCATTGCGCTGGGTGTTGCCGGGGTCATTGCCATTGATATTGCCAAAACGTCTGTCAGCAAATCCTTTGAGCTTTCAACGGCCGCTCTGACTCAGCAGGCCACCCACCATATTATTGGCGCGGACTTTACTGTTCCCCAGTCCCTTTTTGTCCAATTACGCACCGAGCTAGGGTTAAAAAAAACAGCCCCGGTCATTACCCGCGAGGTAACGGTTCCCGAGTTGGGCGACCGCACCTTGACCCTTATGGGCATTGATCCGTTTTCCGAAGTGCATTTCAGGGATATTCGATTCGCAGCGGCCCAATCGGGAACAACACCGGATCCCGACAATATCAGGCAGGTCATGATTCGTGGTGATGGGGTGATCCTTTCCAGGTCACTGGCGGCATCAACCGAGCTTGGGGTTGGCGACGCCTTGACCCTCGCGTTTGGGGACCGAAAGGTTGTTACCCACATCGGAGGGCTGATCTCCGGAGGTGTCGCTGGGGCGGCCTTTGACGGTGTGATCCTGACAGACATTGCCCTGGCCCAGGAAATCCTAGGAATAGGAAACCGAATCAGCCGCATTGACCTGATACTCCCAACAGAGGATAATACCCGTCAAGTGAGACAACTGCTTTCTCCAGGCCTGATCCTGACGGACACTGCTACCCGCAACCAGACTGTTCGTGGACTCTCCCGGTCTTTTGAAACCAGCCTCACTGCATTTTCCATGCTCGTCCTCTTCATGGGTATTTTCCTTATTTACAATACGGTTTCTTTTTCAGTGGCCCGCCGCCGGGGACTTAACGGCGTATTGAGAGCCTTAGGCGCAACCCGGAAAGAAATTTTCCTGGCCGTTGAAGCCGAGGTTCTTGTCTATGCCCTGGCCGGTTCCGCTCTGGGTGTGGTGCTGGGGATTATGCTGGGCAGGGGCGCTGTTCATGCTGTAACAGCAACGGTCTCGGACATGTACTATACCCTCACGGTCAGCCGAACCTTTATTTCGGCAAGCACGCTTATGAAAGGTGCCGGCATAGGCATCCTTGCGGCCCTGGCATCTTCTTTCATGCCTGCCCTGAATGCCGCAAACACACAGCCGGTAACCCTAATGCAGCGCTCTGCGTCTGAAAGCAGCCTTGCCCGGTTTATACCCGGCTTGTCAGGCGGGGGGCTGCTGGCATTGGTTTTTGCGGTGGTAATTTTCAACTGGCCCGGCATTTCAACCAACCTGGTGTTTGCCGGTGTTTTTATGGTGTTTGCCGGCGCCTCTTTTCTGACACCGGCCTTGATTATCTTTGTAACCCGGGTCGCTGAGGTTTTGCTGCTCAAAGGCCCGGGCCGACTCTTTATTCGCTCTTACATTATAGTCGGGATGGCATTCTCCAATATCCGCAGATCCCTTAGTCGCAGCGCTGTTTTGATCGCATCCCTGATGGTAGTGGTCAGCGTTTATATCGGTATTGACACCATGACCCGCAGCTTCAGGCTCTCCATCGCCGAATGGGTGGACGGACACATCGGGGGCGATGTGCATGTTTCCTCTCCGGATGAGCTGCACCCTGCTTTGGATGAGGGGCTTGTAGAAAAAATATCAGCACTTCCGGATGTCCGGGATATTTCCGCCTACACCATACACCGCGCCTTTTCCACGGCTTCCGGTGAGGTTCACATTTTTGCCTATCAACGGGATCTCTCACAAAAAAAGTGGGTCTGGCAGGCACCGGGCGTAAAAAACGATGTCGATATTAACCGGCGCTTGTCAGAGGGGTGGATCATTGTTTCTGAAATTTTTGCAAGACGGCACAATATGATCCCCAAGGGTAAGGACAGCCCCGTAGTCACCATGGATACACGCCTTGGTTCAAGGCAGTTCCGGGTTGCCGGTATGTTCAGGGATTTTTTTATGGGCGGCGGCCGTGTGGTGGTCAGTCCCGAAACCATGAAAAATTTCTGGGGCCATGATGACATTACATCCATACAGGTATTTGTCCGGGATGAGGGGCAAGGGGTTGAAAACCCGGCCGGCAAACAAGAAACCGTTGGGCAGGTCATGTCACAGCTCCGCGCCTTTACCCCGAAAAACAGCATGCTGAAGATCGTTTCCGGCCTTGAGATCAAGCAAAATATTTTGGCGGTCTTTGACAAGACCTTCCTGATCACCTCAGCCCTGCAGTTGCTCACGGCTATTGTAGCCCTGACCGGTATCATCAATTCAGTCATGGCAATGATCCTTGAACGTACAAGGGAACTTGGCATTCTGCGGGCCTGCGGCGCCGTTCCGGGACAGATCCGGACCCTGGTGCTGTGGGAGTGCACGGCCGCCGGCGCCCTTGCCGGACTTTTCGCACTGCCTCTCGGGGTGTTTTTATCCTGGGTGCTGATTTATGTGGTGAACTATATATCCTTTGGCTGGACCTATGATATGCAGTTGTCTTGGCTCACTTTGATCCAGGCATTGACATTCTCAGGGTTAAGCGCTTTTCTGGCAGGCATCATACCGGCATTCAGGGCCGGCCGCCTGGATATTAAAAATGCCCTGCGAACGGAGTAAGCTATGTCAATCCAAATATTTATATCCTTTTTATTGGCTCTGGGGACTCTTATGTTCTCGTCCAGCTGTAATGCACCGCCGCAGTATGATGATACGGTCAATATTGCTCAAGCCCTATCTTCGGATATCGATGATGATTGTCATGACAAAGCTACCCAGCCGGGAATCATTGATTTTCCAAACGATCTGGGCGCCCACGAGTCGTTTAAAACAGAATGGTGGTATTACACCGGCAATCTGAAAACCGAAACAGGTCGGCATTTTGGTTTTCAATTGACCTTTTTCCGCCAGGCACTGGATTGTGAAAAACGTGAGGGAAACCTGCCTGTTGAAAATGATAAAACCGGGGAAAAGAGATCAGCCTGGCGCACCCGCCAGCTTTACTTTGCCCATTTTGCCGTCACAGATACCCAAAACCGTAAATTTTATTCTGCCCAGCGTATAAATCGTGGCAGTTTAGGCATTGCCGGCGTTCAAAGCGTCCCCTTCAAAGCCTGGATTGATGATTGGCAGGCTGTCCAGCTCAAAGCTGATGCAGACACGCTTCACTTGACCGCCCGGGCCCGGGCAGAAAATCTGCAGGCAGCCCCCCAGTTTTCCATCCATCTCACCCTCACCCGGCAAAAACCGGTCATACTGCAGGGGGATCGGGGTCTTAGCCGGAAGGGGCCGGGACCATCGGATGCCTCCCACTATTATTCCTTTCCCGGTATGGCAGCACAAGGGGCTGTGACAGTTTCAGGTGAGACGTCTCAAGCTGTTGGCCATGCCTGGTTTGACCATGAATGGAGCACCTCTGCCCTGGGATCGAACGTGGCGGGCTGGGACTGGTTCGCCCTGCGGATCAATGAGGGCCCCAACGCCGGCACCGATCTGATGGTCTGCCAGGTGCGGCGTCGGGACGGTCTTCCCAATGGATATGGGTTCGGCGCCGTTTCTTATCCGGACGGCAGCTATGATATTTTGTCAGAGTCAGATTTTTCCATTGAAGCCCAGCGCATCTGGACCAGCCCTGAAACCGGGCGGACATATCCGGCACAATGGACCATCCGCGTCAAGCCTTCAGGGCTTTCACTACAGATCGCTCCGGTGGTGGCAGCCCAGGAGCATACGGGCATGCTTCCCTATTACGAGGGGGCGATAAATGTTCAAACGCCCCAAGGTGGCGGACTGGGATATGTGGAGATGACCGGGTATTAGTCTATTTCACAAAAAAATCTACCTTAGCCAACTCCATGCCAACGGTCAAAGCCAAATTTGAAATCTCTCCCATTGACGAAATGTCACCAAAGGCAATGCCATTATCCGTTTTCCTGAATGCGATCCAGTGCTCAGGGGCAAGAATCGCGTTTGCTCTTGGGTTTTGCTCTAAAGCAATCTCGTAATCTCCGGCGCCTTTCAATGAAGAAACAGGGATTTTCATTTCAAATGAACCGTCATCAGACACCTGGAAGCCACCGGACAAAACACAACAACTCAGTGTCCCAGGATATTGTTTACCGACATAATATTGGATATAGGTAGATTTTGACAAATCTACCTTTGAGATGCCGCTGACAACAACATGATCGCCGATCTGTTTAACATTTAAAATTTTTATTTTCGATTCAGTAGGCACGTCATCGCCAACCACCACCTCTACCGAATCGATTTCCATCCCAACCGTCAATGCCAAATTTGAAATCTCACCCATTGAGGAGATCTCTCCAAATACGATTTTTCCATCAACCTTTCTGAATGCAATCCAGTGTTCCGGCGGCAATATTGCATTGCACATTGGGTTCTGCTCCAGAATAATCTGGTATCGGCCCACCCCTTTAAGCTTTTCAAGGGGTATTTCCACTATAAATTTTCCATTATCATCAACGTTAAAGCCATCAGCATAGATGCAGTTTGAAATGGTCTCAGGATAGACTTTTCCAACATAATATTGAATATAGCTGGAAATTTTAGGCGAGACGGATGTTATCCCCGTAATCCGAATGCTTTCTTTTAAAACGTGAGCTGATTTAATATGAATCGCCTTTGCAAAAACATTGGAAAAAAAACAGCATGTGAAAAATGAAATGAAAACAACCGACAGGATTCGTTTACTAAAATAACGTGACATAACATTCCTCTCCCAAATATCTTAGAAATTTATATGATAAGCAACCAAACGAATATAAACATTGTTTTTGTTCTATAGGCAAGACCAATCTATCTTATAGAATTTCTATTTATCCTTTTTCAATGGAATATATTTTAGGAAGAAACTTTCGCGCCTTCTGAATAAAATAGCCTCGCTCAATATACACAATGGGAGACTGCAACCACCTCACAAATGCAGGATTGGAATTAACTTTTATTTAGATTTGAATGCGCTTGACTAAAAAATCCAAGTTTATTAATTTTGATAGGTTTACCCTGTCTATTAATGTTGCAAAAGAAAGGAAGGCGATATGGCCGTATATGTTGAGGACCATCCTCTAATTAAGCACAAACTTGGGTTGATGCGTCAAAAAGACATCAGCACCAAAGATTTCAGGGATCTGGCCTCGGAAGTGGCCCGTCTGCTCACCTATGAAGCCACCCAGGATCTTGAGACCGAAAAAAAGGTTATAGAGGGCTGGGCAGGAGAGGTTGAGATCGAAATTATAAAAGGTAAAAAGATTACCATTGTTCCCATCTTAAGAGCGGGTTTAGGCATGATGGACGGCGTACTGGATCTGATTCCTTCTGCCAAAGTGTCCGTGGTGGGATTTTACAGAAACGAGGAGACACTAAAGCCCGTACAGTACTACTTTAAAACCGCCTCTGCCATGGAAGAGCGCACCGCTCTGATTCTGGACCCCATGCTGGCCACCGGCGGTACTTTAATTGCAACCATTGACCTGCTAAAAGAAGCCGGATGCAAAAGAATTAAAGGGCTTTTTCTTGTAGCTGCCCCAGAAGGCATTGCCGCAGTGGAGAAAAAGCACCCGGATATCGATATTTATACGGCAAGCATTGATGAACGCCTTAACGATGTGGGGTATATTCTGCCCGGGTTAGGGGATGCAGGGGACAAAATATTCGGCACCAAGTAATTTTTATAATAAAAGGAAAATAAAATATGTCCGACAATCTGCCGTCATCTACAGATTATAACTTCCAGGTGAAAGACTGTTTCCTGGGCGCTCAGATGCTCTTTGTGGCATTTGGCGCTCTGGTGCTGGTGCCGTTGCTCACAGGACTGAACCCCAATGTGGCGTTGTTCACGGCAGGGTTAGGCACCCTGGTATTCCAGGTCATTACCCGGGGCAAAGTACCCATCTTCCTGGCCTCTTCGTTTGCCTTTATCGCGCCCATTCAGTACGGTGCCAAGACCTGGGGAATTCCAGGCACCATGTGCGGATTAGCCGCTGCCGGCGTGATTTACATCATATTAAGCACCTTGGTGAGAATCTGGGGCAGCGAAGTGATCAAAAGGGTTCTGCCTCCGGTGGTAACCGGCCCTGTCATCATGGTCATTGGATTGAAACTGGCACCCGTGGCCGTGGGAATGGCCACAAGCGGAAGCGACAACTATTCCAAGGCGGCAGCCATGGCTGTGGCCTTTATTGCGCTTGCAACCACGGTTCTGGTCTCTTTGCTTGCAAAGGGCATGATCAAACTGATTCCGATTCTGGTGGGCATTGCCGTAGGATATGTTGTAGCCCTGATCATGGGTATGGTCAGTTTTGATGCCGTGGTCTCAGCGCCCTGGGTTGCCATCCCCGCCTTTGTTCTGCCCGAGTGGAACCTTCAAGCTGTCGTCTATATCATTCCCGTGGCCATTGCCCCGGCCATTGAGCATTTTGGCGACATTGTGGCCATCGGCCGGGTCACAGGGAAGGATTACCTGAAAGATCCCGGCGTCAAAAACACTATGCTGGGCGATGGTGTTGCCACCTCCCTGGCAGCGTTCCTGGGTGGCCCGCCCAACACCACCTATTCCGAAGTGACAGGAGCGGTCACCCTGACCCGCGCGTTTAACCCGGGCATCATGACCTGGGCCGCCATCACCGCCGTTCTGCTTGCCTTTATCGGAAAGCTGGGTGCATTGCTGCAGACCATCCCCTCACCTGTCATGGGCGGTATCATGCTGCTGCTATTCGGCGCCATTGCCGTGGTGGGGCTGAACACCCTTGTCCAGGCCCAGGAAGATCTTGTGGCACCGAGAAACTTAAGCATTATTGCTCTGATTCTGGTTTCAGGCATTGGGGGACTTGCCATCAAGTTCGGCAACTTTGAACTGTCCGGTATCGGCTTGGCTGGTGTGCTTGGGGTGCTGCTCAATGTGATACTGCCAAGACCCCAAAATTAAAGGTCAGGCAGCCTTAAAATATTAAATAAAAACCGGCCTGCAGTGCATTTCTTTACTGCCGGCCGGTTTTGTTTTTGTAACGCCCTAAGCTTGATGGTCCTGTAAAAAGTCAAAGCCCAAATCAAGCTTGAGTGTTTGAGCTTACAGATCTGTTTTGATCGTAAGCTCAAAACAAGTTAAAAAATAGTTTTTGTACGCCAAATTGTTCTTTGACATTCAAAAAAGTATTGCATTATAGCCCGAAACGACTTTGCTACGCTTCTTTTATGCATAGCAGAGAGCCTTCTGGACAATAGTTGCCCTGAAGAGATTGATTCCTGCTGCTTTTAAGGTTGCTGCGAATCTTACTGCTTGGAGGCCTCGATATTTTAATCGTTTCACCCCGGTGCGTCGATCATATTCGGACATTGTCGCTTCGACTCCGGCTCGCCAACGGTATCTATCTTTGAACGTATCTGTCTGTTCATAAGCTCTTCGACGGGCAATCCTTGCAGACTTTTCGGTATATCGATTGTATGCGTATTTTTTCCCTGGTTTTACCGGGCAATTTTCTAGTTGAGGGCAGCCCAGGCAGGTATCAAGGGGAAAACCCTGGGTAATCCGTTCCTTCTTTTTCTTTTTAAAAACCGGGGCATGCCCCTGCGGGCATGTTATGATTTGTCCATCTGCCGCAAGGTTGAAATCAGTAAGGCTGAGCTTCTCCTTTTTGGTCGTTCCCATGGTGGGCGAAACAAGATTAATGCCATTCGACTGGGCAGCCTGGTAATTCTCATCGCTTCCATAAAGAGAGTCAGCCTGGATTTCCTTGGGAGAAAGATTTTGCTTTCTGGCGGCATCCATTGCAGGAATCAAGGCATTGGCATCACTTGCCGAGGCAGGTTCCACATCAACATGAGTGATCAGATTCAAGGTTCCGGCTTTTTCATCTTCATCATCTGTTTTTGTAAATGTTTCCATTACCTGGACCTGGTAACCTTGCCCCTTATGGCCGCTGTAGGTCGCATCAGGGTCAGAAGGATTTTGAAGTGAGTCTGAAGGAATCTCTTTTGGAGCTTTAAGCGTAACCTTCTGACCACTTTCAGGATCAACTTCCAGATTGCACTGCTCTTTCAAAACCCTTTCAAGCAGCTTGTAGCTGTACATGGATGCAACATCAGAGTCGCTTTTAAATTCCTGAATCAGATGGTAAAGATCCTTGCTGACACTTGCAAGAGTTTTGGCTGAATCAGAGGGTTTTACCATGGAAAAGCAGGACAATGCCTTTTCCGAAATATACATTCCGATAATCTCGGTGCTGATACCGGAAAAGTGGTCAGGGTGTTTGCGTTTCAGGTTAACCAAAAATTTATTGATACTCGCTGCGAAAATATTGATTCTCCCCAGCCGGCGCATATTTGACTTAACATGGACCGAATCGATTCTCTGGTTATCAGCATTGACTCGAAACACAGCGGCAAGCTTGTCAGCAATAGCATTGAAGAGGGCTTTGTCCAGTTCCTTCTCGATCATGAGTTGGCGGAAGGTCCACAGGGTTTTCAAGCATAGATATTTGGCGGCATCTGATTCTTCCGTTAAATTCAAGGCATAGTGCCATTGGATATTGAATGCCAGTTGGGATACGGTTTCTTCATCAGTAAGATCATGAGCTTGCTGGAGCAGCAGAACACCGAGCATGGTGTAGAGTTCTTTTGTGGGACGTCCTGCTTCTCTTGAGAAACAGGGTTTGATTAGATTGACCGGTAATGAGCGGAGGATTTCTTTTTGAAAAAGCCCTGCCCAGGAGTCATCGAGCAATTTCCTGCGCTTCGGGCTTAAAAAGTCCCAGGGATCGAAAAGGTGGAGCTGATAGTGGTCATTTGTCTTAATCATTGATTCAACCATAAGTTATTGATAACAGAGAGCATATTGTACATGATAAAGACTTGAATTACAAGTTGGAAAATAGATTTTCGCCAATAATATTAGCATGTTAAATTGGTCTTGGACTTTTTACGAGTCCATCAAGCTTACTTAGTGTCTGAACGAAAACCTGGAAATTTTGTTGAGTACAAGGCAGACTGAAATTTTAACCGGAGGAATACATAGAGTCTTTCGAGGATTAAAATTTCAGTCTAACGCCGTAATCGGCAAAATTAACGGTTTTCGGTCAGGCACTACTTAAACAATTGAAATAAAGCCTGGGTCCCTTTTAACCCATCGCCCTGTTCCTCTATCTGTTTATAAAGGGTATGGGCCATGTCCAGGCCAGGGGTTTTCATGCCCATATTCTTGGCCGCAGAAAGTGCAATGCCCATATCTTTGACAAAATGCCGGATGAAAAATCCTGGGGCATCATCCCCCTGGATCATCTTTGGTCCCAGGTTATTCAGGCTCCAGGACGCTGCGGCACCCTTACCGATGGATTCAAGCACGGTTTCAGGATTCAACCCCGCATGCTTTGCATAGGAGATGGATTCACACACGGCAATCATGCCGGCGGCAATGGCGATCTGGTTGGCCATCTTGGTATGCTGGCCGCTGCCTGCCTTGCCCTGGTGCGCAATATTTGCGCCCACAATATTAAAAATGGGCAGGGCGCGTTGGAAATCCTCAGGTTCGCCACCCACCATGATGGAAAGCGACGCATTTCGGGCTCCGATATCCCCGCCTGAAACCGGAGCATCCAGCACACCGATATTTTTTTGCCGCCCATTTTCCCACAATTTTTCTGCAAGGGCTGGATCTGATGTGGTCATGTCAATGGCCAGGGCACCGGACGGCGCATTTTCCAGGATGCCGGAAGGGCCTATAAATACATCTTCCACGTCTACCGGGTATCCAACGATGGTGATAATAACATCTGATGCAGCGGCCAAGTCCGCAACACTATCACACCAGATGGCCCCCTTCTCCACCAGGGCGTCAGCCTTCTGTTTTGTGCGGTTGTACACGCGGACCTTGTATCCTGCGTCCAAAATATGCCCGGCCATGGACTGCCCCATAACCCCGATTCCAATAAAGCCGATATTTTTATCTGTCATGAAGTCTCCTTTTAAAACGCCTTAACTGTATTTATTGATCGTGTTGTTAAGGCTTTATAAACATCTTTATATTTTTATATGAAAGTACCAATAAGTTGCTAAGTTACTTTCATCCTTTGTTGTGGGGCGAGCCTGGGTGCTGATAGACCAAGGACGGCCCGTGGCCGTTTATATCATAAAGACGACTTTCTCTTCGATCCTAACACAATTTTAGTAATTTGCTGATATACATACAACACTATTTTAACTTAAAGCATCACCCCAATGGCATATGATTGGTAAAGGAGCACAGGAACAAAAATGCAAACAAATACAATTGCAGAAGAGAACCATTTTGAAGAAACCGTTGATTTGACAACGCCTAAGCGCTATATCAACAGGGAACTTTCCTGGCTCCAGTTCAACCGCAGGGTTCTTGAAGAAGCCCTGAACCCCAACCATCCCCTGATGGAGCGTGTTCGCTTTTTGTCCATTTCCGCCTCCAACCTGGATGAATTTTTCATGGTCAGGGTGGCGGGTCTTAAAGCCCAGGTAAACAAAGGGGCAATCAGTGCAAGCCCGGACAATATGACCCCGTCGGAACAACTTGAGGCCATAGAAAAAGCCGTTATCGAGCTTAACAGCATCACCCGGGACTGCATCAAGGGGCTGACCAGAGATCTGGAGGCCGCCGATGTTTTTATTGTCAAGCCCGAGCAGCTTACCATGGAGGACAGAAAGAACCTGCTCATAGAATTTCAGACAAAACTATTCCCTGTGCTCAGCCCCCTTGCCGTGGATCCTGCGCATCCGTTTCCTTTTATTCCCAACCTGGGCCATGGCATGATCATGGATCTTATTGATGAAGAGAGCGGGGATGCCATGTTCGCTCTGATCATCCTTCCTTCCCAACTCAAGCGCTACATCAGGATACCCGGCAAATCCATTCGCTTTATCCGTCTGGTGTCGGTCATCAGCATGTTCTACGCTCATCTGTTCCCCGGATACCGGTTGACGGGTTCAGGGGCTTTTCAAGTCATTCGCGACTCGGAACTTGAAATTGATGAGGCAGCTGAAGACCTTGTACGCACCTTCCAATCCGCCTTAAACCGCCGCCGCCGGGGCAATGTGATCCGCCTTCGGGTGGATACGGGCATGCCGGACAATTTAACCCGGTTCATCACCAATCAATTTGAAATGAACTCGGAGGATGTGTTTAAATCAGAATATGTGGCATTGTCTGCCATCAAGGAGCTGATCTGTGATGACCGCCGGGATCTGGTGTTTAAAAAATACCATGCCAGATTTCCGGAACGTATCCGGGATTTTGGCGGTGATTGCTTTGAAGCCATCTTAAAAAAAGATATTATTGTTCACCACCCTTATGAAAGCTTTGATGTGGTGGTCCAGTTCATCCGCCAGGCCAGCCAGGACAGCAGTGTGGTTTCCATCAAACAGACCCTTTACCGCACCAGCAAAGATTCCCCCATTGTCCAGGCCCTGGTGGAAGCGGCAGAGGCGGGAATAAACGTGACCGCCATGGTCGAACTTAAGGCACGGTTTGATGAAGAGGCCAACATTGAACTGGCAAGAAAGCTTGAGCTTGCCGGTGCTCAAGTGGTTTACGGTATCATTGACCTGAAGACTCATGCCAAGCTCTCATTGGTGGTGCGCAAGGAAGACGGCAAGTTTACATCATATGCCCACCTTGGCACGGGCAACTACCATCCTATTACGGCCAAAATTTATACGGATCTCTCCTTTTTCACCCATGATCCGCAAATCTGCTCGGAAGTCATGCAGATTTTCAACTATATGACCGGATATGCAAAGCCGGCGAATCTTGAAGTTCTGGACATTGCGCCTTTGACCCTGCGAAAACGCATTGTTGAAAATATACAAAAAGAAATTGAATTTGCCGAACAGGGGAAACCTGCTCACATCTGGGCAAAAATGAATTCCCTTGTGGATCCGGTGATCATTGACACCCTTTACCAGGCATCCCAGGCAGGGGTCAGCGTGGACCTTGTCATCCGGGGCATCTGTTGCCTGCGGCCGGGCATTCCCGGGTTCAGCGAAAACATACGGGTGAAATCCATTGTGGGCCGGTTTCTGGAACACTCCAGAATTGCCTGCTTCGGCAACGGCCACGAGCTGCCGTCCCCCCATGCCAAGGTCTATATTTCCTCGGCGGACTGGATGCCCAGAAATCTTGACCGGCGCATTGAAACCCTGGTGCCCATTCTCACCCCCACGGTCCATCGGCAGATCCTGGATCAGATTATGGTGGCTAATTTAAGGGATAATGAACAAAGCTGGATCCTAAACAGTGACGGCACCTATACCCGTGTCGAACCGGAAAAGGAAAATTTTAATGCCCATAACTTTTTCATGACCAACCCCAGCCTCTCCGGCAGGGGATCGGCCCTTCGCCCGGAATTGTTAAAAACCCGGCAGAAACGATTTCACAAGCCCAAAAGAAAAGCAAAAAAGCCATGATTCAAGCGGTGCTTTACTGTGTCCTTATTATCTGAACACTATAGAATTTCCCCATCGCAAAAACCGGACATGACTGATTTTATTTTATATAGCGACTCAATGCGTTTGCTTATAGAAGAGATCGCTTTTTTCAAAACCTCCGACTCGGCCTCGGCAATGAATTTTGGACTCAGGTGATGGTATATCTCTCCGTTTCCACTAACAACAATATCCTTTATTATTTCGGATAAAAGCCTTGGCCATTCCCATTTAGATATTTTTGGCCACTGAATGGTACCAATCTCTTCTGAGGAACTGCTCGTTACCTTCTTGAATACAGCAAGAGCCAGACAGTTCTGCCCTTTTGGAACCGTAACGGTATTGGCTATGGGCATACTTGGGCCGGCGTATACAAATATTCGATCAAATACCGCACGGGTAGATTTTGTGGTGATGATTACAGAGTAATTTGTTGCGGAGGTGGAGACTTCCAATTTTTCATACTCGGAAAGCTCTGAATGGACAACCGCAGTGACGGTTGGATTTTCAATGGTATCCGTATTCACCAAATTGTCAGTTGTCTGGGGCTCACTGAAATCAACAAAGTTTGACGCCTGAACAAATCCGGCTTCACCCTCTGCAATTATGAATGGCTTAAGTACAAGAGAATGAGGCCCGCCTGCACCCCGAGCATACCACGATTTGATTATACCTCCGTCCTGAGCCGGCACATTTGCACCTGCAGGATAAAACATCCCGGATTCATAACTGAATACAAGATCCCACAGATTGTCAGTATGAAGATCAACAAGTTTCTCTTTTATCGGGGCATTTGACGGGTTAGACAACATGAGATCTTTTTCATAGCCTGGAACTCTTTTTTGGTTACCTCCAAACTGTAAAGATTGACATGTGTATAACATTTAAAGCCTCCTTTATTAAATCTATAGTAATATATGCTTGAACCGGCAGGTTCTTACAAAAAAAAGATGAACCAAAATTTGGGAAACCCTAAATTAAAACTATGCCTGTAAAACTGTTTATCATATAATGTTTAATCTTATTGTTAACTTAATAGCCCCTTTATTTTCCCGGATTACTTGACAAAGAACAAATGCCTATTTTATTCATGTAAAATGAAGAACAAAAAAGAATATTGCCTTATCATCCGGAATGTTACAATCATCGTGACGCTTGTGTTTTTACTTTGGAGCTGCACAGGCCCCTCGCCCTGCCCTACCCTTAAAAAGAATGATGCCTCCTATGGATGGCAGGGGGGCAACTTTATGGGAGAATGGGATGATTATTATAGGTGTGCGCGCTCCTATACTGACGGTGAATTTTATTTACAAGCCCAGGACTGCCTCAATCGGGCTGTAGAGCAACGCCCTACGGATCAACGCATGGCCAGAACATACGGTATGCACTTTATCGATGATTATTTCCCAAACCGGGAAATCGGCGTCATTCATTATCTCATGGGGAACTTCAGGGTTGCTGAAAAAAATCTTTTACTCTCCCTGGAACAGGAACCATCGGCAAAAGCCTACTATTACCTGGACGAAGTTAGAAAAGCGCTTTTGCAAAAAAAGCAATCGGCCGCACCTCCCCCCTGCATATCAATAAGATCTCCTTCAGGATTTAACGCAGAAGAAAGCATTTACAAAAGCTGTGCATTCCCGATTCTGATAACAGGTACCGTGAATGACAGCCGGTATGTCTCCTGGATCACGGTTGATGACAAAACCGTATTCATGGAAGGCTCCCGAAAAAAAATGCAATTTAAAGAAGCCCTTTATCTTGACGAGGGAGTCCACACCATTGCGATCGCCGCCGGCAACCTCATGGGAGGCAGCTCCCAAAAAAAAATAAAGCTTTTGGTGGACAAATCCGGGCCTGTGATCAGCATCTCCCGGATAAGGCCTGGAAAAGAAATCGTTGGGCATCTTCATGACGCATCCGGTATTTCAGGCTTTAGCTTCAACGGAAGAGACATCGCGGTTTCAAGCCATGACGGCAGTTTTCATGCAGAAATTCACTCCGGAGATCAGCGCATAACACTTCTGGCAGAAGATACGCTTGGCAACAAAACCCAAAAAGAGATGAACAGCCCCAACCGAAAAATAGAACTGGCGTCATTAACCCTTTCGGGCATAACAGAGAACAGTGCGATCCTCTGTTTAAAACACGGGGATCAACCCGAAATCAGGCTATCAAAACCCCATTCAAATGAAGTCTTCACAAAAGCCACACCCCTGGAATTCACCATCACCTCTGAAAGTACCATTCTTGCTTTAGACATCAATGGAAAATCCCTGCTGAAAAAACCCGGGCGATGGATCACCTGCAGCACGTTTGTTTCCCTGAAACAAGGCTTAAACCGGTTCACCATAACGGCAGTTACCGAGACAGGAAAAAGAGAAAAAAAAACGATTGTATTAAACAGAAAAACGCCTGAACATCTTAAGCTATCCTATCGCTACGGCATCAGCATGTATCCGTTTGATAACAATAAAAACGTCGAGAGGTGGAAAAATTTTCTTCGCAGTTTTGAAAGCGATATTGCAGCCAACAGACGTTTCCGCTTAATATCGAAAGATCTAACCACGGTCATGGCCGGATCACCTGGCGCCTCATGCTCATCTTCTCTGTTTGGAAGCGTCTATAAAACCGGCAATGGCACTGAAGTGGTTGCCCGCCTTATCGATAAAAAAACATCCAAGATCATTACCGTCCAGGATGCTTTCAGTTGTGTGTCCGACATGACCTATATCGGCAGCAGGCTATCGGAAAAATTTCATCGAAATTTTCCCCTGGCAACAGGTTCCATTACGGCCACAGGCGGGTTTTTAGGTTTCGGTGCTTTCAAGACCTCCATGGATCAAGACACCTCCCAAGAAAGCTCAGAGATGAGAATAAAATCGGATTGGCCCCTTCTTGTCTACCGGGGAGAGGGTGACGGCCCTACAAAAGTCATTGCCGCCAACTGCATCAAAGGGAAATGCAGTCAATTTTTTAATAAAGGCAAGAAGCCCGGCATTGGAGACAAGGTAATCGCCCAATGAAACGATTAAGCACGGATGAAGAGCGTATACTGTTGTATGACTGCCTTTTCTGCTGTCAAAAACAAGCGTTGATCATTCATTATTGGCGACTTGTGGAAAGCACTGTCATCAAAGTATTCAGCTTAAAGGCAGTGCCCTGTACCCAAGATAGTATTGAAGACATGCGCAACGAAATTTTTTTAAAGCTGCTGGAAAAAAATTGTAAAAAACTCTGGCAATACAAAGAGAGCCGGGGCCGCAGTCTTGCCGGGTGGATTATAATGATTGCCAACCAGACCGTACTGGCGAATCTCAGAAGTAAAGCTGTTTTGAATACAGCAAACCAATCTAAATTAATCCCTATAGATGAGGTTTTCGGTCTATCTGCATCTAAAGATCACCCCTATGACCTCAAGGAGCAGGCTTACATCCTGCGCTCGGCCATGGATAAACTACCGACAAAAGGGCGTCTCATATTGAAGATGTACTACTTCCACGGACTTTCTTTTGAGGCCATAGCCCGATATCTGAAGATGAAAAAAGGCGCAGTTTATACTGCAAAATCAAGAGCTTTAGATCAATTAAAGGATAACGTCAAAAAAAATCGAACCGTGTAAATAAACTGTAAGATATGCTTTTTTTCAGCATATATTATACTATAGATAAAGATAAAAATTTTTATCAGGAAATAGTCTATGAAACCAGAATGTATTGAAACCGTAAAACTGTATGACTACATCACCGGCCGACTTTCGAAACAGGAAGCCCTCAGTGTGGAAGCGCATCTGGCAGACTGCGATGCCTGCCTTGAACAGTTTGTAACGGTCCAAGCCCTGCTGGAAGACAGAGATCTGATGAAAAACAAAGATCAAATAAAAGACATTGGTAAGCCGATCATCAACGCATTGCTTGCCGGGGCAAAACGATTTCTGGAATGGGGGGGTGAACCACCGGCGCAGCCGGCCTTTGCCATAAGAAACAGTGCAGTTAAAAGTACCTCTGAAAAAAATCTTCCATCAAATTATCTAAAGGTCGTTAAGAATTTTGACAGATTGTCAGGAGAAATGACCTTTAAAAAAACAAAACAAAACGCCTTTGATCTACAATTTAAACTCGTTGATGCTTTTGAGGGCAATGCACAGTTCTGCCTGATCCTTGAAAGAGAAAAAGATAAATTTGATGCACGAATTCTGGAAGGCGAACGGGCTGAATTCACCAATCTTTCTTTTGACCGCTATCATCTTGTTTTGGAACAGAATGGGAACGCCTGCGGCAAATTTTTCTTTGAAATAACCCAGGATGGGATTTATGAACAGCCGGGCCCTTCATCTTGAAATAACCAAAAGCACCGAGCCGCCAAAGGACAATTTCATAAAGCTGCAGATAAGCTTACGCGAGCCCCCTGTCTGGAAATCCATACACGAGGAAATAACCGTAGCCCTTGACTGCATAGAGCGCTTTTGCGCAAAAGCGTCCGAAGCCATTAACCAGACGCTTCCCACGGGTAAGCTCAACGGAACCGAAGACGGTCTTTTAAAAGACCTGGGCGTCCTTATGTGCAACGAGCTGCTCACCCCTGCCATAAAAAAACGGTTGCGGGAAACCAAAAAAAAGACCTTAATCCTGACCCTTGATGAACACCTGGTTCATATCCCCTGGGAACTGATCTGTCTGGACAGCCAGTTCCTCTGCCTGAAATTCAGCATGGGCCGCTGGGTGAAAACCCAGTGGGACCTGCACAGGGTTGCAAGGCAGATCCCCACTGAAAATTGCAAGCTGTGGATCATCGCCAATCCGGGTGGCGATCTGCCCAGTGCCGGAAAAGAAGGGTTGACGATTTTCCGGAAATTTTCCTGCCTGAAAAATGGAATCAAAACCGCGCCCTTATCCTCTGAAACCAGCCGGGACGACCTGTTTTTAAAATTAACGGATTTTGACATCATTCATTTTGCAGGCCATGTAGACTATGACCATGATCACCCTTCCGAAAGCGCCATCAAACTCAAAGACAGTGTTTTTAAGGCCCGGGAATTTTCAAAACTGGAGGGCGGGGCAGCAATGCCGTCCCTGGTGTTTCTCAATGCCTGCCAGTCGGCGTACAACGAAAATGCAGCACCCCAAGACAAGGATGCATCATTCGGCCTGACCGATGCCTTGATACGGTCCGGGGTACAGCACTACATAGGTACCCTGTGGAAAGTATCAGATATCCACAGCAGCAATTTCGCCTTAAATTTTTACGACTATTTTTTCAACGGCTACAGCGTGGGAGAAGCCGTCAATCTTGCCCGGAAAAAATCGTCTGAAACCCAAAATGATCTTTCCTGGGCAAGCTATGTGCTTTATGGAGATCCCCAGGAGACCTATTTTCCCCAAACCGCTTTTTCGCCCCAGCCGGCCATTGAAAAAAGCAGTCCTGTACCCGGCGAAAAAGAAAAAATCAGAAACCGGTCCGACGATGAAGAACCTTCTTTGCCTACAGCCGATGACACCCCCGCGGCAAATAACAAAAAACGTGTTATGGCGCTCATTGCCATGGTATGTATCATCACAGCCGGTCTTTTCACAGCGGGCCGGGGTTACCTTCAAAAAGAGCCACTGGACTATTGGAGCATGCCGGTGACGATGTCCGTGTCCGTCATGGAACCTTCTGATGAAACGGCTAAATTTGCAGCCCATGTTCTGGAAAGCCAATTGCATGAAAAATGTCCCCACATACAGCTATTAGAGCGGACAGACTGGCAGTTGCTCAAACAGGAATACGACATCATGTCGTCACAACTGGTTCCCCGGCGTAATAAGATCACACCCGAACTTTTAACTGCGGCACTTTTTTTAATCATTGACGTTAACACGGCCTCAGACCCGCCGGCACTGCTCATGCGCCTGGCAGAGACTGAAACGGGCAGCATTAAACACAATTTTAACGAACCCCTGTATGACACGCTTTTCACGGAACAAAAAGAACACCTGTGTGAAACCGTTGTAAAAACCCTTGAAAAAGACTATCCCTTGAAAGGCCGAATTGTAAAAATCGAAGGCAGGCAGATCGTTTTGAACATCGGCTATGATCAGGGTGTCCGGCCGGGCCAGCGCTTTGAAGTGGTTGAGAATGGAACCATACTGAAAGTAGAAACAAGCGACGATATCAAAGCCCGAACAAGTTTTGCCAAACAGGAACAGGCGGACAAAATCGTGTTGACAGATCACTTGCGTGTCTGCAGGGTCTACCCCTGATCTTTTTATTTTACCGAGTAAAACAAAACAGCTGAAACAGACCCAGATCCGTATAAGGATTGTGCCATTCAATTTTACAATCGCCCGCCAAGTAGATATCCTAATTTTATAGCCCTCGTGTTCTGTCAATCGCCCGCCAATTTTATGTTTGACCTCATTTAAAAATTTTATAGTCCTGCAGTAACAAACCATTCACATACGCAGATAAGTATTTGATTTTAAGATTATTTTTACCATCAAATTCATATTCGGCGGCGAATTGCAGATAAAAGATGAGAGCTTACCCTATGAGCCGGATAATTTATAAAACAGAAGTTGTTCTTTTGCTCTCCCTGGTTTGGGGATTGGTGGTTGCCACGCCTATGTTCGCCAACTCACTAAATGTCACACCTTCTAGCGATATTAACTTTGCATTTTCACCCAACCCTGTGGGGTCAGGGGCGAGGGCGTTGGGGTTCGGGGCTTTTATAGCAGTGGCAGATGATGCGACGGCAGCCTCATGGAATCCAGGGGGGCTTGTCCAGCTGAAAACAGCGGAGATATCCGTCGTGGCAAACTATAGCTATCAAAAGGAAAGGTACTCCTCTTTAGATAATTCTGAGGTAAACAGCTCACAATCTACTTCTTTAACTGACCTTAATTATCTAAGTTTTACTTATCCATTCACACTCTGGGACCGCAACATGGTCGTGTCAATCAATTACCAGCAGCTTTATGATTTTACGCGAGAGGTAAATTATCAACTTAACACCCAAAGCCTTAATATCGAGTTTGATACTCAGGGCAGTTATCATCAATCAGGTAATCTTTCAGCAGTAGGCGTTGCCTATGGGTTTGAAATCATCCCTCGGCATCTTTCACTTGGTATTACGGTCAATATCTGGGATGATAATCTTTGTGCCAATAGCTGGGGCCAGACTGAAACAGGTTCAATTGTGGCATCCTATTTTGGTCGTATTGTTAAAGAATATAATTATGAGACGCATCATAATTATATTTTTAAAGGATTAAACTACAATTTAGGGCTGTTGTGGCGTAGCAGGAATAGAAAATTTTCCATAGGTGCCGTATATAAATCGCCGTTTACTGCCGACTTGAAACATAAATTCGACTACCAAATTACTAATGGCTATGAGTCTATTCTAAACATGGAAGAGGAGTTGGAAATGCCCATGTCTTACGGTGTAGGCATAGCCTATCGGTTTTCAGACAAATTCACGATCTCAGCAGATGTTTACAGAACCCATTGGGAGGACTTTCTTTTAAAACAAAAAGACGGCAAAAAAACTTCAGCTGTGACGGCAAAACCCGAGGGGGAATCCGATGTTGATCCCACCTGCCAGGTTAGACTCGGCGCTGAATATCTTTTGATCAACCGAAATAAACATTATGTAATTCCATTCAGAATGGGGCTTTTTTATGATCCCGCTCCTGCAGAAAAAAAACCGGATGATTATTACGGATTCAGTATAGGGACAGGATTTGCCAAAGGACGATTTATGTTTGACATTGCAGCGCAATATCGCTTTGGCAGGAATGTGGGCGAATCAATTTTTTCAAATCATAGTCTTCACGGCCTTACCCAGGATGTGGATGAATTTAAGGTATATTCATCCATTATCATCTATTGGGAGTAACAAAATTGTGTTAGGCAGCACCAGGAGTGAGCATATATTTTCATACCATCGCAATTTAACCGCATAAAGGAGGATAAAACAAAATGGGAAAACATAATAAGGCGTCCAGAGTTCACAGTAAAACCCAGGACCATTTGATACGAGCAGCAAAAAAAATGAACCATTCCATTGAACAAAGAATTGACAAAATTCAAATCAGGGCAGATGAGAAGATCTTTATAAGTATTGTACCCTCCGACACCTTCCCAGATAAACTCACCGATGGAGATATCGTCGGTTTTGTTGATGTATCAGGATTCGGTGACAGATTGCCCAACGGGCAGTACGGTATTAAAATTTATTTTGATGAAAAAAATCCCAATAAGCCAAGTGAATTCATCAACGTCAATACTGGTGAACAATATCTTTTTGATACGGATACAAAAAAAATAGAAGCTCCTGATGCCATAAGTGCAAGTGAATTGAGTATTACAACAGAAGAGTGCATATGGATCACGGTTCCATGGGAAAATCTTTCTGGTGACATATTTTATTTCGATATTTGCCTGAATTGCCCGGAGTGTTACAATTAATCATTGTAAATTCTCAATCCACTACTGACGCCAGCAGAACATGATTTATCCCTGATGGCGGATTCCTTGAACATTAGTCTGTGTGCCGGGGTTAATTCATCGCCCCCTTGATGCTTCAAAGCTTGGAGAAGGGGCGCAGTCTACGATGACAGAACAGGATACAGTAAAAAATTGCCTGATGGACAGTACGGTGTTAAAATTTATTTTGATGAAAAAATCTCAATAAGCCAAGCGAATTCATCAACGAAGAAACCAAGAAACAATATCTTTTTGCTACGAACACTAAAAAAGTAGAAGACTTTGTTGGCGTAAATGCTCGTGAATTCAATCTCATAAAAGGTAGTACAGGCATACGAGTACTCTATTATCTCCTTGATGGTACTGGTATTATTTGCGAGATCTGCATAGATTAATTATCTAAGGTGGTATTATTAATCATTGTAAGTTATCAACAACTGAATTTTAGGTGAAATTATTCCAAGCGGTATTTTTTAATTTACCACAAAGTTCACGAAGAATTTTCTACGTGAACTTTGTGGTTTTGATGCCTTTTATTCGTCTTAATGGGCATTTTTCATTCAACACCGTTCTACCAGAATCTTCTTATATTACAGTCTCATTTGCCCAAGGAGCGCATAATTATAATAAACTCTAACATTTGATCAAAAAAAACACATCATTCAAACAATTCCCCTTCTGTCAACGCGCCATGATTTTCGACCCATATTTTTTTTATGTAAGATCTTGCTAACTCATAGCATATATTTATTGTATGGGAAATATCACTGCTCTTTGTGAGCGACACGGGAACGGGGTTGAGAAAGCCACCCAAAAAGGAAGAAACGGGGAATGAGATTATTTAAAAAAGTGGGTAATAAATTTGCAAAAGGGAATCTTTCTGATGAATTAATCAAAGGATTACAGAAAGCGAACTCTTTAGAAAGTCAAAAAAACGACAGACATCTTAATTATAACGACCCAAATAACTTTGAAAACACCCCCCTAAACTTACTTAAGGCGATTATAGAAAAACCCCTGTTTATCTACGCATATGAAAAATTAGGAGGCGCAGTACTCATAACAAGAGATCCGGTCACTCATGAAATACTAGACGCGGATCAATGTATCATTAGAATCTTGGTTTTTTGTTTATCGGCAGCACGCAAGGACGAATATTTTTTTGAAATTGCAAAATTTTGTGCCGAAAATAAAATTATCAACACGGCTTTTCGCGGCGTATGTTCAAAATATCCAAATCACCCTGAGGATTACCCGGATATCCTAAGGCGCATGGTTTGGACTGCGCTTGATAAAGCATATGAGCAAATGCCCCAAAGCAAACCATTGGATAAAGCATTTTTTCTTGCACGGACTTTGAATAGAAATAATTTTACCAGTTACATAATTGGAAAATCAAATACTGAATTCATTTATGATTTCACAACAAAACTGTTCAAAGACGTTCACGCCCCCCACCAGGTCTTTACCATTCTCAGCATGTCCCGGCTGCTAAGTGATGTCGAATACTCCGAGGAGATGGAAGATTTTTTTGGAACAGAAACATCCGAAGTAAAACAGGTAGTGCGCCAATGCTGTAAATCCATAAACCTGTCTTTCAAACACAACGCATAATATATAAAAAAAGCCCCGACCAAGTTTTCCTTGATCAGGGCTTTTTTAAAAAAGAACCGGCGGCGTTCTACTCTCCCACATAGTCTCCCATGCAGTACCATCGACGCTAAAGAGCTTAACTTCCGTGTTCGAGATGGGTACGGGTGTGGCCTCTTCGCCATCGCCACCGGTTACACTGGTCGGACCTGGGACTTCAGAATGTTTAGTATTTTGCATGTCCCATGGGTCCAAATATGTAATCTGCTGTAGTAAATTAGCGCTATATATTGCCATGTCGCAGTCGGATGAAATTTTAGTGAATTTCAAGGCGCAAGCAAAGTCTTTAAATAAGGCGTAGTGGACTACGTCGTTTTAAAGGCTTTGTGCAGCAACGAAGAAATTCGCAAAATTTCGTTCGACGTCAAAGTATTCAAGCTTATTTATGGAAAAAAGTGGCTAAGCCTCACGACCTATTAGTACTGGTAAGCTCAACATGTTACCATGCTTACACACCCAGCCTATCAACCTTGTAGTCTTCAAGGGGTCTTCAGTCTAAAGAAGGGATATCTAATCTTGAAGTTGGCTTCCCGCTTAGATGCTTTCAGCGGTTATCCATACCCAACTTGGCTACCCAGCAATGCCGTTGGCACGACAACTGGAACACCATTGGTTGGTCCAATCCGGTCCTCTCGTACTAGGATCAGATCTCCTCAAATATCCTGCGCCCACGAAAGATAGGGACCAAACTGTCTCACGACGTTTTAAACCCAGCTCACGTACCACTTTAATTGGCGAACAGCCAAACCCTTGGGACCTGCTCCAGCCCCAGGATGTGATGAGCCGACATCGAGGTGCCAAACCGCCCCGTCGATGTGAACTCTTGGGGGCGATAAGCCTGTTATCCCCGGCGTACCTTTTATCCGTTGAGCGACGGCCCTTCCATTCAGAACCGCCGGATCACTAAGACCTACTTTCGTACCTGCTCGAAATGTCTCTCTCGCAGTCAAGCTCCCTTATGCCCTTGCACTCTACGGCTGGTTTCCAATCAGCCTGAGGGAACCTTCGCGCGCCTCCGTTACTCTTTGGGAGGCGACCGCCCCAGTCAAACTACCCACCAGACACTGTCCCAAATCCGGGTTACGGACCATGGTTAGAACACTGAAATATGAAGGGTGGTATTTCAAGGGTGACTCCACACACACTGGCGCGCATGCTTCAAAGTCTCCCACCTATCCTGCACATCATATCCCAAAATCCAATGTCAAGCTGTAGTAAAGGTGCCGGGGTCTTTCCGTCTTTTCGCGGGTAGACGGTATCTTCACCGCCACTGCAATTTCGCTGAGTCCCTGGTTGAGACAGTGTGGAAGTCGTTACGCCATTCGTGCAGGTCGGAACTTACCCGACAAGGAATTTCGCTACCTTAGGACCGTTATAGTTACGGCCGCCGTTTACCGGGGCTTCAGTTCAGTGCTTCGCTAAAAGCTAACAAATCCCCTTAACCTTCCGGCACCGGGCAGGCGTCAGACCCTATACCTCGTCTTGCGACTTTGCAGAGTCCTATGTTTTTAGTAAACAGTCGCTACCACCAATTCTCTGCGGCCCCCAACCGCTAACAAAGAAATTTGATCACAGTCAGGGGCATACCTTCTCCCGAAGTTACGGTATCATTTTGCCGAGTTCCTTAACCAGGGTTCTCTCAAGCGCCTTGGGATACTCTCCCCACCTACCTGTGTCGGTTTACGGTACGATCACCTGTTATCTCGATAGAGGCTTTTCTTGGCAGCATGGGTGCAGTCACTTTATGGGATAAATCCCTCGACATCACTTCTCGGCCTTAGAAATCCGGATTTGCCTGGATCTCCAGCCTACAAGCTTGAACCGCCTATTCCAACAGACGGATGACTTGCCCTCCTGCGTCCCCCCATTTCTCAAACGACAACAAGGTGGTACAGAAATATTAATCTGTTTTCCATCGACTACGCCTTTCGGCCTCGCCTTAGGGATCGACTAACCCTGAGAAGATTAGCTTTACTCAGGAAACCTTGGGTTTTCGGCGAGCGGGCCTCTCACCCGCTTTATCGCTACTCATGTCAGCATGGGCACTTGTGACATCTCCACACAACCTCACGGTTGCGATTCTATGACGACACAACGCTCTCCTACCAATGTATAAATACATTCCGCAGCTTCGGTACTATGCTTTAGCCCCGATACATTTTCGGCGCAGATCCACTCGACCAGTGAGCTATTACGCTTTCTTTAAAGGATGGCTGCTTCTAAGCCAACCTCCTGGTTGTCTGGGCATTCCCACATCCTTCTCCACTTAGCATAGATTTGGGGACCTTAGATGGCGGTCTGGGTTGTTTCCCTCTCGTCCGCGGAACTTAGCTCCCGCGGGCTGACTCCCGTATTCTGACTTTCTGGTATTCGAAGTTTGATTAGGTTTGGTAATCTGGTGAGACCCCTAGCCCATTCAGTGCTCTACCTCCAGAAAGAAACATACGAGGCTATACCTAAATATATTTCGGAGAGAACCAGCTATCTCCAGGTTTGTTTGGCCTTTCACCCCTATCCACACCTCATCCGAACAGTTTTTAACCTGTGACGGTTCGGGCCTCCACGAGATTTTACTCCCGCTTCACCCTGGACATGGATAGATCACCTGGTTTCGGGTCTACTCAATGCAACTTGCGCCCTATTCAGACTCGCTTTCGCTACGGCTACACCTATCGGCTTAACCTTGCCGCATTAAGTAACTCGCTGACTCATTATGCAAAAGGCACGCGGTCACATATAAATATGCTCCCACAGCTTGTAAGCAAACGGTTTCAGGTACTATTTCACTCCCCTAACAGGGGTACTTTTCACCTTTCCCTCACGGTACTGGTACGCTATCGGTTGCCAAGTCGTATTTAGCCTTATGAGATGGTCCTCACAAATTCCCACAGAATTCCTCGTGTTCCGCAGTACTTGGGAGTGCAAAAATAAGAGAGATCACTTTCGCTTACAGGACTGTCACCTGCTATGGTTCAGCTTTCCAGCTGATTCAGCTAATGATATCTTTTGTAACTTATTGACCCATCCGAAACTGGATCGAATTGCATCCCGCGACCCCGTTAACGCAACGCTTTCGGGCTTGACACGTTAACGGTTTGGGCTGGTCCCCGTTCGCTCGCCGCTACTTAGGGAATCGTTATTACTTTCTATTCCTGGGGGTACTAAGATGTTTCAGTTCTCCCCGTTACCCCCCTTAACCTATGTATTCAGTTAAGGGTGACACGGTATTAACCGTGCCGGGTTGCCCCATTCAGAAATCCCCGGATCAAAGGATGTTTAGCTCCTAACCGAGGCTTATCGCAGCTTTCCACGTCTTTCTTCTTCACTTGACACCAAGGCATCCGCCGTTTGCTCTTAGTAGCTTAGCCACTATTCCACAAATAAGTTTAAACGCTTTGATGTTTTCGAAAAAATTGTGAACTTCTTCGTTGCTTCACGTCAATTTTAAAACAGCGTAGTCTACTACGCTTTATTTAAAATTGCCGCTCGCGCCTCGAATTTCAGCAATTTTTTCTTCAACATAGCATGGGATGGTTGATTTTCATCTTCCATACCATTTTATATTTAGTTGATCAGGTGAACATTTTCACCGTTTCAACAACGCTATTGATATTTACTACAACAAATTTTCAAAGAACAATGAGAGTGCGGTTACTTAAATTTCTCCGGTTTGATCTCTCAAAGTTGGTCAGTGAATTGGAAAAAAGCTTTTATATATATCTTTCCTTTGAAAGGAGGTGATCCAGCCGCTGATTCCTCAACGGCTACCTTGTTACGACTTCACCCCAGTTATCAACCATACCTTAGGCGCCTGCCTCTAAAAGTTAGCCTAGCGACGTCGGGTATAATCAACTCCCATGGTGTGACGGGCGGTGTGTACAAGGCCCGGGAACATATTCACCGCGGCATGCTGATCCGCGATTACTAGCGATTCCAACTTCATGGGGTCGAGTTGCAGACCCCAATCCGGACTGAGATAGGCTTTTGGGATTCGCTTCTCCTTACAGAGTCGCTGCCCTTTGTACCTACCATTGTAGCACGTGTGTAGCCCTGGATATAAGGGCCATGAGGACTTGACGTCATCCCCGCCTTCCTCCCGGTTGACCCGGGCAGTCTCGTTAGAGTTCCCATCTTTAAATGCTGGCAACTAACGATAAGGGTTGCGCTCGTTGCTGGACTTAACCAAACATCTCACGACACGAGCTGACGACAGCCATGCAGCACCTGTCTCTGTGCTCCCGAAGGCACTATCGGAATTACCCGATATTCACAGGATGTCAAACCCAGGTAAGGTTCTTCGCGTTGCGTCGAATTAAACCACATGCTCCACCGCTTGTGCGGGCCCCCGTCAATTCCTTTGAGTTTTAGTCTTGCGACCGTACTTCCCAGGCGGTACACTTAATGCGTTAGCTTGGGCACAGCAGATTTTAATATCCGCCACACCGAGTGTACAACGTTTACTGCGTGGACTACCGGGGTATCTAATCCCGTTCGCTACCCACGCCTTCGCGCCTCAGCGTCAATATCGGTCCAGAGAGATGCCTTCGCCATCGGTGTTCCTCCTGATATCTACGAATTTCACCTCTACACCAGGAATTCCTCTCTCCTCTCCCGTATTCAAGTCTTGCTGTTTCAAGTGCACTTCCGGGGTTGAGCCCCGAGCTTTCACACCTGACGGACAAGACCGCCTGCGCGCCCTTTACGCCCAATAATTCCGAATAACGCTTGCGCCCCCCGTGTTACCGCGGCTGCTGGCACGGAGTTAGCCGGCGCTTCCTCCACTGGTACCGTCAATAGAATCTACTATTAATAGAAACTAACTTCTTCCCAGTTGACAGAGCTTTACGACCCAAAGGCCTTCTTCACTCACGCGGCGTTGCTGCGTCAGGGTTTCCCCCATTGCGCAAAATTCCTCACTGCTGCCTCCCGTAGGAGTCTGGACCGTGTTCCAGTTCCAGTGTGGCTGATCATCCTCTCAGACCAGCTAACCATCGTTGCCTTGGTAGGCCTTTACCCCACCAACAAGCTAATGGTACGCAAACTCATCCCCAAACAATTGCTTTCAAGAAGAGGCAATCTTTCATCAATCTACTTGTGTAGACCGACTTTATCCGGTATTAGCTACCCTTTCGAATAGTTATCCCAGGCTTGAAGGCAGATTATCTACGTGTTACTCACCCGTGCGCCACTCTACTCAGGATTGCAAGCAATCCCTTTCTCGTTCGACTTGCATGTGTTAAGCACGCCGCCAGCGTTCATTCTGAGCCAGGATCAAACTCTCCAGTTATAATCCTTTACTAAAACTTTTTAAGGTCTGCACTTTAAGCCTAAGCCTCAAGCGCATTGTCATTGACCCGCTCTTTTCTTTTTCACTGACCAATTTTCAAAGATCTAACTTACTACTCAAAAAAAAACTTCGTCGGAAACCGTTGTGCCGTTCCCGTGAAGCCAGAGCAATATCCTTCATTTTCTAATCAATGTCAAACCTTTTTTTAATCAAATCTCAATTTTTTTAAAATTAAATCAAAACGCCAATCACATTTTCGATTTCAACCTATTGAAAAACAATAAAATTGTGCTAAACAACTCCGTTGTTTGCAATGGTCAAAAAAATTTGAATGTGACCGAAAACAGATTTTAATGAAGAACGCTAAAAAAAATGCCCTCACAATTAAAATTTTTTAAAAAACCTACGTTTCAGACGCCTGATATCTGAAGGTGTAACCAATAAAGCATTTATATTGAGCACTTCAAATTCAGAACCGGTAAATAACGGATCATCAAAATTTAAGGAATCGTTATTCCTGTTCCCCACCAGCGCCTGAAGCTCATATTCAGGTGCCTGCTGCCGCAGAAATCTGAGCCAGTCATGATTGAACGAAAAGAGAGTCGCCCGGTCAGGTGCAATACCGGACCTGGACAGTTCGATAAGTACCCGGGCCGGATGAAAGTTGGATTTTGACGCACGACCATGGTCCTTAAGCTCAACATTGATACACCAGTCAAGTTCGTTGGTTAGCACAAGGCCATCGTACAAAGAGGGAATGCGCTCCCCTTTAAAGGCCATCAAGGTCTGCGGGTCAACATCCCGAACCGTTGCGTAAGGGTCATCCCGTTCGAACCAGCTACCGGCATCAAGCAATTTGAGTTCAACGCGGGTATAGTTGTCCAGCCGGTCTGATATAGCCTCTTCTGGGGGGCGTTTTTTTTTAAATGAATGGGGATCATATCCGAACGCCTGGGCGGCATTGGTACACCGGGTCAAGGTTTCATCGTGAAATAAAACCAGTTTGCCGTCCCGGGTCAGGACGGCATCGGTTTCCCATCTGTGAGCGCCTATTTTGTGGGCCAAACGGGCAGCCGCCAGCGTATTTTCCGGGGCCAGGCTTCTATCGCCACGGTGGCAATAATTTCAACTCCCCCGGGCATGACTGCACCGTCGGGGGCTTACGCCCCTGGAACCGTATAGGTCTTACATGTTCCGCTTGAACAGGTACGTTCCTGGGTATGTACACCCTGACTGGCGTTTCCTGATGAACCCATGGCATAGTTGGTGGCCGATACCACCCGCTGGAACTCCTTGGAGCTGCATTTGGGGCAGGTGACTTCCTTATCATCCTGTCCTCCCATAACAATCACTTCAAAAAATTCTTCGCATTTGCTGCATTTAAACTCATATATTGGCATACTTTGCTTACTCCTTAATATAATAATTCTTCAAATATAAACAGTTACAGCGTTTGTCAAGGCGCATCTGCCGTATCAAGCAGTTCTTTGGCATGGGCAAGGGTGGCATCGGTGATCCGGCTGCCGCCAATCATCCGGGCCAGTTCCTTTACCCGATCTTCCTGACAGGTCAAAGGGGTGATGCGGGTGGCTGTTCTGCCGCCTGACACCTGTTTGGTTATCCTGAACTGGTGGTTACCGTACCTGGCAATCTGGGCCAGATGGGTAATGCAGATCACCTGCTGAACCTGACCCAGTTCCTTAAGTTTAAGCCCCACCTTGTCCGACGTCGCACCACCAATTCCGGCATCCACCTCATCAAAAATAAGGGTTTCAAAAGCCTGGTCACGGCAGAGTACGGCTTTAAGGGCCAGGACAATACGGGACAGCTCTCCGCCCGAGGCTATTTTTGCCAAAGGCTTTGGCTTTTCCCCGGGGTTTGGAGAGAGCAAAAACCGCACCCGGTCCATGCCTGTGGCGGATATTTTTTCATTATCCTCCGTCACAAGCGCATCAGGTTCAACGCCTGGATCCGTAGAGAATTCTACCTCAAAACTGGCCCGGCCCATCTCAAGCGCCCCCAGCTGAACCTTTGCCAGCCTGGCCAGGGCCAGTCCTTCTTTCTGGCGCCGCATAGACAAGGCCTTTGCCTTTTGTCGAATCTGAGCCACCAATCCCTTTTGTTCCTGCTCCAGCTGTTCGATGCGCCCCCCAATCCCCTGGATATCTGCCAGGTTTAGGGCCATGTTCCGGTGTTGCTCAAAGACAGCGTCAAGGCTACCCCCATATTTGCGCTTAAGTTTTGCGATTTGATCCAGACGCTGATCCACCTGGTCCAGGGACTGGGGGTCAAGATCGATACCCGCGGCAAAGGATCTGAACTCTGACACCAAATCCTGGAGTTCATAGGATATTTCATCCATACGCCGGGCCAGAGTGCCCAATTTTTCATCGTTGTCGCAGAACCGGCCAAATCGGGCTGACATGCCTGAAATCTGATCTAAAACAGAACCTTCCCGGTCATATAAATTGTGCACCGCACTGTTTACTGTTTCAAAAATTTGTGCGGCATTTTGCAGTTGGTCTCGCTTTTGAAGCAGTTCCTCATCCTCACCGGACTGGATATCGGCAGCCTCAATCTCATCCACCTGAAATTGAAGCAGCGCCATTTCCTGTTCAGCCTTTTCCTTTCCGGCCTTTAAAGCAGCAATTTCTTTTTTCAACGGTACAATCTGCCGATACAATCCGGCCACATCGTTTCTCAGATCAAGGGTCTGAGCAAATTCGTCCAGAATATCCAGATGCTGATCTTCTTTGAGCAGCCCCTGGTGGGCATGCTGGCTGGAGACACCGGCGATGTTCTCCGTAACCTGTTTTAAAAAATCCAGAGTGGTCTGGCGGGCATTGACGTAAATTTTACTCTTGCCTTCAGCTGATACCACACGCCTGATGATCAGACCGTCTTCAATATTCATCTCTTGGTCTGCCATGAGTCGGGCAGCTGGGGAATCAGAAGCAATATCAAACACCGCTTCCAGTTCGGCATGGTCCTTTCCGGTGCGCACCAGATCCGCTGAGGCCCGTGAACCCAAAAGTAAGTTTACAGCCTGGATGATAATTGATTTTCCCGCCCCTGTCTCCCCTGTCAGCACGGAAAGCCCGGGACCGAATTCAATACGCAAATCCTCAATAATCGCAAAGTTTTTTATGGCCAGCGCGTGCAGCATAAAATCTCCTTGCCCAAGAAAAACCCATGTGCAGCCAGACTGCGACCATAGCCGCCACAAGCCGGGGCACCCACAGCCATAATGCAGGCAGACCCAAAGGAAGAAATAAAGAGGGATCCTCAATCATGGCATGATTAACCCCGATGGACAGATGAAGCCGGGTCAGGGCCTTGGGGTCATGGGTCCTATTTTTAGTCTCATCAACGATAACAGCCGCCCCGTAAGCCAAGCCAAAAACCGCCGCAGTCATCCAGAGCAGTGCATAAGATTTATCCAACCCCAAAATCCTCAAAACAGGGGCTGCAATCCGTGTGACAGCTTCAATAAGATGAAAGCGCCTTGCCAGTTCCATGACCACCATCAAGGGCATGATAATACAGAAAATTTTCAGGCACAACCACCATGTGCCTGTGGCCCATTCAATCAGCATGACGGACAGCGAGCCGGATACTGCGTGGGAAGCAGGAAGAACATCCGGCCCGACACTGCCGGGGTTTACCCCCATGATCCATCCGCAGATCATGGTGACAACAAAGGAGACCCCCAGACGGAATAGAGCCGCCGTTGAAAACCGCAAGCCTGAATTGGCCTGGACCAGACTTTCCTGGATCAGATTATGGGATATCAAGGTAAACACGGCGATCAGAATCATGTGATTCATGGAAAAAGGCATAACAGACAGCGCTGCCACAGTGCCATAAATACCTGTAAAAATGCCGATAACCAAAACAACAGCCGCAGAGGCCGGCAGATGTATCATGTTCATCATGGGTTGTAAAAAAAAATCAAGGTGATGCAAAAGCTGATAATGCACCATTAAAGCCGTTGCAAAGGAGACAGGTACAAGAATCTTAATCAGCCAGATCAGGCCGGACCACCCTTTTTTCAAACCGGCGTTAACTGCGGCCGACAATTGCTTGGGTATGGCGCATTCAGGATTTCGGGGAGCCGGATGAGGCATCTTGGGGCTGATCCAGATTCTTTTTCACGGTGTCATTGACGGTTTTGTAAACATCCTTAAAAGATTCATGGACGTTGGAAGGCGACAGCCGGCCCATCTCAATGAACTTGACTATAATTTCCTTGGTAGCTCTGAGTATATGTTCGTCAACGGATTTCATAATTCGCTGAATACCAGAACCATTTGATAAGGTCAATATTAGACGTTGAATTTGTGTTGCCATGTGTTTCTAAATGCTTATAATACGTTATTTTTAACTTAAAGGATAAAGGCAGTGTTCCACAATGAGTGAAAATCCAATTGACCATGACGACATCCATACGCTTGAGCGGGACGGCAAGAAAATCATTCTTATCGGAACGGCTCATGTGTCCCGGCACAGTGCCCAACTGGTTTCGGACACCATAGCATCCGAACAGCCCGACACCGTATGTGTGGAACTATGCAACAACCGTCTGGCAACCATACAGGATCAAGACAGATGGCAGAACATGGATATAGTAAAAATAATCAAGGCAAAAAAAGCATTGATGCTGTTTATGAATCTTTTACTGGCCGCTTTCCAAAAAAAAATAGCCGATAAATTCGGCATAAAACCCGGCCAGGAGATGATCAATGCCATTGCGGCCGCTGAAAAAACAGGGGCAAACATCATCCCTGCAGACAGGGAAATTCAGATCACGCTTTCCCGGATATGGCGGGGGATGGGGCTCTGGGAAAAGATTAAACTGATATTTTCCATGCTACTGTCATTTGGCCAGTCTGATGAGATTGAAGAGTCTGACATTGAAAAAATGAAGCACCAGGACATTCTGCAGACCCTGCTTTCGGAACTCAAAGAGGATCACCCATTTATCGGAAAAGTCCTGATTGACGAACGGGACCAGTTCCTGGCCGAGAGCATTCGAAGTGCGCCGGGAGACAACATTGTAGCGGTTGTAGGCGCGGCCCATTTACCCGGCATTCTGGAATACATCGAACAAGACACCCCCATAGACCTTGCCGCACTCAGAACACTTCCCCCTCCCGGCAAAATAGGGAAAATATTAAAGTGGCTTATCCCCGGCCTGATCGTCATGCTTTTCATTGCCGGATTTCTCATGGAGGGTAAAGGCGCCGGAACCGATATGATCTGGATCTGGGTGCTGGCGAATGGTATTTTTGCCGGTATCGGCGCACTCATTGCACTGGCCCATCCTTATACCATTTTTTCATCCATCCTAGCCGCACCACTGACCTCTTTGAACCCCATGATTGCAGCAGGCTGGGTGGCAGGTCTTGTGGAGGCGTTTGCTCGAAAACCCAAGGTACGAGACCTTGAGGCGATACCTGAGGATATCACATCCATTAAAGGATTCTGGCGGAATAATGTCACAAGAATTCTACTGGTGGTGGTATTTACCAATCTTGGATCTTCCATCGGCACCATGACAGCCCTGCCGTTGATGATCAAGCTTTTGTCCTGATACGATGAAGGCGCCATGACTTTTTCTTGATTTCGTACGTGAAGCAGGGTAATGTTGACACATTAAAAACTATAAAAGTTAGATCTCATTCTTAACAATACTCGTAACGTTTATGTGGTGTTCCGTCTTGCAATATAACGATGGATAAAAAATGACACAAAACCCCTGAAGCTCAACCGGGTTCATTCACATAAAATGAGATGGAGTTGCAAATCTAATGGATATTTTTGTAGCGCGCCAGCCTGTATTCACTTCAGACAAAAAGCTGTTCGGTTATGAGCTTTTATTCAGGCTCAGCTTAGACAATGTCTTTCCAAATATTGATGGGTCTGTGGCCACATCCGGTGTACTGGCCAACACATTTTTCTCTTTTGGGCTCAATGATATCCTTTCCGGCAAACCCGGACTAATCAATTTCACCAGTGATCTTCTGCGCAAACAGACGCCGCTGCTTTTCCCAAAAGAGCATATTATTATTGAGGTTTTAGAAGATATTGAACCTGAACCTGAAATCATTGATGCATTAAAGTCTTTTAAAGCTGAAGGATTCAGAATCGCCCTGGATGATTTTGTTTATGATCAAAAATTCAGTGAAATGATTAAGCTATGCGACATGATAAAATTTGATATCATGGCCACCCCGTTGGACACGCTGGATCCGATTTTAAGTTCCCTAGGAGATGAACTCAAACATATTACATTGTTGTGTGAAAAAGTAGAAACCCACGAAGAATTTGAACAGGCCAAAGCCATGGGTTTCAAGCTGTTCCAGGGCTATTTCTTTTCAAAACCTGAAGTTATATCAAACAAAGGCCTGGCAGCCAACCAGGTTACCAATTTAAAATTGTTAAATGAGGTGTCAAAACAAGAACCGGCTTTAAACGTCATAGAAAATATGATTAAAAATGATGTGGCCATCTCTTTCAAGCTTTTAACGTTTATTAATTCAGCCTATTTTAAGCGTCCCACCGCCATAGACACGATCAAGGATGCCATGACCTTTTTGGGTCTGCAGGAATTAAAAAAATTTATCAATGTGGTTGTGGTATCGGGTATAAACCCGGACAAACCCAACGAACTGATCCGTTTTTCGGTGATCAAGGCCCGGATGTGCGAACAATGCGCCCATGCCCTTAAAACCGGATTCTCCCCGGAAGAGTTGTTCACAGTGGGCCTGTTTTCAACCATGGATGCCATTTTGGATCTGCCCATGACAGAGATCCTTGAAAAAATTTCCCTATCTGAAAAAATCAAAGAAGCACTGTTAGGCAAAAACCGCATATTTAACCAGCTCGATGATCTGATTACAAACTTTGAACAGGGGCAGTGGGACCATACCCGATTTCAGGCAGACAAAGATTCCAAGCTCATTCAAAAACTGCCCGCCTTTTACATGGACGCCTTAAAAATGGCCGATGCCTTTCTTACCTCGCCATAGGGCTCACTCACCCTCACCGGGATTGGGCAAATTTTTGAATGCAAGCCGGATACAATTCCCACTCTTTTTTTAATCCTTTTGCTTTTACGTCATCCAGGGTATCACCATCGACGATTTCAAACGCCTTCTGGCCGATGATCGGCCCTGTGTCTTCCCCGTAGTCAACAAAATGAACCGTACATCCACCAATTTTGCATCCATAACGGAAGGTGTCCCCGTATCCGTCTGTCCCGGGAAATGCCGGCAGCAACGCCGGATGGATGTTCATGATCTTATTACCCGAGGCATTGGTGTTGATCCGGTCAATAAAATACGGGGTAAACACCCGCATGAACCCGGCCAGCACGAGCAAATCCATATCATAGGACTCAATATGATCTAACAGCCGGCGTTCGGCAAGCACCCTGGATTTTATGAAAAACAGACCTTTTTCACGATTCTTTTCGACATCCACCAGTCGTTGTTTTTCTACAATATCTTCAAGGTGAAAATCATTTGGCATAAGGCTGTCAATATCCTGGGCGTTGCGGCAATCGGCAATGATTTTGGCATAATCCACGACAAACGTGTCGATGCCGGCTTTTTGTGCGCGTTCCAGGCCTTTTACCCCGTCAACGTCTGATCCGGTAAAGACAATCTGCGCATCAATGCGGCCCTGATGGCAGGCATCAATAATGGCCTGCAGATTGGTGCCGCCGCCGGATATTAATGTACCTACCTTTAACTTCTCAACCATAATTCTATTCCTTTCGACAGCATTTGAACAAAAAGTCACCCATCTGCACTTTGCATCTTTTTGTCCAAACACGGTATCTTTATATGAGCACTTAATATTTACTGGTTACCGTACCCGTTCTGAGCCCCGCAATCGGGGCATTCCCATGTAATTCCATTACAGGTCATTCCCCATTGGTTCTCATACATGCAGGACTGACACATGGAAAATCCACATCGACACTGCCAGCAGAACATGGCCTGGGCACCGCAGCAATGACAGGTTTTTGACCGACTTCGCCGCCGCCGGGACTTCCCGGCTTTGGCCCGCTCCCGGGATTGTTGGGACATAAGACTTCTCCTTTGCTTTAAAAGATAGTATATATGCCGCTAATTAAATAATAATTCAACAAACATTTTTCAGGAAAGTATAATCATGGCGGCACCAAGCACTATCTACCTGATCGACGGCAGCGCATTCTTATACCGGGCATTTCATGCCATCCGCAGTCTGGCCACGTCAAAGGGACATCCCACCAATGCGACATTCGGATTTACCCGAATTCTGTTGAAACTACTCAAAGATAAGCAGCCCCGATACGCAGGTGTTTTTTTTGATGTCAAAGGCCCAACCTTCCGCCATAAAATGTTTGATGAATATAAAGCCAATCGCCCGCCCATGCCCGAAGAACTGGCCATTCAAATTCCGGACATCAAAGAAGTTGTCAAGGCATTGAACATCCCCATTATCGAAAAGACAGGATATGAGGCCGATGACCTTGTGGGTACTTACGCCCGCATTGCCCAGGCACAAGAATTCAAGGTGGTCATGGTCACAGGCGATAAAGATTTTATCCAGCTAATAACCGATGACTGCACCCTGTGGGACCCCATGAAGGACACCGTCACAGACCGATCCGATGTAAAAGCGGACATGGGTATTGAACCCGAGCAATTCATCGACGTATTAGGCCTTGCCGGAGACAATGCAGACAACATCCCCGGTGTAAAAGGCGTGGGTGTAAAAACCGCCGTTAAACTGATTGTCGAATACGGCTCCATCAACGGTATTTATGAGAATCTGGACCAGCTGAAAAAAAAGAAAAAACTGCATGAAAACCTGACTGCGTCCAAAGAAATCGTTGATTTAAGCCGGGATCTTGCCGCAATTGACCGGCATGTGGATGTTGAGCACTCATTAGATGATTTTAAGCTGCAGGATTTTGATACACGCAGAGCTTTTGAACTGTTCCAGTCCTTTGAATTTAAAGCCCTTGCCACGGAATTTTCCCAAAAAACAGATAAGTCAAAAAAAAATTATAAAATGATCCACGCCGTTGCCGACATGGAAAATCTTGCATCGGCACTTGAACGTAACGGGGTGTTTGCCGTTGACACGGAAACCACAGGCATAGATCCCATGCGTGCGGATCTTGTGGGTATCTCCTTTTCATACCAGGATGATACCGGATTTTATATTCCAGTGGGGCACACCAATACAGGCGATATACAGATGCCTGAAAAAGAAGATATTCTTCGTATTTTTCAGCCCCTGCTTGAGAATCCGGACATCGCTAAAGTGGGCCAGAACATCAAATATGACTTCATTATTCTTGCCCGGTACGGCATTGAAATCAAAGGTATTGTGTTTGACACCATGATTGCCTCTCACCTGCTCAATCCCGGTACCCGGGGGCATGGCCTGGACCGCATTGCCATGAACCTTTTCGGGCATAAAATGGTTTCCTACGAAGAAGTGACCGGCAAGGGCAAAGACCAGATCGGTTTCCAGGAGGTCCCCCTTGACCTTGCCACAGACTATGCGGCAGAAGACGCGGACCTGACCTTTATGGCATATGAAGTCCTGAAAAAACAGATTGAAGACAAGGGACTCACGCCTTTGATGGAGACCATTGAAGTACCTTTAATCAGTGTGCTGGCAAAAATGGAGATGGCAGGAATCCGTATGGACACGGATGTACTCAGTCAAATGTCCATGGAGTTTGAACAAGAACTGAAAGCCCTTGAGCAAAACATATACGAACTCGCCGGAGAAGCGTTCAACATCAATTCATCCCAGCAACTCGGGGTCATCCTGTTTGAAAAATTAGGGCTTAAAACCGTTAAAAAAACCAAGAAAAAAACCGGGTATTCGACAGATGTTCAGGTACTCACCCAACTTGCAGAAACCCATGAAATGCCTGAAAAGCTGCTGCGGTACAGGACGCTGGGCAAATTGAAGTCCACCTATGTGGACGCCCTGGCTTCGCTGGTACACCCGGACACCGGACGCATCCACACCTCCTTTAACCAGACCATCACCGTCACCGGACGCCTGTCATCGTCCAACCCCAATTTGCAAAACATTCCCATTCGCAAACCCGAAGGAAAAAAAATCCGGCAGGCCTTTATCCCGGCTGACGGCTGCACCCTGATTTCCGTCGATTATTCCCAGATTGAACTCCGGCTTTTGGCCCATTGCGCCGAAGACCCCATCCTCATTGAATCTTTCCAAAACGATGAGGATATTCATACCCGTACGGCCCTGGAAGTTTTCCAGGTACTGCCGGGTCTTGTCACCGATGAGATGCGCAGCCAGGCAAAATCCATCAACTTCGGCATCATCTACGGCATGAGCGCGTTCCGCCTGTCAAATGAGCTGGGTATCAGCCGGAAAATGGCAGGCATCTATATTGATAATTATTTCAAGCGTTATGCAGGGGTCAAAAAATTCATTGATAGAACCATCGAACAGACCCGGGAGACCTGCGAGGTATCCACTCTGTTCGGCAGAAAACGCAGACTGGATGACATTCGTTCATCCAATGCCAACTTGAGAAACTTTGCCCAAAGAGCTGCCGTGAACACGCCCATCCAGGGCAGTGCTGCGGACCTGATCAAGCTTGCCATGATCAAAATGCAGACAGCACTTTCAACAGAAAAAATGGAATCAAAAATGCTTTTATCCGTACATGATGAAATTATCTTTGAATCCCCAGACCAGGAAAAAGACAAACTCATGGCCATGGCAAAGCAGGTTATGGAAAACGTTACGCCCCTGAAGGTACCCTTGAAAGTCAACTTTGGTGCCGGCGCTAACTGGGCTGAGGCCGAACATTAACCCCTAACAGACAAGAGGATAGAAGTGAGTAAGCAGCGCATCGGACTTGTAATAAAAGATGAGGACCACGCCCAGGATAAAGCCCGGGAACTGATCCGGCATATCGGGGACAGATGTCTGGTCATTGATACCCAGGCCCCGACACCGCCCCCCATCCCCGAAGATCTGATCTGCATTGTTGTACTTGGCGGAGACGGTACCTTTTTAAGCGTGGCACGGTATATCGGTGATTCGGACATCCCTTTGATGGGCATCAAATTCGGCGAGGTGGGATTTCTTGCAGAAACGACGGAGGATCATCTTTGCGAGGTGGTTGATACGGTGTTTAAAGGGGATTATTATATCCAGGAGCGCAGTCGTCTCAACATCCGGGTGGTCCGGGGAGGTCGGTGCATCGTGGATGAGGATGTACTCAACGATGCTGTCATCAATAAGGCGGCGCTGTCAAGGCTTGCCTCATGCGCCGTGTATCTGGATGACTCCTATTTAACAACCTATCGGGCTGATGGCCTGATCGTGGCAACGCCCACGGGCTCTACGGCCTATTCCCTGGCCGCAGGCGGGCCCGTGGTTTATCCCGAAGTCCCCTCCATCATCCTGACCCCGATCTGCCCCTTCACCCTGACCAACCGGCCATTGCTCATTCCGGACCATACCCAGGTCGAGATCAGCCTGAAAGGCAGCCCCGAGGATATGATCCTGACCCTGGACGGCCAGGAGGGTTTTGATATGGATACCTGCGACAGGATATACATTCAAAAAAGCAATCATAGCGTGAAAATACTTTCCTTTGAACCTCACTCCTATTTCAAGGTGCTCAAGACTCGGCTGCACTGGAGCGGGGGCAGATCCTGATCATTAAACATCAATGGATTTCACCAATTTTAACCGATACCCCTTCTTTCTGAACAGAACGGGCCCACACGCCAGACTTTGTCGTGGGCCTAAATCGCCTTTTTTGATCTAATTGGATTCAATCTGTTTGGCTCTGCGCCCTTTTATGTTAAAATACAATTCATACAATCCATATCTTTGTGATATACGCCAAGAATGGAAAAATCACGAAAAACTATTCACTATTATTGCTTAAACTCACGGATAAAAGTCTGTTCTCAATTTTAAACACCATAAAGTGTGAGAATAAAATATGCCGCTAAACAGAAAAAATAAATTTTTATGGTTTACAGGACTCTTGATTCTGTTTCCATCTATTTTCTTTTTAGCTATTTTGGCGGTTTTCTGGTATAGACTCGCCCCCACAAACCAAGATCTATTATTTGAACTTTTAAAGGAAAATGCTGTTTACTTTTTCATCAGCCTTCTTCTATTCTTTGAAGTCGCCGGATACATCATCTATTCCGCTTTGAATAAATGTTTTATTCCTTTGACCAAAATACCTGATGAAATTTCCGTGATTTCAACAGTAAATTCTTCCCACCGGATAAACATTGAAGGCGGAAAAGAAATTTTAAGTATCGTAAATGCCATCAACCTTTTTGCGGATCATTACGAAAATTTGCAGAAAAATATACAAGAAGAGATAAATCGAAAAAGGGCCGAGCTTAAAATCGAAAAAAATATGCTGGCATCATTTTTTGACGAACTCCCCCAAGGGATCATCGCATGCAACACAGAAGGCCAGATAAATCTATTCAACAAAAAAGCCAAAATCCTGGAGGCTGAAAGCCACATCATAGGAATCGGAAGATCTATTTTCAATATTATTGATAAAGAGATCATAACCAACGCGCTGTATGAAATAAACGTGAAAAAACCTGAAAAACATGTTGTGGCATCTTCTTCTTTCATCACTTTAAGCCCCAGCAATGTTCTGATAAAAGCGGACATCTCACCGATCGCGGATCAACGTGACAACTTTGCCGGATTTATAGTCGTTTTTTATAACATAGGAAAAGACTTTGAGCTTTACACAAAAATCGACAACATTTTTAAAGGCACCGCCAACGAGATCCTTTCCTATCTCGATAAGATAAAACATCAGAGCATGGTAACGCCGGAAATCGCTGCCATAGAAGACAATTTAAAAAAATCCGAAAAAACCTATATCGAAAAGATAAAAGAACGCCTGCCGTTTCTAACGGTTTCGGACAGAGACATCATAACGACCGTCCAGAAAAGAGCCCGAGAAAAGCTTAACATATCATTGAGACCTAAGTTTCCAGCTCACATAAACTGGATAAAAATTGAAACTTACTCTTTTATTTTTGCTTTTTTATCCATTTTGACCATTTTAAGAAATAAGACGCTTCAAACAACGTTTAACTGCACGCTTTTTAAAGAAGCGCATTTTCTGGCGTTTTTTTTCCATATTCCCAATGCTCAAAAAAATTGGGATGTTTTTAAAGATGAGAATATTTTTTTAATGCTGAAGGATTTTTTGAATTATCATGAGGCGCAAATCAGTTTAAGTTTTAATGGAAAAAGCGATAAAGGGATAAAAATTCTGATACCGCTTGCAGAGATGAAAGAGTGCGAGGATGTGCGCAACATAGTCATTGCGCGAGATGCGTATGATCGGCCGGATTTTTTCGATTTCGATCTTTTTACAAAGCGACAATCCGATTCCCAATTGAATAAGATGCCTTTAAAAGACATAGTTTATACGGTTTTCGATACGGAAACCACCGGCCTAGATACCAGAAATGACGAAATAATTTCCATCGGCGCGGTCAGAATCGTAAACGGCAGGATTTTACCTGCAGAAAAATTCGACCAGCTTGTAGACCCCAAAATGGATATTCCGCTGGAATCTGAAAAAATTCACGGCATAAATGGAGAGATGGTCAAGGGTGAACCGGATATAAAAGAAGTTCTGCCGCTCTTTTATAAATTTTGCGAAGATACTGTTTTGGTAGCGCATAACGCGGCATTTGATATGAAGATGTTTTCTATGAAAGAGACCGAAACCAAAATAAAATTTGATGGTCCGGTTTTAGACACCCTCCTGCTTGCCTTAATTGTTTATCCGATGTTCGAAAAACATAATATGGTGGCAATCGCCGGCTTTGCCGGAATCGATATTGTAGGGCGCCACACGGCGATAGGGGATGCCTCTGCAACGGCCCAGATTTTTCTTAAACTGATTCCGCTGCTTGCCAAAAAAGGGATTCATACTTTAAACGATGCAATCGAAGCGTCCAAACATACGTTATACTCAAAACTGAAATATTAGGCCCATTGAAAATATGCATATTTTCCGGTTTAATTTTTATGGTAATCTTTAGAACACTCTTTACTGCTGTTCTGCTTATTCTGCTTGCCGGTTGCGGTGATGATGAACCCGTGGTCAAGGTGGATTTAAGCCGGACCGAACAGGTGACCTTCACAGAAGAGCCTGATCAGATTACCTATGCTTACTTGCCCCAGTATTCCCATACGGTCTCATACACCCGCCACCACGGCCTGATTAACTACTTGAGAAAAAAAACCGGGCTGAATATCAAGCAGATCTTCCCAGATACCTTTGACCAGCATATGAAGATGGTAGGAAACAGGCAGATTGACATCTCTTTTTCCAATCCTTTAATCTATGTCAAAATTGCCCAAAGATACGGGGCCAGGGCCTTTGCCCTGATTGTCGAAGGCACGGGGGAACACAGCTTCAGAGGTCAAATCATCACCCGGAAAAACAACCAGGCCATCCAAAGCCTTGAGGACTGCAGGGGCAAAAGATGGATTGCTGTGGATCCCTCATCGGCAGGCGGGTACCTTTTTCCCCTGGGGCATTTTTTCAAACAAGACATTTTCGCCGATGATTTTAAAGCCATCGATTTTGCCCCCGGCCCCGGGGGCAAGCAGGAGAAGGTGATCCTTGCCGTGTTTACCGGCCGATACGATATCGGAACCATACGGGAGGGGGCTCTGGATGTGGTCGCCGGCAGAATTGATGTGTCAAAAATCCGAATATTGTCCCGAACCCGCACCTATCCAGGATGGGTATATGCAGCCCGGAAAGGTCTGGCCCCCGACAACCTGGATAAAATAAAAAAGGCGCTGGTGGCGTTGGATTTTAATCAGCAGGACCATCGGGAGATACTGGAAGCGGCTGATTTTTTCAAAGTGATTCCAGCCGGAGATGAGGATTTTCACGCAGTCAGAGAACTGATGGACACCCTCGGCATGGAGTTAACCCCATGAAGCTTGGTTTCAAGGGAAAAATGCTGGTGGGCTTTTTTGTCCTGCTCATGGTCCAGGGCATGGTTATCTTTTTCTGGTTCAGCCAGGCCATGAAGGCCTCGGTGCTGGATGAAATTAAAAACCAGGGAATTTCCACAGGCACCAGTCTGGCCGTAGGGTTGGTGGAACCGCTACTGGCCATGGATTACCTGCGCATGAAGCTTTTAGTTGATGAAACCACAAGACTGAGCAACGATATTTTCTATACCTTTGTTCTGGACCCCGAGGGCCGTATTCTGACCCACACCTTTAAAGACGGATTTCCAGTGGCACTTAAAACCGTCAACCCGTTCTCCCGGACCAACGGTTTTTCACTCAAGCTTCTGGACACAGGCCACCAAAAAATTTATGACTACGCCGTTCCCATTACCGTCAACCAGGATCTTCTGGGTATCCTTCGTTTAGGACTTTCCCATACCCGGGCAGAAGAGGTGGTCGACCAGGTTTTGATTTCCACCATCATTATCATGGTATTAGCCATTTTCCTGGCAGGGCTGGTAGGCACCTTGCTGGCCAACCCGGTGATTCGGAGCATCAAAAAACTGCATGATTCATCGGAACAGGCCTTGCGCGGCAATCTTAACATTCACACCGCCCCGACCCTTGCAAAAAACTGCTGGGATATTATGAATTGTGACCGTGCCGAATGCCCGGCCTATAAAAACTATCATCACAGGTGCTGGTACCTGGCCGGCACCCTGTGCCCCACCTGCGTGGGAGGAGAATATGCCAAAAAGATCGAATCCTGCAAAAACTGCCGGGTATATCGACAATGCTCAGGAGACGAAATCCAGAGTCTGGCCGAAAGTTTTGACGCCATGACCCTGTCTTTGAAGGGCAATTTATCTGACCTAAAAAAAGCAGAAAAAATTCTCAATGATCAGAAAGCCCGGCTTCAGACCATTTTGGACGCAATTCCGGATTTTATCTCTCTGCAAAATGCCCAGGGACGGTATGTATCAGTGAACAAGGCCTTCTGCGACATGCTGGCCAGATCCCAGAACCAAATCGTAGGCAGGTTCAACAAGGATCTTTTTCCTTTCGCCATTGCCGAACGTTATGATGAGGAGGATCGTTCGGTCCTCTTGTCCGGCACCCCCTTGGTTAAGGAGAATCGAATCAAAGATTCCCGGGGCAAAAAATGGCTCCACGTGGTTAAAGTCCCTGTCCCTGGAAAAGACCTCAAGTCCATAGGGCTGGTCTGTAGCGGCAGGGACATCTCCGTGTTCAAAGAGGTCCAGGACCAACTCACCCACGCCCAGAAAATGGAGTCCGTTGGGCGCTTGGCCGCAGGTGTGGCCCATGAGATCAACACCCCGCTTGGTATTATTCTGGGATACGGCCAGCTGCTGCTCGAGGATGTGGAGAAAGAGGGGCAGGTCCACCAGGATGTGTTAGCAATTGTCAAACAAACCAAAATCTGCGCAAAAATTGTCAAGGATCTGCTCAACTTTTCCAGGTCCAGCGAAAGCGTGACCTCACACTTTGATATTCATACCGCCCTTGAAGAAGTCATCGAGGTGGTGGAACATACCTTTAGCCTGAATCATGTCACCATACGCCCCAGCTTTCACCCAAGTCCCCTATATTTGAACGGGGACAAAGAAAAGATCAAGCAGGTTTTTATCAACCTACTCCACAACGCCTTTGACGCCATTGACAGCAATGGAAAAATTTTTGTCAGCACCGGAGAAGCGGAACAGGGCAGTCAGATGAAAATCTCTGTTACAGATACCGGATGCGGCATTGATAAAAAGAACCTGCAAAAAATATTTGACCCCTTTTACACGACCAAAGGGCCGGACAAGGGAACGGGGCTGGGCCTTTCAGTTACCTTCGGCATTATCAAAGAACACAAAGGGAAAATAAAGGCATACTCTCCCCCATCAGATAAATCCCTGTCCCAGGGGACGGAATTTGTGGTACTTTTGCCCCTGGACAAAGAACCTGCGAAAGGAGAACAAGATGGCTGAAATACTGGTCCTGGATGATGTGCAGGATGCGGGTATTCTGATTAAAAGGATATTGGAACGCAAAGGCCACAAGGTCACCCCCTTTACCGAAGAGGAAGAGGCCATCGCCCATGTGGCCAAGGGCGGAACGGATCTTGCCATTCTGGATATCAAGCTCAAAAAAATGAACGGCGTGGAAGTACTTGAAGAGATGAAAAAAAAGGATTCTGGTATCCATGTGATCATGCTCACAGGCTACCCCACCATCGAAACAGCCAGGGAAAGCCTCTCCCTGGGTGCATCAGCTTACTGCGTCAAGCCCATTGACAAGGACGAACTGGAATCAAAGGTGGACGAGGTTCTCAAGGCCTGATCTTAGCCCCAAATTGACTTTGAAGCGTATTCGTAGCCTTTAAATACAATTTATATTTCAATAAGTTGCAAAACACCAGAGACATCCCATATCATTTCGGGAGGGTACGATGTATAAACCAGCCGCTTTTTTGATTTCTTCCGCTGCGCTTACGAGTATATTCAGTTTCTTTTTTGGAGGGTACTTCCGGGAAAGAGAACGGGCCTATCGGTTATGGTTGATGATTGTGGCATACGGTAAAGAGATCCCAACGAAAAGAGAAAGAATTAATATCTGTTCCGAGTTGGAATCCAGAGATCGAATGTTCTATCAGGCAAAGGGGCTGTTAGGAATTCTTTTGTTGACGATCGGTATAGCATACCTGGTTTTTCAGTTATATTCCTTCTGCTACATCTTTCGATCTTCTCCCTTTTATGAACCCGGGGCATTCACGGATTATCAGTGGTACAATACAATTATCGGTTTTATTGTAATGATAAACTGCCTTGAGCTATTGTATATCCGGGTAGCCGTGGACAGAACAGAGAGATTTCCATTTTTTAAGATCCGGCAGCGGGTTACAGGTCAGGACAGGCTTTCCAAAATCTGGATGCTTCTCGGATGCTCCAAACTTAAAACCCCGGAATATAATCAAAATAGAATTCCCCGAACGTTTTACGACAACCAGGACTATTATTCCAAAGAAAAGGATAGAGTTTGAACTCAAGAAGGTCTTTATTATAGAAGGAAAAAGCAGTCGGAAATCAATAGTATCGTCACCAATAACATAAGTAGTCAACATCAATTAACTAAAGGCTTGGGCGTTCTTAGATACCATTATTGTTGACCTTGGAATTACTCGTTTATATTTGAACCATCATCCCAATGCATGACCACTTTGAAATTCAGATTAATAACGTATTAATTGAAATTCATAATAGATCAAACAAGCTTAAATTCTTTATGTACTTTCAATAAGCTTATAAGATTGACACCATCCTATTTTTTTTAATATGGTCCTGTTAATGTCAAAAATGAATTCTTCAATGTTTCCAAGCTCAGCAAGAAGGGAAAAGCCAAAACTAATGAATCCTGCCCCAACATTGTCAAAAAACGATTTAGTCTTGAATGCCATTCAAGAACTCCGTGAAGATGATTTGACTAAGAATTATTTGATTCCCCTATTTAAAACTATTGGCTATACAAAAGTTGAATATCACGGCGGACCATACGAAGAAGGTAAAGATATTATGCTGGAAGTCTGATGAAATCGATAATATAGAAGTTTCAGTGGTACAAGTCAAAAAATTTAAGCCAAGTCCGAAAGCATCTGATAAAAATTCTTTCTCTGAAGTGGTAACCCAGCTACAGCAAGCATCTGAAAAGAAAATACCTAACGCTGACGGAGTTAAATACTCACCCGAAAAAGTATACTTCATTACTCCATTCCCATTAGAGGTAAGAGCATTAGAAAGTAGATTTGAAGGATTGTCAAACTTACGCCACCGAAGGGTAAAAATTATTGATGGTCCAAAGCTAACCCAATTGCTTATAACAAAAGTACCTCATTTGGTTGAAAATATAATTGGTAAAGGCTCACTAATTGTAGATGCAACAATTTCTTCTTTAACAAATAAAGAACTATTAAATGCTTTAAATTATAACTCCGACATTGATATAGCTTCATTTTATAGTGATCTGGAGTTTGGTATTGGTAAAATAACTACAAAATTTTTTTCCATCTTAACCTTCCAACCCCAAAAAATATCTATAAAGTGTGATAAGGATGAATGGCAAAATTTAAAGCGTATATCTAATGTAATTGAACTTAATTTTTCGGAGAGGTTAATTGTCGATGATGTTGCTTTAATTGATAACCTCTTTTATGAACAGGACAATAAAAACGCTAACATTTCGGTGAAAATTTCTGAAATTGCAAATCAAGTTAGATCATTGGAAAATAGCGCCAATAATTTTGAAGAAGATCTTTTATCTGAAGAAGAAAGAATTTTAAAAGAGTTTACCCTTTTAAGAACTAAATTATCCAAAAAAGATAAGAATAAGGTAGAGTCCTTTCTAAATATAGTAGATTTTTTTAGGAAAGATCGAGACAATCAAAAATTTTTATCATCAGAAGAGCGCGATAAAAATCAAAAAGAATTTGAAAAGAATCTGAAAAAATACAACGAGATTATACGTGATAAAGGCATAGAACAATTTGAAATAAAAAAACATGCAGATATATTTAATCGCCAAAAGGAAATCTCCTATGAAATGCCTAACTTATTAAATATAAAGGATAAATTAGAAAAGCAAGTTACAACACCTACATGCAGAGTCGAAATCAATGGTAAAGGCTTAACAAATAGTCTGAAAAATGAACAAAAATGGCTTTTAGAACAAACAAAAAAAATTAACATCAAATCTCAATCCATAAAAGACATTGCAATCTTTTTAAAAAAATGTCTGAAGCTTTTCGACGCAACTGAGGTGATATTAGGAAATCAATTCGTTCAAAAGGCATTGGGGTGCAAGCCAAAGGTACAGTATGGGAATTTAGAGAAAATTGCTCGTTTACAAATCCCAATTAAAAAAATATTCGATACACGTTATAACATCTTCATTTTGGGAGGAGCTGGCGCAGGTAAAACAACTACTCTCCAAATATATACAAAATATAAATTAGAAAATTCAGGAGGTTTAGGGAATCATTTTTTCTTACCTTTAGCTAGGGTAGTTTATGCATTTCAATTAAAATATATTGAAGGTTCAATTGACTCGCCAATAAAAAAGTTGGTTTTTGCTATTTTACAATATTATAAAAGTTTAGGCATCAATCTAACCGATACTGAATTAAAAGAGATCTTTGAGAACGGTAAGACAACATTGTTATTTGATGGCTTAGATGAAGTCATTACAAAAACTCCTTGGCTTATTGAGTCTATACATCAGTTTAGTGAAGCCTATCCAAAGACTCAATTAATTGTATCTTCACGTGAAAGTCGACACTATATTGATAAACTCCCCTTTATGAGCGTTACGTTATTGCCTTTTACAGACACCCAAAGAAAAAAATTTATTCAAACTTGGTTTGAAAAAAAGCCATATGACAAAACTGACGACTTGGTGACTCATTTAGAAAAATTTAAAGAGCTTTCAGAAATTGTTCGAATTCCTCTTTTAACAACCGTTTTCTGTGTATTGGCTGAAAACGATATACCTTTACCACAAACTGAAACGAGGTTGTATGAAGAAAGAATGAGATTGCTTCTGGGAGTATACGATATCCATAAAAAAGCGACTAGAATAACATCAGAACATCAATTATTAGAGACAGTGGCAAGAAAAATAGCATTTGAATACCACTATAAAGGTATTCGCTACGATCATAAGGAAACGATTAGTAAGAAAATCACTTCTAAGTTGAGAGACAAGGTTGAAAAGAAACAGATTCTACTTGCAATTGAGGAACTAATAGACCCATGTAACGTACTAATGCCTATGACTGACGATGGAATGATTGGTTTTGGTCACCTGCGATATCAGGAATATTTAGCTGCAATGGAGTTATGTAGAAACCGTGGTATAGATATCTCAAGGTTATTAAACTCCTGGTGGAAGGATACTCTAGTTCTATTTTCAAGCCTTACCGATGATATTGAATTCATAATAAATCAGTTGGTTACAGAATGTAGAATCGGAGAAAGATATCACATTATAAATGAAATGTTACAAGTAAGACCTAAAAAAGAACGGTTCAATTTTCAAGAAATCTTAGATACAAATAGAGACTTAGATTATGGCAAAATAGATTTCGATTTTAATGAATTTGACGATTTTATTGGCTAATCAACTCGTTGCTTTTATGGCTAAATTAAAATCATCCAACCAATGAAATTTTTAAGGAGAGAGATGTCACAGTGTCCATTTTAATTGCCGGTAATTTTTGAGGGGAGATATGAATCAATTACCCCGGACTTTGTCTCCCGTTCGACAGTCGTAGGTTCATAAAAATTCAAAAACCATGGATAGCAAGGCTCGCAGCTTCCCGCAGAAATGGTGTAGTGCCTACAAATTTAGGGGGTGATTTCGAAGGATTTGATCTTTTTGGGTGGGTTGATTTTTAATTTATTAAATATGTTACGCTGAATTTTGGTCATCTCGGTATACTGTAGTATACGTCCATCTTTATGCAAAAATTCTCCTAAATGCAGGCGTTCCAGCTCCGCCCGCACCCGGGGCCAGGTCATCCCGGTTTCCATCTCGACTATCCGTACCAGCAGTAGGGCGAGCCAGCACAACAGTACATGTGAGCGGATCCGGTCGTCTTTGGTATGGTATACCGGCCGCAGGGAAAGGGTGGACTTCAAGGTGCGGAAGGCCCGTTCAACCTCCATGAGCTGTTTATAGCCCAGTGCAACGTCCTCTGCAGACAGGCTGGCATCGCTGGTACTCAAAAGGTATTTGCCATCCAGCTTCTCGTACTGTTTTACTTTAGCTTTATCGATCTTGAGCTTGCCGGTTTTCAGCTCCTTGAGGTATTTACCCATGGACCTATGGGCAAGCAGAGCATACTTGGCTTTGAGGAACGCTTTTTCTGAAAGTCTGCTCATGGCTTTAAGCTCAGCTTCGATCCGCTCAAGGTTCCTTTCACGGATGTGTTTGTCATGTTCGGCCTGCTCGGGATTAAAGGCGATGACAAAACGGCGGCGTCCTGACCCTTCACCGGCATAGACCTCTTTGATATGAAGATTTTCTTTGATGACTTTAAAGCGGCCACCCCGGTTCAAGGCTGCTTCATTCAGGTGAGGCCCCCGAAGTTTCTCCCCAAGGATATACTGCCCACCAGCCCTTTGAAGCGTCTTTCGATTTTCTTCACTGGTCATGCCCCTATCCATGGCCCAGATGACGTTACCCAGCTTCCAGTCGTTCATGTCCTTTTGTATCTGCTTGACACACTTGGCATCGTTTTGATTGCCGGGCAACACCCAGCATCGAACCGGGATACCTTCTCTTGTAACGGCAAGGCCTATGGTGACCTGGGGCAGGTCATTTCTTTTATGTTTAGAGTTGCCATATGCGAGCAGTTCAGAATCTCCTGGCCCTTCCATTTCAAAATAGGTATTGGTTGTGTCGAAAAAGATGAGATCCACCGTGAGATTCAGCAAATGTGCCGTTGACCAAAACACCTTCTCTTGAATAGTGTCTGCATGTGCGAGCAAAAAATCCATACTGCGATATAGGTGCTGTACCTGAATTGGCTTTTCAGATCCCAGATACACATCGTGTTCTGCCCATTCTTCGACAGCAAGCTTGGAGCAAGGCGCCAATGCCCGATTTGCTACCATGGCGAAAACGGCATCACGGACGGGAGTGGTAAAGGATCTATCTTTCAGTGCATCAGCAAGACATTTGTCGATACCAATTCGGTCCCATAGGCCTTTAAGCACAATAGCACCGCCTGCAGATCGGCTGGATTCAAACTTTATTCCTCGTCTTTCGGCCTCGATGAATTGCGCATCCTCCGGGCTTATAAACCGACCGAGGCTGCCGACCAATCTTTTAAGGGCGGCTAAATCGAGTTGATCCCGTCGTCCGAAGGAGTGGATGACCTCGGCTCGGGAATACCCTTTTTCAGGGTGCCGGGTGTTGTGGGCTAATTGAACATACTCGACCTCTGACCCATCCTTGTTCTTCCGTTTTATTGTGCGCACATACATGCCCATCTAAAAAGCATGTATGATCTAACATGTCAAGAATAAATCTAATAGTCGTGTGCCTACAAGTTTTGGCATCGAAACCAACATTTTTCTTGAAATTATTAGGAATTTCGTCACAATAAGGAGTCAAATGATCCTACAACTGTCGAACACGAGTTTGTCTATAAAAAAACTGTATTGTCTCGAAAAATCCAATGAGCACTGGAGTTTCTATTGTTGGGTTCAAAATTGATTATAGGATTGAAAATTATTTTGCCCCTTGATACTTCTGTTTTGATATCATCCATGACTGATTTTCAATAGTTGATTTTTGAATATTCTTTTATTCCAGCACGATACATAAGACAAAAACGTTCTTGGCACTACCCGAGGCTTTTTTTAACGATCAGTTCAAAGCTTTGATTGTAGGCAGAAGAGCAAGAAAACTGCAAAATACATGACCGGCAATATTCTCATCTTTCTGGTGTACACCGGCCTGGTGTTCAGAAGGGATTTAACATCCCGGAACACTCTTTCCACTCTCCAGAGCTCTTTATATTTGAGGGGAACCTGTTCAGGGGACAAATTGGTATTTGTCGTCAGAACCGCTTTGATATTCCGGATAAACTGACTGAACACATACTAAAACACCTCAAGGAAGATTCCATAACACCAGCGCAAAATCCAATTGAAGTGTATTACCCGTAATCCTCAAAAAACCATAATCAACGAGTCTGAATTTGAAACTGATATTTCCAGTCCGGTGCTGCAATCGAGTAGCTGCATCAAGCCTTACTAAGCCAAAAATCTTTTACCGACTAACCGGGATGTTTATAGACCAGCTCAGCACGTGCCGGCGAAACCAATCTATCGTGTCATTCAAACAACCAACTGTATTTCAATCCCGGCCCCACACATTTCCAACCATCATCAAGTAATGAAAGACCTGTCGAGCTGAAATCAATATCAGTTTGACGATCAGCAATATTCACATTTCCATCCTGATCCGATTGAAAGGCAACCGCTTTGCCACTTTTATGCAACAGCACAAAATGATTGGCACCTTTTTGAAAGAGCCTTTGTAATCCGGCTTTTGAATGATCATCCTTATTCATCGTCAACTTGCACTCCTATTCAGGCTGATCGCCTCCTGTGGGTTCTCAATGTTTGTACCTCAAATTGGCTTCGCACTTAATTGTACATAAAAAACGAACCACAAAACCATAGATTTCTGTTCACATATTCCCATCGTCATGATATCTGCTGACATAACCTCGACTCATCCTCGAAGGCGATGAATGCTGAGGTTATCTCGACAAAAAAGGAAAGCAACGTTGTACTGAACATCACTGAAAATATTTGAAGTGTTAAAGCACCTGACTCACGGACGCCACTCAGGTTTTTGTTTTGTATTCTGATACAGGGGTTTGTTGAACTCATCCCTCTCGTCGCTGAAATACCAAACGCTGTCCGGCATATATTTGTCGTAATCAGGAAAAATTTTTACAAACTCATCCTTACACGGTTCAGTAAACGCCTCTTTCTTAAGATTGGGATAGTGTGCTTGACAAGCCAGCACGATCCGGTCAAAAAAATGGCCGCCCATGAATCGGTCATAAGTAATGCTGTGAAACTCAAAATTTTCCATCCGGTTATAGTTATTGAGATTTATGCTTGAAAGTTGAAGATCTCTTCTTCTGCGCATATCAATTCCGATACTCAAATCTCTGTGGACAATACGGCGAATCGTCAACGCTTCATCCAGTTCGAAAACAATGTTCTGACCATGAGGTTCCAAGATGAACCCGAAGTTAAGAAAACAATCAACCCAATGGCGGATAATGGGCAGCATTATGTTATTTAAAACAAACTGCACCGGGTCCTGTTTCCCCATGAGCTGAAAAAGAAGCAATGGGGCATTCGCTTTGAAAAAATCCTCTCCATAAAGAGCAAACCCTGGAACTAGTATGCATGGCGAATGTGCATCAATATAGGGAAACGGCGTCATCTCTCGAACAAGATATCCCCAATTCTCGCACCGGCCCGCCCCTGGATCAAGATTTTTATGTACCACGCCGATCACCTCTCTGAAAAAAGCGAATCGCTTGTCCATCTGATGGATTCCTCTCTCCATTTCAAACGAAACATTTATAGCCTGTTCGATCACCTCATCTCTCATTTTTCGCGTATATCTGGAAACTTTAAAGGGAAAGTGAACCTTAAGTGCATGTGGCGGTTTCTCGTATTCTACGAACAGTGTCCGGGTAGACGAACTGGGCATTACACTTATTTTTTTTCTTCCCAAGTGACTTGATGCAATATATCTCACATAGGGATCATCCGGTGTCATCTCTAAAATTTGCGGATGAATGCAAAAAAGCCCTCTGTCACTCTGGAAATACTTTCGCTTTATCTCATCAGGCGGATTCGCGGTATAGATTTTCAGTTGCGCCAAAGGCAACTCATAGGCACATAAAGAAAACGTCTCTTGGGTACTATCCGGGCGATATTGAACCATAGCATCGGTATATTCCGAATGGCTGCTGTAGGTTCGGGTTCCTTTATTTCGATATCGTTCAAGATATTGAAATTTAGGGACTAAAAATTCCATATGTATCAATGATGAGGCTTGTTGCGCGAAAGTGAATCTCTAAGGCTGTCTACATCATTTTCTGTCGAATTACCCCAGAGAATGTCAGCACTTTTTATTAACTTCTCTGCAATTTGGCTTGTATATGTACCATCATTAAGCAGTGAAGAAGCCATGGACTCGGTAATTTTCCCCTCTCTTAGCAGTACACTCAACCGTTTTGCCGCAACAATATCCAGGCCTTTATTTTGTTCTTTAGCCGTTTCCAGATCGGTCACTCTCTCCAGTTCTCCCGGATTTTCTCTCAAACAGGCAATAATACGCAGCAGTTGCGCGATATCCTTGCGCAGAAAGTTGTATTCGTTTTTGATATTTTCATTGTCTCTTGCCATATAACCTGCAATATTTTTTTGTAACTCCCTGATATCTTTAATGGCCTCGACCATATCCCTGCTGGCAAGTTTGATTTTGTAGACCTTGTGGCGCTGCTCCTTATTCATATTTTTCTCAGCCAATATGGAATACTTCAAAATATCGCTATAAAGAAACTTAATTCTTTTCTCATAAAGATCATCAATGTCGATATCCGTCTCTTTGACTGTTCTCAGGGCGTCATCCATATCACAATCAGAAAACACCTCATGACGATGCAGCCGCAAGGCTTGAATGATGATCTGAGATGTTCCATCAAACATATGCCCTGCCTCTTTATAGAGTGCGGCAATGGCGGGTCCCGGCGTTTTAATCACTTCCTCATCAAGATATCGTGGTCTCCAGCGCCTGTCATCGTGCACAACAAACAATTTTTCCAGGAATTTAACCAGTTGGTGCACAACCGGCGTTAATACAAGGACACCCAGACTGTTAAAAATGGTATGAAATAATGACAATTTCATAGCAATATCCTGATCTTTTATACCGACATATCCACTGATCAAATCAACCATTTGCATCAAATATTTCATAAAAACCACGGCAATGAGTGCCGTCATTACATTAAATATGAGATGAGCAACGGCCAAACGCTTGCCGTTTGCATTTGAGGTCACAGCCCCCAAGGCAGCCGTCACAGTGGTTCCAAGATTTGCGCCAATGGCAAGGGAAATTGAACTTACATAGTCAATCTGGCCGGTCGCCACAGCTGTAATAATCAGAGCCATGGTTGCACTGCTCGACTGAATAATAATTGTCGCCACTGCTCCCACAAAAATATATGTCAAGATCCCTAAAAAGCCTTCCATACCATATTGCGAGAGCTCAATACCGCTTTTCAGGGTTTCAAACCCCTCTTTCATATAGGAGATACCCAGGAAAATAAATCCAAGACCAAGCAAAATATTGCCGATCCCCTTATAGCTTCTGTTGTTAAAAAAAGTGAACAGAACACCAAAGACAATCATTGGCAGGGCGAAAGCTGAAATTTTAATTTTCATACCAAAAACCGCAACAATCCATGCCGTTGCAGTGGTTCCGATATTTGCGCCAAATATAATGCCGACAGCCGGACCCAACGATATAAGCTCCGCAGACAAAAAGGATATTGCAATAACGGAAATAAGAGATGAACTTTGGACGATTGCGGTGGCAAGAAACCCGCTGAAAATCGCTTTCGGGATCGTATTGGTAGTCTTACTCAGTATCTTTGAAAGAATGCCCCCGGTAAAGCACTTGAAACCATCCTCCATAAAAAACATACCGACAATAAAAATGGCAATGCCTGAAGCGATGGTCGCAAAATCACCACTTTGCAAGACGCCATAGCCAACAAACAATATGATCGGTAAAATAAGAAATCGTTTTAACATCCATCCCCTCTAAAAATCAAAATCATGACTATAACGCTCAGCATATCAGATTAACATGCAACTTTATTCCCAGGTATATAGGCCCCCTCCCTGACCAATATACCCGGGCTTTGAAAACTATCCTGTTTGGTTAGCCAGGCTACACATGTCTCAGTCTATGCTGCCAAATTGTTCACAAAAAATGATCAGCTTGGCCAGACTAAAATTATTGATCAAATCATAGAGATCCTTCCCGTCTTTATCTCCGTCATCATCTGAATCAGGAGAATAGCCTTCAAATTCATAAGCACCCATATCCCATTCGGCAAGCCCATCAAAATCACCATCCTGGGGCCTTAAAACACCCTCAATGTCCTCTGAGTAGGTGGAAAAACTTCTTCCGGCATCAATACAGGGAGAACCTTCCGTCAAATGAAAATCAGACGCACCAGCAAAACCCGGGTCTATATTGATATTATGTTCCACAGGGGTCCATCCACCCTGAATATCGCTCCAATCCACATCCAGATACGTACTACTGGACACATTGTACCGGAGCTGATTTGGTGTATTCCCCCAGAAGATACAATTTTTTATATCAGCCGGGTTTGAATACGCGTCATATGAATGGAATCCACCGCCGTCACTGGTCGCTGAATTTTGATAAAAGGTGCAGTTCCAGATTCTGGGATAAAATATGTAGCTGTAGACCGCTCCCCCGATCTGGGCTGAATTGTCATGGAAAACGCAATTAATCATGTATGCAATGGCCTCAGTTGTCTGATTACACCAACGTCCGCATAGGGCGCCGCCATAAACCATGGCCTCATTTCCGATAAATTTAGATGCCTTTATTACTGGAGAACTATAGACGGCATAGATACCGGCCCCACTCTTGGCGCTATTATTTGAAAATCGGCAATTTGTAATTCTTAAATCAGCACCGCCATCATATATGGCACCTCCGACATTGGTTGCAGTGTTGCCGGTAAATTTACAATTTCTGATAATAGGTGACATGTAAGATTCATTAAAAGAACAGTAGTTAGGTGTTTTATCGGCATACAGTCCACCACCAGATGAGTCATCGGAGGATGCATATGATGCATACCCCTCCCGGATGGTAAATCCGTCAAGGACAAAATACGAGGCCGTTGCCTTGATGCATTGATATGTATTGTTCCCGTCAATAATGGTTGGATAGGCCTCAGGGTCTCTGTCAGCAAATGCAGGCGCGGCTGTCCGGGGAAATCCGCCATAAATGCTGACCACTTTGTTAATGATCACTGTACTGGAAAGATTGTAAGTACCGGATTTGACATAAATACTGTCAAAAGGCGCATAACAGATCATCCACCGGGAATCAGCCTTTGCAATCGCTTCCTGGATGGTTTTCAACGCCTGGGACCAACTTTCTCCCGTACCACTTGAAGTCACCGACGAATCTACATACCATTTTGTTGCATATGCCGATGTTGCCAGACATAAACACACAAATACAATACCGGTCAGCAGCAATAATTTTTCTTTTTTGTTTTTCATCTCCTCCCCCTTTTTTTGTTTTAATATGAATTAAAAGGTGAAAACTATGGCTCCTATTTATTAAAAGCCATAAAGTTAAAATAGGCTTGGACAAATTTACCGGAGACTGTTTCTGCCATAGTAAATGAAAACTGCCCGTTTTCCAGGAATGTTCCGGACAGGGCCAGGAACACCGTTCCGGACAATTCCTGGAGCTGATTTGAGATTAGGACATTGTCCTGATCAAACCCATCAATCATGAAGGTCCGGCACCTGACCGGCCTGAAGTCAAAAATTCGGCACCCATCCCCGCAGTTAAAGGGACAGGCACTATCCTTTGCCTGCAATGCATCCATGGCCTGTTGAACCGCAGCGGTCCGCTGGTCCGATTTCATTTGCCAGCCCATACGGGTGTGGATGTAGACCACCTCGATAAAAGGCATGGTAAAGGGCAGCTTACAGCAGGGATGAGCGCCGGTGCCGCAAAGGATCTCATCATCTTTGGCCCGCCCCCCTGCCGCCTCTTGGTCAATCCTGTCCACCAACGCTTCATAGTCTGAAAAAAACCGGCCTAGATCCACCTTGTTTTTCAATTCCAGTGAGGGCTTTCTTATCTTGAGCATGCCCGATTTTTTGTTGTACTTTTTTACCAGTTTCCACTGGCTGTAAGTGGAGGGGTTGGCCTGGGTCCGCTTGAGCTTTTTTGAGGCAGCTTTTAATCCCAAGCCTTTACGGATCATATAGGCGGTAACAAATGTACCGGTCCTGCCGATACCGTGACGGCAGTGGACCAGCACCTTTTTCCCCAGGTATATGGCCTCGTCCATCCAAGCCAGGGCGTCTTCCATTTGGGCCATCTCAGGTACATCCTCATCCCAGATGGGCAGGTGAAAGACATCGAATCCTGCCTTTTCCTCAATCTCATGGAGATCGCTGAATTCGGCGCAGAGGTTGACAATGGCGTGGATACCGTTCTCTCGGATGATATCCAGCTCAGCATAGGACATAGGGGCACGGCCCACGGCCAGGCTCTGGGTAATCCATGTCAGATGGTAGCTCATCTATTCTCCTATGAAAGACCTGAAGTCATATTGGCCGTTCATGAAGGCGGTTACATATTCTTCCACATCTGCCTCTTCTTTAAGATACATATCCATCAACTTGGTAGCCCCGAGCAGCCGCCCGGTCAGCTCCATAACCTCTTTAAGCCGGATTTCATCCACCTCTATAATCCGGCCGTCAATCAGGTCAGCGGTGATCTGGGTTACAAATCCTATTTTTTCCAGCACCCCTGCGATAAAAGCGGCCCTGCGCCATCTGCCCCCGGAATTACCACCGCCCCCGGAGAACCGGAACAAAATATAATTTTCCTCTTTGGATTGGGTGCAAATACAGTCAAGTATCACAAAATGATACCCAAACCTCAAGTTAAGATTCATATAATTCCTGGACACCACAGCATAACTGCCGAACTGTGGAGAATCCGGGGAAATGATGCCTCCGGCCATGACGATTTTATCATAGGATTCCCAATCAAAATGGGTGGCTTCGTCCCAGCAGATATCGGGATGTGCCAACCCCTTGAACAAAGCATTCAAGGGGATACAGACCAAATCCGCCAGGTCCAGCATAGACTTTGTCGCAGGCTCAGCGCAAAGCCCTGCTTCCGCCCCCGACCCGACGTCCAAAACGTAAAACAACATGGGAAGACCCGAAATCAGCTGCCTGGCCCCTTTTTTCCGACTCCCCTTTCTCTGCCCTAAAAAAAACATCTCCTTGACTGCGGTTTCATGGACAAACCGAATGATATCGTGCATGGAACGGCAACCATCCGGGGTGAAGTCCTTGGAATCCGGATCGGTGAGCTTCAAGTCGGCACAGAAACGGATAATAAACTCAAGCTTTTCCATGAGAATACTTTTGGAAAACCCATCCGGGTCAGACGGGCCGGGTAAAGGAGAAAGCAGAGACGTGATCTGTCCCGGGTAAACCCTGCCGGCATCCGCATCCAGGGTTACCATATTGCCGGATTCAAGGGCATCGAACCCCTGGCTGCAAATTATGGCCGGCAGGCCGAACTCTCGGGCAATGGAAGCAAAGTGCCCTGCCGTGCTCCCGGTCTGAAGGATAATACCCGCCATCCTGTGAATGGCCGCCGCATATTGGGGCAGGCCAAAGGCAGCCGCCACAACGGCATGTTCCGGGATATCTTTTAACTGTTCCAGGCGATTTAGTTTGAACAAAGGCCCCGCAGCCTTTCCGGGACATATAACCTGTCCTCCCCGGCAGATCGGTGATAGATCCGGGGAAAAGGCGGGCTGATTTTTTTTCGCCGGCTCCCGGGCGTTCAAAGGACGGGCTTGAAGAAGATACAATTCTCTTTTCGGACTGAGACACCACTCCATATCCTGGGGCGTTTTAAAATAGCGTTCAACCTTTCTTGCCCATTTATTCAGTGTGACGATCTCCGCCGTTCCGATGGACAGGGCCTGGCGCTTTTTATGGATTGTATCTGCCATACAGATGCCCTGTTCAGCATCGGGGACCAGGGTCCTGTTCTTGGCGCCGGTCCTGATACTGGTAATACCACCGTTTTGATCCACCCGGATCATGTCAGGGGTCACCCGGCCGTCCACCACCGACCCGCCAAGTCCCCAGGCAGAATAAATTTTCAGGCATCCCGGATCCCGGCCATTGACATCCCGGGTATAGATGACCCCGGCGGAACGGGCCTCAATCATCTCAAGAACCAGTACCGCCATGGGCGTGTTATGGTCAGGAATTCCGGAGCGAATCCGGTAAGCCAGGGCTGCCGGGCTGTATTTACCCGCAATGACCCGCTTGTATGACTGCCCCACATCATCCGCGTCCACATTCATCAAGCTTAGATATTGACCGGCAAAACTGACATCACCATCCTCCATGACAGCGCTGCTGCGCATGGCAAGCTTGAAAGGAACACATCCCCTTTCAGCCCCTGCATCCATTCGTTCAAACCGGGTCAGGCCTTGTTCAATTTCTCTAACCACCTCTTCGGGCAGGGGTGCCGCAAGTACGGCATTTTCAAGGTTTTGGGCAGTGTCTGTCAGACTGGCAGGATCATCAATATCAAGCCCGGCCAACTGCTGCCGGACATAGGGATAGAGGTCGTTGGCCTCCATGAAATAATGGAATGCCCGGGTGGTGATAACAAACCCTTGGGGAATAGGGAGGTGGAGTTCTTGTTTCAGCCGGGACAGCACTGCAGCTTTTCCTCCGGCGGTCTCCTCGTCCAGGCAGAGGTCCTGGTCCAGGGGCAGGATAAAGGGTGGCGAAAAGTCAAACTTGGGCGGAGCCAACATAAACCGAACATAAAAATCAAACTTTTTGTGATAGTCTTTCAAACTCCAGTATCCATTGGGACACATGGCCAGCAGTTCCTGAATCATGTCGGCCACAGCTGCTGAAAATGCCTCATAGGTTCTTACCACAAATTCCAGGTCTACCCGTCGCTGATTGTAGTACAGATCCTCAAGAACCGCCAAAAGCTCATGAACGACCCTGTCGTGTCCCAGCAGGCGTTTAAAGGCCTCATACTTTTCTCTGACCACTGTGCCCGGGGCAAAGACCTGATAGGTCCAGTGTCTAAATAAATTTTTTATAAGCATGAATCCTTCCTTTATGAATGCAGGATTCTCATCCGCACCTGCCCCGGCGGCATTCGGTGCAACCAACGGGCAGGCTATGGAAAAACGCGAAAAAGATACGAATATCTAAATATATATCCCGGTCGTCTTTCCATGCAAGTACAAATAAGGCTCATGATCAGAATTAAATCCGCGCTTTTAGACATCCAACCGTTTGATGATAAACAACGCGATGTTCCCAGCTATAGGCAGCTGAACCAAAAAGGTGCCGGTAAAACCATAAAGATCTTGAATTTACACTTAATTTATGGTTATACAGAGTCTATATGTTCTAAAAATTTATCGACAATATATTTCCAATACAACACAATCTTAATTTAGTAGTTTGAGAAGGGTTGAAATTTAAAAAGCCATAGGGTCTAACAGTGTGGTTAAATTTTTAAATTAATCGATTGAGACCACCCGCACAGATCAAAAAAAGTTCAGTCCCTTCATCTTTATTGACGTCCAAATAAGCGCAATAAATTTATTGCACTGCCAAAATTTTATTGCAACGTTCAGGCGGTATCTTTATCCGGTCTTTGACTTTCAAGCCCTTGTCAGGCTCGACGTCTGCTGCCAGGCTCAGGATTGGGCGTTAACGGTTTGGGGTATCAGGGCAAGCCGCGCTTGTCTTTTAATTTCTTACAAAGAATATATATAAAATTCAAAATGTTACACATAACAACATTAAGCCGAAGCGTTTTTTAATCATCCTGGCATGGTTATGGCTAAGTTCAGATGCAAGGTAACAGGTCTAAATTAAAAATCGCCCTTTCCGGTATACGTTACCGGGATGGCCCGGATTAGGCAATAAAACTCAGTGTCGGGGATATTGTGTCCCCCCACTGCCGGGGTTAACAAAATATTTAAGTTTGATTTTATTATTATTTACAATCTGTAAAAGCACCAGTTCAATGGGAAAACCTGGCCATTGACACATGCTTTTTTTGGGAGGATTAAACTATGACAACAAATGAATTTTCTTCACTAGACTTTGATCAATGTCTTGACGACGTATCCCTGGCAAAATCCATACTGGCCAGCGCTGAAAAAAACAACGGTAAAATCAGTGATGCCGGAATCGTATTTGCCTTGAGAAATATCCTCAAGATGAAATACTATCCGGTTGCTGTAAAATATTTTTTCAAAGAGGATGAACTGGAAGATTTTAAAAAGAATGTCGACTACAAAGTCTCCGGCCCGGCCGTTACATTTTGCGCCTATGTGGCCGCAAGCCGTCAAAGAGGCGATATCCTGCTGGGCAATGCAAAAAAAGTGGGATGCGGCAACGCGAAGTTTGTAATGAAGTGGAAAGAGATGGATGAAGATGAAATCAAAAGTCATCTGAAGTATACCAAGGACCGGGCCCAGGCTGAACGATTCGTTAAAACTAAAAAACGGCTGCCTGAAGCGCCCCTGGCCTTTGCAACCGCTCCCCTTCACAAAGCCCCTTTTAAACCGGACCTGATTCACGGCATGTGCGACCCCCTTCAGTCATACCACCTGGCCAACGACTGGGATGCTGCCTTTGACAGCCATCCTTTTGAAATGATCATGACCATGAATTCTTCCATCTGCCATGGTTGTGTTCAATGTTTTGTCATGAACAAATTCAATGTCACCCAGATGTGTAGCAGCAGCTATACGGCCGGCAAAACGGAACAGGGAGAGGTAAACTGGATCATGCCCTATGACCAGATGGAACCTACTGTTCACTGGATGCTGGAACGTACGGTTCGTGACGGCGGCGTCTCCTTCCCCCGGACAGGTGAAACCTATCCCGGATTTGATATCTGTAAACTCTGTCCGCTCCTGAATTTCAGGGCACCCAAAGACAAAGAGAAATAACAGCCATGAGCTGATTGATCTGGTCTCCATGGCAGATGAAATGCTTAGAAGACTTTTTCAATTCAAAATGCGGCGCAATATTTTTATTGCGCCGCATCAGGCGCGTTGACATCCGAACTAACGGCCATGGGCCGTCCTTGGTCTATATATTATTCATAGGCCTCGGCCAACAACAAAACTATTAAGCATCCAGTTACCTGCTGGAGACTTTTTTAAAGACAATCTGGGCGTCAGGCTTGACAACTCAGGTTAACTATTTTGGTAATACCAAGTGATTTTAAGGAGAGAAGAATGAAAAGAACCTGTTCATATCTGGCTGTCATAATGCTGGGTCTATTTTTGTCGGCCCAGATGTGTCTGGCCGAAAACAGTGCACGTGTATCGGCCCCATCATACAAGGCCGGTGATGTGGTTCAGATCAAAGGGCAAATCGAGCCCGGTGAGGATCTTTACCTGACCCTGTCCCAGGCAGATATGTTTGCCCCCCAGGACACTGACGGTGTCCATGAGACCAAAAAGTTCAAAAGCATCACAGCCAAGGGGGATTTTGACATGGATACCCAGATCCCTCCCATGTACTATCTGGTGACCAACGTACCGGAAAAATACGGAAAGGTGGAAAAAAAGAAATTCGGTGGTCCCTCGGTGATTCTCGGCAAGGGAAATGGTATCTACTCCACCACCATGTTCTATCTGAAAAAGAATTTCGACGATGTTGATCCGACTGCCCGGGCCATGATGGGCCCCATTGCTTCCGCCAAACAATGGAATTTCCTGCGCTGGGCCAATGAGAACGATTTCGGCATCAATACCATTGTCAAAGAGGGTAACCGCAGAGGCAAGGTGGTAATCTTTTCCAAAACCGTGGTAACGGATGAATCCAGTGGAAACTACTGGGACAAAGGAACAAAAATCAATCTGGATAAGACCACGGGGCAGTTCACCGTCAGCTTTAAATCCTTCAGACACACCCCGCCCAACACCCAGTTTAACGTCTTTGTCAACGGTGCCAAAACAACGTCCTACACCATTGAAAAAAACGGGTTCTGGCTCTCCAAAGGCTATCGATACATGAACCCCATCTGGATACTTATCGGCGCTATCCTTGTGGGCACCTACTTCTCCATGATCGGTGCAGCCGGCGGCCTGCTCATGGCAGCCTTCCAGGCGTTGGTGGTCAACACCATGGGGCCTGTGGGCATCAACGCGGCCAACGTACTCAAACCATCCAACATGGCCCTGACACTGTTCTCTCCTTTGGGCTCCTTCTGGCGATATGCCGTGGTCGAAAAACGTGTGGCCTGGCCCGTGGGTCTCTCGTTCGGTGTAGGTATCTTCGTCGGTTCTATCTGGCTGGGTAAATACGTTTCAGCCGTTCTGCCCATGAAAGCCTACAAAGAGTGGTTGGCCGTTCTAGTGGTGCTCATGGGAATCAAGACTCTCATGGAGATGACACCCAAAGCCATGAGGAAACGTAAAAACATCAAGGCGATGACCCAGAAATTCAATGCGGAAATCGCCAAGGCCAAAGCTGAGGGTCGTGCCGCTGAAATGGGTTCCATCGAACCTATAAAAACCGGGTTGACCGACTATCGTTTTAAATTCTGGGGTGAAGAGTTCAGGATCAATCCGCTGCTCTTTGGAATCATCGGTGTGCTTATCGGCATCGTCTCCCGTTCTTTTGGCGTGGGCGGCGGCTTTCTGCTGGTACCTGCCATGACATCCATCGGGGCCCTGCCCATGTATGTAGCGGTGCCCATCTCCTTGATCGGTACTTGTTTTTCAAGTATCGGTTCTTTTATCGGATACCTGATTACCGGATATCTGCCGGATATGACCCTGGCCATTTCCATTATTATCGGCGGGTTTGCCGGCGGCATGCTCGGGTCCAGGGCCCAGAAAATGTTCTCTGAGATGACCCTGAAGGTCGTGCTGGCCTGCACCCTGTTCTTCCTGTTTTTCAGATTTTTTAAGATTGAAATCTGGATTTAGATCTTATTGAACCCATATGTGTCCAGGACCTTTAATCAGGTGCTGGGCACAGGGATTCAATTACAGATCTTAAACCCTTTATTGTGAAAAGAATCACGATAACAATCACGGCAGCAGATAACTGTCATCAAGAGGGCAAGTATGGATGAAATTTTAGATATGCTCTGGATACAAGTTGCGTACGGGCTTGAAGGTGCTGCTGCGGCGCTGGACAAGCTTCTTAATCCCATTGAAGTCCTGGGTCCGGCCGTGGTGGTGTTCATCCTTGCCATTGCCATTGCCGCTATCACAAAAGTTTTATCCAAAGCCTACCGCACCCGGCGGCACCAGCATCTCAAAGAAGAATTTTTACACTGGCAGTCGGTGCGACAGGCTGCCATGGATGCTGAAGACAGGGAAAAAGGAAAGGCCATGGCCAAAAACATTGACCAGGCCAAGTTAAACCAGGTCTATTACGATTATTTTTTTGAAAGTCTGATGAAAAATCTGGTCACCACGGTTCTACCGATCCTGCTTGTTGTGGCGTATCTGTCTAGAACCTACACCCGGGAAAGTCTTGACGCCCGATTCGGCAGTCAGTGGATTTTCACCTTAGGCAGCGGTCCGGACGCGTTTCATGTGGGCACCCTGCTCTGGTTTATCATCTGCCTGCCGGTATGTTTTATCCTGTTTAGTCTTGTGGGTTCTCTGATAAAAAAAAGGAAAAAAGATCAAAAAATTGAGACTAACCAGGCAGAAGATGGCCTTCCTGACAGTTGACGGCCCCCGGCAATCAATCGTAAAAAAACCCTGACAACCTTTTGTTGTCAGGGGTTTTTGTTTTTATGCAACGCCGCAGGTGGGTGACGTTTCGTTCAATCACTAATAATTTTTATCTGCAAACTCCACCCATCCCCCGGTTTCCACCAACGTTTTGTCAAACTGAGAAATAGGAAAGTCAATTTTCAACTCGTTGCCGGCATCATCTGTTGCAGTCAAAGTCTGGTTCTCAACATCTACACTGAGGTGAGCCGTTTTGCCTGCACCCAACTCGAACAGGGCCTGGATCTTATCTTCGGGCAACTCAATGGCCATCATGCCGCAATTAAACATATTCTGCCTGAAAATCCGGGCAAAGCTTGGGGCAATCACCACGTTGATGCCGTTTTCTTCCAAAGCCCAGGGCGCATGCTCCCGGGAAGAACCGCAACCAAAATTGCTCCGGGTGACAATCACACGGACATCTTGAAGATCGGTCTCAGAATTAAAGCCGTCCAGTACCAAATCTTCAAGCAGGTGGGGTTTTAATGCGGATTTGGCGATCTCGGTCAGGTATTTGGCCGGAATAATTTCGTCGGTATTGATATCTGCCCGGTCCAGGCAGAGCATTTTTCCTTTAAAGTCTTTCATAGTCCCTCCCTAATTTTTAAACCGCTCAGAGTGAGTGAGCACACCATGAAGTGCCGTAGCCGCTGCTGTAGCCGGACTCACGAGATGAAGCATGCCGCCTTTGCCCATTCGTCCGTTAAAATTCCTGTTGGTGGTGGACGCGGCCACCTCCCCTTCAGCCAAGACGCCGTTGCTCATACCCAAACAGGCGCCGCAGGTGGGATTGGTGACGCAGAATCCTGCATCCATAAAAATTTTAATCAGGCCTTCATCCAGTGCCGCACGGAAAATATCAGGCGTAGCCGGAGAAACAATTGCGCGTAAACCGGGATGAATTTTTTTACCTGCCACCTCGGCGGCGGCCACACGAAGATCTTCCAGACGCCCATTGGTACAGGAGCCGATGTAAACCTGATCCACATGGGTATCACCCATCTGTGACACCGGTTTTACATGGTCCGGTTTAAATCCAAAGGTCGCCAGGGGTTCAAGGGTGCTGACATCAATGGTCTTTGTTTTGGCATAGACGGCATCCGGATCGGAACAAAACTGGGAGTATTCTGCCAGGGCATCCTCGGGGGTCTTGAACTCATCCTTAATAAAAGGCCACAGATACTCAACCGTTGTCATATCCGGCAGACAGATGCCCGATGTGGCACCGGCTTCCACAGCCATATTGGCCAGGGTCATGCGCTGGTCCATGCCCATGGCATCCACCACGGGTCCTGTGAACTCAATGATCATGTTGGTCGCGCCGTTCACGGTAATCTGACGAATCACTTCAAGAATAATATCCTTGGCATATACGCCTGGACGAAGGTTTCCGGTAATTTCAATTTTAAATGTCTCCGGTTGTTTAAAGGTACACACGCCCTTTAAAATGCCCACCTCCAGGTCGGTGGTGCCCACGCCGGCGCCAAAGGCACCAAATGCCCCGTGGGTACAGGTATGGGAATCGCCCATAATGATGGTGAATCCGGGACGGACAAACCCTTTTTCAGGGAACAGGGCATGGCAGACGCCGTTTGCACCGATATCAAAGAAATCTTTTATGTTGTGCCGGACCGCCCAGTCCCTCAGGATTTTTCCCTGCATGGCGGTTTTGGAATCTTTGGCCGGTGAAACATGATCAATCACCGCCTTGATTTTGTCCGGATCGAACACCCGGTCTTTTCCCCTTTCGACCAGGTCCATGACCGCAGTCGGGGTGGTAATTTCATGACAGAAAACCCGATCCAGGCGCAGCACGTTGACATCCCCGAAGGGTTTGTCTACCAGATGGGTCTCAAAAATTTTTTCAGCAATTGTTTTTCCCATGGCACTCTCCATTAATTATTATTTCCTTCACCAAAATAATCTTCACCGTCCGCCGGTGTGACAATCCAGTAGGCCTGGAACAGATCGTCACCTATATTTCTAATCACATGGGGGATTTGAGACGAAAAAGAGACCGCGTCTCCGTCACTGATATCGTAGACATCCCCACCGTAAATTAATTGCCCGGAACCGTTAACCACAATGCCAAGCTCCCGGCCAAGGTGGCCGTCATCCTCATCTCCCCGCTGCTGTCCCGGTGCAAGCTCAAGAAAAAAGGCCGTAAATGAATGGTTGCCTTTGGATTGACTAAGCCCGCATAGGGTTTCATATTTAAACCCCTTGCGCTGGTAAACCCGGCGCTGGTCCCTTTTTATAATCTCCACCCGGTTCATGGTCTCATAATCTTTAAAAAATTTCTCCGGAGAGACCCCGTATACTTCCAGCAACTCCAGCAGGGTATCCAGGGACGGGGATATACGGTTGCGTTCAATCTGGGACAACAGACTTGAACTGACCCCGGCTTTTGTTGCGACCTCTTTGATGGTCAGATGCCGTGAATTTCGGATGGCCCGCAGCAACGGGCCCAATTTGATTTTCATTTATTCACCAAATTCAGTATTTCTTATTTATATTTAAGAATACTGAATTATTGCTCGGTGTCAACAGTTTTTAACAAAACCACGGAATGCACAAAAAGACACGGAAATAAATTTGATTGTAAAAAAGAAGAGGGTGGTCTGATCGTGGTATTGTCTTTATTGGCAGCCGCCCTTAAGTATAGATTGAGCGCTTTGCGCCCTAAATTTAAGTGTCTTCCGTGGTTATAAAATACGAAAGGAGACCCTGGCGTTGGTATTGCACGAGCAATGATTCCAGGGCCGGAAGGTCGGACAATTCCACAGCCAATTCATGGGTGACCTTTTCTTTATAATCGGTTTGGGCAATTGTGGTCTTCAACGTACTGATGCGGTTTAAAAATGTATCATTCAGGCTGTAATCCAGACAGATCTGGAAAGACCGGGTTTTTACCAAACGGATCAAAGGCACCTGGGCGATGGCCTCCTCCACAGATAAGGCGTAGGCTTCAATTAGGCCTCGAACCCCAAGTTTCACGCCGCCGTAATACCGGGTAACAACGGCTGCAGTACATGTCATATTATGGGATAAAAGCGTGTTGAGCATAGGCTTGCCAGCCGTACCCGGCGGTTCCCCCGCATCCGAGCAATGGCTGATCTGAGCGGAATCGCCCACGACATACGCCCAGCAATTATGGGTGGCGGTTTTATACGCTTTGGAAACGTTGGAAATGAAATTCTTGGCAGCTTCAATGGTATCCGCGTAGCTGAGCCTGCAGACAAACACGGAACGCTTAATTTTTATTTCAGCCTGACGAACGGGATCGGTAACAGACCGCCCCACGGAATAAAAAACTGACTTTTCACAATCCGTATTCATGGACCATGGTATAGTACAAATCAAACGCAATTAAAAGGGCAGAATACACCCGTACAAGCCTGTTTATCTGGAATGAAAGGTAAAGGCCCTGATCATCTGTTTTCTAAACCCATGGATAGACTTTAGTGTATTCCGGTCCGGGTCCGGCGTCCGTTCATCCCAGTCCACATAAATCATGGAGACAATCTTGCCTTCCACAAATATGGGGAAAACACCAAATCCCCTGATCAGAAAAGGACCAGCGATTTTTTCCATGTACCAGGAAGGAATCTGCTGACCGGAAAACTCTTTTTTAGTATTTTTGACGATAATATCGCTTTTTCGGTTGATGGCATTGTTGAAAATCCCCGATGCCGGTTCAATTTTAAATCCCATTATTTTGCAAAATTCATCCGGTCGTTTTTCCCCCCGGATAAATCGGGGTTCCATGGTGTTGGTCTCTTTTTTTCTGATACTGATGATAATCTGTTTAAAATCAAAACATTGCGCCATGGTATCGATGAGCCGGGTAAAAATTTCATGGATGCCCAAACCTTCACCCAACGCCTGCTCCACACGACTGATACCCAGATCCAATTTTTCCTTGTTCTTTATGTTAGAATCGTTTTTCACAGATGGCGCTGAGGGTAACACAGGATCAATGCCCAGAATTTCGGCATGGCGCACCACCCGCTCCATAGCCGAACAGGTCAAGTCCAGTACCTGCCGGGCATCAAAATCAAAAACACCACGATACTTTTCCACAAGTTCACCCGTGGCCTCAAGGGAAACCGGGTCATTTCCCGTTGCAGGGATATTACATAGTTCATAGACAAAAGCACAAAGATATCGCACCTCTTCCTTGGGTACAATCTTCAGGCGCTGTCCGGCAGTCAATCGAACAGGCCGCATGGCCTGAACAATTTTCTGAGGCAAATTAAATTTTAAAGCAACCAGCTGTCCAAGTTCAAAATAGGTCAGGCCTAAAATCATTTTAGCCGCAGTTTCCCTTGATACCCCCTCTTCTTCCAAGGTGACTTCCACCCGAATGTAGGTCCCCGGGTCCAGAAGCGCCACCAGGTATTCCCCCAACTCATACATCATGGCTGAAACGGGAAAGGCATCCGAAACACGGCCCCGCCTTTCACTTTCAATCTGCCTGGCTACGGCACTGCGGTGAAGGCTTTTAATCATTTTTTCTTTCAGAATCAAGGAATTGGCCCTTGATTTCATCATTTCAAAAACCTTAAGTCCGGCAGCCAGTTCCCGAACTTCATCTGTTCCCAATATGATCATGGCCTCGGAGATGGTTGAGATGCCTTTGTTTGAAAATTGCCGATAAATTGAAGAATTCACAAGTTTAAGCACCTGTGTGGTCAAACTCAGGTCGTTCAAAATCACCCGGGCAATATCCCCTGCAGAGGAATAATCCATATTCAGTATGTGATTAACGTCGTTGATCTGCTGGGAAAAAGTCAGAAACGCGTCCCTGCCCTGCATCCTTTTTATGATGCCACTTAAATAAACCCGATAATCCTGTGGGTCCGAACGTAAATTGTCCTTAAATACTTTCGGGGCACTTTCATCTTTTCTGGCCAGTTCGTTAATGCAGATAACATCCAGATCAATGCCGGTATGAGCGGAATCCTTTTGGCCCATTCATGCTCCATGTTAAAACTAAACTTGAAAATAATAAAAAATCGTTTTTATAATATCACTATCATCTTAGACATTTTGTATTATCTTTTCAAATGATTTACTCACCATAGAATCGGGATAGACCATGCATGCGTCTTCAGCACCCATAGAAAACACCCTGGCGGACAAGCTCATCAGGATGAAAGCGGCCTTTTCCAATTACAACGTGGTGAGGATGCGCGAGGCCCTGCGATACCTTTCAGGCCCAAAGCTTGAACTTTTCATCAAAATTCCGTTTCTCATTCACATAAACCACCCGAAATTTGCGGGGTATGTGCCGGACCCGCCTGAAGCCTGCGGAATTTACAATTTTAATAATTCAGGATTTTATAAAGCGGTGCAGGACTATGAAAAGGTGCCCCGGGATATTCTCGACGCTGACACAAACATTAAAGATCCCTGTGTACTTGGGTTTTACCACATCGGTTCTTTAGGCACCTTTACCCAATCGGCCCAGTCGGATTTCGATTACTGGGTCATCATTGACAAAACCAGCTTTACCGAACAACGATACTATAACCTTGAAAAAAAACTCAACCACATCGTAAAATTTTCCCGGGAAACCTTTGATCAGGAAGTGACGTTTTTCATCATGGATCAGGCAGACATCCGGAAAGACTGCTATGCCGGATTTGAAAAACCTGAAACAATGATTGCCCCCAAACTGTTTCTCAAAGAAGAATTTTACCGGACCTTTTTAATGATTGCCGGCAAAATTCCAATATGGACCATTCTGCCGGCAAATATTGAACAAGGCTCTTATAACCGTCTGCTCAGCCACCTGTTTCGCCAACAGGAACTCACTTTTCTATTCAAAGATTATATTGATCTTGGAAAAATTGAAAAACCGTCCATCAAAGACATTTACCAGGGTATCCGCTGGCATATCTGCAAATCCAAAGAAGATCCGGTCAAGGCACTGCTTAAAGCCACCATGATTTTTTCCCACATCACCGACAAAAAAAACAGCCGCATGCTTTTGTGTGACGAACTCAAACAAAAATTTGCAAAAGCCGGCATTGATGACTGCGAAAGTGATCCTTATAAAATTGTATTTGATAGAGTACTCCACTACCACCAGGCCCATGCCCGTAATGGGTTAAAATTGATAAAAACCGCCATATTTTTCAGGCTATGCAGTTTTCCCAAAGTCAAGTTACCCGAACCAGGATCTCCCAAAAAACAATTACTGGACAAATATATCCGAACCTGGAACATTCCTGCTTCCGAAGTCAAAAAACTGATGTCATATCCCAATTGGCCGGAAGAAGGGAAAAAATTCTTTGATACAAACATCATTAAACGCCTGGCCTGGATGTACGAACAGATCAATGCCCAAGGAGAGGCCGTTGAAAAGAGTCTGCCCCTGACGGAGCAAAGAAACATGCGCATTCTGAACAATAAAGTCAAAGCGCGCCTGAACATACAAGCAGGCAAAATTTCGGAAAGTTCAAATTTTTTGACCCGGCAAGCGATTCCATCTCTTTTCATAAACCAACATCCAAGTGGGGAATGGCTATTAAAAGCCAAACTGTCAACGACAAGTAATAAAAGCATTATTCACATGTCCAAAACGTTCCTGGGACTGATCGGCTGGATCATGGAAAACCAACTTTATCAAAGAAACAAAACCCAAATCAAACTAACGAGCAAACTTAAGCTCTATGAAAGCAGAGAGCAAGCGATATCCACAGATGCCCTCTACCTGGTGATGCAACCGGTCAAGCCGCTTTTTGACAGCTGTTTTGAAGACGATGCCCAGTGGACCAAAATATTAATTCTGCTGGTTTGCCCGGATCCATGCTGCGGCGTGAAGCAAATTGAGTTATTGGCCCTCAATACCTGGGGGGAACTGTTTGTAGACCAATTGAAGCTTGACATCAAGCAACATCTGGACGATAGGTATAGAACCATAGCCGATAAAATTAACCAGTATTCCGGGGAACAGATTCGCCTGTTCTTTTTCCAGATGGCAGAACGCCGGGATGTCGATGCCGTTTACGAAATCAAGGAATTTCTGGCGGACCGTTTTCTGATGCACCGACCGGGAACGCCTAAAAACAACCGTCCAATGCTGGACAAATTATAGGAACATATATGACCCACCCGTCAATTCTCACCATCACTGAAGATGCACTGGAGCAGGACAGACTATTAACAGCCTTGAAGAAAATCGGATACACCCAGATCATCACTGCCGACAGTGCAGACAACGGATGGGCCGTATTAAAAACATCCAACATTGGATGTGCCATTGCCGCCTACGACATGAGCGATATGTCGGGCCTTGCGTTGTTGAAAATTTTAAGAAAAGAAGACCGATTAGGAGATCTTCCCTTTTTTTTAACAGACAGCGCATTTACCAAAATTAAGGTCATCAAAGCAGGCCAGGCAGGGGTCAGCGGCCTTTTTGTCATTCCTTATAACCCCAAGGCCATGAAAATGAGGTTGGCCACAGCCTTAGGAAAGCTTGAAGATCCTGTCATCCACCAAGTAGAGTTAAGTGTAAAAAACGGGCTCAAACTCATTGAAAAAAAAGAATATACAAAAGCCCTGACGTTATTTCAATCCCTGGTCAACCACAAAGAAAATCCGGAATATTATTACAATATCGGCTACATAAAAACAGCCCAAAACAAGCATCACGAAGCCATAGAAGCCTTTTCAAAGGCAACACGTCTGGACCGGCTTTTCGTCAAGGCATACAAGGCCATGGCCATGGTATACAAAGCCATGGGTGCCGCTGAAAAGGTTGAGGAGTGTACCCGGGTCGCCGCAGAAATCTATATGGATACCGATAAACTGGGTAAAGCCGAAGACATGCTCAATGAGCTTTTGGCCTCCGGTACCGAGTCACTGAACGTTTTTAATACATTGGGTGTGCTGTACCGTAAAAAGGGCGACATAAAAGAAGCCATGAAACAATACAAAAAAGCCTTAAAAATCCACCCGGAAGAACCTTATATATATTACAACATAGGACGTCTTTATCTGGACGCCAAAAACGCCACCAAAGCCAAGATCTATTTCCAGGCAGCCCTTGACAAGGACCACGGTTTCACCGAAGCCAAGCAGGTTATCAAGGCCATAGATCTGGGAATGATCTAATATTTTGTTTGAACGACAAGTCACCCACCAGCACCTTGCACCTGGGCAACTTGTCGTCCAAACACGGACAATCGTTCAGGCAATGAAAATTCGCCCGCACAAGCTTATTGCCAATCAACAGCGAGTTGCATAAACTCCGTTCCGTCGCCATGGTCCTATCCGGGCAAGGATGGCGGTTATCCCCAGCAGCATGACGGCGGCCAGATGAATCCAGTCCACAGCCATCACCGCTATGGGAGAAAAACCATGGTCAGGCAGATTCTTTACTGTTCGTAAGATTCCGGTCACCACGATCATCGTCAAAATGGCCAGGCGCACCTGCCCCATGACTGTGGGGCGCCAGGTTTTACGATGGTTCACCAGGTAAACCGTCGCCATCCAGAAAAGTAAAACCAGGAAAACCGCGGCAGCAATATAATGTATTTTGTGGGTGGTATAAAAGGCTGCAAGCCAGCCGAACCCTGGAATATCCGCAATGTAATACCGTTTAAAAATGGGCATCTGGGCCAAGCCGGTCAAGGCTAACAGCGTCATGACGGCAAGCATGATTCTGTTCAGCCACCTGGGAAACAGGCTATTCATGAGTTCCCTCCTTGTCTTGTTGTCCCGACTTGATCAATTTTGCCCCGGCAGTCAACAGTCCTGCAGCCACGCCGGCCACCGGGGCTGCCAGAGCGGCCATCCCCAGCAACTCATCCTGGGCCATCATATCCTTCACCGGATCCATATGCGGATTTCCCGGACCTGTTTCCAAGGCCTGTGCCAGCAGAGGAATGGGAACCGGAGAAACATAAATGGTATTGGTTCCGCCGTTTTCATACTCACCATAAATGAAATCATTCTCATCCGCATCACCGGCAAAGGTTTTAGCCAGCCGATGGGCCCGGGCCAGAATATCCTGCCTGGGGCCGATGAACTGGACCTCTTCGGGGCACTCACTCACACAGGCCGGCACCCCGCCGTCAGCCAGAAGTTCAAAGCAGCGATCGCATTTGTACATGACACCATTTCCGGCAAATTTCGGCATGAGTTTGAGGTAAAGACCAACACCTGTCTGGCGTTGGGGAATATCCCAGGGGCAGACCGATTTGCACTTGGAACCGCCCAAACATATATCTGTATTAATGCGTACCACCCCATTATTTTCCCGGGCACAGGCCCCCCAGGGACATAGGTTGGCACAGGGCGGATTTTGGCAGTGCATACAGCGCCGGGGAATATTAATTTCATAGGACTGCCCCTGCCAATCCACATCTACCGTTTGAATAGTCAACCAGTTGTAAGGCGTAAGGCGTTCTTCAACATCCCGGCGCTCTGACCAGTCCGCCACCTTGACCCTGCTGGGGTACATTTTTGGGAAAGGCTTTTGGGGTTCAGGATACTTATCCCCGTTCTGCTCAGTACAGGCAAAAACGCATTCTCCGCAGCCGATGCACTTGGATAAATCGTGCAGGGTGGCCAAGGCAGTGCCTTGCTGTGATGCGCGTACGGTACCGGGCAAAAGCATGGATGCGCCCCCCACAGCCACCCTTTTTAGAAAACCGCGTCGGCTTACGCCCCCCTTTTCATTGACCCTCATATAGACCTCCTGATTCCGCATGTTGAACATTGATGGTATTTGGTCTTTTTCGCTTTATAAGAAAGTCTGGGTAAGTTACTCAGATCTTCCTATCTTTGTTGTGGGCCGAGGCATGGGTGTAGACAGACCAAGGACGGCCCGTGGCCGTTATATGGGTTGAGTATAGGCGTTAACAGGCCAACTCAGCCCACGAAGGTCAGTATGTCAAAAACATACAGATAAATCCAGCCGATAGGTTTTCGTTCAGACACTATTTAAAAATTTCCCGAACTGTTTTAAGCAGATCCTTATTGGAGAAAGGCTTCTGGAGAAATCGGCCGTGGAGCTGTTCAATATCAGACTTATGAATTACATCCGCCGTATAGCCGGACATGAAAATGACCCGGATATCCGGACGGTCTTTTCTGATAATGGAGAACAGGTCTTTTCCGTTGATCTTGGGCATGATCACGTCGGTGAGCAGCAGATCAATACGGCCTTGAAATTGGGCGGCAAGTTCAACAGCCTTAACGGGTGATTCCGTCGCCACAACCGTATACCCATGCTTTTCAAGGGTGTTGGTTATCATTGAAAGGATAGAGACCTCATCTTCAACCAACAGGACGGTCTCTGTTCCCCTATGGGACTCATTACTGTTTTCCCGCTTCGACCCGCCGGTGTCTGAATCCTGGACCCGGGGCAGATAAATATGGAACACCGCGCCCAGTCCAGGTTCACTGTACACCGTGATAAATCCCCCGGCTTGCCGGGTCACCCCGTAAACGGTGGAAAGGCCCAACCCAGTACCTTTGTCCCTTACCTTTGTGGTAAAAAAGGGATCAAATATATTGGGCAACGTCGCCTTGGGGATGCCTTCCCCATTATCCGTAACAGCCAGCACGACGAACTCACCCGGCCTGGCGTTGGGATGGGTTTGACAGAAGCTTTCATCAATCTTGATATTTCGTGTTTCTATCGTGATCTTGCCGTCATTTTTAATGGCATCTCTAGCGTTAATACAGAGGTTAACCAAAATATTATCCAGTTGGGAGGGGTCCATTTTTACAGCCCAAACCCCTTTTCCCGGAATCCATTCAAGTGCAATATCTTCGCCGATGAGGCGTTTAAGCATCTTCAGCATTCCGTCCAGGGCTTTGTTCAAGCTGATAAGACGAGGAGAGACCTCTTCTTTACGTGCAAACGCCAAAAGCTGGCGGGTCAAATCCGCCGATCGATCAGCGGCCTGGATAATCTCGTGGAGACACTCTTTAACCTGGGACGGCAGTCCGGCCTCACCCTCGGCCAGGTCGGCATTACCCCGGATCACCGAGAGCATATTGTTGAAATCATGGGCCACGCCCCCGGCAAGGCGACCGACAGACTCAATCTTCTGGGCCTGATTCAGCTGTTCTTGAAGTTTGACCTTTTCCTCCTCGGCCTGAACCCTTGCGGTGATATCCCTGGCAATGCCCAAAACCCCCATCAGCTTGCCGTCGGAATAAAATACGGGGGCTTTAATGGTATCCAGGACGATCTCCTTCCCGTCCTGCCCAGGCATCCGTTCCTCGTTGTTCAAAGCCTGCCCGGCATCAATAACCTTGCGGTCTTTTTCCCTGAAAAAATCGGCCAGGGATTCCGACCAGAAATCATAATCCGTCCGGCCGATGATTTCGTCCGGATAAAGGTTTACAAGGGCGCAAAACATTTTATTGCAGGAGAGGAACACCCCATCCGAATCCTTAAGCCAGATATAATCGGGGATGGTGTTGACCAGGATACGAAATCGCTCCTCACTGTCCCTAAACCGCCGCACCTGTTTTTGGACATCCTCGTAACGCAGGCTCAATTCCTCCAGCATACTGGCCATGGCGTTGCGCAGCACTTCCATTTCCCCTGTAAAGGCCATGGGAGATTCCGGGACATCAGAGTCGCCCCGGCCGGCGGACAGGGCGTAAGCTTGAAGTTTTTTCAGCGGTGTGATCACCATCCTGGAAATCATGGAGTAAAGAATCAGAACCAGGATCACATCCACCAGCACCATGGTTCCGGCAAAGTATAGACCCGCCTGGACAATCTCCCTGTCCAAAAATTTGTGCGTGGCCCACAGGGTAACCCGGCCAAGATTCTCCCCCATATACGTCACCGACCTGGTTATAGAGATGGTCCGCCCCCCCCTTTCCTCTTCATCCGGAAAGCCATTTTCCGGAACCCAATCTGGATTCCGTCGCCGGGAAAACCTGTCCTCTTCTGAAAAAACAACGACTGCAGTAATGATCCGGTTGTCCATCACCCCATCAAGCACCTTGTTGATCTGCCTTATATTATAATGCCATAGGGCTTCACCAATGGCCGTTTCCAGCTGTTGTGCCTCCAGGGCAACCTCCTGCTTGAGCCGTTCAATGGACCGATTTCGATAGACCCAGGCATTGCACACGGCAGACAGTGTCAGAATCAATGTAGCCCAAAAAACCAGGGAGATCAGCATCTGTATGGAGAGGGATTGTCTGCGCATGGCGTGGCTACTTTAAAATTTTTACGATATTGGGAATAACGGTTCTGGGGGCAACCGCTTCATTACGGGACAGGGCCTGGAGATAACGATAGACTTCCCTGCCGGTTCTAAAAAAATCAATACTGACAACCCCGTGAACCAACCGGGTATTCATGAGGTTTTGGATTTTTGGGGTGATCTTGCCGACACCGATAATCATGATATGGCGTCCTGACCTGATATCCCGCGCAAAGGGCGCCACAGCCTCACGATAGGCGTCTGGATTGACCAGTGGCCAATGGCCCACACTGATAAATATATCCGGTTTAATATGTTTCAACATGAGAGAGACCTGGGCGATGGCGCGCTCAGGCTCGTCTCCGGAGATCCATGGAGACCGTTTAAACTCATACCATCCATTCTCTCCGTCAAGCCGCTTTTCTGCCGTAAAATTATCCCGGCCGCTTAACTCCCGGCGGACACCGGCAATACGCAGGGCTATGTTGGCATCGTGCAAATCCCCCATAAGAAAAACCTTGCCGCCGCCGGGACGAAGCTGTTTGGCGGCCCTGGCCAGATCCCTGCCAAAGGCGATGTTGTCAATACCCACATATGCCGTTGAAACATCATCATCTTTTGATGAAAACGGAGAGTCAAAGGAGATCACCGGGACATCAACTTCCTGCCGCACCACCTTTGCCAATGCATCAGACTTTATTACAGAGACGGCAAATCCTGAAAAGTTCCCGGCCCGGGCGGCTTTTATAAATGCAAGGACCTGCCCTCTGGCATCGGCAGGCCCCTGGGCACCGATAAGAAAACACCGGTCGCCATCCGATTCGGCGACCGTATTACACCCCGTAACCGCATCCTTAAAATTTTCGTCATCCAGACTTTTGCCCACCAAGGCATAATCCCCGGCATTCAAAGCGCCGAGAACGCCCAGCAGCAACGTTAATATTGCTATAACAGCAAAACAACTTTTCTTTTTCATAAAAACACCCTTTTGGAGACGTCTCTTGGCGTGCGGGGTAATCAGGGGATCGAAGCACAATCCCATGAAAATAAGAATCAATTTTCATGGGATTGCAGCCTATGTATCAATTATTGAACAGGTACGTAATGATGAAAAAAAATTTTGCTGGAACAACGAAAAATGAGCGCGATTATCTACCTTGGAAAATAAAATCCATCACTCCCCAGAATATTTTTTTTAAGAAAGTCTGTATATCCTTTATTAAATTTAAAAATTTAATATTGGGCTGCCCTGCATTAAAACGCAAGGCAACCCATGGTTGATTTATTGTACCACCTCTTTTAGCAAAAAAGACAAGACCTTCATTTCCACGCCATCGGCAAATAGACAGCCACCAGTGAAGACTCGGTCTATCTGTGAATTCGCCGCCGGTCTGTGCCGCTGCGCCGTTTCAGTCCGGTTCTGCGCTCCGGTCCGGGCGCAACAGCAGGAAAATAACGGCGGTCTTTGAGTTTTCTGCGTCCACCCCGATCTGCCTGTGTTCCAAAGATACTCTTTTGTTTCATAGCACCCTCCTTTGTAATGAGCCATGTCCCCTTTAAATGTTAAAAATCAATTAAAAGTAGATGGTTAAAGGAGTTTCCCTTTGAAAATTTCTATGTCTATCAAAGCAGATTTAAAATTTTGCTATAGCGTTTTTGTCATTAACGGGCATTTATTCGGTTCCGGTTAATTAAAGGGAACATGGCCTTATGATTTAATTTCATAGTACCAGGAAACAATACCTAAAACAAGGATGACGACAACAAATCGTCAGGAAATCAACACGAACTCTTCCCGGCCAAACTAACGGTTGAAAACCTTAAATTGAGCCGTTAAATACCAAGTTCGTTTGAGTGAACTCTATGAATCGATCGTTAATATTTCACCGATATTCAGAATTTTAAATCGGGAGGAGTCCAGATTCCGGGTCTGGATAAACCGTTGAAGTTCAAGGCCGGGAAAGCCTGCAGGTTCACTGCCCAGGTGAAAGGTGCCCCACTGGGTGGGGATAAAATATTTTGCCCCTAATTCCCTGAAACCTTTGACGGCTTCGGCAATATTCATGTGCTGGTAGTGCATGAACCATCTAGGATGGTAGGCGGTGGTGGCCATGAAGGCATAGTCGATGCCCGGATATTTTTTCCCGGTCTCTTTGAATCCTTTGAAATAGCCGGTATCCCCGCCAAAATAAAAAGTGGTCCTAGGTGTAATCAACAACCATGCTGCCCACAGACTTTTGTTCCGGCCCTGGTTGATGCGCATGGACCAATGCTGGGTGGGAAGACAGACCAATTTTATGCCGGGGCTTAAAATTTTTTCTTCCCACCAGTCCATCTCAAGGGTGTGGGGTTTGTTCATATTTTTCACCATAGCCGCCAGGCCTTTGGGCACAAAGACCCGGGATGCCTTGGGAAGTCGCTTGATAGACCTGCGATCCAGGTGATCGTAGTGGTTGTGGGAGATGATGATATTGGGGGCCTTAACCAGGGTATTCACTTCGGCCAGAGTCAGGGCCGGCGGTGTTTTACGCTTTGGGAGTAAGGCGCGCTTTGAAAATATGGGATCTGTGAGCCAATACTGTTCTTTTGTCCGGATCAAAAAAGTATTGTGCCCGATCCAAAGGATAAAATCGCCACGGGTCTTTTGAATACGCGCCGGGGTTTGGGGCAGGACGCTGGGCAGAAAGTCCCTCTCCGCTTTGGTATAATGGGTTTTTGAAAAAAGCTTCCAGCCCAGGACATCCAGAAAGCTTTTATCCGGCATTTTCATCCAGGGAGCAAAATATCGGTCATCTTTTTTATGCGGGGCATAAAAGTCTGCTTCCCGGGTCTGGGATACGTCTTTTTCCCAGATATCTTCTGAAAAAGTTTGCTTCTCTTTCGGGGAACAGCCCAAAAGAAACAGGACAAACAGCAGGCGCACACAAGCCCGGCAAAAAGCAGAAGGTGTCACGCAAGTCTTGGGGGTAAGTATCATGATATTTTAGGGGTAAACCGCCAGGGTTTTGTTGATAGTTTAACCCCTGCCGATTTCACCATGCCTTTAAGCATTGAAGAAAATACATATTGGTGAAAGGGGTAAAGCACATACCAATAAGCCATACCAAAGATTCCTGTGGGTAGAAATCGGGACAAGAGGGTAATTTCGCACTTCTTTTCTGAAATTTGGGTCAACGTGATCTCTAAAAGAGCCTGGCCCGGCATTTTCATTTCAGCAACGAGCAGCAGACGTTTCGGCGGATCACAGTCCAGCACCCGCCAGAAATCCAGGGCATCGCCTATCCGAAGTTCTTTGGCAGAACGCCTGCCCCGGTTAAGCCCCACGCCGCCGGAAAGACTATCCATCACCCCCCGGATCTCCCAGAGCAAATCTGCGGCATAATATCCGGTTTTTCCGCCGATGGCCTGGATACAAGGCCATATTTCCTCGGGTGTTGCTGCAGTTATGGCCTTGTACCCGCATTTGAGCAGGGTACCCCCGGAATAATCCGAATCTCCGCAATGGGCCCACTCAGGAAATTTCAGTTCGCCGGCATCCGCCCAGCAGGTATCCACCTGTTCCTGGCTGATCCGGTCCAGGGCCCGTTTAATGGCCTGGTCACAGGAGATCAGTTCCTGGGGAATAATCTCTTGAATCCGATCATCCTGACAGATGGTGGGAAGGCTCAACCCTTGGGTAAGGGGAAGCGCAATGGCAGAGGGCACCGGCGTCACCAGATGAATCCACAGCGCGGACAGCTTTGGGGTAAGCACAGGCACGGGTATCATCATGGGAATCGGCAGCCCGGCTGTCCGGGCAAATATTGTAAACAGATCCTTGTATGACACAATATCAGGACCGCCGATATCAAAGGCATGGTTTCTGACTTCCGGGGTATTCAAACAGCCCAAAAGGTAGCCAAGAACATTGGATATGGCAATGGGCTGAGTGGGCATATGTACCCAGCGGGGGGTAATCATGACCGGCAGGCGCTCGGCAAGATAGCGCAGTATTTCAAAACTGGCAGACCCGGATCCCAGAATCATGGCTGCCCGAAGCACAGTTGCAGGAACATTTCCGTTCATCAGAATATTGCCCACCTCATTTCTGGAGACCAGGTGGCGGCTGATATTGGGATGGTCCATCTCGCCCAGGCCTCCCAGATAGATGATATGTTCTGCATGTCGCGCCGCTGCGGCCCTGACCATATTTTGCGCACCAATACGGTCGGCATCCCGGTATGCTTTTTTTTGGGAAATCATGGAGTGCACCAGATAATAAATGGTGCCGCAGCCCTCAACGGCCCGTTCAAGGGAAGCCGTGTCCTGGATATCGCCTTTAATCAATTGAACTTTTGGATGCCTGGCCCAGGGCCGTGCCCCCATTTTTTCTAATGACCGTCCCATGGCCCTGACCCTGCAGCCGGATTCCAGAAGCAGCGGAATAAGCCGTCCTGCCACATAGCCTGTGGCGCCGGTAACCAGAACAGGCTTGTCAGTCAATGGGCTCGGTTGTGATTCAGATGAATGTGACATACACCTCCTCAATTCAAATATGTACTTTGATATCCGTTTTAAAATCTATATACTCAAAAAGATTCTGTCAATTTATTGAGACCCCACATGGGAGGGAACATGATCCAAAAAACGAATGTTGAGCTATCAAATACGGCCAATGCCCCAATCGATATACCCAAAATCAAAATCGGGGCATCCACCTGTCTTTTAGGAGAAAAGGTGGGCTATGACGGGAATCACAGCCATGACCGCTATTTGACCCAGACTCTTTCCCTTTTTGTTGATTATGTACCTGTCTGTCCCGAAGTGGAGTGCGGCATGCCCATTCCCAGAGAGTCGGTGCGCCTGGTGGGAGACCCGGCTGCCCCGCGCCTGGAAACCCGGAATACCAAGGAAGATAAAACCCAAATGATGAAAGACTGGATTCCAGGAAAACTGGCCGCCCTTGAAAAGGAAAACCTGTGCGGATTTATATTTAAAAGCAAATCCCCGTCCTCGGGTCTTTACCGCATCAGGGTCTATGGTGATGACGGCAAAGTTCGAAAAACCGGAACAGGCATGTTTGCCAAAGCATTCTGCGAACATTTTCCCCGAATCCCCGTGGAAGAGGCAGGACGTCTCAATGATCCCCAGTTAAGGGAAAATTTCATTGAAAAAATTTTCACCCTCAGGCGGTGGCGCAAGTTAATTGAAGAACAGAATAATTTAGGGGGCCTTGTGGCCTTTCACACCCAAAACAAGCTGTTGATCCTCTCCCACAGCCAGGCCCATTACAGGGAACTGGGAAAACTTGTGGCCAAGGGCAAAGAGATCATCGCAAAAGAGGGTGCCCAGGCGCTGTTTGAACAATATGAGATCCTGCTCTTAAAGGCCCTTGACCTGAAAACCACCATAAAAAAAAATATTAATGTGCTCATGCATATCCTGGGCTTTTTTAAAAAGAATCTGAATGCGGATGAAAAGCAGGAGATGTTGTCCCTGTTTGACCAGTACAAACAAGGCTATGTCCCCTTGGTGGTGCCTTTGACTCTGGTCAACCATTATGTCAGAAAATACGACCAGCCCTGGTTGAGGGATCAAACCTATCTCAATCCCCATCCGTTTGAACTAAAACTGCGAAATTATTTTTAGATTTTAGTACTGAGTTTCTTTAATTTATTTGCAAAAAAACTGTTCACTGGTTCGTGTGGGTAATTTTTACGCACGACAACGCTGTCTTTTTACCAAAATGTAACCTCATTCTTTTGAAATGTATACTTTTTGTGTGTTTTTTTCTTAACCCGAAATGAAAACAGTATAAATCATACTGGTTACACTTTCCGGGCCGACCCCCTCCTTTTTTATGGTCTATTTTATGCTGACATACAGATCGATTTGTTTTTTTAAATGTAAGTGCGGAAAATTTTGAAAGAACAATCTCAAAAGACTGAAACCAGACAAATAGAAAAGGAACTAAAGTTGAAAATAAACAAATCGTTAAGCGTTCAAATATGCCGTGATCTATCGGCATTCTTTATGGTTGGCTTTACAGTGGCTTCTGTTGCGCAGGCCGGTATATCCGGAGATGTTCGTATAGATGATGATAATCACCTCTATGTTCTCGACACCAGTGTGACCGTGTCGAATGCTTACCAATTGTCCCTAAGCGGTGCAACTGTGGGGTGGGATTATGAAGATGGAAAACTCTACATTACGACCGGCGGATCCATCACAACATCCGAAGGCATGTCCGTCGGTGAGAACAACAGCTATGGTGCTGTAAGTGTCGACGGCGAAGATTCCGAGCTGAACATCGGCGACAACCTTTACATGGAAAACGCCGATCTGAACATCACAAACGGCGGTACGCTGACAACAAATACCGCTAACATCGGAGGTGAGGATGGTATCAGCTATGCCGCTGTCTTTGGTACCGGGAGCACCTGGAACAACAATGAAGAGATCGAAGTGGGTTCGTCCGGAAGAGGAGAGTTGGATATCCTCGACGATGGATACGTCTCGGCCGATATGATCGTTTTAGCTTCGGAAGCAGGCGGCAGCGGTGAGTTGTGCATAGAAGACGGCGGCACCCTGGAATCGAGCATTGGACTCATCGGGTTTTATGATGACACCTACGGTGTCGCATATGTCGGCGGATTCGGATCAACATGGACCACCGGATCTCTGTACTTGGGGGGATATACCGGGACTATCGATGGAACGGATATAGATTACAGGGCTTCAGGTAACTTGACCATTGCCAACGGGGGAATGGTTACCACAAAGGAGCTTTACCTCTATGAGGATTCAAATCTGACCATTGATGTCGGCACCGAAAATACCAAGAGCACCCTTGATGGCGGAGCCATTGATAACGAAGGAACCATCCGTCTTACCGCAGGGGCGAGCACCGAGGCCGGTAATTACAGCCCCATTTCTTACAACAGCATTTCAGGAGACGGAACCGTCAAAGCGCTGGGCGGAACCTGGGATGAAGAGGAACAGACCTTTACAGCTTCCGAGCAGACGATCGCATCTATAGCAGAAGGTGAAACCAGTGCAACGGTTTCCAACCTTGATCTGTCCATGGGGCAGCGGCTCCTGATTACTGATGAAAACTCAGACACCTCCGTTGGTGCAGCCTTTGTGGCAAGTGACACGCCAACGGAAATTTCATTTACAGCAGAAGTTGTCACCGACGATACACTAATTTCGCTTCTTGCAGACCGGCTCGACGACGACGCAGATATTCATTCCATCTGGAGTCTGTCAGCGGAAAACTATGACGACGAGGTCTATCTTTCCCTGTATGCCGGGGACGAGGATGTTAAGGAATGGAACCTCTGGTATTACACGGAAAGCGGGTGGACTGAACTTAGTGAATATAGCGATGATTTCATTGATATGAGCTATGACGGCACCTATTTGAGCGCCACCGTATCCTCCCTGGGCATCTATGCTGTAGTAGGGAAGACGTCTACCGTTCCCGTTCCGGGAGCGGCCTGGCTTCTTGGCTCAGGGCTTCTTGGCCTGGCCGGTTTGCGGCGCAGAAAGCAGTAAGGCGCTTATTGTTAAACGGCAGGGCATCCGCACGGCCCTGCCTTTACAAAACAGACTCAAAAAGGCACCAAAAACGATCAGCCTCCGGGACAGAGGTTGACGATTTTTTCTCTATCATCTTCATTCTTTTTTTGACATTATTCTGGGGTAGGCCCTATTGGGGCAGATTCAGGACCACCCGGGCAATTCGGGCGGCAGCCTCTTTCGGGCTGCGGCAGGAAAGCATCCCTGGAATGTTCGGCGCCCCCGAGAGACCTATTACCTTTTTTTCAAACTGGAGGCCAAAGGCAATCTCTGAAAGGGTGCCATACCCACCGCCCACAGCCACAAGGCAAAGCGCGGCCCGGGTCAGGATTGCGTTTCTGGCCGCGCCGATTCCGGTGGCCAGCGGGATGGTGACATAGGGGTTGGCAGCACCGGGGTTTTCATCGGGCAGCAGTCCCACACAGATTCCACCGGCCTCGGTTGCCCCCTTGCAGGCAGCCTCCATCACCCCTTGGCGCCCGCCGCAGATCAGGGTCAACCCCATCCGGGCAATGAGCGTTCCCAATGCCAAGGCATCTGCAAGCTGTTCTTCGGACGCTTTTCGGCCACCCAGAATTCCCACCGGAACCCGGCACCGGCTGTCCTGCTGCTGCAGCCGGGTGACCGCATCGGTTTCCGATACCGGAACAAGCTCCTCCGGAATGGTGTCAAGGTCGCCCCAGGCCCGATTTTCCGGAGAAAAGATCTGCGCCGAGCGCAGATCAATAAGATTATTTTCCAAATCAAACGCCAGTGACATGAGAATACCTCCAGTAACAGCATATTTCTCCGGCAGCGCACACCAAAGAAGCCATAGCTCTCCTTTGTATTGACATCAGTTGTCGCATAAAAAATCAAGTACTGCGGCATTAAACGCTTCGGATTGCTCCATGTTTGCCATATGACCGGCAGCGGACAACATACGAAGTTGGGCACCGGGGATCTGCTCGGCCAGATCCGTTGATTTTTCCGGCGGAATCGCCTTGTCTTCTTTGGCACCTAAGACCAATACGGGAATTTTCAGCTGGGGCAGCAACGCTGATGAGTCGCCCCGATCCCGAATCGATTCCAGCCCCACAACCAAACCGGCAGGAGAAGTTGCCGTCATCCAGCCGCGCACCTCATCCACCAGCTCACCACGCTCAGCAACCGTCTGGTCAGCAAAAAGAAGCGGGGTAAACGCATTAGGCACGACTTCCGGCCGACCGGCCTGAATTTCGGAGATCAGATGGTTGCGCTTATCCCGTGCGGCTTCATCATCGGCGTCAGCGCGGGTGACAATAAAGCAGGCAGCGGAGAACCGTTCCGGATAACGGGCCAGCAAGTTAAGCATCACATAACCACCCATGGACATGCCGCCGACCACGGCGGTCTCAATCCCCAGATGATCCAGCAGCGCGATCAAATCATCGGCCAGCAGATCTGTCGAACCGGTCCCAGTGCCCGACTCGCTCTCCCCAAACCCCCTAAGATCAGGAACAACAACCCGAAAACCGGCTTCGGACAAAGCCTGCACCTGGGAGCGCCACATTTTCCGTGAAAGGGGAAATCCATGAATCAACAATACCGCAGGCCCTTTTCCTGCTTCGTCATAAGCCAACTGAATACCATTAAGCTTTACTCGCATATACCCTCCCAAATAAAAATCAACCCTAATTTACTTTTTATAAGAAACTCTCTGTAAGTCACAGAGAGTTTCTTATAAACACGAATGAAAATCAATCATAACAAAAACAAAACGTCACTTTCAAAAAATTGCAAAAACAATTTGCACGCCTTTCAAGATGATGTTAATGATTTCACCGTTAAAATTGCTATTCTCCTTACTGACATTGGAAAAAGAGGACTGATCAAACCTATGAATATTCTTTTTGCTGCAGCTGAAAACTCCTGGGGAGGTTTTTTCGATATCATCCGTTCAGAATTACCCCATCACTGTTTCAAGGCAACCGGAAATTTTCAGATTGACAGCCTGAAAGGCATTGATGTCCTAATTCCGACCATGTCTGCTGTAACAGAGGATATACTAAACAGTGCAGACCGATTGCAACTGATACAGCAATGCGGCTCCGGTCTTGAAGGGGTTGATATTGAGGCGGCCAAAAAGAAAGATATACGGGTCTGCAATGTACCGACAGACATCTCAGGCAATGCGGATTCCGTAGCGGAACTGGGAATATATATGATGATCGGGTTATCCAGAAACATTCCCGCTATGGCCCAAAATATGGCAAACAAAAAAATGGGGGAACCCCAAGGCATGTCTTTGCAGGGCAAAACTGCAGGCATCATCGGTCTTGGCGGTATCGGCAAGGCACTGATCAGAAGACTCAAGACCTTTGATATGCGACTCATGGGCATAAAACAAAATAATACTGAAAGTGCCAAAAAAGAACTTGGGCTGGATTGGGTCGGCACTCCGGATGAAATCGACAAGGTGTTAAAAGAATCAGACTATGTGCTTCTCAGCCTTCCGCTGACACCTGAAAGCCGGGATACAATTAATAACGATACGATTTGCCATATGAAAAAAGGGGCGTTTATCATAAACCTGTCCAGAGGCGGCGTAATCAATAAAGAAGCACTTGAAAATGCCCTTGCCGCAGGAAAAATTGCCGGAGCCGGCCTGGATGTGTTCTGGGAAGAACCGCCTGATCCTGACGATACCATTTTCAAGTATAATGTTATCTCAACACCTCATATCGCAGGTTCCACGGATGTTTCAATGAAAGGCATTGTAAAAGTGGTATCGGATAATATCCGCCGCCTGGAAAACAACCAGGCTCCACTCTATTTCAAATAGTTGTAAAATTTAAATTGAAGCATAAAACTTAAGCATATTAACAGAATGCGGCTCAATAAAAAGTTCAAACGTCAGATAGAAAAGGAGATTGGTATGAAACAGATAAGAGGACCAGTTATTCTTGTTTATTTTATCATTGCGATTGTCATCGTTGGTCTTGGCGGTTGCGCCACCAGCGGAGGCGGCAAACAAGAAAACAGTGTGGCCCAGTCTCCGCCCGTGACACCTTTAGAAAAGCACTATGGAGAGATTATTGTCTACGAGCTGGAAACAACGCCTGTATTGAAAAAAGATTACGAACAGGCGCTCAAGGATTGTCAATCGACGTTGATCAGCTCTCTGCTCAAAAGAAACAAATATAAGAAGGTGGAAGCAGCCAAAAGCACTGTCACCTATGACAGTGCGGCCCTGCTTGTAAAAATTAAGGTAAGTGACATGAGAATTGCAAGTTTTGGGGCACGCTTCTGGGGAGGAGCGTTTGTCGGCAACTCGTATATGTACATGCGAATGAAGTTGCTGGATGCCGAGACAGGAGAGATAGTTCGAGACAAAGATTTCAACAGCACAAATAATTCCATAGCGGCGACATGGAGCTTCGGGGCAAACGACCGAAGCCTTCCGACTGATATGGCTGTAATTATGGCTGATTATCTTGACAAAGCCGTTCAGCCGTAAGCGTTCCATGCAATGTTAGTATCTAAAGAAAAGCCTTAATTTTTTCAAAAATCAATTTAAAACTGTTAGCTTTTATATAGATAATCAAAAATAAACAAAATTGAAGGCAGTGACAACAACGTAAACAGCAAGCTGTATACCAGATATTGATTAACAATCTCCCGGTTTCCCTGAGCCCTTGAAGCAAATATCGGCAAAGCTGTGAGCGGCGGGTTGGCGGCCTGCATAACGATAATGAAAGCTATGTTGTACTCAAGTTTAAAGAATAAAATTATTCCTAAACCTATCATCGGAAATAAAATATTTTTGACGGCAATGAATTTAATTATTTCACTCCAAACAGCCTTGCCGGTTTTTTGAAGATCCACATAAATATTTCCGCCGATAATAAGCATAAGCAGCGGGATGGTCATGCCACCGACCATTTCCAGGGCCGTTAAAATAAATTCAGGGATCAGTTGATCACCATGAGTAAATTTTAAAATAAGCCCCAGGGAAGTTGCGATCAGAACCGGATTTATAGTTTTTTTAAGGCTGAATTGCTGCTTGCCTTTTTTAAAAAACAAGTGGTAGGTATTAAAAAAGAACGCCGGATAAAAGATTGTAAATAAAAACAAATCCACCAATAAGGAAGCATCCGTCCCAAAGGTCTCTGTTATAACAATGATGGGAATAAAAAGGCCGTTTTGAAAAACTAAAGACAGGTTCGTCTCTTCTTGAATTTCTTTTTTAAAAAGGTATCTAAAGAGCCCTGCCATGATGATTACAACGATCGTAAAAATGACCCAATAGATTGGATATAGATACCAGGCCGGAAAATCTATTGGGTTAAATGTCTTGATTATTCGATAAAAAATTAACGAAGGAAGCGCGATCTCTAAAACCAGCGGGGAAAGAAGGTCTAACACATCTGTGGGGATCAACTTTCTTTTAGCCACAAAAAAACCTAAAAGACCAATGAAAAACATAATCCCAACCGACTGAGATACAACGATAAACATATTCATAAGCGCGTCATGACATCTGCTTGCCAATCGATTGATTTCTTCCGCCTTCCTTGGCCTCATACAGGGCCTGGTCTGCCAATTCGACAAGATTGTCAGCAGACGCATTTTGATTGGGAATGACAGCGGCAATCCCGAGACTTAAGGTGACATGGGGGGCAACAGACGACCCTTCATGGGGGATCTTAAGCGCGGCTACGGCCTTTCGGACTCGCTCTGCCACTTCTTTTGCCCCGTCAAGGTTTGTATTGGGTAAAATCAGAACAAATTCTTCTCCCCCGTATCTTGCGGCAAGATCCCCGGCACGAAGGGTTGACCCATGGATGGTGCGGGCCACTTCTTTGAGGCATTTGTCTCCGGTTTGGTGACCATAGGTATCGTTGTAAGGTTTAAAATAATCTATATCGCAAAGAATGACAGCAAGCTCTTTATTTTCTCTGATGTGGCGATTCCATTCTTTTGAAAGCGTTTCATCAAAAAACCGCCGGTTGGGAATCTGGGTAAGACCGTCCATAATGGAGGCAAACTTGAGTTTTTCATTGGCCGCCTCCAACGCCTTTTCAGTCCTTACCGCAGCGCTGATGTCAATGGAAAACCCGTTAAACCCGTTAACCCTGCCGGATTTACTTCTGGTTACCTTTGCATAGCACAGGGCCCAGACAGGGGAGTTGTCCTTTCTTCTCAGCCGGCTTCTGAAGCTGATAATCTGATCGGCTTCAAGAACATTGAACATGAATTCTTCGGCTTTTTCCTGGTCAAAAAATACCTGCTGGGCAAAATCATGAATTTGACTTACGGCAGCTTCCGGGGATTCATACCCGAGCATCCAGGCATATTCAGAGTTAGCCATGGTAAGCTTGCCTTCCAAGCTGACATGGTAGATTCCAATGGGTGCAATATTGCACATTTCTTGAATTTTCTGCTTGGGTAAAACCTTTAACCCCGGCCCCATTTTACCCGTATCAGTCTTTGCTGCAATCATCGAAATACCCAGTTTTTCGGCCTCCAAACTCATGATAGGCGTATATGTTATTTGGCAGGAACAGGTTTTTCCTGCCTTGTCTTGGATATCAATGGTGCGCCTCTCTGTGCAGGTACAATTGAGCAGGCAGTCTTTATCCACAGGGATCAAATTGTCTAAATACTCGCCCAACGCCTGATTTTCCGAATGATGAAACAATTTTTTAGCCACCGGATTCCAAACTAGAACACGAAGGGAAAGATCTGTTTCAATATATGCCGTATCAGAAAAATCCAGTAAGTTTCCAAGGGCAAGTATTCGTTCAACGAGTTTCATAATGATTTTATTCCTATTAACCGCCACGGGCGGACCTGACATATCAACTGCCAGGCTTAACCCACAACAAAGGTTGAAAGATCTGAGTAACTTACCCAGACTTTCTTATAACGGTCGCGGACCGTCCTTGGTCTTTGACCGTGGTTCGGCCCACAACGAATATTGAAAAATCTCTGTGGCTTACAGAGAGTTTCTTATAAAAAAACTCTCCAACAAACCAACGCGACGGCACTATACTTTGGCCGCTTTAACTTGATCATACATGAACCCCATGAATGCTTTAATTCTCCGGGTATTTTTCAAATCCGGATGGGTGAGCATCCAGGTATCGTGATGAAACTGTGTAGGTACATCCATCACACTGACCAGGGACGGATCCTGATTGCCCACATATATTGGAAGGGGGGCGATGCCCATCCCCTGACGGGTGTAGCGATATAAACTGGTCAGCATGTTACAGCTCATGGTAATAGCGGACGCCGGCACAAGTCGTTTTAACCATTCATTAAATTCCACCCCGTCAAGCTCTTCGTTCAAGATAAGAATCTTTTGCGAGGTCAGGTCCTGGATGGATTCGGGCCTGCCGTAGGTTTTGATGTATTCTTTAGAGGCATAAAGTTTAATCTCTATGGGAGCAAGTTTTTTCCCGATCATGTAATCCGGATGATCGTTGTAAGCACAAATAAGGATATCGGCCTGCCTTTGGGTCAGGTCGGTAAATCCCGTCCTGATGTCTATATCAACCAGAATTCCCGGATATTGGGCTTTAAATTTTTTAACAAAAGGCGGCAGCCAGAAATAGCCCAGGGTATCTGTGGTGGAAATTTTTATTTTGCCTTCATATCGGATATCCTTGCCCTTTATTTTTCGCTCAATAGAAAAAATTTCATCTTCAAGGTGCTGGATATGATTAAACATGTCCTGGCCGTTTTCGGTTAGGACATAACCAGACTTGAATCGTTCAAAAAGCCGGGCTTCCAGCTTTTTCTCAAGGGAATTTATCCTGCGCAACACAGTAGAATGATTCACTTTCAAGGACTCGCTTGCTGCTTTCAGCGACCCCAGGCGTGCGACTTTCAGGAAATAACGGTAATCATCCCAACTGACGTTGTTGTGCATTTTTGCATTCCTCATTGGCAAGAAGAAGGTATTGATATGCAGAATAACAGACCCTATATTATGTTACAAGACGAAACACAGTGATAACTAAGATATTTCGTCGTAACCACAGGAGACACGACCATGAAAAAAATGATCACATATATAATCGTAGCTTTTGCCGTATTTACGACCTCAGTCTTCGCCCAGACCTGGACCGTGGATCCGGCCCACACGTCAGCTGATTTTTCAATTGAGCACATGGCTATCAGCCGCGTCACAGGCAGTTTCAACCAAGTGACGGGACAGCTGATATTTGACACAGAAGGCCGCCATCCTCAATCCGTTAAGATCTCCATAGATGTGTCATCCATTGACACAGGAGTTGACAAACGAGATGAACACCTGAAAAGTCCCGATTTTTTTGATGTGAAAACATACCCGACCATGACCTATACATCTGAAAATATCACCCCCCAGGGTGAAGGACGTTACAAAGTGGTCGGCACCCTGAATATGCACGGTGTAAGCAAACAGGTCACTCTAGCCGTTAATGGCCTGGTAAGTCATGAAAAAGACCCATGGGGCAACACCCGCAAAGGCGCCCATGTAACGGCAGAACTTAATCGAAAGGATTTCGGCATCGTTTATAACGCGGTTTTGGAAAGCGGAAATCTGATGATTGGCGAAACCGTAGATATTGTGATTAACCTGGAGTTTATTAAACAATAAAAACGGGGGTACTTCGGGCACCCGGCCTTTAGAAAGCCGGGTGCTTTGAAGAACGTGACATGTACCCTGAGCCGTATCGCGGGCTCTTGATAATCTTTTTATTCTCTGTTATACCCTGCCTGAAAAAATTGCAGGAGCGCGGTTTCATGCAGCAGAAGAAAATTTTTTACGGCTGGACAATTGTTGCCGTGGCTTTTTTGATCGGTCTGACCCAGGCCGGTGTATTCCAGAATGTATTGTCTATCTTCCTCAAACCCATGGCTGATGAGTTCGGCTGGAATCGTTCCATCATCACCGGTTCCATTGCTGTGGGTTCCCTGTCCGGCGGCATCCTTTCCCCCCTGGTTGGTCCTTATCTGGATCGTAATGGCCCGAGAAAAGCGGCATTCTGGGGAATTACCATTTTAAGTGCAGGCCTGATCGCGCTGTCACAACTATCTTCGGTCTGGCAGCTCTACCTGTTTTTCGGCACCGGCCGTATGATTGCCTCCGGTCTGCTGGCGCTGGTGGTCACGGTGAGTGTCTCCAACTGGTTCATTGAAAAACGGGGACGGGCCATGGGGATTTCCCAGCTGGGCAGCCGCATCGGCATCGCATTTCTGCCGTTGCTGGTACAACATATCATTCTTTCCTATGGGTGGCGCACGGCCTGGGCTGTATTGGGAATCATTGTATTTGCGTTTTCAGCCCTGCCCAGTCTGATTTTTCTGAAACGAAGGCCCGAAGATGTCGGATTGCTGCCGGACGGCAGAGAACCGGAAGAAAGGTTAGAGGCAGACGAAGACAAACCGGATGAACCAAACAAGGCGGCCCGCTATAATCTGGAAAATGAACCTGTGTGGACCCGGCAAACCGCATTTCGCACCGTTTCATTCTGGCAGCTTGTGTTTGTCATGTGTGTAATTTATCTGGTTGGGGCCGGGTCTAATTTCCACATGTTTCCATTTATGACGGACCAGGGATTGCCGGCAACCACAGCCGTGCTGGTGATCACCGTTTTGTCGATTTGTGCTGCATTGGGTGGGGTGTTATTCGGTTTTCTGGCAGAAAAAATATCCGTGAAAATACTCATGGGCAGTGTGTTGATCACCATTGCCGGCCTCTTTTTCTCGGTTTTCTGGGCGGTCAAGAAACCGGCGTGGATGTTTATCTTTGCCGTTGTTTACGGCATCATCCGAGGCGGGGTTCTGCCGTTGATATTTTTGATTTGGACCGAATTTTACGGCAGAAGATCTTCGGGAACCGTTCTGGGCATTGCAGGTCCCTTCCGGATGGCTGCAAACGCCGCCGGACCGGTCTCAGCGGCGATTTTTTTTGATCTGTTCCATAACTACTGGATTCCGTTTTCAGCCTTCACCATTCTTCTGATCATGGCCGGCCTTGTGTGTCTGGTCGCAAAACCGCCTGTCGGCCCGGAATTGACATCAAACGCCCGGCAAGTTAAAGGCAAAGACTAAAAGAAGCCGGTGTATCAATAAGGCCATGATACGTTCCGTCAAATTTTCGTTCAGATACGACTCAGCCAAGCTTTTCCACAATTTTACCTGCAGTGCCCAGGGCGTCTTTAAACCGGTATCTGTTTATCTGTTCGTCCAAAGCGTTTAATTCCGCCTTTAATGAATCCGGCCATCCGAGGAATTTAACTTCTTTCATTGCCGTTTTCATGGGTTTGGGTTCGGCGGTCTGAATTTTGGCTATCAGCAGTTCCATGGCTTCAACCAATTGATCACGGGATGACAGCTCACCGGAAGACTCAGGCAAAGGGTCATTTTCCGGCCGGATGTCAACGCCGTCAAGGCCCTGCTGTATCTTTTGCATTTGATCTGAAAAGTGTGCCAATGCATCTTTAAGCGGTTTATCCTCCCTTAAGCCGCGTTCAAGAACCTGGGCAGCCTTCTGTAATGGGGATGCCCCCAGACTGCCGGCAAGCCCCTTTACAGAATGGGCCAGCCGCCGGGCTTCTGGAAAATCTTCCCTGTCAATGAGTTCCTGGATCTTTTGCGGAGCATCTGTATAATCCCGGTTGAATTTAAAAAGCAGATTGCGGTAGAATTGTCGGTTGTCGTTGACGTTGCGCAACCCCTTGTCAATATCTATACCGGGCAGGTCAATGGGAATATGTACATTTGTCCGGCCGGCAGTATCGTGCGCTTTTAGGCTCACCTCTTGTTTTTGGAGGTGTTTTCTTTTTTTTCCGGGTATCCACTGGGCCAAAGCGCTGTAGAGTGCATCAGGATCAATGGGTTTTGTGACATGGTCCTGCATCCCGGCAGCAAGGCTCTTTTCCCTGTCTCCTGCCATGGCATGGGCGGTCATTGCGATGATTGGCAAATTCTTACTGTCCAGGGTTACGCGGATTTCCTCCGTAGCCTGCAATCCATTCATCTCAGGCATTTGAATATCCATAAACACTAAATCATACGCATCGGCATTGGCCATGCGGACTGCCTGGCGCCCGTTGTCGGCAACGTCCACCAAGGCACCGGTGGGTTTAAGCAGTTCCAATGCGATCTGTTGATTAATTTTATTGTCTTCAGCCAAAAGAATACGTGCACCAGGGAAAAACGCCATCTGCTCCAAGCGCCTTGCCCCGCACAATTCATCTTCTGCTTTCAGGCTTGGGCGGTGTTCTGCCTGGTGGTCCAAACGTAAGGCAACAGTGAAAAAGAATGTCGATCCCTTCCCGTAGGATGACCTGACGCCGATACCCCCACCCATCATTTCAGTCAGCCGTTTGCAAATGGTCAAACCCAGTCCGGTCCCGCCGTATTTCCGGGTGGTGGAACTGTCTGCCTGGGAAAATGCCTTGAACAACCGCTCCTGCTGCTCAGGGGTCATACCGATACCGGTATCCCTCACTGAAAAATGAAGATCCACCCCATCTTTGTTCTCCTCTTCCAGTCGGCAGAAGATTTCGATTTCCCCATGTTCCGTGAATTTGACGGCATTACCAATCAGGTTGACAATAACCTGCTTGAGCCTTAAAGAATCGCCGATCAAATGTTTAGGTACATCCGGTGAAATATTGATCAAAAGCTCCAAACCTTTGTCACAGGCGTTAAAGGATGAAAGGTCACACGCCTCGCCAATGACTTGATCAAGATTAAAGGGCACGAATTCAAGCGCCAGTTTTCCGGCTTCAATCTTCGAAAAGTCCAGAATATCGTTGATCAATCCAAGAAGTGACCGGGCGGCGGCATCGACCTTGGTCAGATAATCCTTTTGTTTGGGCGTCAATCCGGATTTCAATGCCAGATGGGTCATCCCGATGATGGCATTCATTGGGGTCCGGATTTCGTGGCTCATATTGGCCAGAAAGCTGCTTTTTGCCCGGGTTGCGTCTTCAGCGACTTCTTTGGCTTCTCTCAGACGGGTTTGGGTTATCGTCAGCAGGGATATGGTTTTATACTGAACCAGTATCAGCACCACCATGACACACAAAGATGCGGCAACAAGAACAATGATGGTCAACGTACTCAAGCGAAGCCGTTCAACCTGCTTCACCTGTCCTGATAGAAGCATATGGGTATCACGGCTTATTTGCATATAAACATTGCGAACAAGATCAAGGGCATTGGTCAGACGGATGGCAAGATGGGCGGCGGAAACCGTATTAACCACCGGGGATGCTGTCTGCAGTTGATCAATATCTTTCAAAATATTCCTAAACGCCAGACAGATCTGTTCCATTTGTCTAATCTGGTTTTGATTTTTACTTTTTTCATAGGAAGCCAGAGTGCTGTCCGCCACATCAAGGGCCAGGGTCAGTTCATCCAGATTGATGAAAGAAGGATCAACAGCCAATTTCTCCAAACTGGTCAATAAATCGGACTGACTCTTTATCAGGCTGGTTATGCCGCGATGCTGGGCAATGATATCCACGGGCAGGCCGGTTTCAATTTCCTGAAGAATGTTAAAAACAAACACACTGCCGATAACCGCCACAACACCAAAGAAAGCAAAAATAGAAAAAATAATATTAAATAATTTCTTATTCATTGGTCGTGCGCCCGGAAATTTCACCCGTCAAATTTACCCTGCACGGCCCGGCGCTGTAGCCATCGGGTGGCCAGCAGGGCGCATGGGTCAACTCAAAGAGTTGTTCAAGCCGGTTTATCTGTCGGGTCACAACCAAAGGAATATCTTTTTTCCTGAGCACGATCTGTGAAAAAGTCACAAGATAGGATGTATTAAACGCTTCATTGAAACGTCCAAGACCAGAAGGAAGCATTGCCATAATGGCATCGCTGCTTGCGGACTGTTTGAGAACTGCATTGTATATGTTCTGCATCCCCTTTGACATATTCATGCCCCCCTTGGCATTGACCACAGGGAAAAAACCGATACTGGAAGGCATTTGATACTGGACGGCCGGACTGGTTAAATAGTGAATCAATTGCACTGCCGTCTGTTTATTTTCAGCATAATCGGGGATGCCCAGTCCGACCAGTACAACCATGAACCCCCTGCCTTTTGGCCCGGCCGGACAGGGGAATGCAATAAAATCATCAGGCCTTGATTTAAACACATTGATAAGCCTTGCGGTATGGTCCCATGCGATCCATACCTCATCGGACAGGAGGGGCTCCTCCATATGGCTGAAACTAAGGGACCACTCGTTCACACAGCCCCACAGTTTTTTAAAATAGCGCCACATGGCAATGCAGTCACGGGTGTCAATTCCGGTGACCATACCACCGGTAAATGACGGGTATAAGCATCCTTGCAAGAACCGATGCATCAGCCCTTTTTTTGCACCGGGGAAACCTAATCGGTTTTTACCCGTGATTTTCTTTATATTTTTTGCCCAAACAAATAACTGTTCAAATGACAGATGATTAATATCCGCACCTTTGGGCAGAAACGAAAGAGATTTTTTGTTTGCAACCATGACATAGGTTGCCTGCATCCAGGGAATATAGTACTGAAAATTTTTGTCAATTTTCGCCATATCAACATATTTTCCAAGGATTTTATTTTTTTCCCACAACGTGCCGAATGAAGAAAGGTCCATTAAAATACTGTGGGATTTTAAAGAAATAAAATCGCCATGACTGCCGCCGATCAAATCCGGCCGGTCACCGCCGGAGCCGGCAATAACCTTTTCAAAAACCAGCCTGTTATCCTCGGGCTTAAACATCACCTTTTTTCCAAACCCTTTCAGCAGCATGTTGCGCATTTTCTCGGCCTCGTCAAACGGGGTCAACTGGGTGGAAAAAAAGAGCAGATCAGAGGGATGTTTTCCAAAGGCCGTGCCTGGATGGCAACCGACATTTCCTATAATGGAAATCAGAATGATTATGAAAACGCCAGGCGGAAAATGGAAAATTTTTTTCAAATTTATCCTCGGGTTATGGTGGCACCTGAGAATAATAAGAAATCGTTTAAAATGTTTTTAAATCAGGTGCGAAACATATAGGACGCAGGCTACCACGTTTTTGCGTGCAATTTCAACTACAGTGCGCGCCATTGCCGGGTAAATTGATTCTAAATTTAGTGCATTATACCGGCCTAAAGCCATAAAACCACAAAGCACACGAAGTTCACGAAGAAAATTCTTCGTGAACTTCGTGTGCTTTGTGGTAAAATCAGAACTTAGCGCTTAGAACAAATTCACCGCGCGCGCGCCATTGAAATCGCTTTAAAAAAATATATCCAATGATAAAAATTAATCATTTTTAGAATAAGTTACAATCTTTCAAACAGTCATGGAGGTGTCAAGAACGGCCATAATACGTTCCACCACCTGATCCACCGCCTTTTCCACGGGTTCGGACATTTGCTGGGTAAACTCCTTAATATGTTTTACCTCAATGAGCATCAGGGTCATATCGGCGGGCATCTCATCGGGAAAACACATCGTGGCGGTTTTCAAGGTGGTGCCGAGCGTGACGGCATGGGAGTTGGCCAGACTGTGGGTGGAAAAAATATCATCCACCGACAATTCAAGAATGGAGCCGGGCTCCTTACCCAACATACAGGCATCCACGATAATGGCTTTGTCATAACCCTTGACTTTATCCATAACCTCAAAGCCCACGGTTAAAACGATATCGGTATCACAGGGTGCGCCCATCTCTTCCAATTTTTCAACGACCACAACGCCTGCCCGGTCATCCTGCAAAAAGGGATTTCCGATCCCAATGACAACGGTTTTATTTTTCATGTTTGTCTCTTTTAAATTAACGATACACGGCCGTAATGTAACACCGTGTACCGTTTATCATTATTGGTTTGTTCAAACGCGTCTTAAAAGTTGGTCAGCGTTTTATACAACCCGCCCTTGCTGTCAAACACATCGATCTGGACGGGCAACTGGGCGCCGGTGACGGCATGGGTGGCGCAGGCCAGGCAAAGATCATAGGGTCTGAACGCCATTTCAACATAATTGAGTACGTTGGGACCGACTTCACCATTTTTAATGAAGTGCTTGGCCACTTTTTTTACAGCCAGGTTGATGGGGGCATTGTTGTGAGTGGTGGCCACAATCAGGTTGGCATCGGATACAATCCCCTTGTCGTCCGTACAGTAGTGATGGATCAGGGTACCGCGCGGCGCCTCAATGACGCCGACACCTTCACCGGGACAGGTGGTAGGTTTGTTCCAGGTATCCGCCCCTGTGATCTCGGGATCACGGGAAAGTTCCAGGCACTTTTCAGCGGCATTAAGCATCTCAATGGCCCGGGCCCAGTGGTAGGCCAGGATATTGTGCACGGGTTTGCCGCCAAATGCGGCGTGGTACTTTTCAAAATGCTTCTGGGCTTTGGGGGTGTCCATCCCTCTAACCAGGTTAAACCGGGCCATTGGTCCCACGGCATAACAATTGGTGTCCGGACCTTCCACAATACCTTTCCAGTCTCCCAGTTTTTTCTGGTAGGGAAATTTCAGATAGGTCCAGGGCTGAACCCGTTCTGAAATAAAATCCAGGTACTCTTTGCCGGTGAATGTGCCCACCAGATTACCCTTGGCATCAATGATCTTCTGGGTACCGTCATAGTAGGTGATTTCATCCTTCTCATTGACGGAGCCCATGTAGCCCACTTCCACCTTGTAGACATCGCCCATGATCAGGTCCATGTAGGCTTCATTTTGAAGAACAATGTCGTCAAACACCTTAAGGGTCAGCTCGCCTAATTCAACCAGTTCCTGGGACCACAGCTCAACCTGTTTGCGTTCCTCTTCGGTCAGCCGTTTAGACCAGCCGCCGGGAAGCGCTGCCACTGCATGGCTGTGCTTTCCGCCAAGCAGTTCAAATATTTTTACGGCAAGGCCGCGTTTGCGCAAAATGTCACGCCCCACATCCACGCCGACCTTGTTGATCAGGCCCACAATGTTGCGCTGGGCAGCTTCAGCTTCGGTGCCCACCACAAAATCAGGTAACCCCAAAGCGTACAAAATAACCGCATGGTCTTCCACATAATGGGCATTGAAAAACAGTTCCCGCAATTTGCGGCCCGTAGCGGTGGGCTCAACGCCGAACACACCGTCGGCAGCCTTCGTGGCAGCCATATAGTGCACGCCCCGGCAAACACCGCAGATCGTGGAGACGGTTCTGGGCACCTCTTCCATGGGCATGCCCTGTAAAAACTTTTCAAACCCGCGAAATTCCACGGTCTGGAAAAACGCGTCATCTACATTGCCGTCATCATCAAGGAAAATGGCTATCTTCCCGTGACCTTCCAATCGGGTGATCGGATTAATTTCAATCTTTCTCATCGAGCAGCTCCTTGCTTACTTTTCCTTGAGTCCCGCAACTTCATGGTTTAATTTCCCTGCGGTGTGGGAATAGCGATAAAACAATTTTGCCATGTTGTTATATTTTTCAATGAACTGCTCTGCCACATCATCCCCCTCCATGCTTGAGGCGATGGTGGTCAGGCAGCGTGCGCCAAAATCCTTAATGCCCGGAATGGGTCCGCCGCATCCCCTGCAGGGGATATTTACGTTCAGGCAGGCCCCGGTGCAGTCGCCCTGGGTCACAGGGCCAAAACACATATAGCCTTGCTGGAGCAGACAGATATCGGGATCAGGTTGGCCGTCAATGGTCCGGCTGATTTTTCCCACGGGAATACGGCTGTGTCCTGTTATGGCAGGATTGCGTTTGCATGAATCGCACACGGCCTTGCCCGAGGTGAGCCATGACCCTTTAGGCGGCAGATCACCTTTTAAAATGGATTGGATAAGTGATTCCACAAAAACGGGACGGGGCGGGCAGCCCCCAATGTAGTAATCCACATCCACCTTCTGGTCCAGGGTATAGCAGCGGTCCAGAAGTGCAGGGATGGTCAGGTCATATTTCCCGTCCACCAGACATTCGGGTGTGGGGATGATCCCCTCCGGATTGTCCGTGGAAAAAGATGTTTTATAGGCCTGGTCAAGCAACTCCTTTTTGGTGTGTAGATCGCCCAGGGCGGCGACACCGCCCAGACTTGCGCAGGCACCAAAGGCCACCAGAATTTTGGCCTTATCCCGAAGCACCTTGACGGTATGTTCGTTCTCACTGTTGCGGATCATACCGTCCACAAAGGCCAGGTCAATGGAATTATCTTCCATCTCTTCAAGATCTTTGTACTTCACATCGGCCACGGTGGGGGCCCAAAAAACAATGTCCAGGGCATCCAACGCTCCCACCAGGTTTTCGGACATATCCACCACGCTCATCTCGCAGCCGGCACAGCCGCCGGCCAGCAGGAATGCCGTTTTTAACTTATCAGCCATTTGCTACTTCCTCCAGTACCCGGCTTGGTCCAAGTTCCTCAAGTTCTTTGGTAAATTCTCCAACCACTTCGGCAAAACGGTAGCCTTCGGCACCGGAAATCCACTCCAGGCGAAAGCGTCTTTCATCAAAGCCCAAATCTTCCAGGGTCTTTTTCAAAAGTGTCATTCTGCTGCTGGTTTTATAGTTGCCGGTTTTATAGTGGCAGTCACCATAATGACAGCCGCCGATGAGCACGCCGTCTGCGCCCCGGGCAAAGGCTTCGAGCACATGTTCGGGTTCCACACGGCCGGAACAGGGCACTTTGATCAGTTTAATGGTTGCCGGGTACTTGGCCCGCAGATTACCGGCCAGGTCAGCCCCGGCATAGGTACACCATTGACATGCAAATCCAACAATATTCGGTCTCCAGGACATGAGTTAAGCCTCCTGCGCTTCAAGGTTTTGGACAAGGCGTTTCTCGCTTTGAATCTCAGCAATCACAGCGTTTCTGTCGATGTTTGAAATGGCGGCCACCTGCTGGGGGTCAAATCCCATGCAAAGGGCCAGCAGCTGGGTGTAGTAAAAGGTGGGGATGGGTTCGAAATCAATTTCACCACGCTTTTGTAAAATGGGCTGGGACATGTCAAACTGCAAAAAACAAGAAGAACAGGTAGTGACAATGATATCGGCATCAATCTCTTCTTTGATTGAGATCAGTTTATCCTTAAACAGCTTAAGGGATTTTTCCGCATCCGTGGAGCGCATGCCGCCCATACCGCAGCAGGCCGAAAGTTTCGAATAGTGCGGCACTAATGCCCCGGTTGCCTGACAAAGCTCGGTGAGCATGGTCGGCGAATAGGGGTTATCTTCTTTGACTTTGTATACATCCGATGGCCACAGGTTGTGGCATCCCGTCTGCACGGCGATTTTCAAACCGTCCAGGTTATACTTCAAACTGTTTTTTATTTTTTCCACACCAATCTGCCGATGCAGGATATGGGAGAGATGATACACATCGCTGGTGCCCTTAAATTCCCGGCCGATGGCTGAAAGCCGTTGGTTGACCCGGTCCCGCCGTTCCTTGTTATCCAGAAAATGTTTTGCTTCAGACAGCACGCCAAAGCAGGAGTTGCATCCGGTCATGATATCAAGCTCTTTTTCTTCGGCAAGGGTGATGTTGCGTGAAGAGACTGCACACCAGGTGTCCATGTCAAAAGAGGGGGCGGTACCCCAGGCAGGGCAGCATCCGGCACCGTCCAGATCAACGGGTTCAAGGCCCAGAACCGGGAACACCTTGCGGATGGACTGCTCAATGTCAGGTGCTTTGAGCGGAATATTGCATCCAAGATAGAGTCCTATTTTTTCCATTATATTTATCCTTCTATAGAATATTATCTTAATATAACTTTTTGATTGGATGAAAAGTTGCCCAGATGCAAGGCGCAAGCAAAGCTGAAACCGGAGCGTACTATAGTACGTGAGGATTTTAGATTTGTGCAGCAACGCCGCAGGTGGGTGACTTTTCGTTCAATCATCAGAATAGTCCTAGGTCGCCCATGGGACCGTCCATAATTAACGTCTGAATCTCCTGCTGGGCCTTTTCATTGTAGGCCGAAGTGGGTGGTTGTGCAGGCAGGCCAACCTGTTCTCTTAATTCCCGGGCATCGGTGAACACGGCATGGCCGGTTTCATAAAGATTCATCTGGCTGGTGATGGACGAGGTGGAGAACGCCATTTCATTGCCCTGGTAACGCCGGAAGGCAAAGACAACCTCCTGGGGACGAACCCCCTGGGGACAGACCTCGGTGCAGCGGTTGCACGCCTGGCATCCCCATGAGGAGGGATCTTCGATGATCTCTTCAAGTTCGCCGTTGAGCAAATGGCGTATCAGGTTGCGGCACAGCAATGGGAACCCGGCTTTAACACCCGGGCAGACCGCTGAGCAGGCACCGCACTGGACACAGTTAAGGATGCCGGTTCCACCGTATTCCATGATGGTTTCTACGGCTTCATTGATTTTTTCCTGTTCGATCTTCATCAAAACCTCCTTTAAACGGTGAGCGCTGCAATCTGCGCAAAAATCTGATCTTCTTCATAGCCATGCAGCACAATGGCACCGGAAGGGCAAGCCGAGGTGCAAACACCACAGCCCTTGCACGCGGACATTTCAATGCGGGCCCGGGGTTTACCGCCGGCATCGCGCATGGAGATGGCATTGTAGGGACAAAGGGGAACGCACACCCCGCAGCCGCTGCACCGGTCACTGACGATCTCGGAAATGGTGGGATCAATTCTCACCCGGCCCTGGGCCAGGGGAACGGCAGCGGCCGCAGCAGCGCCTTTGGCCTGGGATACGGTATCGGGAATATCCTTGGGGCCCTGGCAGCAGCCGGCAATAAACAGCCCCTCGGTGGAGGTTTCAACAGGCCCAAGTTTGGGGTGCAGTTCCCGGAAAAAATGGCTGCCGCAGAACTGCAAGCCCAATTTCTGGGCAAGAGCGGTGGCGGATTTGGGCAATTCAATGGCTGTGGCCAGAATGACCAGGTCGGATTCGTATTCAATGGGGGTGGCCGATTCCATATCATAGGCCAGGACACGTAAGTTTTCGCCCGGCAGGACCTCAAGGCCGCCGACCTTGCCTTTGAAGATGTTGATACCCATCTTGCGTGATCCGGTATAGTACTCGTCATAATCTTTGCCGGCGGTGCGCACGTCAATGAAATGCATGTTGATGATCAGATCCGGGTATTTCTCTTTTAACAGGCGCGCCTGTTTGATCATGTACATGCAGCAGACCCGGGAGCAGTAGGTGTGAAAGTGTTCATCCCGGGAACCCATGCAAGAGACAAAGGTCAGGGTGTGGGGTTTCTGATTGTCCGAGGGACGCAGCAGTTTTCCTTCGGTAGGTCCGGTGGCACTGATCAGGCGCTCCAGCTGCAGGGCGGTGATCACGTTGGGAGATTTGGGCGCCATCTCCTTGAACCACTCTTTTTCCATGACCTGAAAGCCTGTGGCTACGACAATGGAGCCCACTTCAATCTCTTTGATCGTCCCCTTGGGGTCCAGGGGCAAAGAGCGGTTGATGGCGTCGGCGGGACAGGCCTTTTCACAGGGGGCCAGAAGGGGTTTTCCCGTTTTTTTGCTCAGCTTGGGTTCGGAACCGATGATCCGTCCTGCGCAGTTTTTGCAATGGTCCATGTCAACGACCGCTTTTTTGGGTACGGCCTGGGGAAACATGATATAGGCGGCCCGACGCATATCCAGCCCGGCGTTAAAGGCATCGGGCACCTTGGCCGGACAGACGGCCGCGCAATCACCGCAGCCGGTGCATTTATTCCAGTCTACATAGGCCTGTTTTTGACGCACTTTAACCTTGAAATTGCCGATATAACCTTCCACGTCATCGACTTCAGCGTAAGCCAGAACCTCTACATTGGGATGGTTGTAACACTCGACCATTTTGGGGGTAAGGATACAGGCGGAGCAGTCATTGGTGGGAAAGGTCTTATCCAATTGAGCCATGACGCCGCCGATGGACGGTTCTTTTTCCACCATATAGGTTTTGTGCCCCATGTTGGCCAGTTCCAGCGCGGCACTGATACCGCCGATACCGCCACCGATCACCAGGGCCGCATCGGTGACATCCACATACTTGTCCTCCAGGGGTTCCAGATACCTTGCCTTGCCAACGGCGGATGCAACCACCTTTTTGGCCTTTTCCGTGGCCCCGTCATGGTCATTTCCATGGACCCAGCTTGCCTGGTCCCGGATGTTGGCCATCTCAAACAAGTATTTGTTCAGACCTGCCTGCTCACAGGCCGCCCTGAAAATCGGCTCATGGGTACGCGGGGTACAGGCCGCGACCACCACCCGGTCCACCAGCCCATCGCGGATATCCTGCTTGACCATCTCTTGTCCGGAGTCAGAACACATGAATAAATTTAAGCGGGCAATCACAACGTCAGGCAGTTCTTCCGCAAAATCACGGACCGCAGCAACGTCAATTACACCGGCAATGTTCGACCCGCAATGACATACATATACGCCTACTTTTGCCATTTTGGCCTCCTTAATAAATACTGAACCTAATATAAATTTTATTGAACAACTCTATCATTAATATTTCTATTTTTGTTACTGCTCAATGGTGCATTATTGAAATACTACAGCAGGGAATCAAAGGGAGGGTTTCCTTCTGGTTTTACTGAGTTTCTTTTGCATAAGCAAAAATTAATATATAGTTATCTATTTGATGTCAATCAAGATATGGAAAAAAAATGATAAAAAATGTAAAGAAAAGTAGAAAAGAAAGGTGCCTTTAATTATTAAAAAAAGCGTAAAAAGAGCGAATATCAATTCATCAATTTTACTTTTTAAAAAACATCAAAGAAATTGATGTTATATTCAAAAATAATGAATGAACTTTGAAACTACGGCAAACAACACCCCAAAGCCTTGGGCATGGTCCGCTTTTATTTGAAAACATTTAACCACGGAAATCACTGAAGACACGGAAGATGGAATTCGAATCTCTTTAGCCCCTTGATTTGACATTTTCGGAAGAGAAGGGGCAGGTCTTTTGTTAGGAGGGGGGGGATCTTCACGGCAATCCCCGATGCCTTAGACGTACAAGTTTTATTGAAGCTCAGGGCTTAATCGGCACCGTTCTTTTCCCGGATATAATCGGCAAGTGATTGAATCGTTGCTAAAATTTCACGTGCCTGGTCCTGGGTGTCGATGCGGACATCATAGAGATCCTGGACCATGACAACAATTTCAACGGCGTCCAGGGAATCCAGCCCAAGCAGTGAATCCGGTCCCACCAGGGGGGCGTCCATCGGAAAATCATCCGGTATATCTTCCTGCACATTACATAGTTCAACAATGGTTGTTAACAGCTCTTTTTCCAGCATCAAAATTTACCTTATTTTTTGTATTTAAAAGAGAGATGAGATATCCCCGAAGCAGCCATACCAAACAGTACCAGACAACCTGCTTCAGGCAAAACAGCTTTGATCTGTTTTCCCCGCAAAAGGATATCGTAGAATGCGTCAAGGGCCCATGCCAGGGGAGACAAATTACTGATCAGCTGCATGGGGCCGGGCATCAGATAAACAGGGACGATGATGCCGCCAAGAGCTGCGGCAATCACAATAGTTGTGGGGCCAATAACCAGGGCCTGCTCATAGGAGCCTGCAAGTTGCCCAAGCATAATGCCGTAGTTTGCAGCGGCCACCGCACATGCGGCAATGATAATCAGTACGGCAATCCATGGGCCGTTTACGACAAAGGCAGGCAGACCCAAAAGGGGAAAAACAAACGTACCGATCAAAAAAACAAAGAAAAACTGAATCAGGCAGACACAGATGTAGGCAACAATCTTTCCCAAAATCAAAATAAATCCAGGGACGGGCATGGTTTTCAACCGGTCAAGGGTTTTATTTTCACGCTCCTGAATCATGCTTCCGGCAAGGGGCACGCAGATAAAAAAAATACCGAACAAGGCCCAGGCCGGCACATTCTGCTGAACCGATGTGGGCATTTTTATGAATCCGAATTCCGTTGCCCAGGCCTCTTTAATATCAAACCATGGGGCAGGCGGTGTTGCATCCGGCCGCCTGTCTGTGGGGAAAACAGCTTGCCTGAGCTTAATCTCATACTCCAGGCATAAAAGCACCTTTGAGACAGCACTTAACACCGCAGCCCGAAAGCCTCCCTGGACCGAAGGGTCAAAATATAAGGTAATCTGTTTGCTGTTGGTACCAGCGGCACCTTTTTTTCCAAGGGCAAACAGCCGGGCTTGATCAAAGGCAAAGTCCGTACAGCCTTCGGGGATCACAACACTGAACTGGTACGCCCCTTTATTCACCAAGGCTTTTGCCACGGTCTCGGTGTTGCATCCGACCTCTTCACCCTTCACGGCAATGATATTGTCCGAGTCCTTTAAGCCCTTAAAAATAATCTTTCCGATCTCATTTTTATCGTTATCAAGAACCAAAACATGGGTAATCGGATTCAGTACTTTTGCCTGCACAAGACAGATAATGGTCACCAGTACGGCCGGCATGACAAACAACAGCACCAGGCCCATGCGGTCCCGGATGAGTAAAAGCAGTTCCTTTTTTAATGTGGCGGCTAAAAGTCCCATTAATAACTATCTTTTTTCCCTGTGGCCTTTAAAAACAGCTCGTTGAGATTACGGCATTTGCCGATGCCGCTGATCAGATCATCGGTTCGCCCCTGGGCAAGACAAACGCCTTTATCCATGATCAAAACCCGTGAACATATTTTTTCAGCCTCTTCCATGTAATGGGTCGTATAGATCAGGGTGCTGCCCTTAAGACTTAACTGCTGAATCCGGTCAAGCAATGCGTTGCGGGAATGAACATCCATGCCCACGGTGGGCTCATCCAGAAATATCAGTGCCGGATCATGCAAAATTCCGCAGGCAATATTAAACCGGCGTTGAATGCCGCCGGAACATTTTGAGATAAGCTGATCGGCAAACTCATCCAGATCAAATAGGCCCAAGATTTCTGTAATTTTTAATGCCAACGCCGTTTTGTTAAGCCCAAATAACGTACCGAAATAAACCATATTTTCCCGCCCGGTAAGCTTTGAAAACAAGGCGATTTCCTGGGGGATCAAACTGATAAGGGGCCTGACCTTAAGTGGATGTATCAAGGCGTCCACACCGCAGATTTGCACACTGCCCCGGCTGGGTTTTATCAGGGTGGATAAAATGGAGATGGTTGTGGTTTTGCCCGCACCGTTGGGTCCTAATAATCCGAAAATTTCGCCTTTTTCAACCCGTAAATTCAAGTCGGCCAGGACATCTTTCCCACTGCCCGGATAGCGTTTCCCCAAGTGACTGACCTTAAGAACAGATTGAGGATCATCAGCCGGCAATGGACAAAAGTTCCTTAAAGGTGCGGGTTTCTATATCTGCGCAGCTATTGAGAACCTCACGCATGGCCTGTACCGAGTCATCCCGGGTCGCCCTGCCCTTGCAATGCCTTGCGGCCTTGACGGCAAATCTGCGCCACAGATCTCCGGAAGCCGTCATCTGTTCAGCCATGGTGGTCAACCGCGGATCATCCAAAAGCCGAGCGGCCTGCTGGAGGAATGCCGAATACATAAAACGAAAACCGCCGCCGCCTGTGCCAATCTCTTCTTGCATCCGTATGAGCTGTCCCAAAAGGAGTACGGTGTGTTCATTGCCGAATTTTCTGGGCCAATTTTCAACACACTTTCCTAAGAAACGAATACCCCGGGTGCCCAAAAACGGCACAGGCGTTTTTACCATACTTTTTGCCGCACCCTTGATCCCTGTAAACAGGGCGGGCTTTAAATCAATTGTTTCAGGAACCCGGGTGATGCGGTACATACTCCCTTTGGGGGCAAGAGCCCCCTTTGCAAACCGGGCCAGGGCCAGGTCCTTAGACGAACACTCTACGAGGGAAGGAAAAACCGGATCACTGATGATATAATTATCCCCCTCTTTGCCGATCACCACGATATTGTGCATATTAAAATGAAATCTCAAGGCCGGGGGAAAATACGGCAACCAGTATCCGCCGGTCCGGCATCCCACAGGGTGCCCCTGGTCAAGTGCTCTGTCCAGGGCATCCATGGCTTTGGGCACACTTGAAAACTTTTGCCATTTGACCCCAATGCCCAAAGCGCGGGTCACACTTTTAAATATTTTGCCCACCGGGCACCGAAAGGTTGTCAACGGCAGTTCATTGACCTTGATAAACGGCAGGTACCCAAAAAAGATGCCCTGGCCAATGCCGAATGCCAGGGCCTCTGAAAGTTGTTGTTCACTGTCTTTTACGGCATGGTTGATCAGGTTTGCAGTAACCCCGCACTCACAATGGGCGGACTGGGTATGTTTAAAATCAATTCTCATCGTTAATCTTCATCTTGGCAGTCGACGGGGCAATCCATGACCGGCTTGGGCAGCGTTTTTAATTCATCCACGGATACATTGAATAGTGCGGCATACTTTTCCAGTATGTCCCTTTTAATTTTTTTGAAGACAGCTGGTTTGAGATGCCGCTTGACCTGCCAGCGATACAATCCCATATACTGAGCAAGAAGAGCGACATCCATCTGGTGACACGCCATATAAAACCCAATGGGACTGAGTGTGCCGTCAAGAATATCTTTGCGGGCCTTGTTGATTTTCTTTTCAATGAGCTGCCATGCCTGCCTGTTGGCGACATTTTTTGGATCCCATCCAATGCTTTGGGCCAGGCTGTAATTTCCGTTTTGATCAACGGCATAACATATTTCACGGCCATAATCGTCTAAAATACCGGGATCTTGGGGGACGTCTTTTATTTGCATTACCGATAACAACTTAAGATTAAATAAAACGCATATTAAAAGTTTGCTTACGACTTACACTGAATTTATCGTTAAAAACAAGCTAATTTTACAATATGCTTCCAATGGTATGCTTGAAATGATATTTCCTTGCCGATGATAGGAGTAAATTTATGACATCTGGTGCTTACATTGCTGCCATGGGAATCGTGTCTGCCTTAGGGTCAGGGATTAACAGCACGTATCACGCCCTTAAACGCGGAGAATCCGGTCTGATTTCCGTGGATTTTTTTCAACTCAACCGGCCCAATTTTCCCAAGGTGGGCAGCGTGCCGGGCACGATTAAAGACAATGTCCCCCGAACACACGCGCTTGCACGGATCGCTGCCGGACAGATCATGGCCCAATGCAGTATAGTCCCGGATGCCGTTGTGTTAGGTGCCACCACCGGGGGGATGCTGACCTGCGAATCCCTGCTTAAAGCCAAAGCAACGGATCCAAATCTTTTCAGATACCACGGCCTGGGTACTGTAGCAGAGGACATTGCAGCGTTGATGGGCTGTACAGGCCCGGCCATCACCGTATCCACCGCCTGCTCTTCGGGAAATTCGGCCCTGACCATCGCTTTGGAGATGATTCGTTCGGGCCAGGCCCAAACCGTCCTGGCCGGAGGAGCTGATGCCTTGTGCCGAATGACCTGCTTTGGATTTCAGTCCCTTCAGGTGGTTGATCCGGAAGGCGCCCGACCGTTTGACGAAAAAAGGGCCGGCATGAGTGTTGCTGAAGGGGCAGGTCTAATGCTCCTTGTTGCCCAAAAACCTGAAAGCCCCATTGCAGAACTGTCCGGCGGCGGCTTGTCCTGCGATGCATACCACGCCTCATCTCCACACCCGCAAGGAGACGGTGCTTTTGATGCCATGAAAAAAGCCATGAATGACGCCGGCATCACCCCTGAACAGATAGATTACATCAATCTTCACGGCACAGGCACCGAGGCCAATGACAAGGCTGAGGCCATGGCTGTGAACCGGCTTTTTAACAAAAACCAACCTGCGGCATCATCGGTTAAAGGGGCCACAGGCCATCCTATGGCCGCTGCTGGGGCTATAGAGGCGATCATCAGCGCCATTGCCGTATCCAAAGGGATCATTCCCGGCAATACCGGATTCAGTACCCCGGACCCTGAACTGAATTTTATACCGGTAGCCCCCCCCATACAAAGGTCCGTTCACAGGGTATTATCGAACACATTTGGATTTGGCGGAAACAATGCATCCATTGTAATATCAGAAACAGCCACCAATACATCGGCGACCTGCGCCCGGAACATAAAAAAGAGGCAAAAGTCCCAAATGGGTCCTTTGTCAGTTCTAAGTTACGCCTGTGTGACAGGGGCGGGGACGACCGCTGAAAGTCTGGATGCATTTTACAAGGGGAAGTCCCTGGCAGGCATGATCACGGACAAAACCCTGACAGACCTGCTCTCTTTGAAGAAAGTGCGGCGGATGAAACGATTTTCCCGCCTGATGTTGGCCCTGGCGGTCCTGGCCGGCAAAGAGGAGCCCGCCGACATAACGCCTGCATCCATTATCGGCGGCACCGGCTGGGGATCACTGTCGGAAACCTGGGACTTTCTTTCACGGCTTTTTGCAGGCAATGAGAAATCCTCCAGCCCCATTGATTTTGTGGGATCGGTCCACAACGCCGCCCTGGGTCATGTGGCCATGGAACTGGGTGCAAAAGGCGCGAACATCACCACCACAGGCGGAGATGCCTCCTTTGAGCAGGCCCTGTGGACGGCCGGAATTTTAGGTAAAAAGGAGCATGCCCCCATCATGGTCATGGGCGGAGATGAACACCATGCAGAGCTGTCCTTCAGGTTTGATATGTCCGTGACCCACGAAGAGACACCAGCGGACGGCGGCGGTGCTCTGGTGCTGACGCCCGGGACAATTCCCGGGAAAATTACTCTGACCCCCCGACAGTTTATAAAAAATAACGACCGCCTTAATCCCAAGGATACCCTGGCAGCGCTTATCCGGGAGCTGCCGGATTTCAATGACAGGTATGGGGCTGTCATGGCCGGTATTCCAAGAGCTTGTACCGTCCGGGGGACTGCCCTGATTGAGGCCTTTTCCAACGCAGATTCATCATCTATACCCATCCTGGATTACCGCCAGCTGACCGGACAGTTTGCCACGGCCCCGGCGGTTGCAACCGTGCTTGCCGTGGATGCGGTAAAAAATAACAAACTGCCGGACCCGGCTTCTCCGGGAAATTGTATAGAGCTCCAAGGCAAGGGGATCCTTCTTTTAGGCTTTGGGCGGTATCTTACTGCCGTAGAGGTAATGCCGGGATGAAAGCCCCACTGATAACCGGCAGCATATCCATAGCCCCCCTACCCTATTCGATACTTTTATGAATTTTATTCTTTTTATTTTAATAAGCCTGATACTGGTGTGGGTTTCCCGGCACACGCTGAGAAATTACCGCAGTCACGGCTTTTACCGCTTTTTTGCCTTTGAAGGCATTGCCGCAATCCTCGCACTGAATGAACCCCGTTGGTTTGACAATCCCTTTTCAATACGGCAGTTGCTGTCCTGGGCACTGCTGATCTGTTCCATCGGTTTTGTCCTGTACGCAGTGAACCTGCTTCGCAATTTTGGGGGATACAGACAGCGTGATGACATGCCTGAAAACTTTAATTTTGAAAATACGGCGCATCTGGTTGATACGGGCCTATACCGATTCATTCGCCATCCCATGTACACCTCGTTACTGTTTTTAAACTGGGGCGCGTTTTTAAAGCACATCACCCTGGTCACCACAGCAATTAGTGTGATAACAACATTGTTCCTTGTAGCCACCGCCAGGATAGAAGAAAAGGAAAACCAGTTAGTTTTCGGCAAGGCCTACACTGAGTATTGCAGCAAATCCAAGATGTTCATCCCATTTTTATTTTAATCTTGTTTAGGGTGTGTCATTTTATTATATTATTCATCTTTAAAAACCAATACAGGCAAGGCAAGGAACCTGTCCTATGAAAACAGTTAGTTCTCTTCTGGATCAAAAATGGTATGCACGATATAAGGCCATTTCCAAGCTTAACATACGAAGCTCCATCTATGATGTAACCAACCGCTGCAACCTGCGCTGCAAGGGCTGTTTCTTTTTTTCATCCGGCGAACACGAGGCGGCCAAAGAGCAGATGGACATCTCGGAATGGGAATCCTTTATTGATCGAGAAAAAGAACGGGGTGTCAATCTTGCCATTCTCATTGGTGGAGAACCTACCCTCTGTCTGGACCGGGTCGGGGCATTTTATGACCGCATGCCCACATTTATGGCCACAAACGGTCTTATCAAAGTACCCAGGGACCGTTTTCCCGATATGATGGTGGGCATTTCGCTGTGGGGCAGCAGTGATGACGAAAAGACATTGCGGGGAAAGGATACCTTTGCCATATCGAGCCGCCACTATGAAGGCGACCCCCATGTGTATTATCTTTTGACCATTACGCCAAAGCTTGTAGGCCATATTGAGCCCATCGTCCAAAAAATCCGCAATGTCGGCGTCAAAGTCCATATGCAGCTTCTATCCAATGATGAAGGCGTAGACGGATTCAGCTGGACTCAGCAGGAACTTGCGGACGTGTGTCAGGAGATGGACGACTTATTGGACCGCTATCCCGACACAGTGGTCTCCGCAAAATATTATCACAAAATTATCACCACAGGTACCATGCTGGGCAGACCCTTTGGGTGGGCCGAGTGTCCCTCGGTGACCCAGCCCCTGGACGACCGGAAAAACAATCCCAAACGGTTAACCAACTTCATCCGCTGGGCCTCGGATCTGAAAACCATGCACCGCTGCTGCACCTCTGAAACCCGGGACTGCAGAACCTGCAAGGACGGCGCTGCCCACATGAGCTGGGTTATGGTCAATAAGCGGGCCCATATGAACAATACCCAGGATCTGCAGAACTGGATAACGGTGTATGAAATGTTCGCCAAACTGTATCAATTCATTCCATGGTAAAAAAAAATAAAAAAGAAAGGGCAGTCTACAAGCACTTTGAAACGGTGCACAAAGTCCCGTTCCACGACATGGATCCCATGCATGTGATGTGGCACGGCAACTATTATAAATATTTTGATGTAACACGATTCGATCTGTTTAAAGCGGCGGGCATTGACCTGTACGAATACTCCCTTTCAAAACATGTCAGCTTTCCGGTAAGCCGCTCATCCATCAAGCATATTGCACCCTTAAAATTCCATGACGAATTTATCTGCAAAGCCACTGTAACCGAAGCTGAATACAAAATCGGCATAGATTTTGAGATCCGGCGTAAAGAGACTGAACAAGTCTGTGCCCGGGGAAAAAGTGAGCAGGTGGCAGTGCGTGTACCTGAAATGACGCTTTTGTTCAGGATCCCCGAAGATATCACCTCAGCCCTGCTGGTGTAATATCATGCCCAAAGGCCCTTTTGAATGTACGGACACCCCCAAAATTACAAACGCCCTTACCGTTGGCTACGAAAGAATTGTGGCTTGGGCAGATCTGCTGGATCAGGTCAATGTCTTTCCGGTCCATGATTCGGACACCGGCAAAAATCTAAAGATAAGCCTGGCACCGTTTAAGCAGATTAAGCCGGGTGGCGGTGCAGACAAAACATCTTTAGAAAATTCTTTTGATGAACTGGTGAAGCAGCTGTCCATGTCGGCCGTGGGCAATTCAGGCAATATTGCGGCAGCCTTTTTTTCGGGCTTTTTATCCCATCCATTGCCCACCTTCCTGCCCACTGCCACAGGGCAGGGATTAAACATGGCCATGAATGCCGTGGCCGATCCCAGGCCCGGTACCATGCTCGATCTGTTTGAAAGCCTGACCCATTTTTTTGCTGACAGGGCTTGTGACGGCAAACTTCAGGAAACATCCTTTGATTCCAACGCACTGACCGAACGACTCAAACAAAGCGTATCCCAAAGCATGACCCGGCTGCCTGCTCTGGAAAAAGCAGGCGTTGTGGATGCAGGGGCGCTGGGGATGTTCCTGTTTCTGGAAGGATTTTTTAAAGCGCTTGAGGATCGACAGGGCCAATGTATCCCGGTCATGGAAAGTTTTAAGGACCAGCTCTGTGTCTCTGCCGGGTATACGGCCCCGTCAGAACCGGCCTTTTGTGTGGATTTACAAATCCGAATGGATCAAGACACCGCCCCGGACCCGTTGATTAAAACCCTTGGCGACAGTATTGTCACTTCACAAACGGACCGGTCCCTGAAAATCCATGTCCACACAAAAGACAGAGATGCGCTTAAAAACCAGGTATCTGAAATCGGATCTATTACGGCATGGCACGCCGAACCCATCATAACCCGGCCGCAAGAGGCACGGGCACGGACAAACCCAAACACGGTGGGCATCATCACTGATGCGGCAGGCTCCATTACCCTCGACCGGGCCGCAGCACTTGGCATCACGCTCATGGACAGTTTCATCGTCACCGATGAGGGCGGGGCGCCTGAAACCCTGGCAGATCCGGCCCAAATCTATGCAGACATGACCCGGGGCAAAAGGGTCATGACTGCCCAGGCATCGGTGTTCCAGCGCCATGAAACCTTCAGGAAGGTGTTGGGGCAATACGACCAGGTACTTTACCTGTGTGTGGGATCCGTGTATACAGGCAACTATGACGTTGCCGTCCGGTGGGTTGCGGACAACGGACTGTCGGAACGGATGCGGGTTGTGGATACCGGTGCGGCATCCGGCAGGCTTGGACTTATTGTCGAAACCGTTGCCCGGGCCGCCCAAACCGTAAACGCCTTGGCGGAACTTGAAGCCCATGCGTTAAAAATTATTGGGGCCTGCGACGAACTGCTGTTCCTGAACCACCTGAAATACCTGGCCATGGGCGGCAGGATGTCCAAGACCGGCAGTGTAGCAGGAGATTTTCTCAGTATTCGGCCCATCATCAGCCCCAGGGCAGACGGCGCCCGGAAAGTCGCCACTGTCAGAAACAGTGAAAGCCAGATCCGCTATGCCGTCAAGCGGCTTGAACAGGTGTTTGGCAAAACTGGGGCACCCAGGATACTTTTGCAATATTCCGACAACAGGGCATGGGTGGAAAATTCGGTCATGCCCCATATACGCCGGGCCTGTCCCTGGGCAAACATCTCCATTGTCCCGTTGTCTCTGACCTCAGGGGTTCACATGGGTCCGGGCACCTGGGGAATGGCATTTTTACCCGGAGAACTTGCCCCGGGAAAGCTAGAACGAGACCTTTGCCATAAAACCGATTTCCAAGGAGAGTCTGCCATGAAAGTGCTCCTGATGTCCATGCCCGATGTAGCGCCCCTGGTTATTCACCAGAATGCTGTGCATTTCCCCAACCTGGGCATTGCCAGCATCGGCGGAAATATCCATGAACGGCATGAGGTCAAAATTATTGACCTGATACGGAAACGCCGATCCATACATACTTATCTGACAAAACAGTTAACAAAACTTGCACCGGATATTGTGGGACTTTCAGCCATGTCCTGGCAATGGGACACCTGCTGCCGAATTATCCGGCTGATCAAACGTGTCCGGCCCAGGGCTAAAATCGTGGTGGGCGGCTACCATGCCACCCTGATGACCCAGGAGATCACGCAATCACCCGAAGGCAAACTGATCGATTTCATTGTCCAGGGTGAAGGAGAGACCGCTTTTAAACGATTGGTGGAGGCCCTGGATGGTCGGGACACGTTTCATGACATCCCTTCCTTGACGTATAAAGATGGAGACAAATTCATCACCAATCCCATGGGTGAACTACAGGATCTGTCCCGGATAAAACCACCCATCCGGGACAAACGGCGCCTGACTTGGGGATACCATGTAATGAACATGAAAGCAGAGGTGCTGGAGACCTCAAGAGGCTGCACCCGCACCTGCAATTTTTGCAGCATGAAGCACATGTATGGCCGCACGTTCAGAACCTATCCCATTGAAAGGGTCCTTGCCGACCTTGATGACATTTACTATAACAAAAAGACACGGCTGGCCTTTATTGTGGACGACAATCTGGTATTAGACACGGACAGAGTTATCCGGCTGTGTGATGCCATCATTAAAAGAGGATACCGCCGCCTGAAACTGGTGGTTCAGGCCGACAGCCTGACCATGGCCACCAATGAGGAAATGATCAAAAAAATGGCCCAGGCAGGATTCAAGTCCGTATTCCTGGGGATTGAAAACGTCTCAAAAACAAACCTTGCCGTAGCAGGCAAGGGCAATATTGTGGAATATTCAAGAAAAGCCGTGGCTTTGTGCCAGAAACACGGCATGATGGTCATCGGCGGTCTGATATTCGGATTCCCCGATGATGACGAAAAAGCCATCATTGAAAATTACCGTTTTTTACAGGAAATTAATGCCGATGCCGCCTATTGCCAGCTTTTGACGCCCTATCCAAAAACAGGCATGCGCGAACAGCTGATGGCCCAGGGACTTATTACCAATGCCCTTGATTTTAAAAAATACAACGGCCTGTGGGCCAATGTCAAAACCCGCCACCTGAGCGCCGACAAGCTGCAATACCTGTTCTGGTATCACCGTCAGACCGTACTTGGATGGTGGGACCCGTCGTCCAGGGCCAGGGGAACCGGCAAATTATGGACAGGCATCTGGACTTATATGTTCAAACCAATCATGCAGCAGCAGCATGCCAGGGTCCTTAAAAGAAAGGGATGGGGCGGTATTTATAAAGATGTGTTGAAAGAGCAGGAAGAGATGAACACCTTTGAAGGCCTTTAAACTAATGTTTGGACGAAAAGTCACCCATCTGCGGCGTTGCAGAAAAATTTGCAATCCTCACAACCATTAGGTTGCTCCGGTTACAAATCTTTCTGGCCTTGCACCTATGCAACTTTTCATCCAAACACGGGTTCCATCACACACAAAATAAAGAATAAAACCCATAAAGCGTATTGGATGATATATGGAGAATCTGATTTCAGAACTGAAGGAAAAAATTGTGGACACACTGGGACTGACGGATGTAACACCCGAGGATATCAATGAACAGGACCAACTGATCGGCGGTCCTTTGGGCCTGGATTCCATTGATGTCCTGGAGATGGTCATGATGATGGAAAACGATTACGGAGTTGTCATTGACAACAAAGAGCTTGGAGAAACCGTATTTGCGACCCTGGACAGCCTGGCCCGGTATGTTAACGAACACGGCAACAAAGAGTCATGAACTCATCCGTGGACATGGCTGACCTAAGTGGCCCAGGGTATGAGATCAGTGAGCTTCGCAGATCCGAAGCATCGGTCATCACAGCCCAGGCTATCTTTGGCTCCGAGTCGCCCTGGTTTGACGGGCATTTCCCGGACAACCCCATTGTTCCGGGCATTGCCCAGATGAGCATGATTTTCGAGCTGATGCAACGCACAATGGGGTCAGGCATGAAACTCGAGGGGTTCAAGCGGGTCAGATTTAAGCAATTGATCAGACCGGACACCCCCATTGCAGTTTTGATCAAACCGGGAAAAAAAAGCCCGAACCGTTTTGAATACCAGCTTACGGCGGACCAGAAGATTGTCTGTACCGGATTTATTGATATCCGTATGTTGCATGATGGAAATATCTAAATAAAGGCAGCCCACTAAAAATGGTCAAACGTCAAATCAAAATTATCGGAATTGGCCTGGGCAGTCCGGGGCATTTGACCGGACATGCCATAGAGGCACTTCGCCAGGTAGATGTTTTTCTTGTTGCCGACAAAGGTGACATTAAAAAAGAGATGGTTGCCGCCAGGAAGGCAATCTGTGAAGCCTTTCTAAAACCGGGCAGTTATCGTTTTGTGACGATTTCAGATACGGATCGCGGACCGGATGCAAAGCGTGGTTCGGCCGAGTATCGGAAAGGCGTTCAGGCATGGCGGCAATCCCGTGTGAACCGCTTTGTCAATGCGATCAAAGAATTACCCCCAAACATGATCGTGGGGTTTCTGGCGTGGGGTGACCCTGCTTTTTATGACAGCCTCATCGGTATTGTCGAGGAAATTGGCGAAATCATTCCCCTGGATGTGCGGGTGATCCCAGGGATCTCTGCGATACAGGCCTTGGCAGCAGAAAATGTTATTTGTCTGAACCGGGTTGCGGCACCTATCCATATCACCACGGGCCGCCGCCTGCTCCGGGAGTGGTCCGCTGAACTTGGAACAGTGGTTGTCATGCTGGATAAAGGCCTGGCCTGTGCTCAGTTAGTGGCGCGGGCGCCTGACCTTGAAATCATCTGGGGTGCGTATATCGGATTTCCCTGGCAGATCATCCGACGTGGGCGGCTGGCAGACATGGTTCAGGAGTTGATCCCTTTACGGAAAAAACTTCGGCAGGAACATGGATGGATGATGGATACCTACATTCTGCGCGGTCCCGAGATGACAGATGACGCACCGCCGCTGGAGACTTGAACAGATGGTTGCAATGAACAACAGGAGAGCCGGCTGATGATTCTCGTGCTGGGCGGAACATCGGAAGCACGTGAACTTATATTATTGTGCGTACAGCACAGCATTCCTGTTATGTACACGACCACGACCCGCATTCAGGACGAATTCGCACCAACTGTTGAATGCCGGGTAGGACAACTTTCATCGGAAACCTTTCAAAACCTGATCATAGAGCGGCGCATCTCAAGCGTTGTGGATGCCACACATCCGTTTGCGGTCAATATTTCAAGGTTGGCCATGGATGTGTGCAACCGCACCAAGACCCCGTATTTAAGGCTGGAGCGGGAAACGCTCGCACAGCCGGCCACCTGCCGGCATGTGTACCGGATCGAAACCGTTGAAGAGGCCGCAAGCCTTGCCTGTGAAACATCAGGGGGGATTCTCTCTGTAATTGGGGTACGCAAGCTGCCGGAGTTGGTGACGCATCTTGGGAATCGCAAAAGGGATCTTTTTGCCCGGGTCCTGCCGGTGGTAAAGTCGATTGAAACCTGTGATCAGCTTGGGATTCGCCCATCGCACATTATTGGCATGCGGGGTCCGTTCTCTGCCGAATTTGACGGTTTACTGATTCGAGAATTCGGTATCACCACGATGATTGCAAAAGAATCAGGAGACCGGGGAGGTCTTACCGCCAAAATTACCGCCTGCGAAAATACAGGTTGCAAACTGTTGCTGCTGGTTCGCCCTGCCATACAATATCCATATCAGGTATCCACGCCTGTTAAATGCCTTGCATGGATAACAGCTCGTCTATTTTAGATGATTGTCTCTATTTAACATTTGAACGAAATCCTGAAATGGATATCCTGGCAGGAATATGTTAAGAAGTTCTAAAATTATATAACGGTCACGGACCGTCCTTGGTCTTTGACCGTGGTTCGGACCACAACGAATATTGGAACATCTCTGTGGCTTACAGAGAATTTCTTATAAACAGCCATGGGCTCACCCGGCATATCAACGGCCAAGCTTAGCCCACAACAAAGGTTGAAAGATAGGGGTCGTTTACCCAGACTTTCATATAAAATGGAGAAGAATAAAAAATGAGCAACGTAAAAACCATTGACGAGATCATTACCAATGTAGCCCGGATCATTATTGATGAACTCATGATTGAAGATGTAACCCCTGAAACCTTTGATCCCGAAATGGACCTTGTGGATGAAGTCGGGATTGACAGTATGGACCTTGCCACCGTTGCCCTGGTGATCCAGGATGAATACGGCATCCGTATTGACGAGGACGACTACCCCAAACTGACCAACGTCCGCCTCATTGCCGAATACATCAACAACAAGTTATAACAACCATGGGCTGACCTGGTTGATCAACACTTAAGGCCCACCCCACAACAACGCATGAAATTAAATTAACAATTTACAGATACGTTTAAATAACTCTCTATGCAAACACATTGGAAGTTCTCAGATATTCTGTCCGATCCGGTGATTCGCAGCCGATGGCAGCGGGTAAAAAAATATTTTTTCCTCAGGGAATCCACATATGACATGACCAACCGCTGCAATATAAGGTGTGAAGGCTGTTATTACTTTGAAGGCGACAAACAGTTCGTCACCGAAAATAATGACCCTGAATTATGGCAGGACCTGATGGTAAAAGAAAAGGCGCGGGGCATCACCTTTGTTGTTCTGGCAGGGGCGGAACCCGCCCTGGTCCCCCAGCTTTTGCAGACCTGTTACCAGCAAATTCCTTTGGGAGCCATCGCATCCAATGGATTAAAGTTCATCCCCGAAAGCGTAGGCTACAGAATTCACATCTCCGTATGGGGCAACGACCGGACAAGCCAGGCTGTCCGCCGGGCCGATCACATGCTTGAAAAACAGATTAAAAATTATAAAGACGACCCCAGGGCGGTATTTGTCTATACCTTTACCAGCAGCAACATTGATGAAATACGCGATGTGGCCCCCATCCTTGCGGAAAACAACTGCCCGTTCACCTTTAATATGTTTTCCGCGCCGGTTGGATACAACGGCGCGCTGCGGCACAATCGTCAGACGCTGGCAAAGACCCGGGATGTGATGCTGGAGATGCTGGAGACCTATCCTGAGCACCTGCTCTTCTCCCACTATAACATCCTTGCCCATACCCATGAGATGGGCCTGCATGACCTATTTCAATGCTCCTATCCGAGAATGAACCCCCATGAAGATGTGGGGTTGGGCAAAACGTTCAGGCAATACAGGGCGGATCTGACCTGGGACAGAAGCGCGGCATGCTGTGTCCCGGACACGGATTGTGCGGACTGCCGCCACTACGCGGCCGGCAGCGCCGTTGTCACGGCAAGACTTTTCAGGCACGCCGTTGATCCTGAAACCTTCAAGGCCTGGCTGGATTATGTGGACACCTATCTGGCCGTATGGGTGATGGGATATGAAAAAGGGGAGAATCTAAGCCTCAAATTCGTAGAACCGCCAAGCAGAACCTGATATGGACAACTCCGTTACCCAGGTTCCGTTAACCATTGACGTATATCCCCACTTCATGGACCATTGCTTCGCCGGCAAGGTGGTTTTTCCGGCTGTTGAGGCGTTAAAGGTCCTGGCCGGAGCAATTCAGACGCACAATGTCTTTACGTCGAATGCTGCATTAAGGCATATGACCCATGCACGGTTTAATAAATTTCTCGTGATAGAACCAGGTCAAAAAGCCATTGAAGCGCTCTGCAATATCCGCCCCATCAACGATACCCGGGTGTCGCTCTCCCTGGCCACCCGGTTTTCCACAAAAAAAGGGGCCATAACACGAATCAAAGAACATTGCACGGCAACCTTCAGCACCGAATCAGAACCGCTTTCGAACCTGTCTCCGTCCCAGACAGAAAAATTCGACGAGCCCATGTTTGAAGTGCCGGCAAAAAGCATATACCGCGAACTGGTTCCATTCAAGCCGGCCTTTCGCTCCATTCAAGGTGAATTACAGCTTTCCCGGTCCGGCGCATATGCAACCCTAAAAGCGATGCCGGACAATTCCAATGATCCATTTAAGACCGTATTGGGATCGGGATTTCCCCTGGACGGCGCCTTTCATGCCGGATGTGTCTGGAGCCAGCGGTTTTTCGGCATTGTGGCCTTTCCAATTGGGTTTGACAAACGCATTATTTATACCCCCACGATTGAACATAAAAATTATACTGCCCGGGTTATCCCCAAATATCAAACCCACGGGACGTTAGGATTTGATATATGGATTACCGATGACCAGGGCAATTTGTGTGAAGCCCTTGCCGGGGTAATGATGCGGGATGTCAGCGGCGGCACCATCACCCCTGCGGCATGGATCCGGGAGGGCATCCAATGATGCTCACAGCGTTTTGGCTGCTTGCCTATGTAGTCGGTTCAATCAATGCGTCCATCTTTGTGCTGAAGCTGAAAACAAAACAAGATCCCCGGACTTTGTACAGTAAAAACGCCGGCACAAGTAATGTGTACCGAATACTGGGTTGGAAATGGGCCGGATTGGTTCTCATAAGCGATGTGGGCAAAGCGTTTCTGATGTCGGCGGCGGCAGTGCATTTTTTGTCTGCGCCCGCACAAATCTGGGTGGGATTTTTTCTGCTGCTTGGCAACCGGTTCCCATGTTTTCACGGGTTTAAAGGGGGTAAAGGCGTTGCCCATTTCATTGGCTTTTCCTTGTTTCCCGCCCCTTTATTTACCGTGCTCTCCCTTGCCGGTTGGTGTGTTGGGTATCTGTTTTTCCGGCGTTCCTTTGCAGGGTCCATGGTGCTTGTGACCATTCTCGGCATGGGACTTGTCCTGACATCCGGCACAGATTTTATGGGTATTGCCGGGGTAATTGTCTGTATGGGGTTTATCATATTAAATCATAAAACCAACCTGCTTGCCCTCATATCCCAAAATCAAGACAGAGACGTTTCAAATAAAGCAGGTGATGGACTATGACCCCTGACCCCATATCGCCCTGGAACTTTTTTGACAAGGTGTACTGCATCTCACTTCGTAATCGCACCGACCGCCGGGAACGGGCCAAAATTGAATTTTCACGCCTGGGCATTGACCGCCGCGTGGAGTTTGTCCTGGTGGATAAAGATATAGACGACCCCTGCCGGGGAATCTTTGCCTCCCATCTGCTGTGCATGGAAAAAGCCATTGATGCGGATGCCCAACAATGGGTGGTGTTTGAAGATGACGTGATGTTTCGTCGATATGATCCAAAAATTCTAACGTCCACCGTTGCACATCTGTCCGCCTGCAGCACCTGGACCTTGCTCTTTTTCGGAGGCCTGATCAAAGGCAGTTCAAAAACCGGCAATCCAGCAATAAAAAAAATCCGATATCAGGCGTTGGCCCATGCCTATGCCGTTAATCGCGCCTTTGGTAAAAAAATTGCAAGCCAACCCTGGGGCGGAACACCCTATGATACAATGCTCAAAAACCTTAGTGCCGACTATTTGGGAACAACGCCCTTTTTTGCCTTCCAAAGCAATGCGGCAACTGACAATGATGCCTGCTCAGGGCTGGACAGGTTCCGGCGCTGTTGCGGCGGCCTTGGATTCATCCAGCTGATGAACGAATTTTTTCATGCCCACCGCCTTGTGATCATTCTCGGTCATATAGCGGTTCTTGCAGGCCTTGGGGTGTGCATATGGTAAATTCAAAACCCCGGGAAAAACAGCTGAACATCGGTCTATTGATCATCACGCTTTTTGCCGCTGCATTCATGCTCTTTGTCAGTTTTAAAAGACTTCATATTGAAACAGATATCACGGCATCACTTCCGGCACACAACCGGGTGATCCGTGATGCCCTTTACTTTTTTGATCATCATCCCATCCAGGACCGGGTTGTTATCAGTGCAGGCCTCGGCATTGAAGATCCGGAACGATTGGTAACCCTGGCGGCCATGGTGGAGGAGAAGCTTTCGGCCTCCGGCCTGTTCAGCAGTGTGGGCATGGACCACTACCAGGAGATCATGCCCGAACTGATGAATCTGGTGGTAAAGACCCTGCCCTTTCAGTTCACCCGCACCGAGCTTGAAACCCGGGTTGCGCCACTGCTTACTTCGGATGCTATCCGGGATACACTGTCACAGACCTATACCCGGCTACTGAGTCTTGATGAGATCGGCACATCCGAATTCATAGCCGTTGATCCTCTGGGGTTAAAAAATATGGTGTTGTCACGGTTAAAATCCCTGGCACCGGTTGATGAGTTCAACATTTACAAGGGAAAACTGTTGTCCAAAGATTCCCGGCACTGCATGATCATGGCCACCCCCAAAGGCTCGGGCACGGACTCAAATTTCTCCACACAGGCCATGGATCTGCTCCAGGCCATCCAGGCCCAGGCCCAAAAAGAATTTGCAAGGCCCGGTGAACATGCCGTCCTCACATCCGTAGGCGCATTCAGGGCCGCCTATGATAATGAAAGAATCATCAAGCACGATGTGCAAAAGGCCATTTTCATTGCCACGGCAGCCATCATCTTATTGCTGTTTCTGGCCTTTCCCCGGCCATGGATCGGACTTTTAGCTCTGGTACCTGCCATGTTCGGCACCATTGCGGGCCTGTTCACCTATTCCCTGTTATATGACGGTATATCCCTTATCGTCCTTGGATTTGGCGGGGCCATCATCTCCATCACCATTGACCACGGCATTACCTATCTGCTGTTCCTGGACCAGCCCCAAAAAACATTTGGCAGACAAGCCTCCACAGAAGTGCGGGCCGTGGGGCTGATCGCCACATTGACCACGGTTTGCGCCTTTCTCTCTTTGGGGATGAGCGATTTTAAAATCCTTGAAGAGCTTGGAAAATTTACGGCCCTGGGCATGGGGTTCTCCTTTATCTTTATACATACCCTGTTTCCAAGGATCGTCCCCATGCTTAACCCGGCAAAACCCCGGGCGCTTCCCCTGCAGCGCCTGGTCAATGCCCTGATAATTCCCGGCAAAGGCGGTGCCTGGCTGGCTCTTGCAATAACACTAGGCCTTGTGTGGTTTACCTGGCCGGTTTTTCATGTGGATCTGTCCGCCATGAGCACGGTGAGCCGGGAAACCCAGGAGGCGGATGCAAGATTCTATAAGACCTGGGGCAAAGGGTTTACCGGCAAATCCCATCTCATGCTGACGGCCGATTCGGTCCCAAAACTTCAGGATTTAAACGACCGGCTGGCGGACCGGGTGTCTGCCGTTCAGACCCAAGGGATTCCGGCTTCGGGCACCACCCTTTCCATGATATTTCCGGGAAAGGCAAAAAAGCAGGAAAACTATGACGCCTGGATACACTTCTGGAGCAAAGAACGGGTTAACAGCCTCAAACAAGATCTAAGCCGTGAAGCAGAGCAGCTCGGGTTCACCCAGGATGCCTTTGCCCCCTTTTTAAACCTGCTTGTTCCCACCGACCTGCCCGCCGGACCCGTGGCAATCCCCGAGACCCTGTATCCCATGATGGGCATTTCCCAATCCAAGGCAGACGGCGGCCACTGGGTCTGGACAACAACCGTTATGCGCAACCCGGATGTGGATGAAAAAAATTTTTATGACACCTTCAGCGCCGTTGCCACGGTATTTGAACCCCAGCTTTTTTCCACCACCTTAGGCTCTCTTTTGTTCACAACCTTTGGCAAAATGTTTTTTATTATTGCCGGAGCGGTTTTGATCCTGCTGTTCATCTTTTTTCTGGACATTAAACTGACAATCATTACCATGCTGCCGGTCTTTTTCTCCTTTATCGGCACCCTGGGCACCATGAAACTTATAGGCCACAACCTGGACATCCCCTCGTTGATGCTCTCCATCATCGTATTCGGCATCGGCATTGACTTCTCCTTGTTCTTTGTACGTGCCTACCAGCGTTACCGCGACGAGTCCCATCCATCGGTTGCACGAATACGCCTGGCCGTATTCATGGCAGGGGTCTCCACCATGATCGGCTTCGGGGTGATGTGCCTGGCCGAGCATTCGCTTTTGCAAAGTGCCGGGCTTGCCTGCCTTCTGGGCATCGGCTTTTGCCTTGGAGGAACCTTTTTGATTCTGCCGCCCCTGCTGCGCCGCTATTTTATTTTACAACCCGTGGAATTGTCATCCGCCCAAGAAATTCCATCCCGGGAGACAGACACATCTGCCACATCCCGAATTCTTAACAGATACCGCACAGCCGAAGCCTACCCCAGAATGTTCGCCCGCTTTAAACTGAAATTTGACCCCATGTTCAAGGAGCTACCCGACCTTTTGCCGGCCAGGGGGGATATTTCCCGAATCATGGACATCGGCACAGGCCTTGGGGTGCCGGCTTGCTTTATCCTTGAACGGTTTCCCCATGCCCGGATATTCGGCATAGAACCCGACCCCGAAAGCCGGCGGATCAGTAACATGGCAATGTCAGGCCAGGGCCGTATAGATATAGGCGGCGCCCCGAATCTTCCCGCTGTTTCAGCGCCGGTTCAGATGGCTTTGATGCTGGACATGTCTCATTTTTTAACACCGGATGAATTCAAACGGACTTTGGAAAAAATCAAGGCAGCCACGGCCCCCGGCGGAACCCTTATCATCCGGGCAATTATTCCCCCGGCCGAAAAACCGACACTGGCCTGGTCCATTGAAAAGCTGAAACTTAAATTAAAAGGGGTGGTTCCCCATTACCTGTCTGTGAAGGCCATCACAGATCTTATCAACGAGGCGGATTTCAGGATGGAAAGCACCAAAGTATCGGGTAACAATCCTGAAACCGTCTGGTTTGTCGCAAAGGTGTCCCCATGAATATAGATACCAGCCACAACATCGGTTGTGCCGGAAACTTTGAATTTGCCAAAGAAAAAATTGATGATGCGTTAGCCTGCAACCGGCTTCTCTCCATGGAGGTGGAACTGAGCCTGCGGTGCAATTTTCGCTGCACCTACTGCTATGTACCCCATGATTCATACTTTGATGACGAAATCAGCCGTGACGAAATCTTTGAAGTAATCCTGCAGGCCAAAGCACTTGGCGCCGGAAAAATTATCCTGTTGGGCGGCGAACCCAGTATCTACCCCCATATCCGGGAAGTTATTGCATTTTTACATGACCATGGTCTTGAAACGGAAATGTTTACCAACGGCACCGGCATTACCCCGGATTTTGCACGGGAACTGCGTGCAACAGGCGTCCGGGTTGTCCTAAAAATGAATTCCTTTCATGAGGGCAGACAGGATGCGCTTGCAGGGAAAAAAGGGGCATTTCACATTATCCACAATGCCCTGGATAACCTTAAAGCCGCAGGCTATCCCGCCAAAGACGCCTTCCTGGCCTTGAGCACCATTATCTGCCGCCAGAACCGTGATGAACTGACCGACCTTTGGACCTGGATCAGGGACAACAACATGGCGCCCTATTTTGAAATCATCACCCCCCAGGGCCAGGCAAAAAACAATGCATCCCTTGAACTCACCCCCCTGGAACTTAAAACCGTGTTTGATGAAATCTGTGCCGTCGACCGGGAGCGCTACGGCATTGAATGGGACCCCCAGCCACCGCTCATGGGCAACCAGTGCATGCGCCACCAGTTTTCCTGCACAATCACTTCCATCGGCAATGTCCAACCCTGCGTGGGCATTACCAAAGCAATCGGCAACATACGAAAAACGCCTCTTAAGGATATTCTGGACCACTCCCGGGAACTTAAAATGCTGAAAAACCACCATCAGACCATTAAAGGATTCTGCCGAACCTGTGAAAAAAACGACACCTGTTACGGATGCCGTGGGGCAGCCTTCCAGGTCACCGGCGATCTCCTGGCTTCGGACCCGTTGTGCTGGCGAAACCCGGACAACCTTAAACGGCATCGTTAAATTAAGTTGGAGCGATATCCCGACTTTTTGTCTTTTTTCATACTTTGGTTGACAAAAAGCAAGCTCCTATCCTAATATTTTACATTAGCTTATACTAAAGAATGCCTCAATGCTGGGATCTATGACGATTTTTGCTTGGGAAAGATTCAAAGCGCATTCCAGATTTCAAAAAAACGGGATGCACCCCTTTATACTACAGCCGCGAAAAACGCTGAGAGATTGTTCGTTAATTAGGGGATCCAAGCGAAATCTCATGAAAATAAAGACCAATTTTTTTCACAGGATTGTAATCATTGCATCAATTATCCAAAAGCCTTTAAGGACGTTCCATGAGATGCCATATATCTTTTTTGCAAATGCTTGTACTCCTAACGATCCTGTTTCCGGGGACCTATGCCCTTGGTGAGGTTCAGCCAATAAAAATCGGTTTTATCGGCGATTTCAGCTCGGTGACCAAGGCGTATACCCAAAACAGCTTCAAAGCGGCCCAGTTGGCCATCAACCAGTTTAACGATCAAGGCGGTCTTCTCGGCAGGCCGGTCCAAATGCTCCAACGGGATGGCGGCAATAATCCGGACGACCATTATCATCTGGTCAAAAAACTGGTCCGGGAAAAGAAAATCAGCGCGGTTTTTGGTGGGGGGGCCAGCCCTTGCGTGCTAAAGGCCTCGGTCGCCTGCAGGGAAGAACAGGTCCCTTACCTGGTCTCCATTGGCAATACCCAGTCCATTGTGGTGGAAAAGGGTCATCCTTATGTGTTTTTGTTTGAGCCCAACTCCCACATGGAATCCATGGGGTTCAGTATCTTTGCTTCCTTGATGCCCTGGCAACGCTATGCTTGGATCGGTCCTGATTACATCTGGGGGCGGGACGTGATGGGCTTTTTCAAACAATATTTTACCAAGATCGGCGCTCCCGTAACGTGGACCGCTGAAATCTGGCATCCACTGGGAACCCGGGACTATACAGAGGCCATCAAACAGCTCATGGACGGTAAGCCCGAAGCCCTCGTAGTGGCCACTTGGGGGGAGGACCTGTTTCATTTTGTCAACCAGGCAAAATCCCGAAAGCTATTTGATACCATGGCAGCCTTTGGCTGGTTTTCCGTGATGACCGATGAAAACGAACGTCTCCTGCCCGAGGGGATATGGAAAATCTCCCGGGCGCCCTTCCACTACCTTTCTCAAAAGTATTCCCAGACCCACACTTTTGTTAAGCAGCTAAGGCAAAAATTCCGGGTCTTCCCCGTTGATTTTGCAATCTGCTGCTACGATTCTTTCCTGGCCTGGAAAGAGGCGGTTATCAAGGCAGGATCACCAGAGCCGCATGACGTTGCCCGAATGCTTAAGGGGTTATCGTTCACCGGCCTGCGGGGGGAGAGCTCTATCAGGGCTCTGGACGGCCAGTTGAATTGCCCCGCATATTTTGGACGTCTGACCTATCTTGATGATTATCCGGTGGCAATCATTGAATCGGTGATGGAAATTCCGGCCGCCAAAACATGGCTCTCGAAGGAAGAGATCCTTATCAAACGAAAGAAATAGCCTGATGAGGACCCAAAAAAAAGTCGTTCTGATTGTCATTCTTGGGGTGGGTGCCAGTCTGTTGATTTTTTTGCTCGGCAACTATTTTTCCCAAAAATATAGGCACAACCAACACCTGCTTGCCGTCATCCAGCAGATGACGAACCGGATTGGAAATATCCACCTGCTGAGCATGGACTTTATCCAGAGCGGCGACCCCAAGGCCTGGCAAGCGTTGACAAGCAACCTGGTTGCTCTCCGGCGCAACATTGCAAAAAAGAACCCGTTTACAGGGCCTGAAGCAGATATTCTGCCGGCCCTGGGAGAAGAACTCAGCCACTATGAACAGTTGCTAAGCCGCATCCATGATCCAGCCATTCAATTAAACCGGGAAAAAGTCAGATTGCAGCAGATGGGGCTCTCTTTTGCAACTGAAGTACGAGAGCGCATCATCATCCCCTACCGCAAGGAAGAGGGATTGAGAATCTACCAGGGACAAGAGGTTGATCCCATAAAAGTTCGCATCAAGGATACGGCGTATGATCTGATGGGGCTGCACACCGAGCAGCAACTCCTGCTGACGGAACTGCTGCTGGATTGGGATATTGCGAAATACCGCCAGAAAAAAGCAGTGATCAGCAAGGCCATGGGCCAACATAAAAATCAACTGAACTACCTCAGTATCCTGATGGGAAAGGCCCAGGACATCATCAGTTCCCTTGAGGAAAAAATGTCCTTGCTCCTCTCTTCTGAACAAAAAATCCTCAATCATTTTTCCAAGCTAGAGCAACTCAACCATGAATCGGCCATTGTGGAGGAGCGCCTGACAGCCCTTTGCTCAGAGTTCTCCAGCCAAACCAGGTCCGCCATATCCCGTTCTGACAGACTCAATCGAATCCTGAGCTGGGGGGTGCTGCTCACCATCCTGTGCAGCCTTGTTTTACTGGGTTTTATGCTGGCCAGGGATATTATCGGTATCCTCGAAGATCTGCGAATCACCCAGTCCAGTTTTGATCATGCCAATATCGGCATCTACCGGATAGGGCCGGACGGACAAATACTGAAAGTAAACGAAAAGGCGGCCAATTTCCTTGGGTACACCAGGCAGGAACTAGAGGCTCTCACCCTCATGGACATTGATCCGCAGGTGACGCCCGAATCCTGGCCGCTGATCTGGCGGGAAATTCAGGATACCGGGCAATTCTACTATGACAGAGAACATCTGCGCAAAGATGGTTCCCGGATGCCGGTGGAGATATACACTGGCCGTATGGAATACCAGGACCAGCAGTATTCCATTGCCTTTGTCCAGGATATCACCGAGCGCAAACAGATGGAGCTGGCTCTCAAAGAAAGTGAGGAACGCCTGGATCTGGCCCTTGAAGGGGCCAATGAAGGTATTTGGGATCTGAATCTGGTTGAGGATGTATTTTATCTTGATTCCCGCTACTATACCATTGCAGGATATGAACCCAATGCATTTGAGGGCACATTTACTGAAATTTATAAACGGGTACACCCCGACAACCTTAAGCAGGTTCAATTCAGCTTTAGCCGGTCTATAGCAGGGGAATTGGAGAGCTTTGAAGCCCCGTTCAGATTTCTGCGTAAAGACGGCAACTATATGTGGATTATGTCTAAGGGAAAAATCGTTGACCGGGATGCCCAGGGAAAACCCACCCGCATCATCGGCACCAACGCAGATATCAGTGAATTCAAAAAAGTAGAGAAAGCACTTCAGGAAAGCAAGGCCCGGCTGGATGAGGCAAACAGCCTGGCCGGTCTGGGGTACTGGGAGTGGCATGTCAATACGGGCGAGGTCAACTGGTCGGACAGAGTATATGAAATATTTGGCCTGGCCCCGGCGGAATTTACACCCACGATCGAATCAGTGATGAGTCTATCACCCTGGCCTGAGTGCAGCAAACGCAATGAAGAAATTATGCAGCAGCTCATTGAAAAAAATGATACAGGCGAATTTGATCAAAAATTCCTCCGCCCTGACGACACGACGGGATACTACTATTCCACGTTTAAAGGGAAATACGATACAGACGGCAAGTTGACCATCATTCAAGGCACTGTGATTGATATCACGGAACGAAAACAACGGGAATCAGAGATGCGCAGCCTGCGCAACTATCTGAGTAATATCATTAACTCCATGCCATCCATGCTTGTGGGGGTGGATGCCCAAGGCATGGTCACCTTGTGGAACCAAGAAGCAGAAAAGCTGACCGGCCGAAGTGCAGACACGGTTGTGGGGACACCCATGGTTGAGGCCATCCCTCAACTTAGCCGGGAAATGGAGCGGGTACGCCTGGCCATTAAGACCGGTCAGGAACAAACCGATCCCAAGCGCAAGAGACGCAAAAACGGCGACCTTTTTTATGAAGATCTGACCATTTTCCCCCTTGTTGCCAACGGGGTGGAAGGTGCCGTGATTCGGGTGGATGACATCACTGACCAGGTACGCATGGAAGAGATGATGATCCAAAGCGAAAAGATGCTTACCGTGGGAGGGCTTGCCGCCGGCATGGCCCACGAGATAAACAATCCCCTGGCCAGTATGCTGCAGACTGCCAACGTTATGCAGAATCGCCTCAACGGCCGACTTGATATCCCGGCAAATCGAAAAGCAGCGGAAAAGGCGGGTATAACCTTGGAGGGCCTCGAACAGTTTATGGCGGCCAGAAGCATCCCCCGCATGCTGGAGACCATCGTCACCTCAGGCAAACGGGTGGCTGAGATCGTGGGGAATATGCTCAGCTTTGCCAGAAAGGGAAATGAGGGCATGGTGCTGGGCAGGCTGGATGAAATTGTGGAAAGTACCCTGGCTCTTGCCGCCACTGATTACAATCTTAAAAAAGAGTATGATTTTAAAAAGATAATAATTGTCAGGGAATATGCCCGAGACCTTCCGCCTGCACTCTGTGAGGAAGCCAAAATCCAGCAGGTGCTCCTCAATATCCTGGGCAATGGCGCCCAGGCCATGCAGGCTGCGGCCATTGAAGCGCCTTGTTTTATCATCCGCATCTTTGTCGACAAGAGGCGCCACATGATCTGCCTGGAGATTGCTGACAACGGCCCGGGAATAGACGAGGCCACCCGCAAAAAGGTCTTTGATCCTTTTTTCACCACCAAACCCATCGGCCAGGGAACCGGTCTGGGACTGAGTGTGAGTTATTTCATCATCACCGAGAATCATGGTGGAGAGATGGTTGTAGAATCAGAGCCGGGTGCCGGGGCAAAATTCATTATCCGTCTGCCTCTAAGAGAAAACAAACCCAACATTGGAAAATAGCTCTTCCTATGAAAAATAACGGCCATGGGCCGACCTGGTCTATCAGCACCCAGGCTCGCCCCACAACAAAACATGAAAGTAACTTAGCAACTTATTGGAACTTTCATATAAAAAATAAACGAAGGAACACGCTTGGCTTATTTAATTGAAATAGAGGACATTATAGAAAATGCAGGGTCCTTGTTAACGCTGCCGGATATCTGTATGCAGATCAAACGGCTCGTGGCCGATCCCGCGTCATCAGTGGATGATCTTGCCGGACTGATCTCTAAAGATCCGGCACTGACAGCAAGATTATTAAAAATAGTGAACAGCCCAATTTACTATTTCCCGCGAAAAATTTCTTCTGTTTCTGAAGCAATCCCCCTGATTGGTGCTGACCAACTTTATAATTTAGCGCTGGCGACAACCGCTGCCGCTATTATTCAAACGGTTGGGGGAAGCTATATAGAAATGAAAACGCTTTGGAAAAAAGCTGTCTATTCTGCGATTTTCGCCAAATCCTTAAGCCCGAACAAATCAAGTAACGGTGAAAATCTTTTTGTTGCGGGGCTGCTGAGTGATATTGGCGCATTGGCCATTGTGAAACATGCGCCGGCAATTGCTTTAAGCGCCATAGGTGCCCCCAGGAAAGGACAATTTCCCTGGCAGCGGGAAAAAGAGGTGCTTGGTTTTACCGTGGCCGAAGTCAGCGGGGCATTACTTACGTCCTGGAACCTGTCTGATGAGATTGCCGTTCCTGTTGGCTGCCAACACGTACCTGACAAGGGACAGCATCATGTTGTCTCCTGCTGTATCCTCCATATTGCAACAAGACTGGCGGCAGAGACCATTGATAAAAATCAGGGGCAAACCTTAGATTATCGAAAAGCCATACATAAAAAACCGTTGGCGCAATTGGGAATGAACCATAAGGATATAGACGCAAAGGTATCAGAAGTAAATGAAATTGCTCCGGACATACTAAATATATTCACAACATAAGGGTAATGGTTACCTATGATGGATGAACTTATTTTAAAAGAAGAAGACAATACCCGGAAAAATGACGACAGGTATTTACCATGGAAGATTCTGGTTGTAGATGACGAGGAAGGCGTTCATCAGGTCACAAAACTGGCGCTTAAAAATTTCACTTTTGATAACAGAAGATTAAAATTGCTCCATGCCTATTCCGCCTCCCAGGCCATTGAAATTCTTGTTGAGCACCCTAATATAGCCATCGTTTTACTCGATGTGGTCATGGAGTCTGAACATGCCGGATTAAGGCTGGTGAAAAAAATCCGGGAGGATCTCAAGAATACGAACACCCGGATTGTTCTGAGAACCGGTCAGCCCGGACAGGCACCGGAGCAAGAGGTTATTCAAAACTATGATATCAACGACTACAAGACCAAAACCGAGCTGACTGCGAACAAGTTGTTTACCCTGATGTATGCAACATTAAGATCTTACCGTGACATCATTACCCTTGAAAAAAGTCGAAAGGGCCTGGAAAAACTCATTGTTGCCTCAAGGGGAATTTCATCAAGGGTGGCGCTGGCCCAATTTATACGCGTGACGGTTGAGCAATTGACCAATCTTCTCAATATTGAAGAAACCACCATTTTTTCCTGCAAGGTCACAGGATATATCCTTTCAGAGCAGTGCCTGGAGGTCTATGCGTCGGAAAACCCCCTTGGATCCAAATGTATCCATATTGCTGATTTACCGGATCGTAAACGGGACATCATTTTATCGGCGATTACAGAGCAAACAAATATTTTTGAAAAAGACAGATTTGTTGTGTACTGCTCAAATAGCAGTCAAATTGTTCTGTTTTTTGCCCAGATAAATCAGGTTCTGTCCGATCTTGATGTCCGTTTGCTTAACATATTTACGGAAAATCTGATTGTCACACTGGAGAACATTCAGCTCAATGAAACAATCACCGACAGCCAAAAGGAAATGGTTTACCGGTTGGGAGAGGTTGTCGAATCCCGTTCCAAGGAAACCGGAAACCATGTGAAGCGGATGGCACATTACTCAGAGCTGCTTGCCTTGCTGGTGGGACTGGATAAAACCGAAGCAGAGCTAATTAAAACGGCTTCGCCAATGCATGATATTGGTAAAATCGCAATCCCCGATGCCATTTTGACCAAACCTGGGAAATTGAATTCCGAGGAATGGGCGATTGTGAAGACCCATCCGAAACGGGGGTACGAAATACTCGAACAATCCTCTCTGACTGTAATGAACATCAGTGCCGTCATTGCTTTGACACATCATGAAAAATGGGATGGCAGTGGATATCCGGAAGGTCTGAAAGGCACTGATATTCATATTTATGGCAGGATAACCGCCATTGCCGATGTCTTTGATGCCTTAGGAAGTGAGCGCTGTTATAAAAAGGCCTGGCCCCTTGATAAAATTATATCACTTTTCAAAAGTGATAAGGGTAAACATTTCGATCCACTGTTAACGGATCTGTTTCTTGAGAATCTGGATAATTTTTTGGTAATCAGAGATAAATTTGCTGATTAACGGCCATGGGCCAACCTGACATATCATCTGCCAGGCTCAGCCCACAACAAAGTTTGAAAGATCTGAGTGACTTACCCAGACTTTCTTATAAAAAATACGAGGGATAAGATGTCGGATACAGTATCAAATAACCCGCCGCTGATACTCACAATTGATGATGAAAAAGTCATCCGCAATAATTTCAAAGATACCCTTGAAGATAGCGGATATGAGGTTATCCAAGCGGAAAACGGCCGTACCGGTTTGGAAAAAATCCGGAGACACAAGCCGGACCTCATTCTGTGTGATCTTCAGATGCCTGAGATGAATGGCCTTGAAGTGGTCCGCATCGTAAAAAAAGAATTTCAAAAAATCCCCATACTGATTGTTTCAGGCGCAGGGGTTTTAGATGATGCCATTGAAGCAGTTCGGGCAGGTGCCTGGGATTATCTGGTGAAACCAATCTTCAATCTGGACATCCTGCTCCAGGCGGTTGAAAAAGCATTGGATCGTGCCAAGCTCATTGCTGAGAATGAAGCATACCAAAAAAATCTTGAAGAACAGACGGTCAAGCTTCAGCAAGAGATAGAAGAAAGGAAACGCACTGAGCAGCAACTTGTGCAGTCAGAAAAAATGGCCGCCCTTGGAGATCTGGTTGCTGGTGTTGCCCATGAGATTAACACGCCCCTTGGGATTGGGATAACCGGCATTTCATATCTAAATGATGCAACCAACGTTTTTAAAAAACGGTTCACAACCGGTGAAGCCACCAAAACGGATCTTGAAAAATTCCTGGAAAATTGTGAAGAGGCTTGCCAGGTAACTCTCTCCAATCTCAACCGTGCGGCGAAACTGGTGGCGGGATTCAAACAGATTGCGGTTGACCAGTCCAGTGATGAAAAACGATTTTTTAATATAAAACAGTATATTGATGAAATTTTATTCAGTCTCTATCCACGCATAAAAAAAACCAGCCATACGATAAATGTGGATGTGCCTGAAGATCTGGAGCTAAACAGTTATCCGGGAGCGTTCTCCCAGATATTGACCAATCTTGTGATGAATTCTCTGCTTCATGGATTTGAAAATATTGAAGCAGGGCAGATTACCATTACCGTTAAAAAAGAGAACCATTCAATCATTCTTTGCTATGAAGATAATGGTAAAGGTATGACCAAAGCGCAGCAAAAAAGAATCTTTGATCCTTTTTTTACCACCAAACGCGGCGCAGGCGGCACCGGACTTGGAATGCACCTGGTATTTAACCTTGTCAGTAAAAAGCTGAATGGCCAAATTAGTTGTACAAGTACTGTGAATAAAGGCACATTCTTTACCATCACCGTTCCTATGCGTAACATAGAAGACTAGCACAAAACGCCCCATAGTTATCAGACTTTGATGTGCTTTTTCATTTCAGCAGCGCTCTTATTCAACGCTGACCACCAGGCGGGTTGTCTCGTGAATTCTGTTTTTGCAACTCATAAAGGGAAGGAATAGCCATATCATGACGATTCAATCCTTCCACCGTCATCCACCGGGTGTGACGGTTTTCGGTTGATCCGGCCAGGGTGACGGGACGATCACCCCGCCGATGGATACCAATGTAAAACGCCTGGGGATAATGTTCATACATGGTTGCAGGCGTTTTTGATGAGGTACTCATATAATCATAGGTTTGTACGAAGGAATCTTTTGCATATTCTCCGTAGCCGGTGATCTTTGCTGGGGCTTCGATGTTCCAGAAGACATTTCTTACGCCGGCATGGGGCATCACGCTCAAATCACCGCCCGGGCAGACATAAAAGCCCTTCATTTTTTCAAATAAATTTTCAAAAGGAAAAATGCCGTGAAAATCCATGGCCATATCCGTGCCGGAATAGAGATTTTTGCTTTCATAATGCGTCGTGCAGTCTGTGATAACGTTCCCAGATGCCGTCATTGTCAATGTTACCGGATGCACCAGTCGGGCATGGAACTCGGCCTTTTTTACCAGATTATCGTTTGCCCAGCCGATGGTAATACCGGCATGACCTTCCTGACCTGTGAATGTCAGATCCTTGAGCGTCCATTGGGCGGACCGGCTGAGGATAATTCCCTGGGTCATCTCGGCAAAGGTCACATCCTGTACCCATCCGTTCACGGCGCTGCTGATCCAAATACCGCCCCACAAATAGTCCTGCTCCTTGGCGGTACGGATAATTTTCCCATCCGCATCCTGAAACGGTTTGTGGTGCCGGTACCCGCCGGGCCAGGCACTTTCAATGCGCAGGTGTTCGATGCCGACGTCCTGAATGCCGTTGAACGAAAAAATTTTAGGGGTGTAGCGCAGGGGCTGATCAAACCTGGCCGGACGGGTCAGGCGGATGGTATGGGCATCGATAATCTTTTCAATGCCCGCGATCCAGGAAAGCGTTTGGACCGCACGCCCGAATGTATCGGTCTGAACAGGGCTGAGTGTAAACGGTGTGGTCAGTTGCACAGGGATATCCGCCTTATTGGGTGCCGGATGAGCGGGGTCGATGAGGGGATCTTTGCATACGATAGTCACGATCTGTCCCACAGAAAATTTTCCGGTATCGGTCACCTGGATATCTGTTTGCCCCCGGACCACGTCCTTTGTATACGCGGCCAATTCATTACCATCCTCAGCACCGAGGACGGCTAACGCCGTATGATGCCGGGCTTCTATCTCGGCGGAAACGGTTCCCAGACGCCGGACCGGCCCATCTTCTCCCGGCGCACCCATGAAAAGTATGGTTCCGTTTTTACCCGAACCCTGCCCCTGCAAAACGATACCATCAGAACGGATTTGAAGATAAGAAGATGCTTTTGTCTGATGAATGTCGTATCGGCCTTTGGGCAGCAACACAACACCGCCACCGGATGCTTCTGCCGCATCTATGGCTGCCTGGATTGCCAACGTGTCTTCTTTGCCGTCATCCGGAACAGCGCCGAACCGCACATGGGTGACATCAAACACCGGTTTTTTTATTTCGGGTATTGTTTTTTCCCCCATACCATACCCGGACCTTGAAAAATCCGGAAGGCGGGTACCTGTGGGACCGTTTCTGACAAAATCCGTCCACACGTCAGGTGTCCATTTTTCTGCTGTTTCATTTACACAAGCTGGTCCTTTTTTTTCTCCGGATATTTGATTTTCCAATCCTGCCTGATTGCATCCGGTCGATAAAAAATAAGGTAAAATAACAATGAGCATTCGGTTTAAAATCAATCCATAATTTAAATTTTTCAGAATTTGCATTGTGCGAGCCGCCTTTCCAGGTAGATAGGGATTATACAGGGCATTAAGGTTGAGTTGCCGCCATATGAGGCATTCGAGTGAATCATATCGGTATGTGGATAGGGTTGTCAATTTTTCAATTGACTCAGTTCAAGAGACTCTTTATAGTCCTTCAGTGCCCCCTGCAATTGACCACTTGACCCCAATCCCCGTTATGGACGACCATGCTATTTAACTTCTTCCAATTCGCTATTTTTTTCCCTGTTTTAATCGGGCTCTACTATCTGACCCCGCATCGTTACAAATGGCTTTTGCTTTTAATATCAAGCTATTTTTTTTATTCCTTTGCAAAAGTCGAATACATTTTTATTCTTATGGGATCGACCCTGGTTAATTATACCTTGGGCCGCCTTATGTCCGGCACCCCGAAAGAAAAAAGAAGACCGTATATGTGGACAGGTGTTTTTTTAAACATCGGAACCCTTTTTCTGTTCAAATATTTCAACTTTTTCAGCAAATCAGCAACCAGTGTACTTGGGACACTGAATATCCACCAAGATGTGCCCATGTTTGAACTGCTCCTTCCGGTGGGCATCTCCTTTTATACATTCCAGAGCCTAGCCTATATTCTGGACGTTTATAACGACAAGGTGGCGGCGGAACGCAAACTACACATGTTTGCTTTGTTCACGGCATTTTTCCCCCCGTTGCTTTCGGGTCCAATCAACCGGGCCCGGGACCTGATGCCCCAATTCAAACAGCCCCACGCCTTTGATTATCAGAACGTAACCCAGGGGTTGCGGCTCATACTCTGGGGACTTGTCAAAAAAATGGTCATTGCCGACCATCTTGCCGTGTATGTCAATCGTGTTTACAACCATGTGGGGGATTACCAGGGTGTTGCACTCATTATTGCCACCCTGTTTTATACCGTCCAGATCTACTGCGATTTTTCAGGATATACGGATATGGCCCGGGGCAGCGCCCGGGTTTTGGGATATGACTTAATGGAGAACTTCAGACACCCCTATTTTTCAACGTCCCTTCACGAATTCTGGCAACGCTGGCATATCTCCCTGTCCACCTGGTTTCGGGATTATGTATATATCCCGTTAGGCGGCAACCGGGTGAAAATATGGCGATGGCGGTACAATATTTTTATTACGTTTATGGTCAGCGGCCTGTGGCACGGGGCGAACTGGACATTTGTAATCTGGGGCGCTCTGCATGGTCTCATACTGATTTTAGAGAACGTCACACGCCATTTCCAGAGGCGGCTGGCAGACAGGTTGTTTCCGAACAAAGCGTCCAGGCTGAATCAAGGGATCCAGGTGGCAATCACAATGTGCATGGTCTCTTTTGCCTGGATATTTTTCCGGGCCAATTCGATCTCGGATGCATTCACCATTATCCGTAAAATGTTCTTGATCGATATTGACGGCTTTGGTTTAAAACAGGCCGGGATCGATATTGTGGGCATCCCGCAGTTTGTGTTTTTGCTTGCCATGATTGTATTGCTTTTCAGTGTGGAAATGTGGGAACGGCGGGGATGGGTGCAAGAACAGGTGGGGAACCTGCCCCTCACGGTCCGCTGGGCCATCTATACCGTTGCATGCTGGTCGGTATTGATTTCAGGGGTATTTGGCGTAAAACAGGAATTCATTTATTTTCAATTCTAATAACGGTCATGGGCCGACCTGGTCTATTAACACCCAGGCTCAACCAACAACAAAGCATAAAAGAAAAAGATGAACGGAAAACTCTTTATTATAAAATTAGTGAGCTTTGGCGTGCTGAATCTTTTTATTCTCACACTCCTGCTTTATGGCGTTTCAGGGCGGCACCGGGATATTCATCTTTCATATGCCGAAACAGAGTCCAACCTGCTGACCATTGGAAAAAACGAACATTATCCCGTCGTCTTTCTCGGGACCTCAAGGGGGCGGGTGCTTTCCCGGGACGGAAACCATAAAATGGTGGAAAGCGTCCTGGGAAAAAAGGTGGCCAACCTGTCCAAAGGCGGGGGCGGCGGTCTGATGCCCATGGACGTTCATCTCTCTTTTTTCCTGAATCAGGGCAACTCAGCGGATCATATTATTTATCTGGTGGACCCGTTTGTTTTCTATTCTTCCATCAACAATGAAAACAACGATTTCTTTCTCAGGAATGAGCCGTTCGAGATGTTCATTTTCTTAAAGCTTATCAAGGACTGTTATCCCTTAGACCGGCTTTCATCCTACCTTCAAAAAATTACGGTCACGGACTGGCAAAAGATATCCCGCTATGCAGCCCCCGGACTGACCCACGGCACACTGAAAAAAATAGATAAAAAAAAGATGGAAAAAGCGAGGCTTCATTACTTGGCAAAGTGTGACCAGAACAGCTTTGTCGCATATGGCCATGTAGTTGATGACATTAATCGACTGGCGAAAACCCATGGTGCCACAATCACATATGTCATGCTCCCACTGTTGATGCCCGATTTTCCAGGTCTGTCTGAGGTGGATGCATTCTTGCGAGAGACTGCGGATCGTAAAGATGGGGTATCTTACATCAACTGTTCATCGTGCATGCAGGATAAGAAATTTTTCTACGACCATATGCACTTTAATAAAACAGGAATTGAATACTTTTTAAACAGATACATCCTTCCCATTTTATGATTAACGACCATGTGCCGCCCTAACATACCGACCCAGGCTTTCATACAAAAATTATTCATCCAGAACGGCCCGGACCTTTTGGGCCAGATCCTTTTTTGAAAAAGGTTTTTGGATAAAATTCACCCCATGATCCAGAACACCTTGATCGCCAATGACATCGGCCGTGTATCCGGACATATACAAGGTTTTCAGATCCGGCAGAATGGTCTTAAGCTTTTGGGAGAGTTCATTCCCATTCATCTTTGGCATAATGACATCCGTGATAAGAAGACGAATATTTTCATTGGTGTTACGGGCGATGTCAACAGCACGCTCAGAATTTTCTGTATCAATCACCCGGTAGCCTAATAATTCAAGCATCTGTCTGTATATTTTCAGATTCGCCGTATCATCTTCAACAAGCAGCAAGGTTTCTCCCTGCCCGGTGAGAGCTGTAGAAGAGCGCGACGTCTCCTTGCCGGTCGGTGCTGAATACCGGGGGAAATAAATATTAAATGTGCTGCCCCTGCCCGGTTCACTGTAGACATTAATAAAGCTGTTGTTCTGTTTAACGATACCGTAAACCGTTGCAAGGCCTAATCCGGTTCCCACGCCCATTTTTTTGGTTGTAAAAAAAGGTTCAAAAATCTTTTTCAAGGTTTCTTTATCCATGCCGGAACCTGTATCACTGACCGAAAGACGGGCATACCGCCCGGGTTTAAACCACGGGTTATTGACACAATAGGCGTCATCAATGGTGGCAGGACGGCTTTCAATGGTGATACACCCAGTATCGTTTATGGCATCCCTGGCATTGATACACAGATTGGCCAAAATTTGATTAATCTGTGTCGTGTCCATTTTCACTGTCCCAAGATTGTTCCCGGGTATCCATTTCAGTTCAATATTTTCCCCGATCAGACGTTTGAGCATCTTAAGCATGTTTCCCACCTGCTCATTCAAATCAAGAATTGTAGGTGAAATGGTCTGTTTCCGGGCGAAGGTCAGCAACTGGCGGGTAATGTCTGCGGAATGCAGGGTGGCTTTGACGATTTCTTGAAGGTCGTCACATTTGGGATCGTCCGGATTCAACTGTTCCAGGATCATTTCCGCATAACCAAGAATAACGCCCAGGGTATTGTTATAATCATGGGCCACCCCCCCTGCAAGCCGCCCCACGGATTCCATTTTCTGGGCCTGGATCAATTGCGCCTGAACCTTTTGATGGCTCTTTTCCCGTTCAATACGTTGTGAAATATCCTCCACAGTACCCATCACGCCGACGATTTGGCCGCCGCCGTCCCGGATGGGGGCAGATGAAAGCGCCCCATGAAAAAGGGAGCCGTCCTTACACCGCAGCATGAGCTCACATCCCATAAGAACACTGCCTTTGCGAACCTTTTGAAAAAGGTTATCAAACCGTTCAACCTCTTCTTCGGGAACCATGGGAAGTTTTTGGCCCAGCACTTCACTTGCCTGCCAGTTAAATAATCGTTCTGCAGATGCTGTCCAGATGGACACAAAACATGATAAATCAATGCCGAAAAGGGCTACAGGGGAACAGGCAATCAAGGCTTTGACCTCCTGATTTTTCTGTTCCAGGTCAGCCATGCTCCGGCGTATAGAATCCCGCATGCGGGTCAGGCTGACAGCCAAAATCCTGAAATCCCGGGTCGAAGAATGATAAATATCCCCAATCAAATTCCCCCCGGCAATCTGGGAGGTCGCATCAATCAGTCGGTTCATGGGGCGGGTGACCACTTTCCTGACAAAAAGCCAAGTTAAAATAAAGGCGGAAATAAACAGAACCAGACTCAAAATCACAGCCCGGCTTAGGGCATTCGTTATCTTTTGATGCACCACATATTTGGGAAATCCCATATCAATTATCCCAAGTTGTACGCCCTCGCCGGTTCTCACGGGAATCAGGGTATGATAATTTTCTTCAACCGGAACGGTCTGGATTTTTCCCGTCCCAAGTGCCTGGAGCAACGCCGGATGTCCAAACCGCTTTTTCCAGAACCCTTTGTCATTGTGGATGATCACGTCTCCGGTTTTGCTGAGCACGCAGACAAAAGAGACATTCAAATGCCGATTGGCATCAAACAGCTGTTTGCATTCCAGGTAAGCAGATTCAAGAATTAAATTTATATCGGCAAACTCTTTGGACATTTCATATCTGCCGATCAAATGAACACGAATACTCTGGGCCAGGGTGACGGATCGCCACTCAATTGTTTCAAGATAATTTTTCTTAATCTCCAGAACATAAAAGGACGTAGCCGTACAGATGGCGATCAGGATAATCGAGCCGATGATCCCCATAATTTTCATATGCAAGCTTTGAAACATAGAGCGGTGGTTTCCTTTTTCTTTTTTCAATACTTGCACTGTCCATAAATCCGGATCATTTAATTCACTTTCGGTATTCCAGTTTTTTTTTTGCTTTCAATACGGCATCCAGTACAGCTTGGACCCATTCTTGACCAACGTTTGCATTGAGCCAGTCAATGGCCGACGCCTGTGTCTTCTGCCGAAATAACTGCAGTTGCTCTGCCGAAGGTTTATAGATTGTCACCCCATGGGCTTTCAAATAATTAAGCCCCTCGGTTTCATTGGCGACAGCCAGTTTGCGGTTCACTTCAGCAGAGACCAATTTTGCATGATTGATAACGGTCTTAAGATCATCCGGAAGAGACTGATACCATCGTTCACTCATTAATAGCGTGTAAGTTCCGTAAACATGGCCATCCAAAATGATATGGGACTGGATATTTTCCAAATGGGGGATCATAAAAGTTCCAATGGAATTTTCCTGACCGTCCACAATACCGAATTCAATAGCCCGAGAAACATCAGCCCAGGCCAGGGGTACGGCTCTTCCCCCAAGATCGGATACAATTTTCATATGCAACGGACTTTCCATGGTCCTGATCCTGAGCCCCTTCATGTCGGCGGGAGAATGGATGGCACGTTTATTGTTGGAATAGTGCCGAAATCCGCCATTTTCTATCCAGTACAACGGACGTAAACCTGTTTTTTGGGCCATATCGTCTATAAGCCGTTGCCCAAACGGACCGTCAAGCACCTCCCAAACAATTTCCCGTTCACTAAAAAGATAGGGAATAGACAGTACCTGAATGGGTGGATAGATTGTGGCCAAATGCCCGTCAGCAGAATCACGGGCATCAACCAGACCGTCAAGGATGGTTTCGATCTTATCAGAAGATGACGCCCCCAAAGTCTGGGAGTAAAGCTTTACTTTAAGTCGACCTTGTGAACGACGCTCCACCTCATTTTTAAATACCACAAAAGGCGTCCATCCAAAATGATTCTCTTTTGCCGGATTGCCGATGGCGATTTTCATTTCATAGGCAATGCCGACCTCACACAGGGCACCAAATAAAATCATAGATATACAAACAAACATAAAAACGATTTTCTTCATGAACTGTTCTCCTCTAGCGAACAGATTGCAACAATTCGCAGTTGCTTTCCCGCCTAAACCTCAAACGTCATTTTAATGAATCCGTAGATAATCCAATCGACCAGCCAAACAAAAATCTTCACAGAAAAGGCATACATATAGCAAATCAAACACTTTATCATGAATCATAGCGCGGTGACTGAGACTTTTAGACGCCATTAAGTTTATTTCGCATACGGTATTGCGGTAAATATATCCATAGTCGACATATGTGTCAACTTGCCGGGTAGACCGGCTCCAAAGAGCCGCTATCCGTACCCAATCGTATAAAAAGGCTATGCCGACAGCACCGAATCATGGTAATTATATAGATTAAAATCAATTATCTGAATGAGGAGCGGCGCTTGAAACTTGTAAGCGAATATAGGAAATCGTTTAACCGCAAGCTAATATCAATATTTTTATTCATTTTAATCATCGCTACATCCCTTATAGGCATTTCCAGTTATCAAATCACTAAAAAGGCACTCGCCGAAAAAGGTAAGGTTGTTCTCAAAAACAGTGTTGTCCAGGCATTGGCCCTGATTCATTCGGAATATGATAAAGTTCAGGCTGGATTAATATCTAAAGCAGCGGCACAGGAGACGATTAAAACCTTTTTAGCCGGCCCCATGAAGTCTGACGGTACAAGAGATCTGCATGGTAATATTGACTTAAGTGAACATGGATATTTTATCATTTACGATAAAAAAGGCATTGAAGTCTTGCATCCTACCCTGGAAGGGCAGAACGTATTGGACGTCACCGACCTTAATAACGCTGGGCATTATATTGTTAAAGAACAGATAGAGACAGCACTCAAAGGTGGCGGATATACCTATTATGCCTGGCGTTTACCCCACTCCAACAAAATCGGCAAAAAAATTTCCTATGTCGCTTATAGCCCGGACTGGGAATGGATTGTTGCGTCAACGGCATATGAATTAGATTTTGTAAATGAAGCAACCGAAATTCTTTATACGATCGTACTTGTCACCGTTATATTGGTATTTTTTACTGGTTATATCGGTACAAAATATATCAAATCCGCAACAAAACCGGTACTTGATATCGCAAGCGGCATGAAAAATGTCACTGAAGGCCGCTATCAATCAATCCCTCCCGGCAATTATAATGATGAGACCAAAATATTGATTGACGGTTACAACACCATGATTGCATCCCTTGAAAAGGCCGAACGTAAAATCACCATCAAGAATGATCGCTTGACCTACCTTGCCTACAACGATGAGCTTACATTGCTTCCCAATCGAAACGGCATGAAAGAGTATGTTGACCAAAGGCTGAGCAATGGATGCAATTTTGGCTATCTGGCCCAACTGGACATCATGGGGCTAAAGTTGATTAATTTGACCTTGGGGTATGAGCAGGGAGACAAAGTATTGGGGCTTTTAGGTAAATATCTGCGCCAATACAAAAAAGATAATAATTATCCGGCACGAACGGGAAGTAATGAATTTTCGATCTGGATAGAAGCGGTTGAGCAACAACGTATCTATCCGCTATTACAGGAAATCAGAGAGAAAAGCCAACAATACGTCATAGAAAACGGTTACAACCAGATGCTTGATATCTACCTCGCCTTGACCATGTACGACGGTCGGAATAAATCCTTTGAGACGTTATACGAAGAGACGACAACCGCAATGCGGACTGCCAGAGAAAAGCAGGATCTATCAATAACGCTCTTTGAAGAGTCCATGAAAGAGCGGGTGGAAAACGAACTTGCCATGCGCCGGCATCTGGGCAAGGCCATTTCAGAAAAAGAGATCATTCCTTACTACCAGACGCAGGTTGATTTCACCACCGAAAAGGTTGTGGGTGTTGAAGCTTTGGCTCGATGGATTTCCAGTGAACTGGGTTTCGTGCCGCCCAATGTGTTTATTCCGTACATAAATCAGCTTAATCTGATCACGGAGTTTACCGATTATATGATCGATAAAGTGTTGAGCGATTATCAAGATTTGGTCATGAAATACGATGCCGACCTGACCATATCCATTAATATTTCACCCCTATGTTTCATGGAAAAAAATTTTACCGCCAAAGTTGAGCGGGCCATAAATAAACATCATATCCCGCCACACAAATTAATTCTTGAAATAACCGAAGATGTTTTCATCGCAGACTATAAGGAAATTCATAGAATTATAACAAAACTTCGCGAATTGTTTGTCAAAGTTTCCATTGATGATTTTGGAACGGGCTACTCTTCTTTAAATTATCTGATGAACATCCAACCCGATGAAATTAAAATAGATAAAAGTTTTGTGGGCCAGATCCTTGATGATGAAAAAGCCTTTTACATGTTTGACACCTTGTGTAATATCGCTAAAAACTTTGGATATTCCATTGTGGCTGAAGGGGTTGAAAATAAAAAGCAACTTGAAAAAATCAGCACCACTTCCCTTAAAATAATTCAAGGCTATCTATTCTCAAAGCCTGAACCGCTTTCAAAACCTGATTCACCGCATATGGAAGGTTCCCCCCAAAAAAGCCCCGGGACATGCAGTTAAAAATAACAGATAATCCTGTTGAATGGGACCGCTTTGTGATGGGACACCCGTACGCGGCTTTTACCCACCTTTTTGGTTGGCGACGGGTGATCGCGTCTGTTTATCAACACAAGCCGATTTACCTGGCAGCCGTGGAAAAGGGTAGCATAGCGGCCCTGGTTCCCCTGTTCCGATTCAGCCGTCCTTTTTATCCGCCGGAATATATCTCCATCCCCTTTTTCGACCATGCCGGCATTGTGGCCAAAAGTCAAAAAGCCGGACAATTTCTCCTGGAAAAGGCATGGACAAGCCTTGATTGTAAAAACAGCGCCGGGTTAAACGTCCGGCAGGATAGCAATTTTGATCTATCCGGGCTGACCCTTACGGGCCGTCGTCCTAAAATTTTCACCGAAAAGACAGGGCTGACCATTGCCATGGCACCTGATCCCCGTCAGATGCTGGCCGCCTTTCCAGCCAAGCTCAGAAGCCAGATCAATAAAGGGATAAAAAACGGATTGACCTGGGATATCGGCGGAGTCAAGCTTCTACCGGCATTTTATAAGGTGTTTGCCAGAAATATGAGGGATCTGGGCTCCCCTGTCCATGCCCTCTGTTTTTTTAAAACCATCTTTTCGGTCTTCCCGGGTCAGGCATTCATCTGCGTGATATATCACAGGGGAATGCCGGCAGCCGCGGGTTTTGTTTTTCGATTCAAAAACAGGCTGGTCAATCCCTGGGCCTCATCCCTCAGGCAGTTCCGGTCCCTGAACACCAATATGCTGCTGTACTGGCAGATGATCCGCCTGGCCTGCACCCTAAACCTTGACATTTTTGACATGGGACGGTCCTCCAAAGGCGCCTCTACCTTTCGGTTCAAACAGCAGTGGGGACCACAGCAAACCCCGCTCTCCTGGTATACCTGGGCAGGGGATCGCCACAGATCTCCGGGGGAGACCCTATCCATCAGCCCCTGGCAAAGGCTGCCCCTGAGCGTTGCCAACATAGCAGGCCCCCGGGTCAGAAAACACATTTCATTGTGATTAAGGAAAACAGAACGATGACCCTTTCCATTCCCATGCCCCTTTTGGTCAGCATAGACGATGCCGGATGGTGGATGGGACAGGATGGCTCAGCTGTCAACCAACCCTTCCGCACAGATATGCCAAGGGCCCACTGCCCGGAGGACTACACGGCATTGGTCGCCTTGGGCCGTAGCCTGGACATGAAGATCCCGGCCGGATTTGTGCTTTGCGAGTGGGACCAGACCCAGCTACTCAGGGAAGTGCCCTCTGCCACCTGGATGGCCGAGCATTGGAAATCCCCGTTTACAGATTTAGAAACCAAGGAAAAGGCGGCTCAGATTATCCAAAACGGCAGTGATCACCTGGAGGTGGCCGTCCATGGCGTGGGACATGAATTCTGGGACCAGGGCCGGATGTCTCGAAGCGAATTCCACGACGCTAAGGGAAAGATGCGTCCCCGGGACCTGGTCAAAAAACATCTGGAATATTTTTTCAGGCTTATGGACTCATTCGGCCTGGCCCAGGCGCCCCGGATTTTTATTCCTCCTGCTCTGCACCACGGGTTTGGTAACAGGGCAAAAGGATTCCAGGCCATTGCTAATTCCTTTGGTATCCAGTACGTCCCCCTGGTCTTTTCCCGGGCTGACTGCAGTATTGCCCCCCAGTTTACAGGACTTGGCTGGGAAGAAGGCGTCCTGCTCATGGAAAGGGGGATATCCCAAACAAAGTGGAACCAGGTTGCGGCACCACCAACGTTCACCTTCAACTCTCCCATCCTCGCCTTGCACTGGGCGAATATCCTGCATCCCGATCCCGACAAAAACATGGATGTTATCCATGCCTGGTCCAATTTTTTAAAAAAGAGAGTAAAAGAGAACCAGGTGGTGCTTTCCAGGGACATATCAGCCTGCCTGACCCAGTATCTCAATGCCACCCAATCCCGGATACACGTAAAGGGAAACAAAATCGTAGTATTCTTAGACTGGATTGACAAGTTACCGGCAAAGGCCCTGACCGATACGCTGTTTTTTTCCCTGGATCTGCCCAAGGGCGTAGAACTTCGACTGTCCGGTACAGAAATAAAAAGACCACGCAACCAAAATGAAAACGGATTTATTAAAACCGGAATGCCCAAGGCAGGGAAAATCGTCTTTGAATACAGCCAGTCTTTTTAAAGAAGCTGTCATATAATATATCTATACATATATCCAATTTGGATTAGCATTATCTTTTTGACAGAATCTTTTCTGTTTTTATAATTATCCGATGGAAATAAAGCATTATCCCCCAATAGAAATCCAGACCATCCTTGAAAAAGGGGCCGCAGTTCAAAACGAAGACTTTTTGATCATGCAGGACAATATTCTTGGAGTCTTTGACGGGGCAACCAGCCTGAACGGTCAAAAATTCGGGCAGGAGCGAACCGGAGGAGCCATTGCTTCCCAAACGGCCGGTGCCATATTTAAAAAGAACCATTTTCCTCTGAATCAACTGGCTTGCCAGGCCAACGATGCCATCATGAGGCAGATGCTATCCAACGGAGTGGACACCTCAAAAAAGGAAAATCTCTGGTGTACCAGTGCGGCGGTTGTACGTCTAAAAGACCAATCCCTGGAATGGATTCAGAGCGGGGATGCCGTTATCATTCTTATCTACGAGGACGGCACCCACAGAGTTCTGGTGGACCGGGAAGACCATGACCATGAGACCCTGACCCTGTGGAAAAAACTGGTTCGCACCCATCTGCCTGAAACAGAAAAACCACGTGGTTTTCTTCCCAAAAATTATCAAACAGCCCCGAAGCAGGTCATAGATCTTATGCGTGGCAAACTGGCCGGCCAAATTCGAAAAGTCCGTTCAGGTATGAATATCACCTATGGGGTGCTTAATGGAGAAAAAGCGGCTGAAACTTTCCTGAACCAGGGAGAGGAATCTTTGGACCGGGTGGCCCATGTTCTGATCTTTACCGACGGTCTATCCATTCCCCAGCCTGAGCCGGAACCGCACAAAGATTTCACTGATCTTGTCAAAACATACCTGAATTTAGGCCTGGAAGGGTTGAAACAAATGATCCGCAGCCAGGAAGAAAAAGATCCCCATTGTCTGATCTGTCCCCGATTCAAGTGCCATGACGATATCGCAGCCATTGCCGTCCAGTTTTAGAAGTAACAATCTTGGTCTGAATTAATTTTTAAGAAAGCATACGAAAAAACCCGTTCAGAGAGAAGCCTTATTCGGATCGGCCTCTTCCATAACCGGTTGTCCGATCAATTCAGCTAACGGCATCACAGAAATCTTTTGGGATTCAAGTCCTTTCAAGACACGTTCCAGTTCGGTTAAAAACCTACAAAGGAATTGATTATCAGGCATTTCAGTCAGGTGTTTTGAATCATGCAGCAAAATGATATCACCGGGCCTCACCCGACCCAGTATTTTTGAAGCCAGTCCGGATATCCTGCGATTTCCTCTATCCATGGCCCGGCAGGAAAAATTGACGGCTTTTAGCCCAAGCTCTGCCAGAACCGGTCCAAGTTTCGGGTTGGTAATGCCTGCAGGGGGTCTGAACACCAGAGGCCGAATGCCATGGACTGCAAGCACCTCTTGGGTTTTAAAAATTTCCTCTTTAAGATGCCGACTTGATTTAAGCATAATCAAGGGATCGTGTGAATAAGTATGGTTGCCGATGGTGTGACCCTGGGCCAAAATCAGGGCAATGAGATCCGGATGGCTGCGGGCATTTTCTCCGGTGACAAAAAAGGTAGCCTGCACCTGATAAGATTTGAGAATATCCAGAACCAAAGGGGTTGTCACCTTGTCCGGTCCATCGTCAAAGGAAAGAGAGACACAAGTGCCCTTACGCGCTCCCCGACAGATAACAGGCAGAAAAAAACTATACCCCGTTGCAAACGGTGCCACAAGGCAGAGCAAAACAAATCCCGCCAGGGGAAAAATACTCCACACAGGTCCCCAGAAAACAAAAAAAAAGCCGGCCAGGATAAACGCGCCAAGGCCTGTTCTCTCCCCTGTGGTCAATGATCTTTTTGCAGGATTTTTCACTTTAGCCGCCCCAAAATAATCTTTTCAACCGTCTACTGATTATGAGACTATATCAGTCAGCATACCATAGATCCAGAACCCCAAACAAAAAGGAAAGGAAACAAGGTCAGATGAAAATATCAGGAAAAAACACCGGGAAACTTGCATTTGAAATCAAACAGGACAGTTACACTTACACCCTTGATGCACCCGAAAGTGCAGGCGGTGAAGGCAAAGGGCCATCTCCCAAAGGACTTCTCTTAAGCGGACTGATCGGATGTACCGGCATTGATGTGGCCATGATCCTTGGCAAAATGCGGGTGGAGATCCAGGATCTGAAAATCACGGCACAAACCGAGCTGACAGAACAACAGCCTTCGGTATTTAAGGAAATCACTCTGTCTTACCACATCACCGGCAATGACAAAGATACAAAAAAAATCAAACGGGCCGTATCCCTGTCCATGGAAACCTACTGCGGGGTCTCTGCCATGCTGGAAAAACACAGCCGTATCATCCCTGAAATTTTTCTGAATGGTAAAAAAATTTAAACACCCGGATGTTCCTCATTACTAAAAAAAGTTTTTAATATCTTGACTTGATCCAACGACATGGAAATATTAACTGGGTATAAGCGCAGCAAAATGCTGCGTAGCGGCAGAAAAAAGAAAATTACTTAATGAAAAAGTCATGGAAAACAACAAACGGAGGGCCGAAATGAACACGTTGGGAAAACTACTTCTAAAGACCTTATCTGTATTGCTACTATCCGTATCCTTACTGGCATGTAGTTCCGTACAACATCACAAAAAAACTGTTCACCACACTAAAGCAAAAGCCTTTGCTACACTGCCGGACGGCCTTGCCTTTCCCGAAGGGATTGCCAGAAACCCGTCAACAGGTGATATCTATGTGAGCACATTCAGCTTTGCCGGCAATAATACCCTATTACGATATAATAAAACCGGAAAACTCTTGGCCCAGATTGATTTTGCTAAAACGCCATTGCTTGGGTTGGCCTTCAATACTGTGGATAAAAAGGTTTACATCTGTAATACAGGCGATCTTGTGGGAGACAAGTCCAGAATCCAACGCGTGGATGGTGACTTTTCTACAGAGGCAAAGGTAGAGTATGTCGCAGCGATCCCCCATATTGGCGCGCCTGGCTCCAGAACGGTGAATAATCCCGACGGCAGTAAAGACACAATCACCTTTGGTGATAACGCAGCAGCCCCCAATGCCATGACCTTTAACAAGGCTGGCGATCTGCTCATTTCCGATTCGTTTCAGGGTGCTGTTTTCAAAATTGACAATGCAGCAAATTGCAAGGAACAATGCGCCGTTACAACGGTCATCCACGATAGTTTACTAGCTACGCCTGGATTCCCCCCCTTTGGAGCAAACGGCCTGGCTTTAAATGCTGATGAATCTACGTTATATATCGCCAATACCGGCGATGACCGTATTCTCAGCCTTGATATGGCCACCGGAAAAATCAGTGTTTTTGCAGAAAGCATCAATGGAGCAGATGGCCTGGCCATGGATGCAAATGGTTATCTGTGGGCTGCCGCAAACCAGGCGGATAAACTTGTCATGTTTGAAGCAACGGGCAAAGTACATGGTAAACTTGGTAAGCCTGGCCGTGTCAATAAGGATGGCTCCCACAGTGGCCTGCTCTTTCCGGCAAGCCTTATTATTGCCGACGGCACAATCTATGTGACAAACCTGGCATTACCATTGACGCCTGCTGATGGGGATGAGACTGAAGAGGCTGTGAGTAAATACACTATCAGTGCGATTAAAATCCCACAGCATAAATAATAAACAGTTTCCTGATGCTTGTATGCACAAGCCCTTGTCGTTAGTTGAGACGAGGGCTTTTTTTTGCAAAACAACCGTATAATATGAGGTGCATCCTTATGGAATCGGCCATGAATAAAATAGTATTAATTGAAAAATTAAGGAATTGGGGAGCAAGTACTGTCCGCATTGCGGATACTGTCAGGCTATCAGGAATTGAGACGGAACCCAATGATCTTTTAGACGGTTTTTCAAGAGCTGTGAGCATTGCAGTCCATCTGTCCGATCCGATAATGGATATGATTGACACGGCCCCCACGCCACTGTATTCATCACACTACAGTCGTGTCAATGCCCAACTTGACGACATTGCCATAAAAACGACAAATCTATTGCAATCAAGTGGCGCCCGGGCGCTTCCAATTCCTGCAAGCCAGATACTCGATTCGGAAAACTGGACATCCTATATTTCCCACAAAGCCGTTGCATTGGCTGCGGGAATCGGTTGGCAAGGTAAAAGCCTTTTGATTGTAAATCCTGATTTTGGTCCAAGAATTCGATTAATAACTGTCCTTACCGACGCTGATCTTGAGCCGGATGCCCCGATTAAAAATCGATGCGGAAAATGTAATATATGTAAAGACCATTGCCCAGCCGGGGCAATCCTAGGCACATCCACCAACAGCCATTATTCAAGCAGATCAGAGGCCATTAATCTTGAAAAATGTGTATACCAAGTGCGTGATGTCTTTGGTGGAATTCCGCATACAGAACCGCTGATCTGCGGTATCTGCATTAAAGTGTGTCCCTGGGGAAAGAAGAAATCAAAAAAACTGTCGAATTAATTCTGATGGAAAGCCAATTTCTATTTCAATATCTACGCAATTACATGGATAAAAGATATGCCCGATGAATCCAATTGTCTCCTTCTTCTTCGCTAAGATCCTTAAGACTGTCGCGCTGCAGGCAGATGAATTCCATGGAATATTGTTTAATGTAATCGTCAGCATCGAGATTTTTTTCTTTGCTGAGCTTATTGAAAATCATAATTTGAATACGGTTTAATTTCATATCGAGATGTAATTGTATTAATAATGGGTTATTAACGTGATGCTTTAAAAAGACGTGCTTTAGCAATCAAAGAGGAAGCCCAGCTAGTGGAGCCAAGGGCATGAATGTGGGTATAGGTACCAAAGGTATTGTCTTTAAAAAACCCGTCCTTTTTTTCAAGAATTCCCTTGCCGCGTATCATTTTAAATGCCATGGCAGCATCTTCATAATCAATGGACGTCACCTTGGAGTATCTGAATTCATGGCCCCGGAGCACTTCTCCTTTGGTATAGAAAGGGTTGTTATTAACGACCTCGACTTCAGTGTATCCGTGTCCCTGGGGCCGTTTGGACAGCCCAAACCGTAAGGGTAAAATGCCGGTCATAGGATAAACTATATCATCAAGGCAAATGCTCTCGCCAAGGAATATCAAGCCACCGCATTCGGCGTAAATAGGCAGGCCTTTGCGAGACAAAGCTTTTAAATTATCTCTGAACGCCTGATTGGCAGACAGCTGGGTTGCATGGGTTTCTGGAAATCCGCCGCCCATGTAGATGGCATCAATTTCAGGAATTTCGGACTGGGATAACGGACTGATGAATTTAATTTGGGCGCCCAGATCTTCCAGCGCTTCTATATTATCAGGGTAATAAAATTGAAATGCAGAATCCCGGACAACACCGATTGTAACAGGGCCACTATCAAATGCCGAATTTTTGTTCACTGACGTATTAATTTGCAAAACAGACTCCGGTTCCTGACCGGGATTGTCAACATGTAGCATGCCCTGCCCATTAACCGAAGTGACGATCTGGAACAATTTATCAAGATCAATATTGTCCACAGCCACCTGCCGGGCCCGGGTCAAAGATGCGTCACTTTCTCCATGTTCTTCAGAAGTGACAAGCCCCATATGACGTTCGGGAAAATCTTCCTGCTTAAGCTTTGGTAAAGCACCGAGAACCGGGATATTGCAAAACCGTTCAATATTTGCCCGAACTTTTCCTTCATGGCGCTTGCCTGCCAGACGGTTGAGAATAACACCGCAAATGTTGATATCAGGATCAAACTGCATACAGCCCATGAGTACAGCGGCCATGGTACGGGTGGATTTGGTGCAGTCCAGCACCAGAACCACAGGTAGATCCAGCAGTTTGGCAAGTTCACTTGTGGATGTGGTCCCCTCAAGGTCAATGCCGTCGAAAAGGCCACGGTTGCCTTCAACCAGGGAAACATCACAGGATTTGGAATGGGTAAGATAAGACTTTTGAACGACGGACTGGGCACACAGATAGGTATCAAGGTTATAGCAGGGGCGACCGGCTGCCCGTGATAGCCAGCCGGCGTCAATATAGTCAGGACCCTTTTTAAAGGGGGCCACTGTTATATTTCGGGCTTTCCATGCGGCAGTTATCCCGAGGGATATTATTGTTTTGCCTGAACCACCCCTGAGTCCGGCAATGACAACTCCAGGGACCTTTTCCCTACTGACGATCATGAATTAAGCTGCAATCTTTTTATTCTTCGCCCTCAGAAGAGTGCTGGATACCGGCACCTTTAAGGCCATACATAGTTGTTGATCCTGAAGACCAGAACTCAAGGATCTCATCTTCAACCATTTTGTTGACAACCTTTTTGATCATTCTAGGTTTGTCATCGGGAAAAATTTTGTAAAAATCTTTGATGTAGAATTTGGTTTTTGTTTTGGATTTTTTTTGTAACCAATCAACAACCGCTTTGGTGGCCGCTTCTTTATCATCGAGAAGTTCGCTCATGGTAGACTCCTTTTTTAAAAGGGATGAACCGGAGAACAAGAAATATGCACCCCGGTCCATCCATTATCTATTAAGTATTAAATTCAAATTCGATAATCGAAATTAGAATTTAAACTGAGTGGACTGACGCCAGCTCATGTAGGCCTGCTGACGGAAGTCGTCAATCAGATGATGGGTGAAGTCAAGTTCACAAGCGCTAAAGAATTTTTCCCATCCAATTCTCTCGGCCCAGTCACCCAGACGTTCGTATTTGTTGGCGCCGTTTGAGTAGGCGTTAACAATCTTTGTGATGGCGTCGGTCATGGACGGCCAGCGGGGCATTTCGTTGGGCAGGAAGGCCACAACAACCTTGGAGAATTTCGGATCGGAGATACGGTTGGATACTTTACCACCGGCCATGAGAACAATACCGTCACCTTCGGTGTCGGCAAGCGGCATGGAGGGGCACATGGTGTAGCAGTTACCGCAGTACATGCAGCGTTCGTTTTTAACCTCAACTGATTTTACCTCAGTACCGTTAGGCAATGTCTGCTTGGACGGTTTAATCGCTGCAGTCGGGCAGGCAGCAACGGCCAACGGAATTTCGCAAACCTTGTCCAGGTATTCATGGTCAAGCATTGGCGGTTTTCTGTGGTAACCGAGGATAGCGATATCAGAGCAATGTACAGCACCGCACATGTTCAGGCAGCAAGCCATGGAAACACGAAGCTGAGCCGGCAATCTCATCTGTTGGAAATCGTCAAACAAGGCATCCATGGTAACCTTTACGGTACCGGAAGCATCAGTAGCAGGGGTATGGCAGTGAATCCAGCCCTGGGTGTGAACGATGTTGGTTACGCCGGCACCAGTGCCGCCGATGGGGAACTTCTGGGAACCGGCAGGAAACTTTCTGGATGCCAGATCATTTTTCAGAGGTTCTACTTTATCTTTGGAGTCAACCATGAACTCAATGTTGTTACGGGTGGTGAAACGAACGTACCCGTCGCAATGTTTGTCTGCAATTTCACAGATTTCATTGATATGAGTGGTGGACATCAGACGGCAACCGCCAACTCTTACGGTATATACTTCATCTCCGGACTCGCCGACATGAACCAGTACGCCGGGTTCCAGGATTTCATGGTGAGACCATTTGCCTTTGTTCTTTGCGATAACAGGAGGATAAAATTCGTTATAGTCTCTGGGGCCGATGTCTGTGATTCTGTTTTCCATCGGTTTCTCGGGATTATACCCTGTAGAAATAAAAGCCATTATATATCTCCCTTTTTATCTTAAGTGATGTTTTCTGTATTCTTCAACGTCACGTTCCCAGCCGCCTTCTACCTCGTCTTCTTTCCAGAAGATGTAGGGGTTGGTTCTCGGGTAGGCAACATGCTGAGGCATTGCTTCGATACCGGTAACTTCCAGAAGTTTCTGGAAACCCTGGCGCATGATCAGCTCGCCAAGACGTTCGCGGTTCTTGCCTTCTTCCATCCACCAATCCCAAACGTTTTCAATGATTTCAGTAATTTCTTCGTAATCATTGTCGGCATTGACTTCAACAAAGGGAACCAGCAGGGAGCCCATCTGGGCACCGTCAAGGATCGGAGCCTTGGCACCGCAGAGAATGGACAGACCGGTTTCTTTACCAATCTTCAAAGCTCTGGGCATAACGTTGATACAATGCATGCAACGGGTGCAGTGCTCATCATTGATGGTCAAAGTCTTGTTTTCAAACTTCATGCAGCCTGTGGGGCAAAGTCCGATAACTTCTTTTTCAATGTCAAACGGACCCCAGTCTTTACCTTTGTGAGCACCGGCATTTGCAGGATATGCAGCATCATTTTCAACATATTTGTTAACTGCGTCCTGATCAATACGGATGTTGTCTTTCCAGGTACCGATAAAGGACATATCGGAACGTGCAATAGAAGCAACACAGCAGTTGGGGCAACCGTCAAATTTGAATTTAAACTTGTAGGGGAATGCCGGACGATGCAGCTCATCCTGATATTCGTTGGTCAGGAAATGGCAAAGTGCGCTGGTGTCGTAGCAGGAGTATTCACATCTGGACTGTCCAAGACAGTCAGCAGGAGTTCTCAGGTTGGAGCCGGAACCGCCCAGATCCTGGTTGAAGTCGTGGGTCAGTGTCCAGAACACTTCTTCCAACTGGGGAGTGGTGGTACCCAAAAGGATGATATCGCCGGTGGCGCCATGCATATTGGTTACGCCGGAACCCCTGAAATCCCACAGATCAGTCAATTGTCTGAGATATTCAGTGCTGTAGTATTTACCGCAGGGCTGGTTTACACGCATGGTATGAAAATGTTCAACACCGGGGAACAGATTGGGCTGATCGCAGTAACGACCGATAACGCCGCCGCCGTAACCGAATACGCCAACGATGCCGCCGTGTTTCCAGTGGGTACGTCCATGTTTGTAAGAGAGTTCTACAACACCAAGAAGATCATCTACACAATCCTGGGGGATCTGGAACTCAACGCCTTTTTCGTTTTTGGCTCTGACTTCTGCTTGCTGTTTCAGGTCAGAAACAAAGCTAGGCCACGGGCCGTTTTCCAGCTCGTCCAGTAAAGGAGTTTCATGCTTAGCCATTTACTTACCTCCGTTAAAAGTTGATTTACATGCAACAATGAAAAGATTGTTCCAAACTTTCCATCAATATTCTTTTTTCTATCATTTCAAAGCGTTAGTGAAAAAATAAACGCTTAAAATCAGACACTATAAGCAAAATAACATAGCTGATATAGAATTTATAACTGCGCATGTCAATAAAAACCTGTCATCACAGATCGGATTATGCGTTCCGGTGTGGGGCAAGCTCATCCAGCATTGCCGGATTGACTTCAAACCCTAAATCCACGGCGATGTCACAATGCTCAATGGCGCGTTTATAATCTTCGAGTTGAAGATAGGCCACGGCCAGGTTGTTATGGGCAATGGGGAATTTAGGTTCCACGGACAAAGCCTGAAGATTGGCCTTAATCCCCTCTTCAACCAGGCCTTTCATAAAATAGGCGGTACCCAAAGTGGTATATGCCTGGACAAAATTTTTATTGTGGATAATGGCTTTTTTTAAATTCTTAATTGCCTTGTCCACCTTTTCCTCATCTTCCTTGGCATCCTTACCATCCACCAGCTGCAGCAAAACAAACCCCATATTTGCATAGCCTTCGGCAAAGCCGGCCCGGGCCTTGGTGGCACGCTGATTGAACCGAAAACAGCCTTCAATGTCCCCGCGTTGTAGGCAAATTCCGCCGAGCTGGACATAGGCCTCTGCCAGGGTGGGGCTGCAATCAATGGCGTCATGAAGCACCTTTTCCGCCTCCGAAAATTCCTGCTTGCCGATCAGCGCAACGGCCAGGTTATAGTGGGTTGTACCGCATTCGGCATTTTGGACCAGTGCGTGCCTAAGCTTTGCGATCTGCTCGTCTGCATTTTTGGGCAGCGTGTTGGAATCGGCCATTTATGTCTCCTTTGGCTCTTTTATTACTTTATCATTGTGTTTAAACAAAATTTTAATATAATAAATTCTTTTATTCGGGTGTCAAGATTTTTCGGGTAAACTTAAAAGCGTCTACCCGCAAAGAATTGACAAAACGTTTTTTGGGCAAATCGTGTTATTCGCGCATACAGCGCAACTAAACCATCAGGAGTTTGTAAGTTATGGAACAAGGATGCTACACAGCACTCATCACCCCGTTCACCCCGGCAGGAGATTTTGACCGGGACGGCCTGTCCGGGCTTATTGATTTTCAGATTGAAAACCGGATTACCGGTATTCTTGCCACCGGCACCACCGGTGAAAGCCCGACATTTAAATGGGAAGAACACAATCTGGTTATTGATCTGACGGCTAAACAGACCAAGGGCAAATGCAAGTGCATCGCCGGCACCGGCTCAAACAACACTGATGAAGCCTTAACCGCAACATCCCATGCTGCAAAACAAGGCGTGGACGGTGTGCTTTTGGTAGACCCCTATTACAATGGGCCTTCCTCCCTTGAAATTCGGTTGGAATATTACGAGGTGGTGGCTAAAAAAAATCCGGATCTGGAAATCATTCCTTATATTATACCGGGACGAACCGGTGCCCAGATGCTGCCCCAGGATCTTGCCATACTTGCGGACACCTGTGCCAATGTGAAAAGCGTCAAGGAAGCCACTGGAGATCTGGACAACATGAAAATGACCCGAAAACTTTGCGGGGACAATTTCAATATCTTTTCCGGAGACGATGCCCTGGTCTGCCGGGTTATGTCGGATGAAGCGATCCGGGCCTGCGGTGCTATTTCAGTCATGTCAAATATTGCACCGGCAGCGATGACCCAAATGGTTGAACTGCTTAACCAGGGTAAAACCCAGGAAGCCCTTGCCCTTCAGACCGCATTGTCTCCGTTGCTGGAGCTTGTGGTCATCACCACTGAAGAAGAAAGCAAGTACGGACCCGTCAAATGCAGGGCCAGAAATCCGCTGCCCCTGAAGACCATGATGCAGATCCTTGGCATGCCGTGCGGACCCTGCCGTCCGCCTCTGGGGAAAATGACCCAAAAAGGATTTGACATGGCGCTTGCCGCCCTAAAAAAAGTACAGGCAGATAATCCTGAAATTCTTGCCCCCGCAGCTTCTTTCTTCAATCTGGACATTGACGCCCGCCTGAATGATTCGGCCGCACATGAAGTATTGTGGTATAACTATTAGGTATATTGAATATCTTACCACCAAGAACACGAAGTCCACGAAAAATTCACGAGATAAACTTCGTGTTCTTCGTGGACTTCGTGGTTTAATCTAAATAGTGCCCGACCGAAAACCGTAAATTTTCGTTCAGACACTAAGTATATGAAAGCCTCCTACCGGTCATGATGTTCGGCCTTCAATGGTACATTATTTGTCAGCGGCTGTTGCGTCGTCGCTTTTCTCTTTGGGATCAAACATCTCTTCTCCGGTTTGAAAAAAAGTGTTTTTCAGCCATTCAAATCCAAACTGAAGCAGCTTCACATCATCCGCTTTAATCTCAGCCACCCGCTCTTCCGGTATTTTGTACCGGGTAAGAAAGGAGGATTCAAAAACAAACCGTTTAAACTTGTCAATATTATAGCATACCATAAAAAACATCTGCTTGGCCTGCTCGGACAGCTGCATGCTCGCCGGTAAAGATTTTTTACGGACCATGAGATCCAGCCAGCCTTCATTGACCTCGTCTCGCAGATCAACCCCCTGATCTTCACGCCATTCTCTTACACTCCACTCCGCGTCTTCATCAAAGCCTTTGCAATGGGGTTCCTTGATCATGAAAAAAAACTCATCTTTATCCTCATCAGCCTGCTCTCCGGAATAACTCAAAGATCCCACACCAAGCGGATAATACCGGCAGGTGGTCGGCCGATCTTCATAAATTACGCACCCGTCCTCGTCCTCGACAAATGGACAGGAGCGACGCTCATCATCGAGAAGTTTGAGGGTCACCACAGGCATATCCGTCTTCTCAAGAAGCTGGGGCGTGGTAAATATGGCCAGAAATTTTTCCGAATCCATATCCAGTTTTTTGCGCATGGTTAAAATATCATAGGGGGTGAGCATGATATCAATCCCCCTGCAGCATTCGGTAAAACAGGAAACACCTTTATGGCATTTGAATTTGAACCGACTTTCAAGGCTAAGCTGCTCCGGCGGGATCTCCGCCTGGGCCTGTGTTTGATCTATCTTATTTTCAGCGTTCATTAACTATTTCCTCATCGATTAATAACAAGCAATATAAAGGCAGATACCATACTGGAAATAGGCAATGATGTCAATCGGATAGCCAGGCCGACACAGCGAAAGACTCGGCAAGCCGTGCAGGATTGTTATTTTGAGTTTGACACAACGGCCCCTGCTAATCTAAAAACAAAGTAGTTTGAACATAAAAAACTTCAATTGAAATAACCGTTCAAACATCAATTAAATATCCGGGTCTGTTCCGACAGGCCCTGCCCCGAACATCAGGGAAGATTTCAATATCACGCATCTTAAGGAGTCATTATGAAAGTAAAAAAAGCGGTATTTCCGGTGGCAGGCCTTGGCACCCGGTTCCTCCCGGCGACGAAGGCGATGGCCAAGGAGATGTTGACCGTGGTAGACAAGCCCATTATCCAATATGCTGTTGAAGAGGCATTTGACGCCGGCATTGAACAGATCATCTTTGTCACGGGCCGGGGGAAAAAGGCCTTGGAAGACCACTTTGACCGCAGTTATGAATTAGAGACTACGCTCAAAACCAAGGGAAAAACAGATATGCTGCAGATACTCCATGAACTGGTTCCCAGAACCGGCACCATTGTTTATACCCGGCAGCATGATCCTTTAGGACTTGGTCATGCCATCTGGTGCGCCAGGGACATTGTAGGGGACGAGCCCTTTGCCGTACTTCTGGCCGATGATATGATCCAGACCCAAGGCAAACCCGTGCTTGCGGAAATGGTGGAAAAATTTGAACGGTTCCGCGCATCCATTGCCGCTGTCATGGAAGTGGAAAAAGACCAGACGGATAAATACGGCATTCTGGATGCGGCCCCTCTGGAAGAGGATATGGTAAGAATCAATGACATGATTGAAAAGCCTACCCCCGAAGAGGCCCCATCCAACCTGGCCATTGTGGGCCGATACATCCTTACCCCCAAAATATGGGAGTATCTGGGAAAAAAACAGACCGGTGCCGGCGGTGAAATCCAACTCACGGATGCCATGAAAGGCCTTTTAACCGAACAACCGATTTTTGGATATAAATTCAAGGGCACCCGGTTTGACTGCGGGGACAAGGCCGGATTTCAAATGGCTAATTTGTCCTTTTCCCTTGACAGGCCCGAAATACGCGGGAAACTACTTGATTTCATAAAAACGATCAAGGGTTGATCAAACAATCTCTGAACGCGAACTTGTGTTTGGGTGATTTTCCGCCCAAACACTAACTGCTTTTATACCGTGAATACAAAGACATCACCCGTTGTACATAGGTCTGGGTTTCTTCATAGGGCGGAATGTTGTTGTATTTATCCACAGCCGAGGGGCCGGCATTATAGGCCGCAAGGGCCAGGGCAAGTTTCTCATTATACCGAGTGAGCATCTGCTTGAGATACCGGGTTCCGCCCATGATATTCTGGGAGGGATCAAAGGGATTGGAAATATCCAAAGAGGCATCGTTTTGAGGCATTATCTGCATAAGCCCCCTTGCCCCTTTGGTGGACACGGCATTGGGATTAAAACTGGACTCCGCATGAATCACGGCCTTGATTAATGCGCGATCCACACCAAAGGCCTTGGCCGCTTTGAAAATAATCTTGTCGTATTCATCAGACCCGGCCTTAAATTTTCTTGACCGGGCCAATATCCGGTGCGCCTTTTTTTCCTTGAGATAAAGGGTATACCCTGCATCCGTGGGGGTATTGGTAAAATGCACCACCCCATCAGCATCAATATACCGGTATATATCGCCCAAGGCGGTGCAGGGACATATCACATACAAACAGATAAAAAAAACAAATGTCCCCCAAAGAAGGGAAATAGTTACAATTTTATTTTTTTTTGTCCTTTTCAACCCGATCCCTGTATGCTTTTAATGCAAGTTTCTCTGGAAACTTAGGGTTGGCCACGTATTTGCCGGTATTTTCGAGAAATGTATTTACCAGATTCTCGAGCACAGAATCCTTTTCATGATCCATGATCATATTGCGTTCAAGCCGGTAGCGATATTCAATGGGAGACCCTAATGTATTCAAAATATCATCAAATTCATTATCAGACAACGGCTGTGACGTGAACAATGATGTTTCCACAGGGACTTTCATTATCGCGGTCATAATCACGACCCAGGCATCTGCCCCGATTTTTCTTGAATCGTCAAATATTTCAAGGCAGTGACCATGATCTAAATCCAGTTTTCTATAAGGTGTTCTTTCCATTTTAATTTTTTTTGACTTATGCTTTATTGTTAATAATTTGAGCAGGATTTAAAATAATTCCATTTGAATATCCTTGGATTTTTGTCTTTTTACCTGCTTTGTTCTCTTTTCATACCGGGCCAGTTCTTTTTCAATATCATCGATAAAACAGGACCGGATTCTTTGCAACTCCCGGCCGAATATGCGTCTTTTTCGTGCATATGTCAAATAGAGCATCTCCTTTGCCCGGGTCATGGCTACGTAGAAAAGGCGGCGCTCCTCATCCGGGTCTTCCACTGTTTTCCCATCCCTGGCAAAGGGGATTGTACCATTTTCACACCCTGCAAGAAAAACAACCGGAAACTCAAGGCCCTTGGCCGCATGCACGGTCATCAAAGAGACTTTTTCTACTGTTTTGTCCAAAAAATCCGGATCCTGGTCCAACCTTAAATTGTCCAGAAGATCATTGGGAGAAGGGTACCGGTCTGCCAGGGCGTTGAGTCGCCGGCATGCCGATGCCAGGGTTTCATTGGCTTTACTCTGGGCCTTGATATCCAGCCAGTTGCCCAATGTATCAAGCAGCGTGGGCGTGTCTATGGAACTTGAAAGTGCTGTAATCATCGGTAAAAATTGCGCAAACTGCTGTTGGACGGTTTCACTGCCCCGGCCAAGAAAAATCCGCACCAGGGTCAGCAGATCTTTTATACCGGCCATGTCGATCCAGTTTTCCCGATCTGCGGTCTGAAAAGGGATACCGGCCTTCTCAAAGGCTTGGACAAAGGCCTGGGCCTGCTGCCGGGTGCGGTAAAGAACGGCAAAATCAGAAAAGGCATATTCCCTGTCCGACCCGGAATCCGGGCCTGTCCCCTTATCCATGGACAAAAAAGAGAGCCCCCCGACCCCTTTTTCAATGATTTTTCCCACAGCAACCGCTTCGGCACTTTCACTGGCAGTTTCATTGATCAAAATCTTTTGTGTACCGTCAAGGCTTGCATAAATTTTGCGCCGGTCATTATCCGTGTCATCGCCGGTACTTATCACCTGGAACGAGGCGTCCAGGATGGTCTGGGTAGACCGGTAATTTTGGCGCAGACGGATCTGTTCGCACCCGGGAAAGTCCTGTTCAAACCGGTTGAAAAACCGGCTGTTCGAGCCCCTGAATCCGTAGATGGACTGATCCGGGTCGCCAATCACAAAAACGTGGCTGTTTTGTGACAGCAGCTTCACAAGCTTATACTGGCCCAGATTCAGGTCCTGGTACTCATCCACAAAAATAAATTGATACTGTTGGCGCACCTGTTCAAGCAACGCCGCATCCTCGGCAAAAAGTCTGAAACAAAGAAAAATCAAATCTTCAAAATCTGCCAAATCGCGGTCGTAAAGCATTTGGTCATAGGTTTCGTATACCTCGGGCCAGACCGAATCAAATTCGCCAACGCCCTGCGCTACAGGATTTTCCTGATTTTCATCACCAGGCGCCTTTAATTGCTGCTTTTGCCGGCTGATCCAGGCATCCAGTTTTGACACGGTTCTCTTAGGCACTTTTTTTTCGCCGGTCACGGTTTTAACGGCCAATTTCAGCACCTCAAAACGCAGGTCATCCTCCATGAGCCCGCGTTTAAAATTCGCATGCCGCTTAAGCATGTTAAGACAGAATCCATGAAAGGTCGCAGCTGTCACAAGCTGACCGCCCTGGGGTATGAAGGATTCAATCCGGTCGGCAAGTTCCCCGGCCGCCTTATTTGTAAAGGTCAACGCCAGAATATTTTCAGGGTCAGCCCTGTTTTCCTTGAGCAACCAGGCGATCCTGGCAGTGAGGGTACGGGTTTTCCCCGTACCGGGCCCCGCCTGGATCACCACAGCCCTTGATTCGGATTTAACCGCCCTGTCCTGCTCCGGGTTCAGCCCGTCCAGGATATGTTTAGGGACAATGGGTTCCGGCGTTTCTTTTTTTTCAGGTGAGGGCAATTGAACATCTTTGCTTTGGGGCTTTTTACGGATACGTGTTGCGCCAACCGTTTTTTTCGCCTTTTTACGGGGCAAAGGATCGGCAAACAGGCTTTGTTCCCCCTGGATACCCTCTTTTTCCTCCCAGGTAAAAATCTTGACCGTTCCATACTCGCCGTCGAACCCTGGGTCAATGTGAATATCCCCGTCTCTCATCTTTTGTATGGCCTGGGCCAGTAAAGGTACCCCGGCACGTTCAATGGTATCAGACGAAAGCTGTGTGAGTATAGCAAGTTCCGGCCCCAGGGCATTAATCGCCTTGTCATAATAGGTATTCACCTTCTTGGTATTGGGTCCCACCCCAAAAATCTGGGATAAAACATCTGCCAAAGGCACTACATAGGTGTAGGGATGCCGGTTTTCAGGATTGAACCCCTCGGGTCGGTCGGCCAGTTCCCGGACCCGGTAGAGTACGCCCAGGGTCAAGGGTTTCCCGCATTCCGGACAAATCCCGTTTAACGCTGCGGTCTCATCGGGATTGAGACACACCCCGCATTTGCGGTGGCCGTCATAGTGGTATTTCCCCTGGTGGGGATACATATCCAGGGTGCCCTGGTATGCGTTAAGGTCATGGGTTTCAAGGGCATCTCGTACCGCATCAAAGGTTAAATCCGTATCAAACACCGAGGCGTTGCGACCCAGAAATTTCGGGGAATGGGCATCGGAGTTGGATACCAGACTGACCCGATCCAAATCTTTTACCCGCCAGTTCATGGGCGGGTCTGATGACAACCCGGTCTCACAGGCAAATATATGGGAACTTAAATCACCGAAGCATTCCTCGATGGTATCAAATCCGGATTTGGACCCGAACATGGAAAACCACGGTGTCCAGATATGGGCCGGGATAAAAAAACCCCGGTCGGATGTCTCCAGCATGATCTCCAGCAGATCCCTTGCATCCAGCCCCAGAATAGGCCGGCCGTCGGATTTGATGTTGCCGATGGCATCCAGGCGGGCATTAAACTTTTTTGCCGTATCTAAATCCGGCAAATAAATCAGGTTGTGATTTTTACGGACCCTTACATCCTTTTTATATATATTGGAAATTTCGGCCTGGAGGATGAAGCGCACAGGGCCTTGGCATGTTCCCGGCACATCAGCGTCAATCTGCCTTGATAAGTCCTTTTTTAAAGCAAACAGCCCGGGTTCGGCAGGCTCAAGTTTGGTTTCTAACTCTTCAATCCAGGCCGGATGGGTAAAATCCCCTGTGCCGACCAGGGTAATGCCCTTCACCCGTGCACTTTGGTAAATATGCTCCAGGTCAAGATTTTTGGCCGTGGCTCTGGAATATTTTGAATGGATGTGCAGATCAGCTATGTATTTCATGGAACCTGTCCGTGGATAATTAATTGGTGTTTGAACAAAAAGTCACCCATCTGCGGCGTTGCATCTGGGCAACTTTTTGTCCAAACACAGGTTTCCGTTCTGGAACGAATTCAATGTCAGGTCATTATGTACATGATTTGCCCTTAATTTAAAACCTGAATTCTGATAAGTATCAGATGATTCAGGCAACCCATCCAAGCCAACTGGAGGCCACTATTATGGACAACACGACAAAAGAACGGATCATGAGCTGGACACCCCTGGGACGTCCGATCTTAGATATTGCAGAAACAGAACATGCTGAACAAAAAAGGTTTGAAACATTTGCCGGCCAATGGCAGGAAATATCAGATTCAATATCCTGGACAACCGGAAGTCAAGCTGCGGATCTGCCCGGATTTTTCCTGAAAAACAATATCCTATATTCCGCCCTGCCCCTGGAGCGGGAACTGTCACCTTTTTTCAAAGGCCTGGACGCCCTTGACGAGCCGGCTTTGGATGATGGTCTTCTAAAAACGTTGAACAATATCGAAACCCCATGCCGCATGACGCTCTATATTGCCCTGCAATGTCCCCATTGCCCGGGGATGGTTGAGCAGCTTATCCCCCTTGCAGCCGCCTGTGAAAACATTCATCTTCACATCATCGACGGCTCCCTGTTTCCGGAAAAAGCCCAGGAAGACAAGGTTATGTCCGCCCCCTGCCTAATTCTAAACGATGACACACGATGGACCGGGACTGTTGGACAAGAAGAAATTGTGGACATGATCCTTAACAAGGAGAGCATGGACCTGGATACAAAGGCTTTGAAAACCATATTGGAGGACGGCCGGGCAGAGTGGATCACTGAACGGATGCTCACATCCAACCAATTGTTCAAAGGATTTTCCGGGCTTCTTCTTCACGAAACCTGGTCAGTGCGTCTGGGCGCCATGGTGGTGGTGGAAGCCCTTGCAGAAAAGTCACCAAAGCTGTGCACCGAACTGGAAAAAACTTTAATTGATGTATTCAGCACCAAAGACGTCCCTGTCCAAGGTGATATTTTATACGCACTGGGAGAGATCGGCACCCCTGGATACCCGGGACTGGATCGGCGCACAACAGGAGACATTGATCCCATGAAGATCTCAAAGATGCGGCTGCGGATGCGATACAATCAATTCAGGACAGATATAGTATTTAGTGCCCGACCGAAAACCGCAAATTTTGCCGATTACTTCGTTGGATGAAAATTTTAATCCTCGAAATACTCTATGTATTACGAAGGTTTTAATTTACCTCCGCCTTGTACTCAACAAAATTTCCAGATTTTCGTTCAGGCACTATTTAAAATTCTGGGGAGCGCCAATGAAAATTGCCATTACGACCCTTGGAAAAGACCTTGATGCTCAGGTGAGTGGCAAACCGGGTACAGCGTCACACCTGCTGGTGATCGATACATTATCTGAAAAACTGCAATGGTTTGAAGGGCCTGGGAGACCTGGACCGGGCACAGGCCTACAGTTCATCACCATGGCCATCAACGAAAAATGCGATGTCTTTTTGACGGGCTGGTTAAGCCCGGTCAGCCAACGGCACCTGGAGGTTCAGGGCATCAAGGTGGTCACAGGCATAACCGGCAAGGCTGCACAGGCCCTGGAAAAATTTGAACAAATGAAGACAGCAGCTTCGACGACACCCCCAAAGCAGGCATTTAGCACCGCCCTTTTGCCAACCAGCGAGGCGTTGACCAATGCCTGCCGCCAGGCCCTCATTCAGATCGGCAGCATGCTGCCGGTTATCGCAGGTGTCGTCTTTCTGATGGGCTTGCTCACTACTTTTATTCCGAATCGCACTCTGTTCGATTTTTTCCTTGGCAGCACACTGCAAGGCATCTTTAAAGGAGCCTTGGTTGGAAGCTTTTTTACCGGGAATCCTGCCAACAGTTATATTATTGGAAAACAACTGCTTGACCAGGGCATCGGCATCGGTGTGGTCATTGCCCTGATATGCAGTTGGGTTACGGTTGGGATTGTGCAAATGCCCGCAGAAAGCGCAGCCCTGGGCAAGCGTTTTGCTGTTGCCCGAAATGCTCTGTGCTTCATTCTATCCATGGTGATCGCATTGGTTATGGCAAGCATTATTTAGTGTCTGAACGAAAACCTGGAAATTTTGTTGAGTACAAGGCGGACTGAAATTAAAACCTTCGGAATACAAGGCGTATTTCGAGGATTAAAATTTCAGGCCAACGCCGTAATCGGCAAAATTTGCGGTTTTCGGTCGGGCACTATTTAGGAGTAACAGATGGTACAATCACATAGCCGGAGAACAAAAATTTTTAAATCTTTGTGTTCTTTCAAGGTTCAGTTTCTCTTTTGGGTAGCGGCCCTCTATCTTATACTCTGGTGGAGAATGCCTGAAAAGGCAGCAGCAGCCTTTCAAGTCAGTATTGTTTTTTTCTCTCAACTGCTTTTGCCATTTGCGCTGGTATTCTGTTTTATGATCCTTTTAAATCTTTTCTTAACCCCGCCCCGGTTCGAAAAACGGACCCAAAACGGTTCCGGGGCAAAGCAAACCCTTATTGCCGCAATTGCCGGCATCTTATCATCAGGTCCGATATTCGCCTGGTATCCAATGTTAAAGGATCTGCGGGATCGGGGCGTTGCGCCTTCGCTGATCGCCGTTTTTCTTGTTAACCGGGCCGTCAAACCCGCCCTTGTTCCAATGATGGTCTCCCTATTCGGTTGGCCCTTTGTTTTACTTTTCACATGTCTGACCGTAGCAGCATCCTTCTGCGTCGGTTTCTGCATGAACCGCCTGTTTCCTTAATGCGAATGAAAAATTGCAATTCACTCAAACAAAAATAAAAATGGAAATCATCGTACTGTTTTCAAAAAGCCGAAATATCGTACCATAATTACTGATCGAAATACCTCTAACGGCAGGGGGGGGGGTGACGTTGAACAATGCGCCCAATTCCCAAATGGACGAAATGATAATCACGCTCAACGCATACGGTCATTGTATTTGGGATGCCCGGCATTATTGACTTTCAGGCATTAGAATGCTAAAAAAGAATAACTCTCTGATGATTTAAGCGAATCCGTTAAAAATAAACACGATTTAATCCGGCTGATATGGAGGTCGTCCCTTATCATGTTCTCATCTTTAAGGTTAAAAATTTTTTCTCTGATCATCATAATTATGCTGGCAACGGCGGCAACCATAATTGTGTATACCAACAGAGATGTCAGACAGGCAGTTTTAGAGACAGAGCAGACGTCTACAAAAAACATGCTTGATCTAATCGGCTTGAATATAAAAGGAGGCTACAACCGCTTAGTAAATGAAAAAATAGAAATTTTTTCTATTTTGGATAAAGAAATCCAGGACATCTCCTCCATCTGCCAGCTGACTATAGCCAAATTCATCACAGAAAACACAAGCGGCTTAGTTTCCGAAGCGTTTGCAAAACAAAGAGCTTTAGATTGGCTGCGTACGGTTCAACTAAAAGACAAGGAACTTTTTATCTTCGATGAAAACGGCGTAATTTTATCCCATACAAATCCGAAAAGTATCGGCTCCTCAATGGATAAAATAAAAGATATGAAGCGACGCGCCCTTAATAAAGCGATGCGATACGATGTGTTAAAATCCCAGGGAGACTGGGCGGTCTTTTCAGAAAAAAAAGAGTGGGATCAACAAGACACCAAAAAAAAAGGCCTTTTTGTTCCTATACCTGAATGGAAATGGACATTGGGTGTGGCCATCAACTTTGAGCAAATTGAGCAGGAAAGCCAGGTTAGAATGGATAATATTATCAAAGGGCTCAATGATACATTTTCCAATATTAAAATTTATAAATCCGGTTTTGTCTGTATATTTACCGGTGAGAAAAAAATTTTAATTCCCCCCATCGCTAAACAATACAAAGACTTAGAACAGACAATTAATCATTATACCGGCAATTTGCTTTTAGACGATCTCATGGCCGCCTGCAATAAAGGAGAAGTGCTCCGTTATAAGCCTGCGAATGGGCCCAATGCCAATGAATTTGAAGCGCAGATCTCTTTTTTTAAAGCATTTGATTGGTATACATTCATCGCGGTTCCGGTGAATGAAGTCCAGGCCCCGGCTAAAGAGTTGATTGCACGACAAAGCATTATTGTTCTCAGTATATTTCTGGCCAGTCTGGTGGCTGCGTTTTATACCGTCTCAAAAATATCAAAACCCCTTATTTTGCTTACAAAATATGCAAAAGAACTTCCCCAGCAGGATTTCACACAATTAGAAGACGATCATATAAGTAAAATTGACTATTTACCCCGTGCCTACAATGATGAAGTTGGACGATTAGCTGAAGCCTTCATTTTTATGAAGGGCGAAATCAAAAAAAATGTATTAAAAACCATCGAAACAACATCGGCCAAAGAACGCCTAGAAAGAATGGCTGCAGAAAATGCCAACAGGGCCAAAAGCGAATTTCTTGCCAATATGAGCCATGAGCTCCGGACGCCGTTGAATCATATTATTGGGTTTACAGAACTGGTTGTTGACAAAAGTTTCGGCGATTTAAATGACGTTCAAGAGGAGTATCTCGGCGATGTTTTAACCAGCAGTAAACATTTGCTCTCTTTGATTAACGACATCCTTGATCTTTCAAAAGTTGAGGCGGGCAAGATGGAACTGGAAACATCAGAGGTTGATCTTAAATCCCTTCTGCAGAACAGTTTGGTAATGGTCAAGGAGAAGTCAATAAAACATGGCGTTAAAATGACAACCGATATCGACGACGTTCCGGATACAGTCTCAATTGATGAACGGAAAATTAAGCAAGTGATATATAATCTACTGTCAAATGCGGTGAAATTTACGCCTGAAGGCGGCCAGATTCATATCTCTGCAAAGCTGGTTTCCGAGAACAAGCTAAATGATGCTGTCGAGATTGGTGTAAAAGATTCCGGGATAGGATTAAAACAAGATGATCTTAAACGAATTTTCGACCATTTTGAACAAGTGGAAAATTCCGCCAGTCGAAAATTTCAGGGAACAGGTCTTGGCCTCGCCCTTACCAAGCAGCTTGTAGAGCTTCATAACGGTCGCATATGGGCTGAAAGTGAGGGTGAAGGCAAGGGAAGTACTTTTTGGATTATCATTCCTATCACCCAAGATTTAAAATTCTTTTCAATTTGAACGGGTCACGTTCTCAACCTTAACTAACGGTCATGGGCCGACCTGATTTATCAATACCCAAGCTTAACCCCAAATAATAATTCAAAATTAATTGAAAATTTCATATGAAGAGGCAAATAACAGATGAAAAAAATACCCTTCAGCAAATTTACCTCGTACGGCAATAATTTTGTAATTGTTGATGAAGTCAACGCCCCCATTTTTGACGAAACGGAAAAGGGGCGATTTGCCCACTTTGCCACCAATATGTATTTCGGGATTGGATCGGACAATTTTTTGGTTATTCAAAAATGTACAAAAAAGGTGCTTGAGTCCATCAATCAGGTCAGGGGGTATTGGGATAAACTTCCTGATTTAGATGAAGCCGATTTTATATTCAGAATGTTTGAGCCCGATGGCACAGAGGCGTTTTCCTGCGGTAACGGACTGATGTGTATCGCCAATTACTTGTTCAAAACCTACCAACTGGAATCCGTTAAAATAGTCACGGAAATCCCCACAAAACACCCTAAAATAATTGATATCGGAACCCAAAGCAATGGACAGTCCAGTTGGGCCAATTTGGGGCATCCGCGTAAAATCACACAGGACTTGTTTAATCCCCAAATTGTTAAATTGCATGATGATACCATCTCTTTAGTAGACGATCTTGAAATTGGCTTTCGTGCCCACGACCTTGAGCCGTTTTCCAATCAGACCCGGTTAAGCCTAAACGGCTATATTGTTTTTACAGGAGAGCCCCACATGGTTATGTTTCCGGAAAAAGACGGGGTCCTGAGCGGTTTTGAAGAGGTTCTTTTTGCAGGATCAAATTATTCCTCCACTGTGGAAAAGCCTGTTGAGCGTCGTGTTGATTTTGGTATCTGGCTGGTTGATCGAATTGGTCTGGCTTTGAATAATACCTATAAAAATATGTTTCCTGCAGGGATGAGCATAAATTTTGCGAGACCGGTCTCTGCACCTGGAGAGAAAGGAATTCTTGAATATCGTTGTTTTGAGCGGGGCGTATATAAAGAAACCCTTGCCTGTGGAACCGGGGCGGTAGCCGTGTCGTACATATCTAAACGGTTAAATAAAATCTTATCCGGAGAAAATACGATTTTGCCCTATCGATGCCGGCTTCACGAACCGGAATCTAAAATTCTAATTCATGAAAATGACACTGGAGAATGCCGAATAATCGGGTTTCCTGTTATGTTGATTAATGGTGAATTTGAGTTAAATCATTTATAAAATATGGGCGGCAAGCAAACCATGACAGAAAATTTTGGCACCCACAGCCAATATCCCGGTGAATTCGGAGATAAGGCCGGAAACACCAAACACCCCCCTCCGTCTCTTATGTCGAGTCCTGCCGGGAAAAAAATTTTATTTCATTCTATTATTCTTCTCATCGTCGCCCTATTATTTAACGCCCTGTTTAATTTCACTACCCTGGAAAAACTGTCAAAAGAAGCGCTTGCTCTTAAATATCATATTGTGGGGACTGATCTGCGGCGAGAAATCCAGCAGGCACTCTCCTACGACATGCCCCTGTCAGACGTTCCGGGCATGACGGATCGCCTATCCTGGGCTAAATCCCAGTTAAATGCATTAACGATAAAAAGCAAAAAACAACACGTCCCAACACACCAGGCGTCTGTCTCACATTTTGAAATACGTGTTTGCCGCCCGGATGGATATATTCTATTTACAACAGAGCAGCACCCGTTGACGGACCGTCTGCCCTTTCCACTTGAAGCGTTTGCAGATGAAAAGGGTGAAAAAGAATCATTCTTAGGAAAAAACGAGGTTATATCAAAAGGAGATCTATTATTTCTCCATCTTCCCATTGAAAACTTCCAAAAGCAGTGGATTGGATCTGTTCTTGTTTCTTTCACTAAAGGCGGCGAGCATACATCCGCCGGTATCAATCTTAAAAGGCAAATCTGGATTGGTGCAATCTTGTTTTTCATAGGCAGTGTTGCCCTGCTATGGGTTCTTGCAAAGCTTTTGCGCAACTGCCCTGCGGATCTAAAATCTCATAGAAAAAGAATCACATGGTCCATGTTTTATGTGATTGCGCCCATCATTATCGTATTTTCGGGGCTGAACACCTATACGGCGTCCAAGCAGTATGTTGATATCGCTAAAAACCAGGTAGAGATGGCCTTGAATTTTGCTAAACACAATATTGAAAAATACATAAATACGGGATTGCCTCTCTCAGATTCCGTAAAAGCCGACGGGCGGTTTGATGAACTTGTTAATGCGTATTCGATTATTGATTCCATTCTTGTGCTGGATTCTGAAAAAAACTGGATTTTTGCAGCGAGCAAGAAAAACCATAGCACATTGTCTTTTGCAAATGTTTCGTGGGTAAAGGCCTTTCTTAAAAAAATTCATTATTTGAACAAACTTCACGAAATAGCCCTGACGGACAAAAATAACGCATCTTTAGGGACCGTTACTATCCGGATATCAAAAGCTGAATTCCTACGGGAAGCCTCTAATCTCATTTTAAATGCCGTCACAGTTATTGCGGTATCCATACTTTTCCTTGTGGAATTGCTGGTATTTCTTTTTCACTTTATTGATACGCCGGAATCCCAACAAAACAGCACCAAGGGGGTTCATTTTGGATTAATCCGCCCTGTGACCTTCTTGTTCCTTTTCGGCATGGATCTTTGCATGTCTTTTATCCCTCTGCACATGGAAAAAATTTATACACCCATGTGGAAATTCTCCAAGGATGCAGTGATGGGCCTGCCGATTTCCATAGAATTTTGTTTTGTAGGTATCGCCATTTTCCTAAGTGGATTTTGGAACGATCGAAGAGGATGGCATGAACCCTTTCTGGTCGGTTTATTTCTTGCAGGCAGCGGGACACTGTACTCGTGGCTTGCGCCAAACGTAATCCATTTTATAATCTCAAGGGGGCTCGTGGGTATTGGATACGGCCTTACGCTGCTGGCGGCCCAAGGTTTTGTCATTGCGTTCACCAAACAAAAAAGCAGGGCGCGAGGTTTTGCACAATTTTTATCCGGGTTGTATGCCGGAAGTATTTGTGGCGGGGCAACAGGTGCGTTACTGGCAGAAAAAATTGGATATGGCGGGGTCTTTTTCATTGGTGCCGTGATTCTCTACATAAGCATTCTTTACCCACTGATTTTCATGAAAAAAGCGATGATTCGACCAACCGACAACAAGAAGCCCAACCCGCAGACCCAATCTGACCCCAAAAACAGTCCGGGCAAAAAAGTTATCTTTGAATTTTTCAGCAACAGAATTGTTCTGAGTTTGATCTTTTTAAGCAGCCTTCCGGCAGCGTTTGCCGCGGTCGGCTTCCTGCACTATTTCAGTCCGGTTTACCTCAATCGACTTGGCACCTCCCAAGGCACTATCGGCAGAGAACTGATGATTTACGGTTTTAGTCTTGTTTATTTAGGACCAATTATCGCCAAATTTGTGGATAGATTTGACAATAAAAGAAACTACATTTTTGTGGGTTGCCTGCTGGGCAGCTTTGCCTTTCTAATGTTTTATTTTTTCGAAGGGTTAATCGCCGTAACATTTGCCATCTTTTTACTCGGGCTTTCAAACAGCTTTATTATTGCTTCCCAAAGCACATATCTGCTTCGCTTAAAGGTCACTTATGCCTTTGGCGAAGGCAAGGCCATCGGTATATTCAGAGCTGTGAGTCGCCTGGGTCAGGCACTTGGACCCATTATTTTCAGCGGGCTGTTTTTATCGGAAAACATCAGAATGAGCATTACGCACCTCGGGTTAATTTACCTGATGACAGCCCTTCTATTTTTTCTATTCACAATAAAAGATAGAAAGTATTACGAAAGGTTTTTATGAAATCGTTTTTTTCATCGGCTAAACAGGATGAGCGGCTGCAGGCTTCAACGAATGCCTATTTTGACTTGGTTTGCAAGCATTCATCAATTATAAAAAAAACAATTGCCGAACATGGTGAAACCCCCATTGCTGAATACATAGCGAACTACCCTTTGCCAATAGGGAATGGTTATCAAAAAAAGGATGATTTCTTTGAAATTGTCTATGACTATCTTCTGCCGATTCATGGAGAATCCATTGCCCGGCGAACAGTAACGGACCTGTCAAGGACACCGGTTGTACTGACCGCAAATCATCACGGCATTGACTTTTTTGCCCAATCGGTACAGGGCACGTTTCTTTTTTCCCTTATTCTGTCGTCTATGAATCCTGCCCAATCCACGATACCGGTGATTGCCTGTGCCAATGTCCCCCTAAACAATCTAACGTTTCCCAGGGGCATGTTACTTTATCACACAGCTAAAAACGATTGCGCGGTCATGCCGCAAAAAATCCCCATATTCTCTGACAAATTTAAAACAAGTTATGTCAGTTTAATTGGCCCCATTGACAAAGATCAGATTAAAAGGACAGTAAATCGGATCGGCAAACTGGTAAACCAGGGAGATCTTTTACCCGAATATGGTGATGTACTGCATGATATTCTTGAAACAGATTATGGCCAAACCGTCTCCCAAGGATGGCAAAGTTATTCCGAACAGTCCGTTGTTTTAAATCATCGACTGTGGAACCGCATGTTTGCAACTTCTGATGTGCCAATGGACCTGATTTATATGGATCTAGAGGCAATTGCTTCCAGACTGTTGATAAAAGATTTGGCTGACGCGTCATCTTTGATTTACAAATTGATGTTTGACCCCGATATCACCCAAGATCTGATATCAAATCTGGATTGCGCACCGGCCTGTTGGCAGGGAAAAAAACTTCACCGCAGATTGATAGAAGATTGCAGCAACAATGATGTCAAAAGGGCTTTGGGCAATTGCGGCACCCATTTTTTCTGGGGCGTAGGTTTAAAAAACAAATTGGTTCCCATGGTAATTGAAGGCCTGGCATCCGGTCAACCACAGTTAAAAGGCAAGGATGAACGGGATAATGTTTACACCCTTGCCTTTGATCCTTTAAGCATTATTGATGCGCTTAAAGATGGTCGTTTGCTGCCCTCGCTTTTTACATGTTACACCAGCATTTCTATCGCCAGAGGCATTGGGTGTATTGGCGGGTATTATCAAAGCGAATATCTTCCCTGCATGCAACAGGCCATTGTGAAAGTTTTAAATAAACAAGCAAGTATGAAAAAAATATGTAATCAGACTGAAAATATACCGACAGGCTGCTATCTTTCCGGTATGCAGACGGTAATGACCAAAGCCGGGGAAAACAATTTGATCCCTGCAGGCCCCATAGAAATTATCGGCAGAGGCGGCCTTAATAATGAAGACGTCTCTAAAATTAAGCGATTAACGATTAAAGAGGCACATCTAGCCTCGTTGTTCGAAACCATACCCGATATCGTCCCCTTTACCGAGCAGGATAGTACATGGCATCAGGACATCCCAATGTGTTGTAATGCATTGCTTAAGGACAAAATTCCTCTTGTCTGAAAAACTTTACATAACAGCCATGGGCCGACATAGTCTATCAGCACCCATGCCCATGCCCGTTATTCAGGCTCTTTAATATCCCGGTAAATTTCATCTGCTGCAGCAATAATATCAGCGTATAGATAAAACCCTATAAGCTCAGCAGTTTTAAGGTTTAACGCCAAATTTTGTTCTTCCTCAAAAACCTGATTTAATTCTCTGGGTTTGGCTCCATTGAAAATTTGTGCAACCAGTGCAGCAAAATATCTTCCTGCTGATTTAAAACCGTTTTTACGTGACATGCTCATTAAAAACCCCTGCTGCACTTCTGTTGAACCGAATTGAGAAAACGTAGGAATGCGGTTCTCCTGTGTCATTTTTACCAGCGTAGGGATTGTTGTGGAGTTGACCCCCCCTTGGACCGTGACATAAATCGCATCCACCTTGGGAATAAGTTCTGAAAAGCACTTAATTACACTTCTATTCATAAGTTCCTGATCTGAAATATCACTTTGGGTAAAACATCTGGCGATCTTAAAGCCTTTTTGCGCAGCCACCGTCTCTATGGCATCAACCGCGGCATAGCTTCTTCCGGCGATGGAATCTTCATAGGCCACGCCAAGGGTTTTGAATTTAACCATATCATTAAAAATCATAATCTGGCGTTCGTAACGCAATGGATCGATCCTGGCGTGGATATGATCAAATCCCGAATCTTGAATGCTTTTTATAATGCCGGACTCCACCGGATCACTGGTAGACATGATAATGGTATTTACGTGGTGTAAATTGTTCGATAAATCCTTACCCGCCCATGTCCCCATGGCAATCATCAGATCAATGTTGTTATCATCGTCGGCAAGCCGGGAGATCAATCGATTTGCGACCTTTTTCCTGGTACTCTTATCCCAGTCGCAGGTATAATAAGCGTCACTGAGAAACTCAATATAGTCGCTTTGCGCTTTTGTTGAAAGCCATTCCCAAAATAACCGGGTATTGCCTTTAATCTCTGGGATCTTAGTTTCCTTGATCCATCCCAAATCCATTAGACCACGTATGGTAGAACTGAGATAACTTTGATAATTAACATAATCCCCGCCCTGGAAATAACCGATTTTCCATTTTTTCCCATGATTCGTTTGATAAGACGTTGAAAATTTTTTAAAATTATCTGCGTAAGATATACCGGCCAATGCGATTATAATGACGAAAGCGCCAAATATTTTCACAAATTTCATTGATATCCCCTTAATATTTTAAATCTTCTATTTATAAATCTCATCAGTGGCACCCAGTAGCACCATGGGGGGATCAAAACCAATCAACTGAGCTGTTTTCAAATTAATGGCAACTTTCGGCGGCCCTTCAAATACCTGATCAAGCTGCCTGGGTTTGGCGCCGTTAAACACTTTTGCGATCAAACTTGCATGAAATTGCCCCACATACTTAAATCCTGAGTTCGAAATACTCATAAACAGGCCGGCCTGGACTTCCTGGGATCCAGACTGGGAAAATGTGGGGATTCGATTTTTATTGGCAATATCCACGATCTGGGGAATGGTCTTAGAATTAACGCCACCCTGCTGGGTTACATACACGGCATCCACCTCACCGCATAATTTTTCCATACACTTGAGTACACTTGCGCCTGCTGCATCTTGATCGGCTATATCGCTTTGGGTAAAGCAGGAGACAACCTTGAAGCCTTTTTTCTTTGCAATTTTATTAATTGTATCAATGGCAGCATAACTTTTCCCATTTACCGTATTTTCGTAGGCGACACCCAGTTTCTTAAAGTTGATGACATCATGAAAAATCAATATCTGCCGTTCATAAAGCGAAGGGTCTACATGTGCATTTACATGATCAAATCCTGAATCTTCAATACTTTTGATAATCCCTGCCCCCACAGCATCACTGGCAGACAGAACCAGTGTCGGCGTTGAATGACGGTTGTTGGCCAAATCCTTACCGGCCCAAGTGCCGAAGGCAAGCATCAAATCAATATCTTTTTGGTTATTGAGTCGTTCGATGATCTCCTCGGTCATTTGTGCACGCAGCTTATCATCCCATTTTGCACTATAATGCGCGTCTTTGACAAATTCTATATAATCACTTTTCATACTAGTGGCCAGCCAATTCCAGACAGCTGTAGTATATTCACCTTCATCTATTGGAATTGTAGCTTTCTCAATCCAACCCGTGTCCATTAAACCTGCAATAGTGGCAATAAACCATCCTTTATAGTCATAATATTCACCGCCTTCATAATACCCTATTCTCCATTTTTTCCCTTGATTTAATGTCGGCTCTGTGCTGAAAGTTCCCTTGTCAGCGGCAAACGCCGAACAGGAAAAAAGGAAAATAGCTGTTAGAATTGCTGCAAATAATGATTTCATTTAGATTCCCTCCATAAATTTTTATGCCTCTTGCATCTGAGCCAATTTTGCCCAAACACGGACGTTCTTGCATTCATCTTCTGGGCCGAAAACTTGATGGACTCCTAAAAAATCCGACCGATGGCTAAGTAAAAATCTTCGCCTACAAGGCATGGTGTCCAGCCAGGGGTGAAGGCATACATATCGTATGTCGAGCGTCTGGTTGGGCACCATAACGCAGTAGGCAAAGACTTTTTACGACGCCATCAAACTTAGGTTTTGGCCTGTTGTTTAGTATATACGGTTTGATTTTTGCCCCTATGTTTAGCTTCGTACATGGCCATATCTGCACACCGAACCAATTCAGTTACCTGTTGGGCATCCGAAGGGCATACGGATAGGCCGATGGACACCGTAATGTCTCCTACGCCGCCCGGCACACCATAGTCATCTTTTTTTTCTTCAACTGCGGTTCTGATTCTTTCAGCAATTCCTGCCCCATTACATTGGTCAGCATAAGGCAATACAACCACAAACTCCTCTCCGCCATACCTTGCACAAACGTCAATCTCCCGAACATTTGCGCGAATTGTATCAGCAACGGCTTTAAGTACACGGTCACCCGTTTGATGCCCATATGTGTCATTGACTTGCTTAAAATTATCAATGTCTATCATCATCAACGCCATATATTGTTTCTGCTCAAGGCATCGATGTAATTCAAGATGAACATAATGTTTAAAAAACGCGTTATTGTACAACCCTGTCAACTGATCCGTAATGGATGTATTGAATGCCGTTTCGTATTTAGACACAAGGATATCCAGATAGGCCTTCTTTTTAATGGACGATTTGATGCGCGCCTGAAGTTCGAGTTTGTTGACCGGTTTAACCAAATAATCATCTGTGCCGTATTCAATGCTCTTTATTTTGCTCTCTAAATCAACTTGAGATGTCACGGTTATGACTTGGATATTTCGCGTTTTATCCATCCGTTTCAACTGCTTACAAACTTCATGACCGTTTATATCAGAAAGAGGGATATCCAATAAAACAATATCAATATGTTTGGTTTCAGAAAGTGCAATGGCATCTTTTCCACTATCTGTAACCAGAATCTCGCTACAATAGGGCTGAAGATTTTCTTGAAGAAACGCCACATCTTTTTCATTTGTATCCGCAACAAGAATTGTGCATTTAGCCTTTATATCTTCAAAGCCATTGTCTTTAGTTACGTCCTCAGTAATAAAATGCATTTCTGATTGTTTGCGGGTGTTAAGTTGCTGCTGATAATTCCGAAGGCGCAAAAGAGAACGAACCCGCATCATTAATTCTTTTGTATTTATGGGTTTGTTTAAAAACTCATCCGCACCAACTGCCAGTGCCTTGGCCTTATCTTCATGGCTGTCCAAGGCAGTGATATGAATGATTGGAATGGACTTGGTCTTTTCGTTTGCTTTTAGAATTTTCGTAACTTCAAACCCATCAATGCCGGGCATCATCAAGTCTAAAAGAATGATATCAGGGGGCTCTTTCCCCACAATATCAAGACATTCCTGCCCATTATATGCCTCTATTGTTGAAAAAGCATCACTGGTCAGCTTGGCCTTTAACAACTTTACATTCAGGGGATCATCATCCACGATAAGAATATTATGTTTAAAAAACGTAACCTCTTCTATGGGGGGCTGATTTTCTTCATTGTGTGAATAGGCTTGAGATTGCGGGGTTTCGGGGGGAGAACCAGGGATATAGCCTTCAATAATGTTCATAAATTCCCTTGTATCAATAGGCTTGGTGATGTATCCGGCACAACCGGCTTCAATCACCCGTTTTTTATCTCCTTTCATCGCGTATGCAGTCAGTGCAAGCACCGGGATATCTTTCAGTTCTTCGATTGCTTTGATTTGCCGCGTCGCACTCAGTCCATCCATCCCAGGCAATTGTATATCCATGAGTATTAAATCCGGTTTATTATCCTTAAGCAACGTCAGGCCATCTTCCGCACTCTCTGCTTCAATGATATCGTATCCGCCTAACTTAATAAGACTTCGGACTAATTTCATGTTATATACGTTGTCTTCAACAACTAAAATTTTTTTTTTTGCCATATCTAATTTCCTATGCTCGCAAAAAAGCGGGCCTTTGAGCCACATCTAATCGTAATTCAGCAAATACCAACGACAACTGACGAATATATCCCATTATTTATGTTCAAGAAGTTCGGCCAAGTGATCAACAATGGTTATATCCAGCTTTCCTGTGCTGGCCTCTTCATATAAAATTTTAAATATCGTGCTTCTTGGCATGCTTTCTCGATAGGGACGGTCACTATCTAACGCATCAAAGATATCAACAATGCTTAAAATCCTTGCGACAACCGATATATCATCCCCTTTAATTCCATCAGGGTAACCACTTCCATCAAGTTTTTCATGATGATGCCGAATGGCATCCAAGCCTTCGCCTAAAATTTTTTCCAAAGGAAGACAAATTTTATACCCCGCTTCCGCATGGGTTTTCATAACTTCATATTCGCTGTCATCAAGGGGGCCGGGCTTATTTAAAATGCTCGTAGGGACTGCGATCTTTCCGATATCATGAAGTATGCCGCTTAACCACAGTGCATCCAGCTGTGCCTCCGAAAGCCTTATCCTTTTGCCAAGTTCAACGCATAGGCCAGCAACCCGTTCAATGTGACCCTGAGTGTAAGCATCTTTTGCTTCAATGGCATTGGCCATGGTAATGATGACGCTTTCCACATGGGTTAATTTTTTATTCATTTCATTGAACCGAAGCAACGATTTTATTCTGGCAGTGAGTTCAATCCTGTTGGGCGGCTTGGTTATAAAATCGTCTACACCGGCTTCAATGCCTTCTATACGCGACGCTGTGTCATCAAGCGCCGTAAGCATGATGATGGGAATCAGCCGGGTGGCTTCATTTTGTTTAATCCTTCTGCACACTTCAAACCCATCCATTACCGGCATCATAACGTCCAGAAGAACGAGATCAATATCAACGGATTTGATAACAGACAGGGCATCTTCGCCATTATAAGCTTTAAATACATTATATTTAAACGGCTTTAAAATGGCATCCAACAACTTTACGTTTTTTGGCTCATCGTCTACGATCAACACCTTGCTGTTTTCTGTAGTATAATCTTCTTGATCCTCGTCCAAACAGCAAATCCTGTTTTTTCCTTTCAACTTTGCCTGGATTAAGGCCTCATTTGCTTTTTGGATAAGCGTATCACGACCGCCGGCCTGCATGGGAAAAGAAGCCGTGCCTATACTGACGGTCAAAGATTTATTTTTATATCGTTCAATGGAAGTTCGAATACGGTCCAGAGCATTATATGCTTCATTGATCGAACATTTAGGCAGAATAACAGCAAAAGAGTCCTCAGAGAATCGGGATGCAATGTCCGGATCACGCAAATTGTCCTGGATTAAATTAGCGATTTCAATTAAAGCCTGGTCACCGGCCGTGGGAGAGTGTTGTTTATTATAAGCTGCGAACGAATCAATATCAATTAAGGCTAACGAAAAGGGATCCCCATATCTTTGAGCGCGTTTGATCTCTTCCTCAAGCAATGTCTGAAAAATACCATGATTATATAACCCCGTTAAATTATCTAGAAACGAAGCACTAATTTCATTTTTATACTGCGATAGTATCTTTTCATCCATATGATTTTATTCCATTTAGAGCCCGACCGAAAACCGTAACTATTGCCAATGACTTAGTTGGGTTAAACTTTTAAACCGCCTTGCACCCGACAAAATCCCCAGGTTTTCGGTCAGACGCTATTTATGCAATATATCCTAAATCAAGATTATCTAACCACAGAAACAATATAAGCCATCTCATTATTCATGGCGTCAAGCACTTGATATACCTGTTCTTTTGTCAGCAATCCTTGTTCCATAAGAATTCTTCCAAGCAATCTGTGCTGCCCTTTTGAAATATTCTCATCTGTTTGGATCCGGATAGCGGCAGCTAAATCGTCTTTTGAAATAAACCCTTTTTCAACAGCAATTGTGCCAAACCGTTTTTTTTGACGCTGTTCCATATCAATACCGTTGCTCCATGGCTATTTTATAGAAGTGCCTTTTTCTCAGGAAATCAATGAAATTTAACAAACCGTATTTTTTCGTAAGAACTATTTTATCGTTTTGATATTATAATGCTAATTTTTATTCTTAGTCAAGTTTCCACAGCATTTGTGTTGACGCAATGATGCTATAAAAACTTCGTAAAATATGCGGGTTATCAAGCATATTAATCAATTAAACCTTTAAAAAAAATCACAAGCCCAAATAATTTGTAAAGCAGATGGTTATTTTATATGGTATCTAAGGTATACAATCAAATGCAATGAATCGTAGATTTCCCCAAGAATCTATAAGGGAATGCAATGTTAAAACACAACGCATTAAAACCAAACCCAGAAAACCAGACCCACAGGCGGTTCAACCTTCTGACCGGGGAATGGATCCTGGTTTCGCCACACCGAATGGACCGCCCCTGGACCGGACAGCGGGCAGCCCCTGAGAACGGGCAAGACGACCGGTATGATCCCGGATGCGACCTGTGCCCAGGCAACCGGCGGGCTTCGGGTCAAACCAACCCAATGTACACCCAACCCTTTGTCTTCACCGATGACTTTTCGGTTCTGCTGCCTGATACGGTCATGGGAAAGTTTTCTTTGGACGACCTGCTCCAAATAGCGCCTGAATCGGGCCTGTGCCGGGTCATCTGTTATACGCCCCGGCATGATCTGACCATGGCCCGCATGACCGAAGATCAAATCCGGGCCGTCATTGATGTCTGGCTTGATGAATGCAATACGCTGGGGCAGAAAAAAAATATTGCCTACATCCAGATTTTTGAAGACAAGGGCGAAATGATGGGCAGTCCCCATCCCCATGGAAAGATCTGGGCCAGCAGTTCTATTCCCAACCTGATTTTAAAAGAGGACTTTAGGCAGCAGTGCTACATGCAGGACCATGACCGTTGCCTGTTGTGCGACTACCTTGAACGGGAACTCAATGAAGAAAAACGCATTGTTTTTGCCAACGATTCCTTTGTATGCCTGGTACCTTTCTGGGCGATCTGGCCCTTTGAAACCATGATTCTCCCCCGGCGCCATATGGGGGCCATTAACTTCATGAATGAAAAAGAGAAGACGGATCTTGCCGGCATCATCCGGCAACTGGGAATTTGTTATGATAATTTATTTGAAACATCGTTTCCCTATTCCATGGGGATCCACCAGCAACCCATTATAAAAGGGCCGACCGGTACAAGTGCCATCTGGCATTTCCATTTTCACTATTATCCGCCGCTTCTGCACACCAACGGGATAAAAAAACAGATGGCAGGCTATGAAATACTGGCCATGCCCCAGCGGGACATCACCCCGGAACAAGCCGCCGGCATGCTCAGGTCACAGCACAGTATCCATTACCTTGAAAAACCAAAAAATAAAAGAGAGACATGACGGGATTTGACACCTACACAAAACTGTTTAAAAGCATTACCCGTGTTATAAAAGGCCAGGATCATACCATTACGATGCTGCTTTCAGGCGTTGCCGCAGGCGGTCATATCCTGCTTGAAGATGCACCCGGCAACGGCAAAACCACACTGGCCAAAGCCCTTGCGTTTTCAGCAGATGCAAACTTTAAAAGAATCCAGTTCACACCGGATTTATTGCCCTCGGATGTCTGCGGCGTCTCCATCTTTGACCCGTCAACACAGCAATTCAGGCTTCATAAAGGCCCGGTCTTTACCAATATTCTTTTGGCCGACGAAATCAACCGGGCATCGCCGAGAACCCAGTCCGCCCTGCTTGAAGCCATGGCCGAATCCCAGGTCAGCATTGACGGCAAAATTTTAAAACTCAATGACTTCTTTTTTGTCATCGCCACCCAGAACCCTGTGGAATCCAGGGGTACCTATCCGTTGCCCGAAGCCCAGATGGACCGCTTTGCCTTAAAATTGTCCATGGGCTATGTGGGACCCGACGACGAGGTGACGATCCTGACAAACCAGGAGACGAAAGATCCGGTGACGACAGTGATCCCCTGTGTGACGAAATCGGAAATTCTGGAAATGAAACAAGCGGCTGACCATGTATTTATCAGCCAGGAACTCAAATATTATATTGTAAACCTTGTGGGGCAAACCCGGACCCATAAAGGCATCACCCTGGGTGCCGGGCACAGGGCCTCCATCACCCTGATGAAAACGGCCAAAGCCTACGCCCTTTTTTCAGGCAGTGATTTTGTTACCCCCGAACATATTCAGGAACTGGCCATACCGGTGATGGCCCACCGCCTGGTCCTGGACCCGGAATATAGTTTCTCGGGGAACTCAAGCACAGGGATCATTCACGATATCGTCAGAGCGACCAAAGCGCCGGGGTAGCGGGTGGAAAAGAGATCAACAACATTTCTTTACCAGGCGTATGCCCGCTTTGCCAGGTTCGGTTTCTGGAGAAAAAACAAATTTTCCATGGCCGGTAATTTTTTAATCTATGCCTTGATCCTGACGGCCTGCCTTGGCCTGGATACCTTTAGAAGCACGGTTTACCAGCTGTTCTCACTGTTACTCTCTGTGTTTACTGTTTCTGCCGCGCTATCTTTTAGATCCCCAAAAGGGCTTTGGGCCAAACGGATTCTGCCGGAATACGGCACCGCAGGTACCCTTGTCAGCTATACCATCCTTGTTGAAAACAAGACAGGCCGCCTTAAAAAAGGATTTGAAATCCGGGAGCGCTTCAGCAACGCGACGCCCTCCCTGCAAGCGTTTGCCAATACCAGGGAGCCCCATGAGCATTTGCGAAATCCCTGGGACAGAAAGCTTAAAGTACACCGCTGGAACTGGCTGACCCAACAAAAACAGAACGCTGTTCTCGCAACCAGCCAGGTGCCGGTTGTTCCTCCAGCAAGCCAGGTGTCCATCCGGACGGAACTGACGCCGTTGAACCGGGGGTATATTTATTTAAAAGGATTCACCTTTCTTAAAAAAGAGCCCCTAGGGTTCATGCGCGCCTTTTATCATACTACCTGTGAAGCCAGGCTCCTTGTTCTGCCCCGGCGCTATCGTGTCCCGGAACTGGAACTGCCCGGGTTCAGAAAACACCATACCGGCGGCATTGCCCTGACATCAAAGGTGGGCAACTCCGATGAATTCATCTCATTAAGGGAATACAGACCTGGTGACCCCATGCGCCTGATCCATTGGAAAAGCCTTGCCAAAACAGGAAAACTCATTATCCGGGAAAACCGGGATGAACATTTTGTCAGGCATGCCCTGATCCTGGACACCCATGCACCCGAAGACGCAACCCAGGCATTTGAGGTGGCCGTAAGTATCGCCGCCTCCTACGCGGCAAACCTTGTCACGGGCGAGTCCTTGCTGGATCTTTTCTTTGCAGGCAACCGGGTCTATCATTATGCGTCAGGCAGGGGGCTTTTGGGCAACACAAAATTTTTAGAAATCCTTGCATTGATACAATCCACAAAAGACAAAGACTTTGCACAGGTCTCCCAAGCCGTACTCAAGTACAAACAGCTTTTAAGCGGCTGCATATTAATATTCACCTGCCTGGACAATGAACGCTTAGACTTTCTCAACAACTTGAGAGCGAACGGCATCACCACAACCGCCTTTCTTGTGGCTGGAGAACATGAACCTGCCCCCGGCAGTCCTGTTTATCTGATTGATCCCAACAATATTGAAGTCGGTTTGAGCAAAGCAGGACAACGCCCATGAAGACCGTTCCCCTGACCATGGCTGCAGCCCTTATTTTCTGGGGGCACCAGACCGGATATTTGATTCCGGCCTGTGTTATGGGCATTATTATCGAGTTTTCCCGAGTCATCAAGGTACGATGGGATCCCTCTTTAGACCAGGTGAATAAGATCAGCGACAGCTGTGTGGTCTGCCTTGCCGGTACCATTATTTATTTTGTTTCAATGGAGATCGAAACGGCTTTAGTGAACATATTGCGTTACCTCCCTGTTTTCACCTTTCCTTTGATAGCTGTTCAAGAATACAGTGCAGCAGGGGACTTTGATGTGCGTTCCCTCTATCTGTTCAAAAAAAAAATTATAAGGGCAACCAAAGCAATCAGAATAAATCTAAGTTTTGGGTTTATCATCATCTGCCTGGTCTCTGCGGCGTCAGTAAACAGCAGCCTGTTCCCCTATTACCCTGTTGCCCTTGGTATTATTGCTGTTGTACTCTTTTTCCAGCGTACCAGGGGAGCAGATATCCGGATATGGGGTTCAGCCGTTATTGTTGCCGCGATCATGGGATTTTTCCTGCAAGAAGGATGTCATCATGCCCAGAAGGTTATGTTCCGGCGGGCCTGGCACAGGATGTTTCACGACAGCGCCGACCCCATCAGGGGAACAACGGCTTTAGGACGCATTGGACGGCTCAAGCCTTCCAACAAAATTGTTTTCAGAGTCATCCCGCCTGAAAAGGATCATGGGGGCACCTATCTTCTAAAAGAGGCCGCGTATACTTTTCTGTCAGGCAGCGTCTGGACCGCAACCCAAAACAAATTTGAACCAGTACCCCTATCCGAGAGCGGGGGGGTTATCGTGGGCAGACAATCTGTTTCAAACTATCGGAAAACAGAAAAACAGCAAACGGGGCACCCCAAGCCGCCTTGGCCAACGCTGACCATCCTGACCCGGATGAAAAAGGCCAAAGGGGTTTTAAGAGCCCCTGAAAACGCACTTGAAATCAACGGCAGTACCATTTCCGATGTCACCACAAACGGACTTGGCACATTTGTGGAAAATGATGCCCCGGGCTTTATGATCTATGATGTCCGGTATGGCGATCCCGGCACCAAGATCCGGCCGCCGGACAAACTTGACCTGCTCATCCCGGATCGGGAAAAGGCATTGTTCCAAACCCTGGCGGTTGAACTCGGGCTTGGGCCGGATAAATCAATTCAAACAGAGATATTGCCCGAAATCAAAAAATATTTCCTGGCAAATTTCAGCTACACCCTTGATCTTAAAACAGGTAATACAACATCTCCCATCACGGAATTTATGACCCGGACCCGGGCAGGACACTGCGAATATTTTGCAACAGCGACAGTATTGCTTCTTCGTGCCGCCGGCATCCCCGCAAGATATGTAGTCGGGTATATGGCTTTTGAAAAAAGCGTGATGGAAGACAAAATCGTTGTGCGCTCAAAACATGCCCACGCCTGGACCGAAGTTTTTGTCAACGGCCAATGGATTTTTTTTGATACAACCCCGCCCTCATGGGCCGCTGAAGAAAAAAGCCATTTCCTGCAAACCGCAATTCCGGACCTGTTTTCCCTGATGGGATACGGTTTGGCCCTGCTGCGCTGGGGCAATCCGGAAAACCAAAAAAAATTGCTGTGGCTTCTGGTGCCCCTGGGTATCCTGATTATCAGACGTTTGCTCAAAAAAGAGAAAAAAAAGAAGAAAAGCCACAGTCGTACCGGGAACAATAGTCCGTCAGGCCCCATGACGGATACCCCTGACTTTTATATCAGAAAACTTGAAGCGGAACTTATCCGTTCCGGGTTTTCAAGAAAACCCCATGAAACCTATGAACAATTCTTCATTCGCATCAAAGAAAAGGCCTTCTCCCGGCAGGATATCCCATCACTTATTACCATTATCCGCATTCATAAACAGCTGCGTTTCGGACCCCAGCCCATTTCCGACAAGGACGTGGCACGATTAAAAAGTCAAACAGATCAGCTGGTTCAAAACCTGTCCAATCCGGCCAGTGCGCCCGATAACCCATCCATTGCCGAAACAGGCATTGACAATTCAGACCCGGATTCTTAATTTCAGACACCAATACTTAACCGAAACGGCCGGACAGGGGCGTTTCAAAGGAGATAAAATGAAAGCAACCCATTACACGGATATCCAGGGTACACAGATAAACAACGACTTGGTCAAACATGTCACAGGCCGGGTACTCATCGGCAAGGGCGACGGGGCGCCAAATTTTTGCATGAGAAGATTTGACGTTGAACCCGGCGGTTATGCGCCCCGACATACCCATGACTGGGAGCATGAAATTTATGTGGTTGAAGGCAAAGGCGAGGTACTCCTTGGGGATCAATGGCATAGTGTTTCCCCGGGGACTGCGGTCTATATTCCCCCCAATGTTGACCACCAAATCAAAAACAACTCGGATGGACACCTTGCGTTTCTGTGCCTGGTGCCTTCGGCAGCCCCGGAGATGTAGATGAAATTGCCCAGGACCTGTGTCAGCCCCCAGGGACAGTTTGTGGTGGGAATCCACGCGCCCAAATTTGCTGTGGATAATTTCAGGCATAATACCATTAAAGAGGTACTTGGCCGGCTGCCCGACGGCAAGCCCGTGGAAAATCAGTCCAATTTTCCCCAGGGACAGGTTCGCGTGAACGCAGCAGACCGGATCTATGAAATCGCCAATGCATTTCCTTTCAGGGGAAGCACCTTTATCAATTCAGCCTGGGCGGACCGCAAGGCAGAACGGCCGGATACCATAGGACTTGCCTTGCGTCCCGACTGTTCATTGACCGCTTGCCTGGAACAATGGCAAAAGGACGAGGACGTACCCAAAAGCTCAGTTCGCCAGGTATTGGAACGGCTTCCCCGCCCCCTGAAACTGGCCCTGGCACAGGCATCCACAGATCCGGCGGAACTATGTGTCCTTGCAGGTTGTGCCTGCGACTTTGTGTTTGATAACGGCAAAGACCATCCGCCCACAGGTGTTGCCTTTAAAAAAACAGATCAAGGCAGACACTTCCCGATCGTCCACGACCACGACCTTTATGATGTACTGGGCAACAACCCCGCTCTTCCCGATGCCTATAAAGAGGTCATGGTACTTAAACCCGGCATACAGGGGAACAGCCCCATTGTGGGGGAAAGCCGGGAGGACACGCATGTTTTTGAATATATGCGGGCCAACTCATATATCCCCTGGGGACATTATGCCAGTAATATGGCCAATGACCAAATCCGTTACCGGGCCAATGACCTGACCCCGTCTGACATGTCAGGTATCCGGCATCTGTATTACCAGCGCATCTATGTACGTCTTGCCCAGATGCTTGGCATAACGCTGCCGGCAACAGGCCGCGCCCTGTCCCCGGATGAACTTGAGGCATTGCGCATAAAAGCTCTGGAGGCCCTGTCATCAAGTGACCACAGCTCATTGGACAACGATTCGCCATTTTTCACAGGCGCGTTATGGGGATGGAATTTCGGATTCGGATTTGCCCAATCCGGCCACAGACTGCACGCCTCCCACCAAATGATCCACCAGCAAAACGCCATGATCCCGGAAAGCATTCCGGACAATAACGGCACTCCCTACCCTTGCTTTGCCTGTGGCGACTTGATAAGCGACTTTATCCAGGATTACAAAGCAGCCCACGGCACAAATTTTTTTTCAGCCTTTATCAAAGCTGTTGAAAACAATCAACGGACGGACATGAACCCGGACGGCCCCAACGACCTGGTGGTATGGGAAAATGAAAAGGTCATGCTGTTTGCCCCCAAGGCCCAGGTCAGCGAATGGGAACTGATGCTCATGACCAAAGCCCCTTGCCCCCATGTGCTTGCGGCAGACACCGCAACCCGTAATGCCCTGGACACCGGCATCCGCATCGCCATCCAGGCCCAGGAGGCCTTGGGTGCCCAGATGGTTACCAGTGTCGAATTTTCAGGCCGGTTTAAAAGCCCGGTCCCCGGCCAGCATATTGTCTACTCATTTATTCCGCGTCTTCCTTATGCGCCCGGTACATTTTCCGAAGCCCAGATGCGTTTTATCGGAGGATGCTATCCGGAAGATTTTGCCTTTGCCTGCCGACAGGCGCTGGATTCATGATGGCCGGATAGACAGCGTTAAATATTTTTTGGACAAAAAATAACCATTGGGATATCATGAACAATTCGAGTATGAACGATTCTCCCGGATATTAGCCATGGCCAGGGGCTGACCTGACCCGTCACCACCCAGGCTCAGCCACAACGAAAGCAAAAAAGTAATTCAAAAATTTATGCGACTTTTGCAATTACCCCAGAGCGCCATTCTTTACACCCTCATCACATTGGTGTTGATTCTTAGCTGTAATGGGGCCGATGCGTCAAACAAAGTGGCCTTGCAGTTGGCATGGAAACACCAATTCCAGTTTGCCGGATACTATGCAGCGCTTCATAAAGGCTATTACCGTCGGGTCGGCCTTGAGGTTACCCTCGTTGAAGGCGGTGTCGGTAAATTTGCCAAAGAAGAAGTCCTCGGTGGCCGTGTTCAGTATGGTGTTGCCGGCGCCGAACTGCTTTTGCACCGTAAACACGGAGATCCGTTTGTCGTACTTGCCCCTATTTTTCAACATTCACCCTCTATTCTTTTGGTCAGAAAAGACTCGGGTATCATTAACATTCAAGGACTTATCGATAAAAAAGTCATGTTGCTTCCAGGGTATAAAGACGCAGATATTCTGGTGGCGTTTTTGAACGAAGGCATATCTTCTGATCAATACCAGCGGCTTGATCAATCCTATAATATTGAAGATCTTATCAAACAGCGGACCCACGCAGTCAGTGCCTATGTAACCAACGAGCCCTGGCAAATGCAGCAAAAAGGTGTGGCCCCTCTGGTCATTTCTCCCATGGCCTATGGTGTGGACTTTTACAGCGATTGTCTGTTTACCTCGGAAAAAGAAATTAAACATCATCCCGAACGGGTGCAAAAATTTCTTCTCGCCTCACTGGGGGGTTGGGAATATGCCATGGATCATCCCCAGGAGATTATTGACTTACTTTCAGGACAGTACAAGGTAAATAAAACAAAAGCGCATCTTGAGTATGAAGCCCGGGAAATCAGGAAAATAATGATGCCCGATCTTATTGAAATCGGACACATGAATCCGGGCCGCTGGCAACACATCAAGCAAACATACGAGAAGCTGGGGTTGATTGAGGCCGATTTTTCACTGGATGGATTTCTATATACTCCCCAACAAACACTGGACTATCAACAGTTCAAACAAATTTTCTTTGGTGCAATGGGCTTCATCGCTTTATTTGCCGTCGGCAGTGGAATTTTATTTTTATTTAACCGAAAATTGGCCGCAGAGGTTAAAGAGCGCAAGCAGGCCCAAAAAGAAATTGCAAAACAAAAACAAAAAGCTGAACAATATCTGCAAGTGGCAACAGTCATGTTCGTAAGCCTTGATGTTGACGGTAAAGTCAATATGGTCAATGAAAAGGCCTGCACCATATTGCAATGCATCAAAGAAGATATTATCGGCCAAAACTGGTTTGACATGTTTGTGACTAAATCCGCGCAATATGATGCCAAAAATGCGTTCAAAAAGATGATTACCGGCAATACCAGCGGCCCGGAGTATTACGAAAATAAAATCATCGCCTCAAACGGGGAAATAAAATATATTGCCTGGCATACGAACACAGTCAAGGATGCCCACGGAAAACTTGTCGGCGTGCTTTGTTGCGGTGACGATCTTTCTGAAAAACGAAAGCTGCAGGAGCAGCTGATCCAGTCACAAAAAATGGAATCCATCGGCAGTCTTGCCGGTGGCATTGCCCATGAGTTCAACAACATACTTACAATCATTCTTGGTAATAATGAAATGAATATGCGCGAGCTGTCAGAATTAAGTCCGGCCCGGCGGCGCGCCAGGAGAATAGAGGACGCCGGTATACGGGGCAGAGATGTTGTAAAACAGCTTTTAACCTTCAGCAGGCAGGACAGCCCCGCCCTACAGCGCACTGACATAAAATCTACAGTGCAAGGGGCCATGAAGCTGATTCAATCATCAGCACCGGCCAATATCCTGATTAAACAAAACATCTCAGAAAACATCTTCCCTGTTTTCGGCAACGGGACCCAGATCAACCAGGTGATTATCAATTTATGTGGGAATGCCATTGATGCCATGTCCGAGAAGGGAGGAGTTCTGACAGTGACGCTGCGCAATGAAATTATAGAAGACCGTTTTGCCGGTCCCCATCCCTCGTTAAGCCCGGGCAAATATGCAAAATTAATTGTTGAGGACAATGGCATTGGAATGGACGAAAAGACCCGCGAACGCGTGTTTGAACCATATTATACAACAAAACCATTGGGCAAGGGAACCGGCATAGGGTTAGCGGTTGTCCATGGGATTATCAAAAGACATAGAGGGTTTATAGATGTCCATAGTCAGTTAGACAGAGGAACGACATTCACGCTTTTTTTCCCGGCCTATGACGCAATCCGGCCGGAACAAAAATTTGTTTTAAATCGTGTTTGAACGGCTCAAATAAAGAGCCGTTCAAAATCGGAATCAAACAATACCCTGATCCATCATGGCGTCCGCGACTTTGACAAACCCAGCGATATTGGCTCCGTTCATGTAATTGCCGGGGGTCCCGTACTCTTCAGCTGCATCCAGACAGGCGTGGTGGATGCTTTGCATGATGCCTTTAAGCTTGGCTTCAACCTCATCTCTGGACCATTTAATGCGCATGGAGTTCTGGGACATCTCAAGGCCGGATACAGCCACCCCGCCGGCATTGGATGCCTTGCCCGGCGCATAAAGCAACTTGTTATCCAAGAAGATGTCAATGGCCTCGGGGGTTGAGGGCATATTGGCCCCCTCGCACACAAGGTACACCCCGTTGTTCACCAAATTCCGGGCATCCTTTACATTGATCTCATTCTGGGTGGCCGAAGGAAATGCGCAATCGGCTTTATGATTCCACAGCGGATTGTGGTCCTGGGTCGCATCAATGGCCGTGTACTGGGCCTTGGGGTATTTTTCAATGTACTCCTTGATACGTGCCCGCTTAACATTTTTAAGATACATCACCCATTGCAGGCGACTTTCATCGATCCCTTCCTCGTCATAGATATAGCCCGTGGAATCGGACAGGGTCACCACCTTCCCACCCAGCTGGTTGATCTTTTGCGTGGTATACTGGGCCACGTTACCTGCACCAGACACCAGGCAGACTTTATTTTTCAAACTGTCATTGCGGGTGCCCAGCATCTCATCGGCAAAAAAAACAGAGCCGTAGCCTGTGGCCTCTGGCCGGATCAGCGAACCGCCCCAGTTCAGTGCCTTGCCGGTAAGTACACCCGAGAACTCATTTTGTAATTTTTTATACATGCCGAAAAGATAGCCGATCTCCCGGGCACCCACCCCGATATCACCTGCCGGCACATCCGTGTTATGTCCGATATGGCGAAACAATTCCGTCATAAAACTCTGACAAAAGCGCATCACCTCAAAATCGGATTTCCCCTTGGGGTCAAAGTCGGACCCGCCTTTGCCGCCGCCCATGGGAAGCGTGGTCAAAGCATTTTTAAAAACCTGCTCAAAGGCAAGGAATTTCAAAATGGACAGATTCACGGACGGATGAAATCTTAAGCCCCCCTTGTAAGGACCGATGGCGGAATTCATCTGAATGCGAAACCCTCTGTTCACCTGCACCTGCGCCTGGTCATCCACCCAGGGCACCCGGAACTGAATCACACGATCAGGCTCCACAATGCGCTCCATGATGCCTGCATGCCGGTATTCCGGATTTTTATCAAGCACCGGTTTTACGGATCCCATCACCTCGAAAACCGCCTGGTGAAACTCTTTTTCATAGGGGTCTCTACCGCTGACAATATCCATTATGGTTCCCATATACATCGCCTCCTGTTTTAAGGGTAACTAGTGTCTGAACGGAACACTATTGTTTGGACGATTAGTAAACGGGGCGTATGCCCGCAAAGTTACCCATGTGCAACACCATAGATGGGTAACTTTGCTTTCAAACAATAATTATTTTCCGTCGTTGAAAAGATCCGCCATGGCACCTGCAAAATCGCCAACTGCCTTTTGAACATATGCTTCCCAATTTGTACCATGGCGATAGAATGCCATGGAAGCAATTTTTTTAGTAATGATCGCATTTCGGTAAGATTTGAGCTTTTCCGCATTCATGATCTGCAAAACGGCATCTTTGCCCATACCTTGGGCCAGTACTTTGGGGATATAGGTTTTGAGCACCTTCCATAAAAAATCTTCATCGCTCGCAATCTCATCGATATTATCGGCCACCACCCTTTGAAAAGCGAAAATCTCTTCGCTGGTCTTCTCGGACAGAACAAACAGCGGCACGCTGGGATCTGATTCGTGGATACGGATGAGCATGGAGGTTTCAGCCTGTGCATAGGCGGCCACAAGATCCATGATATCCCGGATTAACGCCCAACGGGTCTCCACATGTTCCAGGAGGCGCTCTTCGTAATCATCTTCCAGCAAAAACGCAGTAAGCACCTCGGCCACGGCAGAGGAGAACACCCCGCCTTTATTAGCAGAGCTATCTTTTATCTGTTTGATACCCGTGGATGAGGCAATAAAGCGCCGGGCGGCATCGTCAAAAAAGACATTGGCCCCTTCCACGATGAATCTTAACTCGGCAAAATTTTCGGTAAAGGCCCGGACATTGTCCCGTTTGATGGTATCCTTGAACCCGCCACAGGGAATAAAAGCCTGAATATTTGCCTGTTCAATATATTTACGGTTAGCCGGATCCGTCAAAAAATTTCGATGGAATACGGCCCCGTCCGCCACCAGGGTGCCGTCGGGCAGGGTAATATCCTTACCTTTCAGGGGCACCATAAAGCCTTTGGGCCCAAGCTTTTCCGCAGGAAACCCCAAAGAATTTACCCTGGGAGCGGTATGGCGCATGAAAGCGATTTGCGTCAATGCCTGCCGGTCCAGACCGTCCGGATCAAATAAAATAGATCCGCCGTCAATAATCAGGCAAATTTTGCCTTTGTAACACTGAATCTCATTGGCACCCAGGTCACCGTCCGGACCGCCGGTCATCATCAGATTTAACTCCGCCTCTTGGACCCCGTAGTGATCTATCATGGTACGAAAAGCCCCCATGACCGAGGTGGTGGTCATGCCGCTGACCGTAATCCTGTTGCCGATACGCTGCCAGATATCACCCATGTCCGAGGCAATCATTTCGGTTTTTCCGTTAACGGCAAGTTCCGTTGAATCTTCGTCATGGGCCAGCAACCCGAACACGTCTCCGTTGTCAAGGATGCCATAGGTGTCATGGGGGATGCCGAAACTTTTACCCGTGGTAATGGTGCGCCAGTAATCATATCCCCGGTCCTTTGCCCGCAGCGCCACCTTATCCATCAATGGTGCGGTGCCTTCATCCGGACCAAAGAAGATCATCTCCGGTTTTTTATAAAGATCCACCACGTCAACATCAGGCAGCATAAGATCCATGATGCCGTCGGTGTAATCATACAGGGCCTGCATGCTGTAGGAGGCATACAAGGGATGGGGAACCACCACCCCTTTGGATCCGCTTTCGCAGATATCCTTGTGTTTCAGGCGCTGGGCCTTGGGCCCTAACGCATAATTGAGCATCACGGCATTGTCCAGCTCCAGGGCATGATTGCCCGGGGTAACCCGGATCATGCGAAGTCCGCCCCTGGCAATGTCATCAGCCCTAAGATGGGTGCCGCCGGCATAATGGCCGTTAACATAAAAAACACCGAACACAAACTGCTCAAAGACCAGGGGATCCAGAATCCGGTTGTCCATCCTGAACGCAAAGGAGCGCTTCTTTGATTTATAAAAATTGGTTTTAAGTGTGGCGCAGATAAATTTAAACATGAAAGAAAAAATATCCCGACCCAAGGGGTTGTCCATGAATCTCACAGCCAGGGTCTGCTCAAACCCGGCCCGGGCACTGTTCAATTTTTCCTCATCGCAATCACAGGGACCTGCAGGATTGAACCTGTCGTCAAACAGCTTAAACAGCAACTTCACCAGGTCAGGATGGGCGCAGACGGTCTCCATAATTTTGCGTGACACATAGGTAAACTTGTTGGATTCGTGAACCCTGGACGCAAAGGCCGCCTTGTGATCGGCATTTTCCAGGCTGTCCATGATCTCTTTGTCACCGTGCGTACCCCGTTCCTTATAAATAAACATATGGGTAAAATCCACGGCATTTCCGGCAAAAAGCATCTGCCTGAAACTTAAGCGCCCATCCACGTAAAGGCGAATGATTTCTGAAACCCTGAAACTTAAAAATGCCCGCAGATCATCAATAATCACCTCTTCCAGGCTTCCGGACAAATCGCCGGTAACATAAAGAGAGCAGATGGACGAGGGCACCCCTGCTTTGGTGCGGTAGGGCTCCCAGTATGCCCGGGTGATGGTCAGGCCATGGTCTGAAAATAACCTGCGCAACAACGCCATCTGGGGCTTTTCAAAATCAGAATTAAACATGAACCGGGTTTCGGCCGTATCGGCCAGGGGAAACATCTCGATTACCGGGGTCACCTCACTTTCCACGGTTTCCAGAAACATTTCGTAACGGTTGCGGGTTAGTCGGGGGGTCTGGTCATATTTTCTGTCCAGGTCAAAAAGGAAACGAGATCCGGACAGCTTATCGGCCGGCATATCTAGAACGGTTTCGGCCCAGAACACATAGGTGTAGTACTCTTTTTCCGGATTATAATAGTATTCCCTGCGGTGCCCCACCAACTGGCTGTCCAGCATGGATTCCATGGCATGCCGGGTTTCGGCGGTGGCAATACGCACCCGCGGGGCATGCTTGTTTTCCCAAAGAGAAAAATCAATATCCGCCACCCAGGGAAACAGATCAACACAGTCGTCTCTGACCCTGAGCCCTTTGGCAATGGAGGACAATATATTGGTTAATAAATCCTTGGTAATGGTTTCAAAAAAATAGGGATGCAGGCCCAAATCATACAACAGGATACCGGCTGCCCGGTTAATGCAGTCGGCAGTGATCAATCCCTGGGCGGAGAGATCAATGACCGCTTCATACAAAAGACTTGGGTTAAGGTTAACGAGTTTGGCTTGCTTAATGATATAAGTACCTGGTGAAACTGAATTTTTGATGCTGGTTTCCATGAAGTCTCCTTGGATTTGACATGCTCATTTTGAACCACCGGTCTGCTTCTATACCCTTAACCATGCCGGGTCAATGTTAAAGTTAGGCGCTCATAAAAAAAATACAATTTTTAATCCAGCCGAAACCCGACTTTTTAGCGCCTGAACCAGTATATTGACAAGCCTGCCGGACGTGATAGGATGCCGGGGAGTCTTTAACGTCAAACAGGATATGAACGTCATGCCCCTGAATACCGTGTTTTTGCCTGCAGGCCGGGACCGGGTGGTTGTCATGGATACCCCGCTCCCAATCCCTAAAGTATTTATGAAACTGATAAGCCTGTCCATGGTTCGTCCCACAACCCTGGCCAAAGATGCGGTGCTTAAAAAAATCTGCATGGTGTATCCCGGAGTCGCCATTGATATAGATCGGGTAAACAGGTTCAAGCAGGTGTGCGGATACGATACAAACAGATCAGGTGTGCCGGCAGCGTATATTCAGTCCCTGTTCATCAGCATAATGTCGCGGTTCATATCATCTTCATATTTTCCCATCAGCCCCATGGGACTGATCCAGACCGGCCAGTCTTTTGAACTGACACAGGCTGTGTCACCTGGGCTGAAACTGGATCTTTACTGCCGGATTCTGGATATGACCCGGACGGAAAAAGGCATTGTCTCCCGGTTTCTTATGGAAGCGGCCGTAGCCGGTGATCATGCTGAAAAAAAGGCGTTTGCACAATCAGATGAAAAAGAGTTGGTATGGCATGGCATTGCCACCTATCTCACCCGGTCAAACGCCCGGAAACCAAAGGGAAAAAATCAACCGTCCCGGGACATACACCTGCCCGCAAAGGAAATCATTGATGTGTCGGCCAACACCGGCCGGCGCTATGCCGCCGTATCCCGGGATTTCAACCCCCATCATCTTTATACATGGACAGCCCTGCCCATGGGCTTTAAACAGCCCATTGCCCACGGCATCTGGAGCATGGCCCGGGCCGGCGCAAGTCTTGAAAAGGCTGCGGGTTATCCAGCACTCACGGGTATGGACGGAAATTTGAAACTGCCGATTTTCATGCCGGCTCGAATCACCCTGGGATACACTTTTTCGGGAACAAATGCCCGGTTTGAACTGCGGGACAAGGCCCAAGGTGTCCCGCACCTGAAAGGCAGTTTTCGCTTTTCTCCAACAAAAATCTGATACCAAGTAACGGCCATGATCTGACGCACACAACAAACGATGAAAGACATTTTAACCACGGAAGTCACGGAAAGCACAGAAGGACATCTTCCGTGCTTTCCGTGGTTAATCTTTTTCACATAAAAATATTTGAAAGGACATTATGGGTTCTGCATTTGCGCTGGCATGCGCATTTTTCTGGGCCTTTGCCGTTATCCTGTTTAAAAAGGCAGGGGAAAGCTTCTCGCCCATTGCCCTGAATATTTACAAAAGTATTGTGGCCATGGTTCTGATCGGCATGACCATGCTGGTCATGGGCATTCCGTTTTTCCCTGATGCGGCACCTCGTGTATGGTGGCTTCTTATCCTGTCGGGATTATTCGGCGTTACCCTGGCCGACATATTTTATTTTTCCAGCCTGAACCACCTGGGTGCCGGCATGGTGGCAGTGGTGGAGTGCCTGTATCTGCCCTGCGTTCTGGTATTTTCCTACATCCTCTTAGGCGAACGAATGGGGTTTTGGGGGATCATCGGAAGTGCCCTTGTTCTTTGCGCCATTCTGGTAGGCGCGTTGCCCCTAAAGGATTTAACCTCCGAAAACTTCGGCAAAGGCCAAAATATGTGGGGAATTTGTGCAGGCGTCCTTGCCATGATGTTCGTGGCGCTGGGGATCGTGATTGCCAAGGAAGTACTGGACCAGACCGATGTTTTCTGGGCCACCTTTGTCAGGGTGGCTGCCGGGTTAGTCGGCCTTATACCCATTGTGCTGTGCCACCCGGAACGAATACGGTTTGCCCGGGAGCTTAAATTTTCAAAAGCCTGGCTCAATGCCTTCCCGGCAACGGTGAGCGGGAACTACATTGCCCTGGTGCTCTGGGTGGCGGGAATGAAATACACCACGGCATCCAGGGCCGCGGTCCTGAACCAGATGTCCACCATCTTTATATTTATCCTGGCCACGGTGTGGCTCAAGGAAAAAATGACGGCCCAGCGGCTTGCCGCCATTGTGCTGGCTGTAGCCGGGGCGTATCTTGTAATCCTTAATTAATAACAGATTGAAAAGACGAATTTAAAACGCCTTTATGACCAATCGGCTTTGCATTTTATGAGATACTATTTAGATATGAAGAGCCCGTTCCTACGGATGAAAACCACGAAGGCCACGAAATTCACGAAGAAAACACTTCGTGGTCTTCATGACCTTCGTGGTCAAATCAAAACATTTCTCATTAAGTCAAATATTCTTATTTTTGAGCTAACTATTTAAAATTAGTTTACAAAATTCATTTCAGATAATACAATTCTAACATCTTAAAAATAGGCATCTTATCTTTACACATTTTCTGGATAAATTATGATGACACTATTAAATTTCAAAATCAGTGACGAGTTAAAATCCGAGCTTCAAAAGACCCGAGAAAAGGCGGGTTTGCAGCAGGAAGATTTTATATCCGCAATGTTGGCGCGATTTAAAGAGAGTCAGTCAGAGATTGATACTGAATCACCGATATATAAAGAACTGGCTAAGGTAAAACAGTTTTTTGCACAAAGTGAACGGTTGGTGGCTAATTTCATGGAACTGGCAGCCAACGAGAAGATACAAGCTGAAAAAAAAGCCAAAGAAATCATAGATGCGGCTCAGAAAAAAATTGCTGGCCTCGAAGAAAAAATTCAAGGCTTAAAAGGACTGAATCAGAGCCATGAAACCAAAATTTCAGAACAGGGGAAAATCATCTCAGGTCTTCAAAAAAAAGCAGAAACCCTCAAGACACTAGAAAAAGACTGGTCCGAAAAAGAAAACGAACTCAATACCCGGATAGCTGAATTAGATGCGAAGGAGACAGTTATAACGGATCGTATCAATGAAATATTTAAACTGGAACAACAACTTGCCCTGGCTAATCAACAATCTGAATCAGATCAAGACCTCATCAAAGATCTAAAAAGCCGGGTTGATAACCTTCAAAGTGAAATCGCCAACCTGGAAGAAAAGTCAGCTAAAGCTCAAGCCACGCTTGCTTCTGAAAAATCAGTCTTAACAAAAAGAATTGATGAGAACCAGGCGACAAACGCGGAAGAATATGAACGGTTAACGGATACGGCATTCTCTCTGGAAGAAGACTTTATAGATCTTGAGAGTCGGAAATTTAAGCGTAAAAAAGTTACTTTCGAAATTGATGTTCTAGTTGAGGGCCGTTTGATTAAAACCAATACGAAAGATATTAGTGCCAGTGGTATTTTAGTGCAAACAAAAAAAAATATCGAGAAATATAAAAAAGCCAAAATGGTATTTTCCATACCCGGGATAGAAAAACCATTCAAACTGGAAGGACGCGTGGTCCGTTCAACTGGAAGTAATATTGCGATAGAATTTGATGAAAAGTCGCCGGAGTTTCAATTCTCTCTTAATAATAAGATTTGGCAATTAGTCCATAATTGATTACATACGTTTTCAATGACGGCAAAAATTTCACCAAGCTTGAAAGGCTTTGCAAGGAAATCCCCCCCTTTTTTAAAAGACTCTCTATCGGTTTCCAGGGTGTCAAAACCAATGCTGACAATCACCTGGGTGTCCGGATGCTGTTTTTTTGACCTCTGTGAAAAACTGGGTATCCAACGTAATCTCCCTGCCCTGTTTCAGCTTGCTTGTGGCAATGCCGGTCCACCGGAGAGGGCACCCCGGAACTTCCTTGCAATGGTGGCCATGTGGCCGGCCGGGGGACTGGAAAAAATCAGCCAACAACAATCATTTTGTAAGAATACTTTTTGTCTTCTATTACCTATTCGTGTAAGATTATTCATATAAATCTTCTCAAAAAAAATAAGATATTTTTCGTATTTTGATAGCTATGAGTTCATTTTAGGTACTTTGTCATGCTTAAAGACAGATGGATTGAAATTTGGGGCGGTCACCTTTTTTTAACTGTGGATAGGTTTGCCTTTTCGGCCATGTTTATGATCTGCATCATGTCCTACCCCATCATGTCCGATGTATGTCAAGCCAAAGAAAATGGAAAAAAGAGCCACATCCTTTATATCAATTCTTATCATCCGGGATACTGTTGGAGTGATGATATCGAAAGTGGACTTACTGAACAATTAAAATTTAAAACTAAGGATAGCGAGCTGTCAATTGAGTATCTTGACAGTAAGCACTTCGCCGGCCGTGACGTTCAGGCAAAAATCGCAGATCTCCTTAACATTAAATATGCTAATTATATATTTGATCTGGTAATTGTTTCCGACAACGCTGCCTTCGACTTTGCCGTTGAATATCGGAAACGTCTATTTCAGGGGGTTCCAATTGTTTTTTGTGGGTATAATGGCTTTCGTCCGGAGGCTCTCAAAAATCTGAGCAATATCACCGGCGTTAATGAAGAAACGGATATTAAAGGCCTGATTGATACAGCCCTATGCATTCAACCCCAAATTAGAACGTTGGCTTTTATCTTGTCCACAAAGGATATCAGCAGTAAAAAAATTACTGAAAAAACTGAAGAACTGATTATCCAAGAATACAGCAATAAATATAAAATCATCCTTTTGAAGGATGCTCCAATAGTTCAAATCAAAAAAACGCTCACCCAAATCCCAAATGAATCAGCATTATTCTTGATTGGACTATCAAGCGATATATGTGCAGGTCGTACACTGACGCCGCTATCGCATGGCCGGCTAATATCTGCAGCCAGTCCAATACCTATTTATACTTTCTGGAATTTTTACCTTAACACCGGGGTATTGGGAGGAAAGATCATAAGAGGCTATGATCAGGGGAAAGCGGCAGCGGACATGGCGCTTCAGATTCTGAACGGAAAAAGTGCTGAGCGTATTCCAATTTTGATGAAATCGCCAACAAGATACATTTTTGATTACACAGCAATGAAGCGTTTTAAAATAGCTATAGATGCGCTACCCAATAACAGTATTGTAATGAACCGACCCGATTGCTTTTATGAAACAAATAAACAAATTGTATGGACTGCGATTATTGCGTTTACAGGACTTGTTGCTTTCATGATTGTCTTGACTTTTAATATTATTCGCAGAAAACATGTGGAAATAGAACTACAGCACCAGCGTGACAACCTTGAAAAAACAGTTAAAGAGAAAACTGCGGCACTGATGGCATCCAACAAGGCACTGACGGATAGTGAGGGAAGATTTCGCTCTCTTTCAGACGCCTCTTTTGAAGGCATTCTCATTACAAGCGATGCAATAATAATTGATCTTAATAAACCTTTAGAAAAAATGTTCGGCTATACAAGTAAAGAAGCTGCTGGAAGAAAAGTGATTGATTTTATAGTGCCTGATGAACGGCAGAAGATTCAAAATAAAATAGTGTCAGATGATGAGAAACCTTTCGAGACGCTTGGATTAAAAAAAGACGGCACAACCATCCCCATTGAAGTTCATGGCAAAATAGCATCATACAAAAACCAAAAGGCTAGAGTTACAGCGATTAGAGACCTCACTGAACAAAGAAGAGCAGAAAAAGAAATCAAAAAATTGCAAGGGTTATTACCGATCTGTGCCTCTTGCAAAAAAATAAGGGATGACAAGGGCTACTGGAATCAAATTGAGGCTTTTGTTCAAGAGCATTCGGATGCTTCCTTCAGTCACGGCATCTGCCCGGAATGCTCTGATAAATTATATGGTAACGATGAGTGGTACATTGAAATGAAAAAGAAAAAAGCTAAGAAATAATTCAATTCACAACTGAAGGACCATTATATATTGAATATAAATTTCACTGACACGGCTCGTTTTTCAACTTTGAAAAAAAGGTTGGCATTTAACCTGATAATGCCTGTTTTTATTATTTCATTGCTGAAATTTGGATGGTTTGCCGTTGATAAACAAGTAAGCACATTGAAGATGGCCACAATCTCTGCATATCAGAAAGCTGAACTGGAGATTGTTCGGGTGGCGGCACGCAGTATCACTCTTTATATTGAGGAACAGGTAAAATTTCATCACGTCAATGATGTCGACAGGATTGAACAAAATATTTTCAAACTATTTATCCACCCCATAAAATTATTGAAAAGTGGTGACGCATGGATTTATGCACCGGATCACGTTGTGTTTGATCTAAGTGAAGATTTCCCGGATGAATATAAAGGGAAAAGTATGGCGCAGATATTTAACATCCAGCAAACAATGGGGGCTGACCATTTTGAAGAGATGACGGCGGCAGTTATGAACGCTCAAGAAGGTGTCGGCTGGTACGTCTGGCTGCCGGATAAAGGAAGGGAAATAGCGGCTTGGACTCCCGTTAAAGTCGGGGAATACACCTGGAGTATCGGGATGTCGGTTCCTCTACCGGAAATTTTGGAGTATACCGGTTCTGGAAAACAGATTGCAACAATAAAAATTACGATGTCCATCGCAACGATTGCTGCACTAATTGTTCTGACCGCCTGGTGGTATGGCGTCTGGATAAAAGAACAGATTGCCCAGGATCTGCAGGAATCCCGAAGAATGCTTCAAACGATTCTGGATAATATGCCTCAATTTCTTTTCTGGAAAAACAAAGAGGGGATCTTCCTTGGATGTAATAAAAATTTTGCTCGGGTTGCAGGCGTTGGCGCAGCTGAAAATATTTTAGGAAAAACCGATTATGATTTGGCCTGGAAAAAAGAAGAGGCTGATTTTTTTGTTTCTTGCGATAAAAAAGTTATGGAGCGAAACGCACCTGAACTGCATATTATTGAACCCCAGTTGCAGGCCGATGGTAAACAGGCCTGGTTGGATACCTGCAAGATTCCTCTAGTTGATGACAACAATAAAGTTTTCGGCCTGCTCGGCATGTATGAAGATGTAACAGAAAGAAAACAAGGTGAAGAAGAATTAAAAAGGGCTAAGAATTATATTGCTAATATTATCGAATCAATGCCTTCTGCACTTGTGGGTGTCGATATTAACAATAAGATTACACAGTGGAACAGCAAGGCAGAACATCTCACAGGCGTTTCCAGGAAAACCGCTTTAGGCAAACCATTAATAAGCGTTTTTCCACAAATGGACAATAAACTGGATACCATTGTCGAAGCCATAAAAACCAAGGAGATAAAAAAATATCGCAAAGAGGCGCATCAGTTAAACGATCGCCTGCTTTATGAAGATATCACAATTTATCCGTTAATCGCCGATGGGGTGGAAGGTGCTGTTATCATTATCGAAGATGTGACCGACAAAGTCTATATGGAAGAAATGGTGGTACAATCTGAGAAAATGATGTCCGTGGGTGGCCTTGCCGCCGGTATGGCCCATGAGATCAACAATCCTCTGGCCGGCATGATACAAACTGCAAATGTAATAAAATCTCGGTTGGAGAATATAGATCTGCCTGTAAATCAAAGTGTGGCGGAAGAACTCGGGATCTCCATTCATGATATCAAAAAATTTATGAAAAAACGGGATATTTCGCGAATGCTGGATACCATTCAGGATGCTGGATCACAGGCAGCAGAGATCGTTAACAGCATGCTTAGTTTTGCAAGAAAATCAGATGCCGACATGTCCTCTCATTATCCCGATCAGCTGATGGATGACATCCTTGAGCTAGCAACGGCAGACTATGATCTGAAGAAAAATTATGATTTTAAATCGGTTGAAATTGTCAAAGAGTATTCTGATAATATGCCTGAACTATTTTGTGACAGGGGAAAGATTCAGCAGGTACTGCTCAATGTCCTTCGTAATAGCGCCCAGGCCATGAAGACTGCAGAAACAAAATGCCCAAAGCTTATACTTAGAATTTATAGTGAGAAAGCCCCCCCAATGGTTCGCATAGAAATAGAAGACAACGGGCCCGGCATGGATGAAAACACCATGTCAAAAGTATTTGATCCATTCTTTACGACCAAACCGGTCGGCATAGGTACGGGACTTGGGCTAAGTGTTTCCTATTTCATTATCACCGAAAATCACAAAGGGAAAATGACAGTCGAATCCAGTCCCGGCGCAGGCGCTAAATTCATTATAAGTTTACCTATGTCGATGGACAAACATCAAACTTAAAATTTTTGACTCATGTTGCGTTTTGTGTCCTTGCGGTTCATTTTTTTGCCGGTCCCTTGGAACCGGGCAGACGCAAAGCGTATCTGCGTGTTATTTCCAGGTCAACAAATGTATTTAAAAAGAGTGCATTTTTATCTACAATGCGCAGCCAACTAATAAAATGAACAAAAGGAAATGCGATATGTTTGATTACCCCTCGTATCTAAAACAGTTGATGGCCGGAGAACCGGTCAGCAACCCGTTTCTGGATTTTTTACAGATAAAAGTCGAAGCGGTTGAAAAAGGATACGCCCGGTTCAGCATGGAAATCCGGCCCGAATTTCTCCAGGGCGCGGGCATCATGCAGGGCGGTTTAGGGATTGCCTTATCCAGTGAAGCCGCCGCCCATGCGGTGATGAGCACCCTGGCACCCGGCGAAAACCTTACAACCATTGAACTGAAAAACAACTTTCTTTCCATGGCGTCCAAGGGGCGTCTGACTGCCGAATCCAAGGTATTCAAACGGGGTCGGACCCTTGTTTTTGTAGACAGCACGATCAAAGATGACACAGGAAAATATATTTCAAAAAGCAGTGCGACCTTGATGGTGATCCCACCCAAAACAGACTAACGGTCATGCCCTGACGGACATAACAAACGACGAAAAACATTTTAACCACAGAAAGTGCGGAAATCACAGAATCCTATCTTCTGTGATTTCCGTGGTTACACTGTTTCAGATACGGCCCAAAGCAATTGCACTATTTGATTTCATAAAACATATTTTTGTCGGCAAAAATTTTGGCCTTTTTGGCATATAGATCCGAGGAAACTTTAAGCACCTGTGTAATCTCTTCTTTGTTTTCATAGGTCTTTTTTACTTTTCCCGGGGAACCGACCACAAGGGAGTATGGCGGGACAATTGTTTTTTCAAGGACCACCGCACCTGCCGCCACAACAGAGCCTTTGCCGATGACGGCATGATTCATCACCGTGGCACCCATACCGATCAGGCAGTCGTCTTCAATGGTGCAGCCATGCAGGCAACACTGATGGCCGACGGTGACGCCGTCACCCACCGTTAAAGGGACCCCCTCATCGGCATGGCACATGGACAGGTCCTGGATATTTGTCCGTTCGCCGATGGAGATGGTGGCCGTATCTCCCCGGATGACCGTTTGAAACCAGACCGAAGCGTCCTTGGCGATATGCACATCACCCATGATTTGGGCCGTTGGGGCAACAAAGACGGAATCATGAATTTCAGGGCGGATATTTTTAAATGCGTATAAAGTCATCATCTCTCCTTGTAATCATTTGATTGAATTTGCTATCTTTAGGGTTTATATTTTATAATTTATCAGACTTATACCTGCCGTTTCAAAAGTACAACCCAGAAAAGGAAAAATTATGTCAAAAGAATATGATGTGGCAATTATCGGGGCAGGCACAGCCGGACTCACAGCCCAGGAAGAGGTGGTCAAACATACGGATAACTATGTGCTCATTGATGACGGTCCCTTGGGCACCACCTGTGCACGGGTGGGGTGCATGCCGTCCAAGGCATTGATTGCCGTGGCCGATGACTTTCACAAGTGCGTTTTTTTTGATGAATACGGTATTAACGGCGCCAAAGGATTGGTGCCGGATCATAAAAAAATTATGGCACGGGTCCGGGCCATGCGGGATGAATTTTCAGGCGGCGTGATCCGGGAAATGTCCGGGTTCATGGATAAGGTGATCCGGAAAAGGGCCAGGTTCATAGATGCCAATACCCTGGATTTAGGTGATGAAACCATCCGGGCCAAACGCATCATCATCGCCACCGGATCAAAACCGTTTATACCTGAGCCCTGGCTGCCGTTCAAAGATTTTATCATTGATACGGATCAGTTCTTTGAACTTGAAATCCTGCCCCGGACCATGGCCGTGTTTGGTTTGGGTGTCATCGGCATTGAGTTGGGCCAGGCCCTGCATCGCATCGGCGTTGACGTAACCGCAGTGACCCGCCGTAAAACCGCCGGCGGCCTGACCGACCCCAAACTTGAAGAATACGCCTTTGATCATTTTTCCAAAGAGATGAAGGTTGCCCTTGGCCCCGCTGAAATTTTGGGCAAAACCGACACCGGCTTAGAAGTGGGCGCCGGCAGGAAACGATGGACTGTGGACCGGGTGCTGATCGCTACGGGCAGGCGGCCTGTACTCCAGGGCCTAAACCTTGAAAACTTAAAACTTAACCTGGATGCCAAAGGGATGCCGATCTTTGATCGCCAAACCCTGCAAATCGGAAATCTGCCCGTGTTTCTGGCCGGAGATGTAAACGGCCTTAAACCCATTCTTCATGAAGCAGCCGATGACGGAACGATTGCCGGTTACAACGCCTGTGCAGGTAGCATAGCCGGATTTAAAAAACGCGTTCCACTACATATCACCTTTTCTTCACCAAATATCGCCATTGCAGGACTTTCCCACAAAGCACTTAAGGAAAAAGGCATTAATTACGTGGTGGGCGAGGCGTCCTGGGAAGAACTGGGCCGGGCCCGAATGATGCTTGGCAAAGCCGCCGGACGGGCCCGAATTTATGCCGAGCCCCAAAAGGGCCGGCTGCTGGGTGCAGAGATTATGGCGCCGGCCGGTGAGCACATGGCCCACCTGTTAGCCTGGGCCATGGGAGCCAATCTTACACTCAAAGAAATTCTGGGTATGCCCTTTTACCACCCTGTTCCTGAGGAAGCCCTTTTGGATGCTTTTTTTCAAATTGCTGAACAGATCAGTGAGCCTGTCCCCACGCCGATCCTAAAAAAAGCAGGGGGCAGCGCACATGGGAAATAAAAAAGGCCCGCTCAACCTGTTTTTGTCTGATGCCCGATCCAAGGCCCAAACCCAGGACATTGACATGCTGGTATTCGGCAATGAAGCGGCGGATCTGGATTCGGTGGTTTCTGCCATTGGTCTGGCCTGGGTTCTGGGAAACGGGAACAATCCCTGCACAGCCTTACCCCTAATTCCCACCAAACGAGCCGATTTCCGCCTGAAAACAGAAAGCAGGTGGGTCCTTGCGCAAACAGGCATTGACACTGAAAACCTTTTTTTCATAGACGATATCCAACCCTTGGAGACGCTAATATCCCGGGTCAGGGGATTTGCCCTGGTGGACCACAACCGGCCGGCAAACGGTTTTTTAAAGTATGAGGAAAAAATAAAGTTCATCATGGATCACCATGAAGACTTAAAGCTCTACCCCTATGCCCTGGGCCGGATTGAACCGGTGGGTTCCTGTGCCACCCTGGTGGGCGAAGACCTGATTAAAGAAAGCAAAGACACAGCAAAAAAGATTCCCAAAAGCCTTGCTGCCCTCTTGCTTGGGGCCATCCTCATTGACACCGTCAACCTTGATCCCAAGGCCGGACGGGTGACCCCCAGGGACAAATTGGTGGCAGATCTTCTGACGCCCATCGCCGGGCTGAACACAAACACATTTTACCAGGGCATCCGCGCCGCCAAATCAGATATCAGTGAAATGGACACAAGGGATTTGCTCAGGCGGGACTGCAAAGCATTTCAATTCAACAAGGTAAGCTGCACCGTGGCATCAGTGCCTTTGGATCTTGAGCAATGGATGGTCAGGGACATGAATCTTGCCAAGGGCATTGAATCCTATGCAAAGGAGGTGCAGGCAGATATTTTGATGACCATGAACACCCAGCGCATGCCCGAATTTTCAAGGGGGATTTCAGTATTCTGCAAATCCCCCGTTCTTTTCACAACCATTTCCGCCATGCTGACATTCAACCTTGACCTGGAAATAATCACGCCACCCCAAGGCTTTGCATGCGGTAATGTCCACTTTTTCCGTCAAGGCAACTTGAGCCTGTCCAGAAAAAAACTTGAACCGATCCTGGATCAATATTTTTCAAAACTTGAACAACCATATTAAGCCCTGGATATATATTTTCTGGTTTCGGTGTTGACCTTGACCATCTCGCCGTTTTCAAGATATTCAGGCACCTGGATTTCAACGCCGTTGGACAGGGTGGCAGGTTTTGTCCGGGCCGTAGCGCTGGCCCCCTTGATGCCCGGCGCGGTTTGCGTGATTTCAAAAACAAGGGAGGCGGGAATTTCAACGGCCACCAGATTGCCGTCAATGAACATGCCCACAATATCTTCCATGCCGTCGGTGAGCCATACCAGTTCGTCTTCAATGCTCTCTTCGGAAATCATATACTGGCCATATTCCACAGTATCCATGAACACATGCAGCTCCCCGTCCGGATAAAGATACTGGACCGGTTTTCTTTGCAGGTCCACCTCATCGAGCATATCATTGCCTTTATATGAATCCTCATATTTCTGGCGGGTCTTAATACCGCTGAACCTGACCTTGTAAAGGGTGACGGCCCCTCGTGCCGACGGGGTCCTTACATCGATATGTTTAACCAGGTACGGTTCACCGCTGATCTCCACCACCTGGCCTTTTTTTAAATCACATGCTTTTGGCATACTTGTCTCTCCTAAGATATAATCTTCACTTTTAAATTAAGCGTGCTACGCTTCTTCGGGGTTATGAAGCACCACCAAAGAATCGGGGTCACGGTCCTCTATTTTCCGGGCAACTTCAGCCGGAACTATTTCGTAGACACTGTTCAACGTGACAATGGCAAGTTGCCCCCGTTCAAGTTTTTGGGTGATGTCATTATTTACATATAGTTTTTTTATTTTCTTGCCGACCTTGAAATAGTATGGATCTTCGTACTTATTCAGGTCCAGTCGGTTCTCTTCTATCAGCTGCTTCACCTGGGCCAATTTCGCCTGTTTTTCTTTCTCCCGGTTTGACTCGCGGTTAAGTTCCCGGCTTCGTTTGGCCTGGGCCAACTGATTTTGCCGGGTTTGATTGACCTCAGGCGTCGTCTTCTTGCCTTTATTTTTTTTCCGCTTAATCCGCTTCTCTTGATTGGCTTTTTTAGCCTGTTTTTTATCAGCTATCCCGGCTTTCAGGAGCTGATCCTGTAAAGACAGTCCCATTTATCCCCCTCTCCTTAAAATTCTGGTCATAATATATCCTGAGGCACAGTAGTTCAACACCGCTGTTACCTAAATGTTGCATGCTTTTTTTAAGCTCAGGCAGATTCGCTGCTATATCACCCCCAATTGACGTCTAAAGAGCAAGGCACTTAAATTTCATTTCTCCGCCAACTGCAAGCCCTCAACTTTCACCTTGCCTAAAAATTGAGCACTTGACCGGACCCGCAAATCTTTCTATAAAGGTTTCCAGGAATTGCTTTTTTGTATTTTTTAAAAATAAAATTTATTTTTTAACACACAATACAAATAGCCAATTTTATTAATAATTATTGATTTCGGGCACTATACCCGAGTTATATAAACCCAAATATGCTGTTTTGAAGGAGAAAAAATGCATAAAATAGACCCCGATGAATGTCAGTCCTGCGGCGCATGCGCAAGCGCCTGTCCTGTTGAAGCCATCAGCATGCCGGACGGAAAAAATTATTTCGAAATAAGCGACGAATGTACAGATTGCGGCGAATGTGAAGCTGAATGCGGTTTCCACGCAATTTTTACTGAGTAGATCTTCCAGCTGTTTTCAAAAACGGCTGATGAAACGCAAAAGGGCTCCTGAATCCTCAGGAGTCCTTTCAATTCTTAGAACAGAATGATATTTTGGTTACATCTGCATGATCATATGAATGAAATTTGTCCAGATTTATTTTTGTAAATCGTGGGCGTCCAAAGTAAAAGCGGCCCAAACCGGGTAGTGATCAGATGGGAAAAGGCCATCAAAGGAATCTTGTATCACTTTTTCGGATACAGGAGACAGGCCGTTCCTGTAGAGTATCCAATCAATGTGAAGACCTGTTTCTTTCCCGGTAAAATCGTGGAAAGTGGTGACAGGTCTGCCGTCCAAGGCCAAATCAAATCCACGGGACTTAAAACAGTGGTAGGCAGGCGACCCCGGGGTAGCATTAAAGTCGCCGGTAATGATCTGCGGCACGCCCTTTGGAAAACGTTGAAGAAATTCCATGACCAGACCGGCACTTTTCTGTTGGACCTCGGCAGTAAAATCAAAATGGGTGTTGGCCATGAGCAAATACCGGTCGTCCTTTTTAAACCATCCAATGACGCACTGCCGTGGCCATCTGGAACCGGGTAGCCGGGAGGGGATGTTTGGGCTATGGCTTAAAAAAAAGTGACGGTGGCCCAGGCATTCCCAGGAGGGATCAAACAGAATCAGGTTGTTCTGCCACCACTTTTTCCCTCTATAGCGCCAGCCAATACAACCGTGGTGCGCCAGTGAACGGCTCAGAAATTCGGCCTGAAAATGGTTGACCTCCTGGAAGCCGATAAAATCACAGGGGTAGGTGTCCAGAATTTGCGCCACCAAAGGCTTCCTGTTTTCCCAATCATGCGGGCCGTCTTTAGCCAGACCGAACCGGAGATTAAACGTCATGACGGTGACCCGGTCACCGGGTCGATTTTTATCCTTTTCAGAGTCGGATATTAAGGAATTTTCTGCCATAACGGCACAGCATGCAAAAATCCCTTCCGCCTGTCAACACCCGGTCGCCCGACAGCGTCATAATGCATATAAATAATCCATCTGAACCATTTAAAATTTGCCATCAGACTACGGACGATTAATTGCAGGCCATTCTCCTATGTGCTTGACTGTTATCTATTTTTTTGCGTTAATAAATGGTATTTAAAGTAACACTCAGGACCGTAAAATAAAATTTGCGGCCAAATACATAATGAATTTAAGGAGTTTTTAATGGCAAAGGAAAAAGTGGTTCTGGCGTATTCGGGCGGACTGGATACGTCGGTTATCCTCAAATGGCTGCTGGAACAGGGTTACGAAGTATTTGCATACATGGCCGACATCGGCCAGGATGAAGATTTTCAGGCGGCAGAACAAAAAGCCCTTAAAATCGGTGCCTCAAAAGTATTCATCGAAGATATGAAAAAAGAATTTGTCACCGATTATATATTCCCCGTTTTCAAATCAAATACGGTTTACGAAGGCCGCTATCTTTTAGGTACAGCCATTGCCCGCCCCATCATTGCCAAAAAGCAGATTGAAATTGCAAAACAAGTCGGCGCCCAATATGTGTCCCACGGCGCCACAGGCAAAGGTAACGACCAGGTACGGTTTGAGCTGTCTTACTATGCCCTGAATCCGGCCATAAAAGTCATTGCACCGTGGAAAAACCCGGATTTTCTCAACGCGTTCCAGGGCCGTTCCGACCTTCTGGACTATGCAGAAAAACACGGAATTCCAACCAAGCAGACGGCAGCCAAGCCCTATAGCGAAGATGACAACCTGCTGCACATTTCCCATGAAGCAGGTATCCTTGAAGATCCGGGCACCGTATGCGATGAAAGCATCTACTGCCGCACCGTATCCCCGGAAAAAGCCCCGGACAGCCCCACACGCATCACCATTGAATTTAAAGACGGTATCCCGGTCAAGGTGAAAAATTTGGAAGACGGCACCGAAAAAACAGATGCTTTAGAATTATTCTTGTATCTGAACCAGCTGGGCTCCGAAAATGGCATCGGGCGTCTGGACATGGTGGAAAACCGATTTGTGGGCATCAAGTCCAGGGGGGTTTATGAGACACCGGGCGGAGCCATCCTGCACGAGGCACACAAAGACATTGAAGGCATTGCCATGGACCGGGAGGTCATGCGTCTTCGGGATATGCTGGCGCCCAGGCTCGGAGAACTGGTCTACTACGGTTTCTGGTTCAGCCCTGAGATGGAGTTTCTCATGGCAGCCATTGATAAAAGCCAGGAACTCATTGACGGCGAAGTGACTCTGAAACTGTTCAAAGGGGTGGCCTACCCCATCTCCAGAACCTCACCATCTTCTCTGTACAACCAGAACCTGTCCTCTATGGATATCACCGGTGGTTACAACCAGGAAGATGCCGAAGGCTTTATCCGCGTCAACGCCATCCGCCTGATGGCCCACAGGGACATCACCGGCAGAAATTAAAAAATATTCAAAACTCCGACATGGCTTTTTGTCATGCCGGAGTTTTTGTTTTTCTTCAGATCCAACAGCCGGAGACTCGAAAACAAGCGCTTACCGGCCATTTTTTTATAGTAAAAAATACACATCAAGGGGTGTCAGGGATGCTTGAAAAGCTGCCCATAATTGTGTTTTCGGTCATACTGCTTGCACTGGTGACGGCATGCGCCCCGGATCTACCTTCAGCTGCGCCCCCAAACAAGACGGATCTTTTGACCGCTGTGGGACTGGCTCTGCTGTTTGGCTTGCTGGTTTGCTTTATCTGGACGCGATCACTTCACAGATTGGTATCCAAGCGGACCAATGAGCTGCACCAAAGTGAAATGCGTTATCGAAGCATATCCGAGGATATGCCCGTAATGATCTGCCGTTTTCTGCCAGGGGGTGAACTGACCTATGTCAATGCGGCATATAGTAAATATTTTGCCAAAACGGCAGAAACACTGATAGGATCCTGTTTTTTGTCACTTATCCCCAAGGAAGACCACAAGCAGGTTATGCACGCATTAGCCACCCTAACGCCGGACGCCCCGACCCAAACTCACGAACATAGAGTGCATGCACCAAATGGCGAAACGCGCTGGCAGCGTTGGACCAACCGGGCTTTGTTTGACGCCGCTGGAAACGCCGTTGCTTTTCAGTCCATTGGTGAGGATATCACTGAATGGAAGCAGACAACGGAACGACTCTCCTATGTCATCCAGGGCATCAATGCCGGCACCTGGGAATGGAACGTGCAGACAGGGGAAACAATATTCAACGAACGCTGGGCCGAGATTATCGGTTACACGCTGGATGAAATATCGCCCATATCCATTGATACATGGACTAAATTCTGCCACCCCGACGACATAGAAGAGTCTAAGCGACTGCTGCGGAGATGTTTTGACGGTCGTGCCGAGTATTATACCTATGAATCCCGTATGCGCCATAAAAACGGCGAGTGGATATGGGTACTTGATCGTGGAAAAGTCATCACCTGGACCCAGGACGGCAAACCGGAGTGGATGTATGGTACACATCAGGATACCACCGAACGAAATGCGGCTGAAGCAAAACTCAAAGCCAACGAGGCAAAACTGCGGCTGATGATCGAACAATCGCCCTTAGGTGTCTGCATCAATGATTTGGACGGCACTTTCATATCAGCAAATCCAGCATATCAAAAACTTACAGGTTACACCGAAGAAGAGCTTAAAAAGCTCACCTTTTTTGATATAACGCATCCCGACGACCGCCCTGAAAACAGACGACTTTTCCATGGCATGACCTTTAAGGAAAACGTCAATTTCCGTATGAAAAAAAGATATATCCGTAAGGATGGCGCTGAAATTTCCGTCATCATCCATGCAGGACCGATCTGCGATCCGTCTGGTGCGCCACTGTTCGGTCTGGCGCTTATTGAAGACACCACAGAGCGGAAAAAAGACAAAAAAGAGCGTGAAGAACTCCAGGGGCAGTTATCCCAGGCCCAAAAAATGGAAGCCGTGGGGCGTCTTGCAGGCGGTGTGGCCCATGATTTCAACAACATGCTGACAATTATCCTCGGCAACACGGAGATGGCCATGGAATATTTAGATCCAGAGCATCCCGTCCATGGCGATCTCGAAGAAATCAAAAAAGCGGCCGAACGTTCCACCAATCTGGTCAGGCAACTGCTGGCCTTTGCCCGCAAACAAACCATATCTCCTGAAGTCCTGGACCTGAACATAACCGTGGCGGGTATGATCAAAATGTTAAAGCGGCTTATCGGCGAAGATATTGATCTGGTCTGGGTGCCGGGCAAGGCATTGTGGCCGGTCAAAATAGATCCCGGCCAGATCGACCAGATCCTGGCCAACCTGTGTATCAATGCCCGGGATGCCATTGCAGGCGTAGGTAAAATGACCATTGAAACCAACAATGTGATGTTAGATGAAGCTTACTGCGCCGTTCATGCAGGCTTTAAGCCTGGGGAATATGCGATGCTGGCTGTGAGCGACAATGGTTGCGGCATGGATGCCCAGACGCTCAATAAGGTCTTCGAACCCTTTTTCACCACCAAGGCACAAGACAAAGGCACCGGCCTTGGCCTGTCCACCGTATATGGCGTGGTCAAGCAAAATCAGGGGTTTATTAACGTTTACAGCGAACCGGACCAGGGAACAACATTCAGAATCTATTTGCCCCACCACAGGACTGATGCTGTCCCATTGCCGGACCAAGGGCCGGAAATCCTGACCAGGGGGGCCTATGAGACAATTCTTCTGGTGGAAGACGAGCCGTCCATACTAAAAGTGACCATGCGGATGTTGGAACGAAATGGGTATACTGTGGTTGCCGCCTCTACCCCAGGGGAGGCCATAGAACTTGCCCACACATACAGCGGTGAGATTCACTTGCTCATGACCGACGTAATCATGCCTGAAATGAACGGTCGAGACCTGGCCCACAACATCTGTAATCACTATCCCAATCTCAAGTGTCTGTTCATGTCCGGATACACGGCGAACGTGATTGCACACCACGGTGTCTTGGACAAGGACGTGAACTTCATCCAAAAACCGTTCTCCAAAGGAGACCTGGCCCTCAAATTGCGGGAGGTACTCGATGAAAAATAACGGCAATGGGCCGGCCTACCAGACTTAACCCACAACAACGATTGAAAGGTCTGAGTAGCTTCCCCAGACTTGTTTATAAAAACAATACAAAAATCATCAAGGAGTTACATGAGATATAATCATATATTCGGCCCGGTCCCTTCAAGGCGCCTCGGGCTTTCGTTAGGCGTGGATCTTGTCCGTCACAAAACCTGCTCACTGGATTGTATTTACTGCGAGTGCGGTCCGACCACCAACCTTACAGTGAAACGAGCGGCATATGTTCCCTTTGATGAGGTTAAAGCAGAATTAACCCATTACTTTGACAACCATCCTGACCCGGACTATGTAACATTTTCAGGATCTGGAGAGCCTACCTTAAGTCCGGACATCGGCAGAATCATTGACTTTATCAAAGAAAAAAAGCCCAAAATCCGGGTGGCTGTACTGACCAATGCCACCTTGCTGTCAGACCCTGCCGTCAGAAAGGATTTAAACCGGGCCGACCTGGTTATGCCCTCCCTGGATGCCGTAACCCCCGAAACCTTTGAAAAAATCAACCGGCCTGCCGGACAGCTTAATATCCATGAGGTTATTGAGGGACTTAAAGCGTTTGCCGGGTCTTTCCAGGGAGAGCTGTGGCTGGAGGTGTTTATCCTGCCAGGGGTCAACGATGCAGAAAAAGAACTTGAACCTTTAGGCGAAATCATCCGTGACATAAATCCCACCCGGGTTCAGCTTAATACCCTGGACCGGCCCGGGGCTGTACCAGGGCTCAAACCTGCTTCAAAACAGGACCTTGACCGGGTGGCCGGAATCATTAATGCCGCCAATGTGGAGATCATTGCCCGTGTAAAGGATCTGACATCAGGTGACCAGATCAGCGACGCAAAAATGGAAGCCATGGTTATTGAAACCATTCACCGCCGCCCCTGCACTGTAGAGGACCTGACTGCGGCGTTGAACCTTGAAAAAGGAAAACTTGAAATTTTGATGAAACGGCTGATCTTGGAAAACAAAATTGAATCAGTTCAGCAGGAACGGGGAACGTTTTACCAGACCATAAAAGCGACCCTATAGTAAACCCCTTTTTTTGTCCGGTTTCTGAAAGGAAACCGGACAAAAAAGCGGTTATTGAACGTCACGATAAATTCGCCCTCTTCCCAGAAAAACTCATTGTCAAATAACAGCTTCCGCACACCATTTCCCGAAAAAATATTGACAAGCGTGTATTTGTTATGCTAAACAAACTAAATAAAAACAAGCAGACACAGGCAACCCCAAAATAGCTAAGGAGCATTTATGGAAAATCGTTTTGGCACAACATCAGATATGATCGTCCAGGAAGTAGAAAAAAATGGAATCACCCAGTTGATTGCCATTGACAGCAAGGGGCTGTATCTAACCACTCAGGATCGGGTGGACCGGATGCTGGCCGATGCAAATCGCTATGGGGTCTCCAGGCAGAACGTAAACCAAACCCTGGAAGATTTAGGCCTTGATCCATTACAATTATTCAATGCCAACAAGCACCTGATAAAGACCGATACCGGACAAACCAAGTCCAAGGCATTGAACCCCATCAAGGCATCAAAGAGGAGGGCCTAGACAGATTTTTGTTTATACGATATGGTGGTTGAATTAAAATCCGTGACGGATGACTGTATGGCCAAACTTTTTCGTATACTGGAATTACTGGCCAGGATAAGGGCGGGATAAGCCGGATGATGTAAAAGAACTACAGGTCATTGACCTACTTTTAGATGACCAGCTTATCAACAGCTTCATTAATCCCTTTAAAACAGGCATTCACTTCAAATGTAGAGGTATTTGCTGGCCTCCTTCAAATGGAACAGAACTCTCTGATACGAACGTGCCAGGATTGATGCTGCGAAAATGGTTCTACGATCCGTATCCAGGAAATCATTTGCCTTATTATGCCAAGACTGTTGATATTTTTCGGCCATAGCAATTAAGGTGTTCATGCTGGTATTTTCATCCATCCCCAGGCGTTCCCAGCAGGAAGAACCAAACTCACCAGTAACAGCAAGCAGTTGATCTGCTTCAACATTGGAAAATTTGAGTTTCCCCTCATAGTAGCTCTGCAAAACTTGAAACTCCTGAAAAGAAATTTGGTTACTTTCAAGTGCTTCAAACTTACCATTGATCGCATCAATTGTTTTTCTATGGGTGTCAGAAAGTGTTTGATACGACTTGAAACAGCTTGCTTTTATTTGTTTAAAACAGTTGTGCAGTTTAATTAAAAAGGAACGGTTGCCGAAATGGGATTCAATACAAGTTAACAGTGCTTGAAACCCGCTCAATTCAATCAATGCCTTACACAGTTCCTCCTGATTATTTACGCCGGATTGAACAAGGCGGTATGCCTCGTTTATGCCATATTGTCCCAGCCTTTCCAGCAGTGCTTGCCGCAGTTGCGGAGATACCGGGATATCGTCATATTCCCGGAACGCAAATCTTTTGTTGTTGCGAAGAAGCTTTTCAAACCGTGTTTTTTGTATTTTAGACAAAACCAGGAGAGTTTCAAATTCTTGTTGCGTTAAGGTTTTTGCACCAAATGCCAGAAGCCCGCATACCGGATAAATTCTGTAAAATAATTTCTTAACGGATGGATGGCCGTCCATCAATCCTCTGGCGATTTTTTCTCCGGAAGACTTTGGCGCATCAACACTTGGCCAATACGCATCAATTTTGTTGAGAATACCAATGGCATTGATGGGTGATGCACCTTGCAGTACATCGCCATGAAACTCCTCCATCAAAGACTGATCCGTGTTGGCAAGACTTTGATTAAAAAGAAAAAGAACTGCATCGGCACCCCTGGCAGCAGACTGGGTGGCCTCATCCACATTTGCCGGGCTAAGGCCTAAAAAATCCATTGTATTTTTAGAATCTTCAACAAAAAAGGATTCTAAACCGGGGGTGTCAATAAGATGAAATGATTTCAGGACATTGTTTGGATAAAAGACTTCAAGATACTTAATTCGAAGGAGAAAGTCCTTTTTCGCCTCATTCCTGCGTGTGAGGGCTTCCAACTGCTCCATAGAGTGGAACTCCGGTGGTGCATCGTCTTTAAAATGCACACAAACACCTTGATTTTCTGCATATTTCAGCCAGTTTACATTAAATGTGAGTTCCTTATTACCGGTTGCAACAATTTTTTCGCCCAAAAGGGCATTCATTAATGTTGATTTTCCAGTCTTAATTTTTCCGACAACAGCCACCCGCATGGGTTGATACAGCTGTTCATGAAATTTATACAACTCATGTTTAAGACTTTGAAGGGACCCTGTATCTCCAATTTGGCTGTATGCAAATTGAAAAATCTGTTCGACCTCGTCCTTTAACAGGGTTTCATGCATTTGCCCAGTCTCCAAAATCCGAGGATTTCTTTTCCGGTTCAGGGGATGTTGTGCGTAAAACCTCATTTGAGATGGATTCAAGCTTATGGAGGACGGTATCTATTTTATTGAGGGAGACCTTTACTTCTGCTGATTTTTTTTGCGCCTGTTTACGGGTAAGCGTACCGGTATGCTGAATCCTTTTCAATGCTTCTTCAATGCTGCTTTTTTCCTGTTTCAACTGACGGGAAAACTCATCCCGCATGGACCGTTCCAATTGGGTAATAACATCGGTAAAGGTTTGTAAAAGCCGATTTTGACTCTCTTCAAGGAATTGATTCATTATGCCGGATATTTTTTGTTTTGCCTTGTTTTGATCTTTTTCTTTAATCTGTTCGAGAGCCTCTTTTGCCCCTGAAGCAAATCCGCCAACCGCACCAAGGCCTGCACCCATCTTGGCCCCGATTATTGCCCCGGGAACAATGGCAACGCCACCGGACAATAACCCCACGCCTGCGCCGAGAACAACCCCAACGAGCCCGCCGACAAAGGCGCCTGCATGGAAGTTAAACAGCCCACCTCTGACCGCAGTTCTTGAATTTTGCCACAAGTCATTTTTATGGCATACGTCATCTCCTTCCGGATCTTTTTGTGTAGAAGAAACGAGGGCAGAAGATCTTGTTTTTTTCAAAGAAAGGGCTGTTGTGTCATAATTGGAAAGATCCAACTGACTGGATTCTTCAATTGAAGAGTGAAGGCTTTGGGCCATTTGTCTGAGGTTCCGGCCCAGGGTGGTCATAAGAGAATCGATATCATATTCGCACTTTTGCAGCATTTTTGGAGGGTTTTGTATCATTTGAGGATTGCCGAGATCCTTATTGACGCCATGCCGAATTTTCATAAACCCCTCCTGAAATTGAGAGGTCATATGTCGTCTCAAATCCTGGAGCCCGTCACTTAAGAGCGTTCTCCATTCGGCATTTCCCTCAAGCAGGTCATTGAGCCGCTCTTTTGATTTTGTGAATTCGTTCTTTTGATTCTCCAGTTCAGCTTTATTTTCTTTTTGATAACTCTCGAACTCTGCCTGACGGGGGCGTTTTAAAAACCGGAGTTCATTACCGATCCTATGCAGGGTCCCCATTAAAAGCATGGCTCCCTTTTGCCGATTGATCATGTCCCAGATGGTTTCCTCTAATTGGGTAAAATTACTATCTTCCAGATCTTCGGCATCCTTAGACTGGATATAATCTGTTTTTGCAAGGGATGATACCGGAATAACAACTATTTTCTCTTCTTCTATGCCAAGAACCTGCACCAGCTTTTTTTTGTTATTTTCAAGTACGGATTCGTAATCCGTAATGCTGTCAATCTTTGTCATAACAAAAATAATCTTTTTGCAATGCCGATAAATTTTTTGAATGGAATCCAGTTCAACTGCAGAGAATGGTGCCATTGCATCACTGACAAAAAGAATGGCGTCTGCATTGGGAATAAAGGCAAAGGTGAGCTCTGTATGATCTGCATTCAAACCGCCCACACCAGGGGTATCCACCAGAATCAAATTTTCCTTCAGGTGAGGATTGGGAATTTCCAGATTAATGAGCCGGGCCTCTTTAATATTGCCTTTATTCTCCTGCTCGGTTCCATAATCTGCAATCTCTTTCCTGGTGATTTCTTTTGCTTTTTCTTCCCCTCTTTTACCGGTCAACACAGATATTTTCTCTATATCCCCATATCCAATAGTAGAAATCATGTTGGTGGCAATATCAATATCAACAGGACACAGGCCGGGCTCATCAAGGAATGCATTAATCAGACTGGATTTTCCCTGTTTAAATTCACCGCAGACCACAACAAACAGGGTTTCATCCAACAGATGTTTTTGAATTTCCATTATCCGGCCGGATATCTCTTCCTGCTTGAAATCCGCCGCTAAATTCTTCGCCTGTTCAATCAGTGAAAATGTTGCTTTTTTCTGTTTTTCATAATCAGTCATCTCTACTCTCCAGACAGTTCAGGCAGAAAATGATTGAAAAATTTAGGGGCCAGTACTCTGTAATATTTTTCCAAGCAGGGTTCCATAAGAATCCTTAACAGGCTGCTGAAATCTTCGTTAAATTCGGATGAAAACGGGCGGTTGTCTGCCAGAAGATGAAACATTTCATCATATAATTTCAATAATTTTTCCCGTTTTTCCCTGTATTCCCCAACAGTTAAAGTAGCTGTTTTGTTAAATGGAAAATATCCGGCTTCTTTTGCCCATGTATCTTTGCTCCAGTTTGTACGAAACCTTAAATCAGCATATTCCACAAGTTTTTGTGTTTTCCAGTCCAGGGTAATCGTGGCAAATGGGGCAAAAAGAGCCGTTTTTCCCTTTTCTTTGGTGGGTTGAACACCAAAGAGAGGCAGGATAATATAAACACGATCGTTTTTTCGTACCGGGACAGGCCATCCAATTGCAGATTCCATGGGTATAATTTGCCGATAAAAAGCTGTCTTTTGAAGACCGTTAATGATGGCAGATAAATCAGAGGAATGAGAATTTTTTGTTGAAGAATTCGTTTTAGATGATTTTGTATTTTGATTTGAAATTTCCATTTTATTTTTCTTATCCTTTATCAGCTCGTTATTTTATTGATATCCCATGACCATTGGTTCTGCTTACTGCTTTTTACTAAAGGAATTTTCAATCCCTGCAGCCGATTGAACAACCTGTCAATTTAATAATATCCCTTTTCCCAATCGAAATTATGTTCATATGATTGGTCGTCCCAGATCCACAATCCTTCTTTGTTATAATATCCGCCAACTACCCAACCGTAACCAGGTTCATATGATTCGGTGCACCAGAGATACGTTCCTTCTTTGTCATTATATCCCCCTACGGTTTGCACATTTTCACCGGAAGTGGATACCAGATAATGATTACTGTCTTCCCAGGCTTCGTTAAAATCGTCGGCAGGAATGGATAATCCCTTACCGTCAGATGTTCCAGGGTCATTGATGATGACAAAAGGATTATCCGCATCAGATTGATCAATCCCGATTACCTGGACCGCATGATTCACTCCCTGGCCGGGGATACCGTGAAAATCGGCCAAAAGTTCATCTTCACCAAGTCCCGGATTCCAGATTTCATCTGAATCCACTGCCACAATAACTTTTTCCCCGTTTTCCAATTTATTGATCAAATCATCCAGGGTGCAGTTCTCTTCATATGATACTTCCAGATCACAGAACTCCATAAGCCTGCCCATGTCAGGAAGCGTTGTGCCGCTACCCGGTGTATACCAGCCGTGATCCACAGCGATGTCAACAAGTTCCTGTTCGGAAAAGTCACGGTCCAGGACCGATTCAAGAACGAACTCCTGGCTTACAATGGCACAGGAATCCGGATGCACCTGTTCATGCCATCTATCCATATCCGCAGCAGGATCACCGGTAAGCGCATCCGGATCAACCGCATCAGGATCAAAAGAAGACCAGTTTTCCGGCCGGTCATTCGCCCAGTCAAATGACGCATCCGGATTGTCAACTTCCAGACCTGTGTACAAATCTTCAGAAACGTCAAATAGAGAAGAATCATCCAGGGGATCCGTTTCCTGTATAAGATCACCGGGAAATCCATCAGAACCATCTATTACTTCAAACGTATAAATGTCCTCTTCACTGTTTCCAAAGACATCCTCAACAATTTCATCCATATTTTGTTCTCCTTGGAATTTCCATGGTCATGTCCAAAAGTGTCAGGGCTTAATAATATCCCGTTTCCCAGCCGTAATTTGGTTCTATGGAACCGTCTTGCCAAACATAGTTATTATATCTGTCAACATATCCCCCTACGGTTTGCACATTTTCACCGGAAGTGGATACTACATAGTGATTGCTGTCTTCCCAGGCTTCGTTAAAATCGTCGGCAGGAATGGATAATCCCTTACCGTCAGATGTTCCAGGGTCATTGATGATGACAAAAGGATTATCCGGATCAGATTGATCAATCCCGATTACCTGGACCGCATGATTCACTCCCTGGCCGGGGATACCGTGAAAATCGGCCAAAAGTTCATCTTCACCAAGTCCCGGATTCCAGATTTCATCTGAATCCACTGCCACAATAACTTTTTCCCCGTTTTCCATTTTATTGATCAAATCATCCAGGGTGCAGTTCTCTTCATATGATACTTCCAGATCGCAGAACTCCATAAGCCTGCCCATGTCAGGAAGCGTAGTGCCGCTACCCGGTGTATACCAGCCGTGATCCACAGCGATGTCAACAAGTTCCTGTTCGGAAAAGTCGCGGTCCAGGACCGACTCAAGAACGAACTCCTGGCTTACAATGGCACAGGAATCCGGATGCACCTGTTCATGCCATCTGGCCATATCCGCAACAGGATCACCGGTAAGCGCATCCGGATCAACCGCATCAGGATCAAACGAAGGCCAGGTCTCTAAGCGGTCATCTGTCCAGTTCAATGAAGTGGACTGGGTGTCAACATATAGTCCTTCGGATAAATTATCTGATGTTTCAAAAACAGCAGAATCTTCCAGGGAATCTGTGTCTTGTGTAAGATCTCCAGGAACACCATCAGACTCATCAGTTATGTCAAATGCATACATATCGTCGTCATTGTTTCCAAAATCGTCCTCTTGAAAGCCATCCATATCTTGTCCTCCTTTTTTAGAATTTGTTCCCTGTTACAATCTTTTTTTAGTCGATGAAAATAAAGCCCTATTCACCCTTCAGGGGTTTTTCTATAACATATTGTCATTATTTAATTTTATTAACCTCAAACAATTTATTAAACGGGAAATTATTTCAATCTTGGTACTTATCTCGTCTTGAATATCTTTTAAAATTTGAAAAATGACCTCTCCACTTGCATATCCCGCATTAAACCGTTGAGTGTTAGAAAATTCAATGTGTCCTTCATCTAATATAATCGTTTCAGTTTTTAAATTTTTATAAGTCCGGAATCCGGTTTCCTTCACCTTCCTATACTCCAGCTTATCACCATTTTTCTCATGAATGGGATAGACTACGTTGTCACTGTGAAAGTAAATTCCTTTTTCCCCAAAAAACATGGCATTAGCAGCAGTTCTGAAAAAAAATCTAAAAAAAGAACAATCCATGAGACCTAAAATAGTTTCATCTTTAGGGACCCCACATCTTTGGCTTGCATCGCAAAATGTTATGATAGGAATACTCGGACTGATAAAGAGTCTCGAGTCCTTATTTTTTTTAAGGATTTGTAAAATTTTTTCTCTGGAAAGGATGGCCTGTTTTTGTTCTGATTTATTTTTTAGATTGTTTTTTTCATGGGATGCAGTTCTATTCATTTTACTAATATACATTGTTATGGTCACTAATATGTCTAGTATCCAGTCAACATCGTATAATTCAGGATCAAATTTTTTATTCCCAAGAATTATACAATTTTCAGTTCCTTTGAAAATAGAGCCAGGAAAACGATTATATCTAAGCGTACCGGTCACAGAACTGTGGAAAAAAATTGCCTTTTTACCAAAGACCAGGCCATCTTCAACTCTTCCCAAACCAGAGCAGTCGATCAAACCCAAAATTGTTTCCGTATCCGGAACATTGCAAGTACGGCTTACTGCGGCAAGTTTACTTGGATCGATTGTTGGACTGATCTCAACAGCAGAATTGTCGATGTTGCGTAAGGTTTTTAATATGCATTCTGCCAGTTCATCATAATCGATAAAGTCAGGGGGGCTGGATTTGCCTGAATCACTTTTCAGGGCAGGTGTTGAAACATCGTGGGTTTTCTCTGTTTTCTTTACTTTCATCCCATAAAGTGCCGCACCCTGGCATACGGCAAATTCAGGATCATCCACCTGGAGAATGGGTCTTTGTGTGTACGATGCCAAAAGATCGTGGATTAAGGGTACCCTGCAGCTTCCTCCTACCAAAAGTATCTGGTCTACCCCCTCCCATGTAAGCCCGGCCTTTTTAACGAGATCTGAACTCAAATAAATAGCTTCCATAACCATAGGTTCGATCATCCCATTAAATTCATCACGGCTAAGGCGGTAACTTTCCATCTCTCCGATAGGGATCAGAATTTCTGCGTCCTTTACCTCACTGAGCTGATGTTTGATTTCCCGGCACCATTGGGCCGTCATAAACCTTAATTTCACCGCATTGCTGTCCTGGCCTTCAAGCGCATTTCGCAATCCATCGCTGCATTTGGATTTTAAGTCTTCAAAAATTTTGCGGTCAAAATCAAGGCCGCCGCAATACTCTAATCCCGTAGGCATAGCCAGCAGTTTATGGTGATCGGCATTTCTTTTTACAAGGGCGGCATCAAAGGTGCCTCCTCCGAAATCAAATGCAAGAGTAATTTCTTCATCCAATGGCTTGGTGTTTTGCCCCGATTGCCAGTTGTAATAATTAACAGCAGCAATGGGTTCCTCTAAAAGCGAGACTTCCAACCCAGCAAGTTGCCCTGCTTTTTCCATTAACTCTTTTTTATAGTGGGCATACATGGCCGGGACTGTTATGACAGCCTTTTTGAGAGGCGTTTCAGTCAGAAGCTCTCCTTCAATTTTCAAACGGTTTAAGACTTCAGACACCATATCTTCTACCTGGAAACTTTTTTCACCCAGAACAATCGGAACATTATGCCCCAACTCCCGTTTGAATTCCCGTCTGTAGCGGGTTAAGTCTTTGAACCGTTGATTTTCGGCAGCATGCCCGATCAGGACGTCATTGTGTTCAGTGACAAAAATACTGGATGGAAAAGAATAGCCATGTTGGACAGGATCCTTTACCAATTTAATAGTATCACCGATCATAATGGCTGCGCTGGAATAAAATGTGCCAAAATCTATACCTATTTGCATGCTTGAGACCTTTTATATAAAAAATAGTTTTGTTTTGTGACACCATAAATTCTTTATATGAAAGGGATCCGGATTGTCAATCTGCACAACCCAAATATCAATGAAAACCAGAGGCCGAAAACCGAAGACCAAAGATTAAAAAGGCGGCTGAGGGCATGTTTTGTGGATCAATAGAAGAGACGCAGTCACCTGTTCAAGAAACTTAAAAACGGGGAGACCCCAGAAAACGGCAGCCCTAATTAGCAGATAGAGATCGGAGTTTCCTTACCCGACATCGATAAACCTATACGCGAATCTTGACAATGACCCAATGGATAACCGGGCAGAATCTCCAATCTCTGATTAAGACCGTCCGTTGTTCGTTATTTCAAATTCAGTTAATATAAAAATACCGACAAGTTGCAGCTATCTTTATTTTTCAACTTAATATATCATTAATATTTTTTGCGATGGGTGCGACAACCGTTTATAAATCAAATCCATAAAATTAAGTAAATGAGGCAGAAAATGGCTGATATTGATATCAACAAATCTCACAACTTAGAATTAACTGACGCCCGGGCGCGTCTTGAAAAAATGGCCGGGGAGCTTCGGGCCCAATACGGCCTTAAAAGCGCATGGACCGGCAACACAGCGACCCTTTCCGGGACCGGATTGAAAAAAGGGAAGGTTGAATTAACTGACAGCGCAATCAACGTTCAGATCACCCTGGGATTTCTCGCCAAAGCCATGAAAGGCACCATCCAAGAGCAGGTAAACATCGCCTTGGATAATGCCCTGTCCTGAAAAGCTGATATTCTGCGTGCGGTTTTAAACCCATGACCTCGTCCCTTACCATATCCCCCAAAATGACAGCGCTGATTGACTCCATGCACAACCCGGTGTTTGTGATTGATGAATCGGGCAGTCTGGCATGGTGCAACCGGCCGGGAGAACAGATTATCGGTCAGTCCAGGATTGAACTGCTCGGCAGGCAGTTGACCGATATCTTAAAAAAATCCATGCTGCACAATATTCTGAAAACCGGCAAATCTGAATCGGTTCAGAAAATTGCCATTGGCGGCAAAACCTATGTGTCCAATCGCACACCCATTCTCATGGGCAAAAAAATTGTCGGGGCCATGGCCGTGCTCCAGGATATCTCCGAGCTGGAACATATTTCAACCGAGCTTACGGCCACCAGGAATCTGAGCAACGAGCTTACCGCCATCATTGAATCCTCCTTTGACGGCATCTATGTCACGGATGGGGAGGCGCGGACCATCCGGCTGAACAAGGCCTATGAAAAACTCACAGGCCTTCGGCGTGAAGAGCTTTTAGGCCGGACCATGCATGATCTTGTGGCCGAAGGTTTTTTCAACGAATCCGTAACCCTGAAGGTACTGGCATCCAGACAACCTGAATCTTTAATTCAGCAGGTGCGGTCCGGAAAAACTTATATGGTTACAGGCACCCCGGTGTTTGATAAATCCGGCGAGATCAGTTTGGTAGTCACCAATGTAAGGGATGTGACCGAATTGCACAGCCTGCAGCGGCGCATGAAAAATATGGAGACTTTGCAAACCCAGTACCTGGCGGAATTGACCCGGCTGAAAAACCAGGCCCAGGCAGACAGCAAGCATATTATCATCTCCAAAAAGATGCTGGATGTCCATGCATTGGCCCTGCGCCTTGGCAAAGTAGATTCCACTGTATTGATCCAGGGAGAATCCGGAGTGGGTAAAGAGGTGGTGGCGGACATCATCCATTCAGCCAGTCCCAGAAAAGATAAACCCATGATGAAAATCAGCTGTGCCGCCATTCCCGAACAGCTGTTGGAATCCGAGCTGTTCGGCTACGCGGAAGGGGCGTTCACCGGGGCAAAAAGATCAGGACGGGCCGGGTTGTTTGAGATGGCGGACAAGGGCACGCTGCTGCTGGACGAGATCGGCGAGATGCCTTTAGGATTGCAGGCCAAGTTGTTGCGGGTGGTCCAGGATAAACAATGTGCGCGCATCGGCAGTAGCGAACCGGTCATTGTGGATGTCCGGATCCTTGCCGCCACCAACCGGGATCTAAAACAGATGGTGACCAGAAAAGAGTTTAGAAAAGATCTATTTTTCAGGCTCAATGTGGTACCGGTTCATATCCCACCCCTTCGCGAACGAAAAGAAGCAATTCCCGGATTTGTTCAGCATTTTCTAAAGCAGCTCAACGAAAAATACGGATATGATAAATATTTTTCCCCCCGGGCCATGGATTGTCTGTGTGACTATAACTGGCCCGGAAATGTCCGGGAACTTGAAAATCTTATCGAAAGGGTGGTGGTGGTCACCCATGACAGGGAGATCTCCCTGGACAGCCTGCCGGCCAGTCTGACCCAGGCCAGGCTTTCGACCAGCTACTCTGAATATAACAACACCACGCTCAGGTCTGCCATGGATGAATTTGAACGAACAATTATCTCCCAGGTGCTTGCCGAACAAGGCAGCACACGAAAGGCCGCTCAGGTGCTCGGGGTCAACCAGTCCACCATTTGCCGCAAAGCGGCACGATACGGCATTCAATGCCGGTAAACCGATGTCATTTTGCATCGATGCTTTTTCGCATCAACCTCTAAGAACCCTCACTAACAACACGCAATGAGATTTATCAATAAATTTCGATGCAAAATTGCATCAAATATCTGTCAGACATTGACAAGTATTGTTGTTTTTGCGTTGAAAGAATATAAAAAATTATTTTTTAATTCATAGAAATTATTTATTTTTCTGGAATCACGCCAACAAATTCGAACAACTTTTTTCAAGTTTTTATACATTGGCACTGGCTTTGCTAATAAGCCCACAGACACTTAAAAGAAAGCACAATATTTTTGCGTAAACCCATTAATACCCAGAAAGGGCACACCCATGAGAATGAATGCAAAGCAGTACGAAGAGAGTCTTAGAAAACTGAACCTGAACGTTTATATGTTTGGGAAAAAAATAGAAAATGTGGTGGACGATCCCATCATACGGCCTTCCATGAATGCTGTGGCCGCCACCTACGAATTCTCCTTGATGCCCGAGTATGAAGATCTTTTAACCGCCACATCCCATCTGACCGGAAAAACCATCAACCGGTTCTGCCATATTCACCAGAACACCGAAGACCTTGTAAAAAAGACCAAAATGGGCCGGCTTATGGGCTCTCTTACCGGGTGTTGTTTCCAGCGCTGTGTGGGGATGGACGCTATCAATGCGCTCTCCATGACCACCTATGATATTGATGCCAAATATGACACCCAGTACTATGAACGATTCAACAAATACCTGGGCTATGTCCAGGAAAACGACCTGACCTGTGACGGCGCCATGACCGACCCCAAGGGAGACCGGTCTCTGCCCCCCCACAAACAGGCAGACCCTGACATGTTCATGCACGTGGTTAAAGAAACCGACGACGGGATTATTGTCCGGGGTGCCAAAGCCCATCAGACCGGGGCGGTCAACTCCCATGAAATCATTGTGATGCCCACCATCTCCATGCGCCAGGAAGATGCCGACTACGCCATCTCCTTTGCCCTGCCCAGTGACGCCGAAGGAATCACCTATATTATGGGGCGTCAGTCCTGTGACACAAGAAAATTGGAATCAGGTCAGATGGACCGGGGCAACCGGATCTACGGCGGCCATGAAGCCCTTGTCGTATTTGACAATGTATTTGTTCCCTGGGAACGGGTGTTCATGTGCCGTGAATATGAATTTGCAGGGCAACTGGTGGAACAGTTTGCCTCTTACCATCGCCAAAGCTATGCCTGCAAAGCCGGGGTGGGTGACGTGCTGATTGGTGCAGCCCAGGTAGCAGCCGAATACAACGGTGCCCAGAAAGCCTCCCACATCAAAGACAAAATTATTGAGATGAACCATCTCAACGAAACCTTGTTCTGCGGCTCCGTAGCTTGTGCGGCCCAGGGTCACAAAGAACCCTCGGGCACCTATCTGGTGGATACCCTGCTGGCCAATGTCTGCAAGCAGAACGTGACCCGTTTCCCCTATGAAATTGCACGCCTTGCCCAGGATATTGCAGGCGGCCTGATGGTCACCCTGCCCTCCGAAGAGGATCTTCGTTCCAAAGAAGTAGGGCCGTTGATGGAAAAATATTTTAAAGGCAATGCCGATGTGCCTACCGAAGACCGGATGAAAATTTTGCGTCTCATTGAAAATCTGACATTAGGCACTGCGGCGGTTGGGTATCTGACCGAATCCATGCACGGGGCAGGCTCGCCCCAGGCTCAGCGGATCATGATTGCCCGCCAAACCAATATGGAAGCCAAGAAAAAAGTGGCTAAAAAATTGTGCGGCATTGACCCTGAGTAAATAATTTTTGGGATGATCTATATCGGCGTCAAATATTGCGGGGGATGCATGCCCGGCTATGACAGGACCGCCCTGGTCGAACAGATACGAGAACGGCTAAAAAACTATGCAAACTTCGTATCCTGGCAAGATGAGGATACTGAGTTGACAATGGTTGTCACCGGCTGCCCCAATGCCTGTGCCGACATCCGGGCGGTGAGTCACAAGCCTTTGTTTTTCATTACCCAGCCCCAGGACGCCGAAAGGTTTATCACCCTGATTAAATCGGAGAATTTAAAAAATGAACTGGAAAGATTATTACCGGGAAAAGACCGTCACAGCTGACCAGGCTGCAGGGATGGTTAAAAGCGGTGACCGCCTGGTGGCCGGTCATGCCACAGGATCGCCCGAAACCCTGCTCGAAGTACTGGTGGCCAACAGCAGCCATCTTGAGAATGTAGAGATCGTTCACATGGTTTCCATGGGCAAAAGCCTGTATTGCCAACCCGAACACCACAAAGCGTTCCGCCACAACTCCCTGTTTGCCGGCGGTGCCACCCGGGCGCTCATTGCCCAGGGAAAGGCCGACTACATCCCTTGTTTTTTTAAAGACATCCCAGGCCTGTTCACAAACGGAATGCTGCCGGTGGATGTTGCCATGATCACTGTTTCCCCGCCTGATAAATCAGGCAATGTCAGCCTTGGCGTTTCAGTGGATTATACGCTCCAGGCAGCATTAAGTGCCAAAACCGTTATTGCCGAAGTGACCCCGCATATGCCCTCAATCCCGGGCACTTCATTTCTACATGTCAGCCAGATTGACGCCTTTGTGGAAACCGACCGGCACCTGATTGCCATGGATCCCCCGGCCATTGGCGAGGTGGAAAAAAATATTGGGGCCAATGTGGCAGAACTGATTCAGGACGGAGATTGCCTTCAACTTGGCATCGGTGCCATCCCCGATGCGGTATTGACGTTTCTGGACGGTAAAAAGGATTTAGGCATTCACTCCGAGATGATCTCGGACGGGGTAATGCGCCTGGCGGAAAAGGGGGTAATCACCTGCCGAAAAAAGAATCTGCATCCCTATAAAATCATCATCACCTTTGCCATGGGGACCCCCCAATTTTACCAGTGGCTGGACAACAACTCCATGGTTGAAATGTATCCGGTGGACTACACCAATGATCCCTTTGTGGTTGCCAAAAACGACAATCTGGTCTCCATAAATTCAGCCATCTCCGTGGATCTGCTCGGCCAGGTGGCCGCAGATACGTTAGGAACCAAGCAGTTCAGCGGCGTGGGCGGCCAAGTGGATTTTGTCCGAGGCGCCAAAGCCTCCAAGGGCGGCAGATCCATCATTGCCATCCCGGCCACGGCAGCCAAAGGCAAAGTATCCCGCATCGTGCCGGCCCTGGCCCAAGGACAGGCCGTGACCACCTCCAGAAATGATGTGGATTATGTTGTGACCGAATTCGGCATTGCCCAGCTCCGTGGAAAAACGGTGAGACAGCGGGCCAAAGCCCTGATTGACATTGCCCATCCTGATTTTAAAGACAATTTAATGAAGGAATTTGAGGCGCTTTATCTTACAACCGCCTAACCAATATTTTATATATGGAGAAAGAACCTATGAAGCTTTACTTTTTTGAAGCCGGCGTCCTGAAAAGCCAGAAACATTTTTTCACATTAAATGACGGTGTGGGAGAGCAGTTTGACGTTCCCGTTCCTTTTATGCTCATTGACCATCCCAAAGGCAAGGTCCTGTTTGATACGGGCAATGCCCTGGAAGTGGTAAATGACAAGGAGAACCACTGGGGGGATATCCTGGGTGCCTATGACCCGGTGATGAGTGAAGAACAATGGTGTGTGAACGCCATTGAAAAAGTAGGCGTATCTGCAGAAGATATTGATTATGTGATCCTGTCTCACCTTCATCTTGACCATGCCGGCGGTGTGGGCCATTTCCCCAATGCCAGATATATTGTCCAGCGCGATGAACTTCACTTTGCCTATGTGCCTGATCCCTATATGAAACTTGCGTATATCAGAAAGGATTTTGATAAGGATGTGGACTGGTACATTCTCAATGGCTGGCAGGATGACGGGTTTGACCTGTTCGGCGACGGGGCGATAAAAATCTACTTTACCCCTGGCCACACACCGGGACATCAGTCTATCCTGGTTAATCTGCCCGAAAGCGGTCCCATGTTTTTTGCCGCAGACGCTTGTTATACCGGTCAAAATCTGAAAGACGGCACCCTGCCCGGCCTGATGTGGAACGCCGGAGAAACGGTTCGCTCGGTGGACCGTATGCGTTTTTTTGAACAATCCCGGGGGGTCACGGTGGTAACCGGACATGATCCTGAAGCCTGGAAGCAGGTAAAGCAGGCCCCTGAATTTTATTCATAGTACTTGTTTCATATCAATAAAAACGGCTTATAGAATTCTGTTCCCTTCTAAACTAACTATTGAAGCCGTGTAGTTGGCTCTAAAACGCCGGGAAGATCTGCGACTCACCGTCCCGGCGTTTTTCTTCAGCAAGCCCTTTTTCTTGTATGCCGCAACGCCTCAGGTGGGTAACGTTTCGTCCAAACACAAATTAATTCCCGATCCGATCATTAATACTCCCGATCCGGGTAGAAATCTTAATCGCGCTGTGTTAGCCATCTCTAACTTTTACCGCAATATATGCATTTAAAAAGGAGTTAAAGATGTATCGGAAAAAAATCCTGCTGCTGTTTTCCTTGTATTTGTGTTGCAGACTGCTCTTACCGGAGGCCCCATTATGGGCCGAAGATGCTGAAAATAAGGCAGTAACAAAAGTAGAGAGTATCACTGTTACGGCAAATAAAATAGAGGAGGACCTCCAAAAAGTTCCCCAGAGTATCACCGTTTTGGATGAAATCATTCTGGAAGAGAAGGGAATTACCGATATTCCGGATCTGATCAAAGAAATACCCAATATGACTGCCGAGGAAGGCGTCCATGGCAACGCGGTAAGCTTCCGGGGACTGAACCCTTCCATGTTCACCAATAAAAATCCGGTGGTCATTTATATTGACGGCGTTCCCATTATCAACCGATATGGTTTTGATGCCTCCCTGGCCAATGTGGAACGCGTTGAGGTGCTGCGCGGCCCCCAGGGGACGCTATACGGCAAGGACGCCATTGGCGGAGTTATCAATATCGTCACCAAAGAGCCGGAAAATAAATGGCACGGCATGATCGGCGCCGAATACGGCAGCGACAATTACATGCAGGGCATATTCAATATGAACGGTTCACTGATGGAAAACACACTATATATGGGCATCAACGGGAAATATGAACAGGATGACGGATGGATTGACAACACCTATCCCGGATCCAATTCCGTCGGGAATGAATCCGACCAGCAGCAATTGAGCGGATACCTTTTATATACCCCCACAGAAAGGTTCTCCGCAAGGCTGACGCTTTCCATGGACAATCAAACTGATTCAGGGACCAATGGGTATGCACTGCCTGCCGGACATGATTTCAGTGATTTTAACAGGGATGACGCCGAAAAATCCGCCTTTGATGTACCAACGGAAGTCGATATCGATTGTTTTTCCCAGAGTCTGTATTTAAGTTACGCATTTGATTCAATAACCCTTACCTCTACCACCACCCACAAAAAACAGGACATTGAGGGAGATTACGACGCGGACTACCAGGCTGACACCTTGTATGACGGATTGAAACAGTATAACTATAGTAAAACAGAATCATACACTCAGGAACTGCGCATATCAAGTAACAATGAGAACGGCATCCGCTGGGTAGCCGGGCTTTACCTGGATTCAGAAGATCATGAACAAGGACCTTATGGTATGCAATATCCTTATTATGACAATTCAGGGACCTTTTATGGAAATTTTGATTATAATGCCGAATCGGATTCCGAAAGCACCACCTATGCGGCATTTGGCCAGGCAATGGTGCCCATAGGAAAACGATTTGAGCTGACCCTGGGCGGCAGATACCAGCATATTGATAAAGAGATTGATCTGGATATGTACTCTCTGCCGGTGGGCACCACCGGGGCACCCTATTTTTCCTTTGCCGGGGAAAAAGAGTGGGATGTTTTTCTACCCAAGGCGGCACTCAGTTATGGCTTAAGCGATAACTGGCATACCTATGTTTCATATTCCCAAGGATACATGCCCGGCGGATTTAACTACTTTGCATCTTCCGGATCGACTGAAGACAATTCCTTTGAACCCCAAAAATCAACAAATTACGAATTAGGGATAAAAGGGAATGTGAAAAAATTAAGGATGGCGGCCACTTTGTTTTATATGGATATCGAGGATGTCCATGTTTACAAGGCATACGGCGTCAATTATTACACGGACAATGCCGACAGCGGTCACTCCCAGGGCATTGAGCTGGAGCTGGCCTACCAACTCACCGACACCATTGAACTGACCGGCTCAATAGGATTTATAGAGGCGGAGTACGATTCCTATGATGCCGGAGACGGCATATCCTTTGATGGACAGGATATCGAGAATACCCCTTCATACACGGCAACCGCCGGTGTCTCCTATAGACACCCCAGTGGACTGTATGGGCGTATTGACATGCGGGCGAAAGGCGAAACCGCTTTTTATGATGATGCCGATAAAACCTTTGTCCGGGAAGGTGCATACACTGTTTTTGATGCAAAAATCGGATATCAAACCGGTGGATGGGATTTTTATGTGTACGGAAAAAACCTGACAGACGAAGAGTATATTACCGATTTTATATCTAATTCAACACTGATGCTGGCTGGCTTCGGGCAACCGTTGACCGTTGGTGTCGGCTTGCGCTATCGGTTTTAATCCTCTCTTTTTGTAGCTGGATGTGCGAATGAGCAGTGTGAGATCAACGCTGCTCATTTTTTAAGCTTGTCTCCCTTAGCGACCTTGGCCGGGACTTTACAGGCTTTACCGTATTTTTTTAACATGGCGAAATTTTACGATTCAAAGCTTGCCCTAACCACCTAAAAGCGGCTATAAATAAATTAATTAATCTTTCATCGTATTTTCCAAATGCAAAGGAAAGGAACTAAATAATGTCCGTTAACGTTGAACAGAAAATGCTTGAGATAACGGAAGCGAAAAAAATTTTCCTGGAAAAATACCAACAAGCCCAACAACTGTTCAGCGAACTGGTTAAAAGTCAAAAACGACTATTTAACAGAGACACCCAGAAAAAAAAAGAAGAAGAACAAGAGACATCGGACAGAATAGACTTTAGAAAAAGCGTTAGTGCTATAGAAAAGATCATGACAATGCTCTCTGAGACGGATCGGTTGATTCTTAACAGCACAAAAGACTATTTCTCCACAGATGATTATCTCTTTCAACATTCATTGGGCGTCTGCTATATCGGAACCAGTGTATTGAAACGCTTCAACACACTTTTTTCCCGGTATATCAAAAATATGCTCACAGCCAAATTTAAAGAAAATCTGAAACATGCCAAACAGGAAGAGATGGCACCGTTTTTTTACTATCCCCCGGAATCTGTGCGTACCATCTCCATGGGCTATCTCATCCACGATATGGGCAAAATAATGATACCGGATTCCCTGCTGAATAAAAAAAGTGAATTAAACCGTAATGAACTCAGAGAAATACAAAAACATGCCGGGGTATACGGAACACTTTTCTTAAAAATGAACGAGATGTACGATGTCTATTTAGAAAATATTATTAAATACCACCACGCAGAAATCTATCCTAACGAAAAAAATGCTTATCCTGTTTATCAATCCACTTCAGACCTGCCGCCCTATGTTAAAATCTGTAAATTAGCGGATATATACAGTGCCATGACCTTGAAACGAAGCTACGGCGAAGCGATGAATCCAACCAAGGTGGTCAATACGATTTTCCGGAACTATTCAGGACGAGATCCGATATTGCAGTTGATTCTCTATGCTTTCGTCAAAGAGCTCGGAACCTGTCCCGAGGGAAGCATTCTGACGTTGCAAAACGGGCAGTCGGTCTACGTGATAAACAGCCAAGGGCCCGAGGTTATCATATTCACCGATGAGGCCGGCCATACGATTGAAAAACCGGGGGAGGTTATTGATCTTTCCAGCCCCGACAGCAAAAGCCAAAATCTATTTATTGACAATCAGCATCTTCCCAAGACCCCTGTAGAGATGTTTAACCGGCTTCCCGGATATCTTAGAAAATTTCATTCCGAATAGCAGCCATAGGCCGACCACCCTTCCCACCCCAAATAATTCATTTATTCCCGATTCGGGCATAAATACTCCCGATCCGGGTAGAAGTTCCCGCAGCACCATGTTAGGAGGCTCTAACTTTTATATATAACACCTAATAGTAAAGGAGCCAAATATGTACCGAAAAAAAGTTGTGCTGTTGGTCTACTACATGTGTTTCGATTTGTTTTTAGCGCTTTCGCCATTATGGGCCGGGGATACGGAAAATAAGGTGGTAACGCAAAGTATTATAGTTACTGCCAATAAAGTAGAGGAGGATGTTCAAAAAGTTCCCCAGAGTATCACCGTTATGAATGAGCTCCTTTTAGAGGAAAAGGGCATCACCGATGTTCCTGACGTTATCAAGGAAATCCCCAACATGACCGTAACGCAAAGCGGCAGTGGAAACGCGGTAAGTTTCCGCGGGCTGAATACCTCTATGTTCACCAATAATAATCCCGTGGTCATTTATATTGACGGGGTACCAATCATAAGCCGGTATGGATTTGACGCATCCCTGGCCAATGTGGAGCGGGTCGAGGTGCTGCGCGGCCCCCAGGGAGCGCTGTATGGAAAGGATGCCATTGGCGGGGTTATTAACATCGTCACCAAAATGCCGGAAAATAAATGGCAGGGCATGATTGGTGCCGAATACGGCAGTTACAACTATATGCAGGGCATATTCAATATGAATGGTTCGCTCATTGCAGATACCCTTTTCATGGGCATCAACGGTAAATACGAGCAGGATGACGGGTGGATCGAAAACACCAATGCCCAATCAAGTACGGATGGGAATGCGTTTGATAAGCAGCAATTCAGTGGCTACCTTTTATACACACCAACCGACAGGCTTTCGGCAAGGCTGACGCTTGCCATGGACAACCAAAGTATATCATGGATAGATGGTTATGCATTGCCTGCCGGAACGGATATCAGTAAATTTAACAGGGATGATGCTGAAGAAGTCAACTTTGATATGCCCACCGTAAATGACATTGATTGTTTTTCACAAAGCCTGTATTTGAGCTATGCATTTGACGCAGTCACCCTTACGTCTACCACAACACACAAAAAACGGGAGATCGAAGGCGATTACGATGCGGATTACCTGGCCGGCAACTATTATGACGGGCTGATCATGTATGACTATAGTGAAACCGAAAGCTACACCCAGGAGCTGCGCATTTCAAGCAACAATGAGAGCGGTACCCGCTGGGTAGCCGGTCTTTACCTGGATTCGGAAAATCATAAACAGGGCCCTTATGGTATGCAATATCCCTATTATGACGATTCAGGAACGTTTTATGGAAATTTTGATTTTAATGCCGAGTCGGATACCGACAGCACCACCTATGCGGTATTTGGCCAGGCAATGATACCTCTGGGAAAGCAATTTGAGCTGACCCTGGGCGGCCGGTATCAACATATTGATAAAGAGATTGATCTGGATATGTATTATCTGCCGGTGGGAACCACCGGGGCACCCTATTTTTCCTTCTCCGGAGACAAAACGTGGGATGTCTTTTTACCCAAGGCGGCGCTTTCTTATCGCCTAAGCGATAACTGGCAGACTTATGTCTCATATTCCCAGGGGTACATGCCGGGCGGGTTTAACTATTTTGCCTCTTCCGGCACAACCGAGGACAACTCCTTTGATTCCCAAAAATCAGCAAATTACGAATTGGGGATCAAAGGGAGTGTGAATCGGTTTAGGTTGGCAGCAACCTTGTTTTATATGGATATTGAGGATGTCCATGTCTATAAATCAGATGGGGTAAATTTTTATACGGATAATGCTGACAGCGGCCATTCCCAGGGTCTTGAACTGGAACTTGTTTACAAACTCACCGATACCATTGAGCTGACCGGTTCATTGGGGCTTATAGAGGCGGAATATGATACATATGATGCCGGAAACGGGATATCCTTTGATGGGCAGGATATCGAGAACACCCCTTCCTACACGGCGACGGCCGGCGTTTCCTATAGACATCCCAATGGATTCTACGGACGTGTTGATATGAGGGCGGTTGGTGAAACCGCTTTTTATGCTGACTCTGAAAAAGATTTTGTCAAAGAAGACGCCTATATCACGTTTAATGCAAAAATCGGATATAGAACAGGTGACTGGGATTTTTATGTATATGGGAAAAATTTAACTGATGAGGAATATATCGTCAGTTACAATTCAAATTCTTCAAAGTCAAGGGCCGAGTTCGGCGATCCATTAACCGCCGGTCTCGGCATCCGCTATCATTTTTAGCTCTTTCCTACAAGCACTTCAATTTTAATGAAATCAATGCAAAGTCTGGAGAAAAAACATGAAGAACCCTACCCTATATAAAAAATTGTGCAGCCATACCGGTTTAATAGTTTGCCTTGCCAATATTATGATCATAACAATCCTAATTCCCGTGCTGCCGTCATGGGCAAAAGAAGACAAAACGGATGTACAGATTGGTGACATCGTCGTTACAGCCACCAAGATGTCCACAGAAGTGGATAAAATCCCCACCAATATCACCGTCATAACCCATGAAGAGATTGAAAAGTATCCGGGCCATTACAATGCATTGACCGTGCTGCAAGAGGCCAACATACCAGGGCTCTATTTCCCCGCAAACGGCAGTGGCGGGGGAAATGCCGAAGTCGGCATCAGCACCCGGGGCAATGAAATTTCGCCGTGGGGGACAAAGGTGATGATTAACGGCGTGGAGTTTAACAGAGGGAACGGATATGTAAGGGCCGGTAGACTGGCGATACATGATATCGAGCGCATTGAAGTAACTAAAACCCCGTCAGCCGAGTACGGGGACAATGCCCTTGGCGGAGTTATCAATATCATCACGCGTAAGGCAAAAGATCCCGTGGAAGCCAAAGCCGGTCTGGCGTTCACCAGTTTGGGCGGCGGCAATGGGTATAGTGTGCTCAATGGGACCCGGGGAAATTGGGATTATTACCTGGATGCCTCCATGGTACGCGAAGATTCCTATCAGGATGACGGATATTATGATGGGAACAATGTATACGGCAAAGTGGGCTATGCATTGAATGACGATGCACAATTAACCTTCCATGGGTCCTACAAAGACTCAAAGGGAATTTACACCACAGGACTGACCCGGGAGCAGTTCGACCAGGATCCGTCCCGGAATCCGAACAGCGGGCCTGACAAATACTATGAAACCGAAGAATCACTGGGGGCACTTGTGTATAGGCAACAACGGGGGCCCCATGAATTGATGGGCAAAATGGAGTTGCAGACGTCAAATTACCAGATGTACTGGAGTGGTTATAATGACGTAGAAGCGTGGCAGGCCCATCCGGAAGTGAACATGACCTTCAATCATGACATTGGGGACATGGCCAACAAACTTGTTGTCGGCACAGAGTATCGTTACCATGACATTGATGTAAAAAGATATACGGCAACCAGCTTTTCCGATGTGGGCGCACTTAATAAGTCTTTTTCACGCAAAGACATCAGTTATGCAGGATATCTGCAGGATGAGCTGCGCATCACCGACGCACTAACGGTGACTGCGGGGATTCGTTACGATTATTTTGACCTGGAGCAAACCGCGAATACTGCCAACAGCACCGCCTGGGCACAAAAAAAAGGCGATTTCAGCCCCAAATTCGGCTTTACCTATCAACTGTGTGACCAGGCCAACCTGTTTGCCGGGTTCAACAGCGGCATTAAAAGCCCGGTTCGCCTTGCGCAATGGTATACCAATGGAGACCTGGATCCAGAAAGGCTGCGCTCCTATGAAGTGGGCCTGCGCGGCAATATTTCAAATGGGATAGATTATAACCTGGCCCTTTTCTGGCAAGAGGTAACCGATAAGTTCGTCAGGCAAAGCGCTGATCCGGATGCACAATATGAAAATGCCGGGCAGACCAGCTCAAAGGGGGTGGAACTGGGCGTTAATGCAAAATTCCGCAATGGGTTATACGCCTCAACCAGTTTCACCTATCAAGAATCCAAATTCGATGAATTTATCAGTCAGGGCGTTGATTATTCAGGCAAAAAAATGGTTGGCGTACCGGATATTATGTTTTCCTTCAAACTGGGATATACACAAAAAATGTTAGGGGATATTTCAATAAGCCCCGTATACACGGGCAAACGCTATTTTAACTATGCCAACACCAATGAGGATGATGCCTTTTGGGTGCTGAATGCCAGGTATGCCAAAACCATTGGCCGGGTTGAACTGTATGTTGCGGCCAATAACCTGTTTGATGAAAGTGCCGTCGGCAGCGGCAGTGGAAACCCGGGCAATGAAACACTCTATCCGATTACGGGATTCAGCACCATAGCCGGGGTTAATGTGACATTCTAAACTTAGACTAACAATCATGACCTGGCGGACAGAACATACTATAAAAAACATTTTGGCTATAGAAATCACAGAAGCTCATTTTCAGTGTCTTCTGAGATTTCCGTGGTTAGACTTTTTCATAATGATAAAAGGAATATGGCAATGAGTAATGAAAGACAGCACAAAGAGCGGGATTTCTGGGATAAATGCGCTCTGCGTTATGACAGGCATATGCAAAAGGCAGAGCTTGTTTATGGGATTGTTCTGGATTTTATGGCAGAATTTATTGATTCTTCAATGGATGTTCTGGAAATTGCCACAGGGACCGGCACCCTGGCCTGCGCGATGGCCGACAAATGCAAAAGTGTTACCGCCTGTGATCTTTCACCGGAAATGATTAAAGTGGCAAAAGACAAAAACGATGCAAAGCACCATGGGAATCTGGTGTTTCATGTTAAGGACGCCTATTCCCTTGACTATGATGCATCTTCTTTTGATGTGGCAATCGCTTCAAATGTGCTTCATGTGATGGTACAGCCTGAAAAGGCCCTGGCGTCCATACGCAGGGTTTTAAAATCCGGTGGGATTTTGATTGCCCCCACCTATTGTCATAATGAACACATGATCAGTAATATCACATCAAGGTTAATGTCTCTTTCGGGATTCACAGCCTTTCATAGATGGTCTGCTGCCTCATATAAAGACTTTATTGAAAAAAATAACTTTCACTTGATTAATTATAAACTAATAAAGGGACTGATGCCTTTTGCCATTGTTGCGGCCCAAAAAGAGGCCGGCAAGACGACTGGCGGATAAGCGTATGATAGTGCCCTGAAATTAAAAATAAAGAAAACATTTTTAAAGAATTAAGGGTATTTTGTCTGAAGTGGACCCAATATCTTCAGCGAATCCGATCAACAGCAAGTCAGCGGCTATATTTTATTTACCCCAACCGACAGGCTTTCAGCAAGACTGACGCTTGCCATGGACAACCAAAGTCCGGGGAGCAATGGTTATGCATTGCCTGCCGGAACAGATATCAGTGAACTTAACAGAGATGATGCTGAAGAAGTCAACATTGATATGCCGGGCGACAGCTATATCGATTCTTTTTCACAAAGCCTATAAGGAAATATTCTATGAATCAGGCCATATTGGTGATCATGGGAAGTGGTTCCAGCGCGGTTCTTTCCGTGGCCATGGGGCAAAAAGACCATGAGACCGTGGGGCGTCTGTTGGGCAACCTGATACCCATAACCTTTCTGGCCTCAACCGCTTTTGCCCTGTTCCTATACTTGTTTCCCCCCGGTGTTGTCCGCATTTTGGGTAGCAACGGGGCGTTTCTTCCGATAGCAGTTGCCTGTCTTTAGGATATTGTTCTATTGTTTTTATTCTATTTTTGGGCGTGAACATCCCTATTCTCCTTGAATGTCCCAGGGCACTGCATAATCAAGGTCCGACAATTGAATGACCTTATCAGTCGGGCAGAGGACGAGTCCTTTTTCTATTTTCAGATGGGGATATGTTTTTCTAAAACTGCTGATTCCGGTCGTATCTTTCCGGGAGGGATTTGATTTAGCCTTAATCTCGATTGGATAAAAAACAGCATCTCTTTCAAGAATGAAATCCACCTCTCCGCCACCATGGGAACGCCAATGGTACAGGTTTGGTTTCGGCGATAAAATCGAAATCTGCTTTCTTATTTCACCAACAACGGCGGTTTCAAATAAAGCGCCCAGATTTGGATGTGATCCGACAGCTGTTGGTGTTGATATTGCCTGGGACGTACATGCCAACCCTGTATCTGCGATATATCCCTTTGGTTTGCCGCTTATTCTTTTTAATGTGTTGCCGGAATAGGGAAAAACTTGGAACCATTGAAATGTAGCAGTGAGTATTTCAAGCCATTGGCTGGTAGTTTTGGGAGACAGTCCTAATTCCCTGCCTAATTGGCTGTGATTAATCTCCTGGGCGGTGAGAGCAGTCATTAACCGTAAAAACCGTCCAAAAAGCTGGAAGTCCGATATGTTGGCAAGGAGCCGGACATCCCTTTCTATATAGGTTCTGATATAGGCGTTATAATAGTCAGGGATCAATTCCGGATCAATAAATCGGGTTTCAGGCATTGAGCCTTTCCATAACAGTTCATAAAGATTTGAACTGACAGGCAGACGGACAGGGGCGGCTACCAGAAAAGCATCCGGAGAATCCAGCCACGCATGAATCAATGCTTTAACATCCTGCTTCCCAGAAATTTCAGCAAGAGACAAAGATTCAAGATCAAGAAAAACGGCCCGCCCGGCCAGGCTTTCGGATATGGACTTCAGTACCCCCCATTGTTGAGAACCGGTTATGATGTATTGCCCGGAAGACCGGTCTTTATCAATACGTCTTTTAATTACCGGAATTAGTTCAGGCGCATATTGTATTTCATCCAAAATAATCGGCGTACGGTGATTATTTAAAAAAAGCTCAGGATCTTGTCTTGCATTTTCAACGTCAATAACAGGGTCAAAAACAACAATATCCGCTTTTTCTTTAAAAAGATGCTCTACAAGTGTACTTTTTCCAACCTGCCTGGCACCGGAAATTACAACTGCCGGGAATGTGTTGGCCAGCTTCAACAGTTTGTCGCTTGCTATTCTATCGATATACATTCAGGAAATTTAGTATTCTTAGTTCAAAATTTCAAGCAATTTTTTATAAACTTCTTGAAATTTAGTATTCTCAATCCTAAATTTCCAGTTTTTCATTCAGGCGCGACTTAAAACCAGGGGACAAACATGCCAACGCGTTGCTTATAACTGATATATTTATCGCCAAGCTGTTTTTCAAGCACCGCTTCTTCGGCCTTGGCCGTAGGGTAAATACCCAGGACAATCAACACGGCAGAAAACAAAGGTATGACGTATAAAAAAGTCAGGCTTAAACCGATATTGATTAAAAAATAAGCGATGTAAAGCGGGTGGCGAATCAGGGAAAAGGGCCCCTTGTCTATGAGTATATGCTTATCAAGCGTGCCGGCAGGGGCCGGGCGCAGATACTTACCGGCAGCAACAATGGTCAGATTGTAGATCACGGCACCGGCTCCAAAAATGATCAATCCGACCATCTGAAACAGCCAGAACGGTGCTGAACCGACACTCCCGTGCTTTATAAAGCTTGTGCCGTGGGTTGAAAACAGCCGTATAATGCCGAAAATCCATGTTCCCCACATGCCAACCACCCCGATTACCAGCAGATAAAAAAAATAATTATAGTCGGCTTTTTTACCCTGGGAACCGGCTTTTGTTTCGTTTTTATAGGACCGCAAATAATCAATGGCCGGGAAAGCCATAGAAATCAACGGCGTGACCAGTATGGCCGCCGCAAAACAATTTATAATCACTGTATGATCATCCTTTTTTAAGAACCCGGAAACCTATCCTCTTCTCTTTGATGCCTTGATGGGATTCAATGCTTTCCCCTTGGTCTGGCCGGTATCGGTTTTTATCAAGTGCTTGTTGGCATTGAATAATTGCAATGGATCAAGGCCCAGGTCCTCCAGCACTTGGTTTACCTCCCGCCGAGGGACCCCGTAACGGTTGACATCAGCCACCATCCGGTCCAGCCGGTCCCGGGTAGTTAGATACAGTCCTTTGCTGTCGATCGCAATCAACTGGGTGATGCCGTTATTTTCCACTTCCTGGATAATCATATCCAATGTTGTGCCATAGCGGTTTTCCATGGATGCTCCTTAAAAGTTAGTCAATTTTGAAAATATAATACAGATCTAACTAAAACTGGTTAGCATGATTAAAGATAAAAAAGCAATATGTTTTTTAGGATCATCGCCATGTACTAATAAATTCCCATAGTTGCACCCCTCATATGCAGAAAGCTTATGTTTCCGTTACCAGTCATGAGGGATAGAAGAGAAAACTTTTCAATCCGGGAGTTTTCATCTGATAGCGGGCCGGATGAGAGCTTTACCTGCGCTAACTGCCGGAAAAAATATTGACAAACCATGCACAAATCTGCCAAAAAAACTTCTAACTAATTCAGCCACCACTTATTTACTGAGGCTTAATTAAATAACCATATAGAATCATAACGATAAAATATAACGTTGTCAGCAGCATCTGAGATAAGTTGATGGAACATGATTTCATGCACATGGGAAAATGGCAGGAGGGAATTGACGGGAGTTCCTTGTTCAGCTCAACCGTTTTGCATAATGGCCCTATTAATTGGGTGATGTCGGATGTTTTTGGCCAGGCGTCCATTCAAATGATAAAGTTTTCCTCCGGAATGACCTTAAGTTTTCAACAACGCCGATTTAAACATCAGACCAAACTGTATGGCCAAAGCGATGAAGCGTTCATCGGTTTCCATTTTTGCCTGTCCGGTTTTGACAGAACCAAGGTGAACGGTGTTGGGAATGATCTTCTGTTTTGCAGGGACAATAATGGTTTCATCATTGCAAAAAATGGCTGGCAATGGCAGGTTGACGTTCCTGAAAAACAAAATTTCTCGATTGTCGCTATCGGTTTTTCGTTCAATGACTTCAGGAAAATCGTTTGCGATCAAACACAGAGTTTACCTTCGGCCTTACAATGCGTCTGCGAAGATAAGATCCCGGAATTTAAGAGTTTGAGCATGCCTTCAACGCCACAAATACGGTTGGTTCTGGCTCAGATGCTTGATCCATCTTTAACTCTATCCCATAGAAAACTATATTTTGAAGCCAAATCATTGGAACTTATCGACCTAATGATAGATTTGCTGAATCATACAAACCATGACAGGCATTCAGCAAGACAATTTCAATCCTCGGAAATCGACAGGCTTTATCACGTAAGGGAGGTCATGCAAAAAGACCTTGCCAACCCGCCGAATCTCTATGATCTGGCAAAAATTGCAGGCATGAACCATTGCAAATTGAATCGCGGCTTCAAAGCCCTGTTCGGGAACACGGTTTTCGGATGCCTTCGGGATATGCGCCTTGAAACGGCCCGTCGGCTTTTGACGACGGGGAAAATGAATGTCACCGAAGCATCCTGTTTTGTGGGCTATTCTTGTTTGAGCCATTTTTCCAGTGCGTTTAAAGAACAATATAAGATGAATCCGCGGGAATGTTTGAAATGTTCCACCCATTCCTACCGCTTTCAGCAGGCGAAACTCAACCGGACCAACCGTTAACACAGAGCTTATAATATCGTTTCTCCGCGCCCCTTAAATGGTTGATTTCGCAAAAATCACACGTCAACCACTTTAAAGCCAATACATAAAAAGTTCGCGCATCATTAAAATATATTCATCTACCATTAGCCGCCCTTTATAGGTATCTGGTAATACTATTGCCGCGTTTAGCTCAGAAACCAAAAAAATAAAATATAACTAAAAAAGGCAATGCTATGAATAAACTAAAATCGATAAGCTTATCTATCGCAATATCCTTGCTTTTGGGAAATCTTCTTTATGCGCAAGATACGCAAATTTTAGATTTAGATAGCGTAACGGTAACGGCAAATAAAATGGAAGAAAATATCAAAGAGATACCCCAAAGTATTACGGTTATGACAGATGTTGAGATTGAGGAAAGAGGGATAAAGGATGTTAGCGATTTAATAAAATATATTCCAAATCTTATCTCAACTTCAGTAATAAACTTTAGAGGTTTAAATAGCTCTATGTTTACGAATGCCAGTCCAATGGTGATCTATGTAGATGGCGTTCCCTATAGTCACCGGTGGGGTTTTAATAAAACCATATCAAATATTTTAAGAGTAGAAGTTCTAAGAGGCCCTCAAGGAACAATTTACGGAAAAGACTCGATGGGTGGGGTTATTAATATTGTTACAAAAGAACCTTCAAATACTGTGGCGGGAAGTGTATCCGCGGAATACGGTACGGATAATTATGGCGAAATCGCTTTTGATATTAGTGCCCCGGTGATTGATAATAAACTCTTTTTCGGGCTAAACGGCGTATATTCCCAAAGTGACGGCTATGCGACAAACCACTATCCCGGTCAAAGAGAGGATGCAAATGAAAAAGAGAATTATCTTTCTAATATCAAGTTAAAATATAATCCAACTGAAGATCTAAGTATAAAATTCAATGCGTCTAAAGAGAGTGATACAAAATACGGTGAAGAGGGTGGGATAGTACCTTTTGGTTCAGATATTAATAGCTATGAAAGAGATGATTTTAAAGATGTATCCTATGATGAAGATACATATTCAGAGAACAAGTCTGATGCCCAGGCGCTTCATATAGATTATGATTTTAAAGATTTAAGATTTTCCTCTTTAACAACACATAAAAAAACGGAAATTGACCAATACTATGATTACGATCATTCTGATAATAGTCCATATGATAGCTTATCTTATTTCATGGAGATGGAATCAAAGAATATCGCTCAAGAGTTTAGACTTTCCAATAATAATGATGGGTTAAGATGGGTTACGGGACTATATTATGAAAACCAAAAAGATGACATTTTAGTTGCGACCAGACTTTCTGATACATATACAGATGCAATTTCTGAAATCAAAAGTGATACTTTGGCTGCCTTCGGACAAGTCGTTATCCCTTTTTTAGAGGATTATGAACTAACTTTAGGTGGCAGATATCAAAGAATTACAAAAGATATTGATTCAAAAAATTATTGCCTGCCTGCAGGTACTACAGGCGCGCCCCGTTATACCTTGGATGAGGATAATACTTGGGATACTTTTCTACCCAAAATAGCGCTTTCCTATAAAATACATAAGGATCTAAGCTCTTACTTTAGTATCACCAAAGGGTATCTTGCAGGCGGATACAATTATGCTGCAAGTAGCGGTACAGTCGACCAAAATAAGTTTGATGCCCAAGAGTCCATCAACTATGAGTTAGGGATACGAGGGGACTTATTGGATAATCGTTTATATCTTTCAGCCGCTATTTTTTATTTGGATATTGAAGACTTACATGTCTACAGTCATGATGATGCAACAGGGGTCACACATACATCAAATGCGGCAGAAGCTTATTCTCAAGGAATAGAATTAGAACTGGGATATACAATAAATGAGAATTGGCGCATTGATGGTTCTTTCGGGCTTATCGAAGCAAAATATAATGAATACACGAATGCAAGCGGAACGGATCTAAAAGATAATAAAATACAGAGGACCCCTTCACATACGGCTAATTTAGGCGTGTCATATTCTAACGATCATGGGATCTACGGCAGGCTTGATATCAAAAATCAAGGAAAAATGTATTTTAATGATACAAATACATATCAAGAAAATTCATATACCACAGCTGATGTAAAAATAGGATATCTCTTTGATGGTTGGGATATTTATGCTTATGCAAATAATATCACCGATGAAAGCTATTTAACGGCTGCTGATAATATGATGACAGGGACTGTTTTAACTTACGGTGAAGGACGATTTTTAGGAATCGGTGCAAAATATCACTTTTAATAGAGAATTAAAAATGAAACTGATTATAAAGAATTTATCAAAAACTTATTCTAACGGTGTGCAGGCCCTGAAGGATGTCAATCTGACCATTGGTAAAGGCATGTTCGGCCTGTTGGGGCAAAACGGGGCCGGCAAATCTTCCCTGATGCGCACCCTTGCCACCCTGCAGGATGTGGATCAGGGGCAAGTTTTTCTTGACGGTGCCAATGTCATAAAAGAACCGGAAAAAATCCGCAGGACCCTGGGCTACCTACCCCAGGAATTCGGCGTTTACGATACGGTGTCCGCCCAGGAAATGCTGGACTATATTGCCCAAATCAAGGGATTTGAGAAAAAAACTGAACGCAGAGCCCAGGTTGCTTATCTGCTGAACAGAGTGAACCTCTACGAAGTTCGTAAAAAGAGGCTGAAGACCTATTCCGGCGGAATGAAACAACGTTTCGGCATTGCCCAAGCACTCATCGGAGAGCCCGAATTGATCATCGTGGATGAGCCCACGGCCGGTCTGGATCCTGAAGAGAGAAATCGATTCTACAATATCCTGAGCGAATTAGGCGAAGAGGCCATAGTCATTCTTTCCACCCATATTGTGGAGGATGTGACCTCCCTGTGCTCGGACATGGCCATTATCGGCGGGGGTCAGGTATTGGTCCATGCCCCGCCCAGAAAGATTGTCCAAGCGGTGGAAGGCAAAATTTGGACAAAAGAAATAGACAGAGACGATCTGGATACCTGTAAGAAAAAGCTGGCAGTTATCGCCACCCATATCGAACAAGGCCGGATGCGTATCCATGTGTTCGGCAAAACAGCGCCGGATGCCTCCTTTGAACCCGAAACAGCGAATATGGAAGACGCCTATTTTGGGGTGATCAGCGGTCATGTGAATTTGCCGGAATTGTCCCCAGGCGTGCCGGAGGCCCAACTATGAAACTTGCTTCCATCGTCCGGTTCGAGATACTGTATAACGCTAAAAAAGCGTATACATATATCTTCTTTGGCCTGCTGGTTTTTCAAGGCGTCTGGTACACCATCGGCGCCAGCGAAATGCTTGCCAACAATAACGTCCTGGTCAACGCCCCGGCAATCAACTATCAGAACCTGGCTGCCATGGGCATGTTGTTGTTTGCTGTTACCGCCATTATTTCCGCCGGGGCTCTCGCCCGGGATCTGGAATCTGGGGCAGCTCACATCCTCTATCCCGGAATCATACATGAAAAAAGGTACTTCTGCGGCAAATATATCGGGGCTCTGCTTGTCAATATAGCGGTGGTGCTGGGCTATCCTTTGGGTATTCTTCTTTTTTCCTTTCTTGGTTCAGGAGGTGCAACCGGGCAATTCGGGCCTGCGCCTTTGGGCCAGCTAGTGCATGCTTGCGTCCTGCTCACCATACCAAACCTGGTTTTTCTGGTCACGTTTTCCGTTTTCCTGGTGGTAATGTTTCGCAAAGCGGCCGCCGCCTACATTGGCGTGCTGCTGATATTTATCTTTTTTCTGATTGCCGTTTCCACCCGGAGTGAATCTTCCCATGTTCTGCTTGTGGAGCTTCTTGATCCGTTCGGCTATTGCGCCGTAAAACATATCATTGACAAAATGGACATATTGGAACTAAACACCGCCTATCTGCCGCTCTCCACTGCTTTGCTGTGGAATCGGATAATCTGGGGCGCCGTCTCGATACTATTGTTCGGGGTCTCTTTTTTGAAATTCAAATTCAAACATTTTGTTGCACAAACTACTAAAAAGCCTCGCCGGCAAAAAGGATCAGAATGCCGGCCCCAAGAAAAGCCGTTTCAAAAAAAGTGGGGCAATGCCGCTTTTGTGCCGGCATACGGTTTGCGAACCTCTTTGACGAAAAGCGTTGGATTTGCATGGCTTGAAATGAAAAGTATGTTTCGTTCTCCGATCTTTTCTCTTATCATGTTTACCCTTTTTCTGATGTTTCTGGGATACAATTTCCTATGGACATCCGCTCATTACCTGACCACCTCCCATCTTCCCCTAACCTCTGTGATGACACATGCCAGAATTCCCATGATGATCGTCATCGCCTTGATGTTGCTGATTCTGTCGGGCGAACTTTTGTTCAAGGATCGCAGTTCCGGCGTATGGCTGTTAACCGATGCCATGCCCACGCCATCCTGGGTTTTTGTTCTGTCCCGCTGGCTGACCATGGGAAGCCTTGCATTTTTCATCGCTTCGCTGATTTTAGTAGCGGGGCTTGTCTCCCAATTGGCCATGGGATTTACCGATATTGAATGGGGCCTGTATATCCGGGATTTATACGGATCACGTTTTGGCTGGATAACCACTTTACAGATCATCACTTTCGCCTTTTTCTGCGGTGCATTGTTCAACAGCCGGTTGAAAGGCCATATTTTTTCCATCGGCATATTTATGTTTATCGCCATGTCTGTAGACTACAAGCTAATCGAACAATATCGCTTTGGATTTCTTTTTGTTCCAGGCGGTTTTGGCCCCGAAAAATATAATTATTCAGAGATGAACGGATACGGGGTGCTGGATGCGGGCCTTTTTTGGTATGCCGGGGCCTGGACGGCTTTGGCTGCGCTGTTTTTTGTGCTTACGCTGCTTTTGTGGAATCGCGGGGTGGACAGAAGCCTTAGAGAGCGATGGCAGGTGCTCCGCCAAAAGCTGCCCACTTCCACCGGCCGGGTATTGACGGTCACCATGATCCTTTGTCTGTTTTCGTTTGGTTGTTTCCAGTATGGCATTCATGACAACCTGATTCGCAAGGCAGAATATCGGACCAAAGCGCAAAATGACACCGCGGCCGCAGCCTATGAAAAAAAATATGCCAAATACCGGGAAATGCCCCAACCCAAGGTAACAAATCTGGACCTGAGACTGGACCTTTTTCCGGCAAAACGGCAAGCCGCCTACACGGCGCGATTGGAACTTGAGAATAAAACCGGCAAGCCCATGGATACCCTGCATCTGGATTGGGACCGGAAGCTGACCGTGACAGAACTTTATTGTGACGGACATTCCCTTGAGAAATTGGAGGAGGACTCTGAATTTCGTCATGCCATATACCGGCTGCAACCCGCCCTGGCTCCCGGAAATACCATGGGGCTGAATATCAAGGCAACCCTTGCCTACAAAGGATTTCACCAGTCCGATTTCCAAGGTGATCTTACCTACAACGGAAGCGTTTTGGGCACGGATTTTCTGCCCTTTTTCGGTTACGACCGCTCCAGAGAACTGGACGAGAATAAAGAGCGATTGGGACAGGGGCTTGATCTGCTGGATTCCCGCATGGACCGGGTGGAGAATCTCTTTTCCAGGGCCAACCGGTTTGAATCCGTCCAATCCGACAACCTGACCTGGAATATGGTGATCAGTGCGGACGGTGATCAGACGGTGATCGGACCGGGAGAGAAAGTAAACGCCTGGCAGGAGAAGGGGCGAAACTATGCCAGGTTCCGGTCAGAACATCCGGGATCAATGGATTTTAAAATCATTTCCGCACAGCTGGTCACCAAGGCGTTTGATTGCCAGGGTGTTCCCTGCCGCCTTTCCCATGATCCCCGCCATACCTATAATTTGCCCGTCTTTGAAGATGCCGTGCAAAAGGCGGTCTCCTGGCTTTCCGGAAAGTTGGGGCCATATCCTTACAACGTTGTTCAGGTGGTTGAAAAGCCGTTATATGACGAGGACTTCATCACCTTTGCCAACGTTACGGCCATTTCCGAGGCCCACGGCTGGACAGCGGAAATTAAAAAGGATGAAGACGGACAATATGTTTATCTGACAATGGCAAGGGAGCTTGCCAGCCAATGGATTCTGTCTTCTTTGAAAGCAGCGAACGTTCAAGGCGCTGAGCTTTTGACCCAATCCATAGCCCAATATTACGCATTCCGGTTCATGGATGAGACCTGGGGACCCGGGCAAACAGAAAAATGGCTGGACAAAGCATATAAAGATTATGAAAAAGACGGTGCCGATGAAGCCATTGTGGAAAAACCCCTGATTCTTGTGGACAAGGCCGCTTACCTTTCAAAGGAAAAAGGCGGACTTGCCCTTTATGCCCTTGCCCGGCGAATGGGCCCGGAAATATTTGACCAATGGCTGGGCAAATGGATTGTGCATGCATGCCCAAAAGAGACATTTCTCACTTCCGCGGATTTTTATAACGACCTGAAAAATTTTGTCCCTGCCGATCTTCACCCCTTTGTCCGGGACTGGTTTGAAAGGCGCATTCAATACCGTCTGTCACTGGACGAGGCGCAAATAAAGGGCGGAAAACTTGCCCTGACTATTTCTGCCGCCAAAATGGAATCCGAAGACGAAAAAGGAACTATGGAAAAAAGCTTCACAGCGCCTCTTGGGATTGGGATGGCAGATGAATCCGGAAACGTTAAGGATGTCATGCAGATCATGATCCGGCCGGGACAGAACAACTATACCCTGGACTGTTGTCTTTCTTCGGCCACCGTTGTTCTTAATCCGAATTATTGGTATCTTATCGAAGCCAGGAAAAAATGTTCGAAAAAATTATAATTTATGGGTCAATGCTTTTGGTTTCTTTACCTTTAAATCGTTAAACGCTCCGATGATATGAAAGGTTTTCAGGTTATGGGTTGGCAGGGGGCTTGCGTTCAATCATCTCACCTGCCTCATGAAAAAGTCCCAGATAATATCGTTGGCTACGATCGCCTTTGAGGGCTTTTTCCCTCTCACGCTTTTGCCTCCCGGCCAGGAGTGACAGCCCTTTTCTGTGACAACCAACTCGATCTGTGCTTTGTTCTGCCTTGAGGTGTAAAGATCGTCGTATGCCCCCGGCACATCTATAATTCGACGAGGAGTCTTTTCCGCATTGTTGCGAACGACCCACCGATTTATGGTCTCGGGTACCGAGGTAAATTCGGTCACCTTGGATTTGTCTCTGAAAGCGTTTTTTCCCGCGCCTCCGTTAAAAAGGACATGCGTATCGTCTCCGGCGTGGATATCGCTTCAAAGGCTATGATATCTACGCCTTCTGCAACAACCTGACCGATGAAGAATATATGACCATGTATAGCTCGGGAAGTCGTAGTTCGTTTGCGAACTTTGGCGATCCGCGCACCTTCGGTATCGGGGTTCGTTATAGTTTCTGATCCGACTAACAGCCATGGGCTGAGAGAGTCTATCGACACCCAGGCTCAACCCACAACAAACAATGAAACTAAAGACGCCAACAATGCAGGGTTAAAATGGGCACCGCAGGCGCTTCGCCCTCTTGTTTCCAGTATCTTGTCTATAGTTTCTTGTAAAAGCGCTTGGAGTATCACCAAAATACTTTTTAAATTCTTTGGAGAACGTTTTCTGCTGGGCGTACCCCACTTCAAAAGCAACTTGTGTCACACTTCGGTTTCCGGCTTGCAGCAGACGCTTGGATTCTTCCAGCCTGAACGTGCGAAGAAAGTTAAAGGCAGTAACACCATAAACCTTACGAAAGCACTGACTTAACGTGGTCCTATTCACTCCCACCATTCTGGAAAGTTCTGTCAGGGAGGGCGGATTTTTAATATCGGAAATCATGATGTCGCGGGCTTTGTGGACGAAATTAGGGGAATAGGTTTCCGAGTTAAAGCAGGAGATAGCCTGCCCCTTATCAGGAATGAATTGGTCTAGACCGAACCTCAGCAGTTCCAGCGCTCTACTTCCTAAAAAGAGTTGTCTGCGAGCATCAACATAAGTACATCCGATGATTTCATGAAGACAAACGTTAATAGAAGGGGTCATGAACACGGGGCAGCTCCTAAAAATTTCACCTTCATTTTGGAAAGCCAGCATTTCTTCTATCTTTCGGACAAATTCTCCTGCTACTCCTTGCAAAAAACGTTGTATAAACCACGGTTCCATAAAAATTGCGACACCACAAAAGGGTTTTCTGGTTAAATGGGTCAGCATGGTCTTAAAACGTATATGGGATAAAGCCCCTTGATTGGAGCAAAAGGTAGTTTCCTGCTCTGGGGTATGATGCAGGTGAGAACCATCACGAAGCCTAAAACTAAGAGCAACATAATTTGTTTCTTCTTCAAAAGAAATGCTGAGAGGAGTGGAAGGATAATGCCTTGTGATTGCCAAAATCAAACCGGGCTGACACTTGAGTTGATATATAGCCCCCCGGCTTAGACCGTTCAAGTGGCCTGACCAATTATAGAATATTTCATACTCGTCTTGTTGCTTAAAAAAATAATTTAGACTAAGGCATGGGCCATAATAATCTTGAGCTGAAATAATGACAGGGTCCTGTCTTTTCATGTAAGAATCTTTTTCTCATCAAAGTTTGTTTTCTATATTAAAATTAGTTTTAATATCTCAGATATTGGTAGTCAAGACCATTTTTTGTAGCGAAGTGGTGTGGAAATGCGTTTAGGTGGTGTAAAGAAAGATTACACCAAATTATAAGTTTTTGGGAGATTAATTTTATTCGAGGAATTATTCGTATGGGAACTATTACGCTTCAGTTTAAGGAAAAAAATAAAGGAGAAACTAAATGAAAATTTTTCAAGCAGCTATTGTATTTATTTCGATTTTAATTACCATAAATCAATCCATGGCTGATAGTAAACAATCCGAAATATCATTGGATACCCTCACTGTAACTGCAAATAAGCAGGAAGAAAATATCCAGGATGTCCCAATGAGCATCACAGCATTTGATGAGTTAACACTTGAAGACAAGAATATTACTTCTCTTGACGAGTTGACCGATTATGTTCCAAATTTAATAATCCTTGATCAAGGTGTTTCAGGAGCTGCAGTGCCTTCTATGCGGGGAATCAATGCCGGCTTAGGAACATTTGATGTTGCAACTGCCCTGTTCGTCGACGGAGTCCCAATTTTATCATTTGCGGGATATGAAGATACCCTCCTGAATATTGAACGAGTAGAGGTCTTACGCGGTCCCCAGGGCACGTTGTATGGAAGAAGTGCTCAAGCAGGTGCTATCAATATTATTTCCCGCCAACCGGACAATGAATTTCGTGGAAAGATCTCAGTTGATGGGGGAGAGGATAACAAAAAAGAAGTTTCTTTAAGTGTAAGTGGGCCGATCATTCAGGACAAGCTCTTCATTGGACTGTCCGGACAGCATTACGACAAAGACGGTTTTATTAAAAATGGGTACACCGGAGATATGGAAGGCGCAAAAGAGCATTGGTACGGAAAAGGCCAACTCAGGTGGACGCCGACAGATGATCTTGATATCAACTTAATTGTTTCGCGGCTCGAATATGACAATGACGGCTTCACCATGGGGTTAAGTGAAGATGGCGCCTCTAGTATGGGAGTGATTCCTTCCGGTGACCGTGAGGTATACTCTGGTTTTGATACCAAAGAGGATTCAATAAACACCGCTCAAGCCTTAAAAATCAGTTACGATTTTAATGATGCACTCAATTTAAGTTCAATCACCACTCACAACCTTTATGAAGAGAAGACGGCTTCGGATTGGGACTTCAATCCCGCTGATTTGTCGTTCTCAACGAATGATAACGAATACGAGAGTATTTCTCAGGAACTGAGGTTGGCATCAAATGCGGAAAAGATGAATTGGGTGGCCGGTCTCTTTTATTATAAATACGATAATACATTTGATAATATGTACCGTTCTTCTCCCACCAAAAGGGACATGGGAGGCGAGACCTACGCCCTTTTTGGTCAACTTCGTTACGCTTTAACGGATAAATTAGGAGTAACTGGTGGTTTGCGTTATGAACACCAGGATAAAGATTTCGAGGATTATGTATCGGGTAGAGCCAGGGATAATTCCTGGGATGATATTGCGCCTAAGTTCAGCGTGGATTACGGCTTCACGTCGGAGGTTATGGGATATGTAACGGTTGCGAAAGGTTTTAGACCTGGTGGCTTCAATCTTTGGAGTACAGCTGCGGAATATGACAGTTATGATAGCGAAGAAGTGTGGTCCTATGAAATAGGAGCAAAAGGTCAATTTCTTGAAAACAGGTTGATTGTAAACATCGCACTTTTTTATCTGGATAGAAATGACATGCAGGTGAGTGAGAAGATTCCTGCAGGCCAGAGCTATATAACCAATGCTGCTACTATTAACTCCTATGGCGCTGAATTGGAAGTGCAGGCAAAAATCACTCCCCATTTTTCTATGACCTCAAGTGTTGGGTATATTAATGCAGAGTTTGATGATTACGAGGACTACTTAGGCGACTATAATGGAAACAAAGTTACTGGTGTCCCCGATTATACATTTTCCATTGGAGGACAATATAGAGCAGACAACGGCTTTTATACAAGAGTTGATTTAACCGGTGTTGGAAGTATGTATATTGATAAGAAAAATGAATATAAAAGAGATGCTTATCAATTAATTAATGCCCAAATTGGGTATGAAGCTGAAAGCTGGGATATTTATCTCTATGGTAAGAATATCTTTGATGAAGATTACTCAAAAGTTGGTGCGACATATATAACTTACAGTGATCCCCGTGAAATAGGCGTAAAGCTTACCTACCGATTTTAAAAACCAATTTTAGTACCGGGGCAAGCGGGTTGATGAAATTGCTGTGGGCAGCAAAACACTTTGTCGGCGACCTCATGATCAAACGACAATTATTTTCAGCCATTGATCATTATGCTGTGCATTCCCCTTGGGGTCCTCACCCGGCTCACCCGGGGGGCTCACCCGCTGCTCACCCGGTCTCACCATCGTCATCCGGTGTCATCCGTGATCCGGGTCATCCGGCGTCATCCGGGTCCGGCGTCATCCGGTCCGGCGTCATCCGCCGGCGTCATCCGTCCGTCATCCGGGTCGGACACATGTAACTTATTGATATGATAATTTATTTTTTGATAAATTGGACCATTTTGCCCTCTTAGCGCCACAATTTTGGGGTTGAAAACAGACTTTTAAGAAAGAGTGGCGCGCCCAAGGGGGCCACGTAATTTAATAAAAAGCTATAAACCGGACACAAAAGGACGAAGTGCCTGTTACACTCATTCTAAGCTATATTACCAGTGCCTTTAATTTCTTGTTTGTTGCAGCCTTACCTTCAATCATCTCACCTGCCTCATGAAAAAGTCCCAGATGATATCGCTGGCCACGATCGCCTTTGAGGGCTTTTTTCCCCTCACGCTTTTGCCTCCCGGCCAGGAGTGACCGCCCTTTTCTGTGACGACCAACTCTATCTGTGCTTTGTTCTGCCTTGAGGTGTAAAGATCGGCGTATGCCCCCGGCACATCTATAATTCGACGAGGAGTCTTTCCCGCATTGTTGCGAATAACCCACCGATTTATGGTCTCGGGTACCGAGGTAAATTCGGTCACCTTTGATTTGTCTCTGAAAGCGTTTTTCCCCGCGCCTCCGTTAAAAAGAACATGCGTATCGTCTCCGGCGTGGATATGCAAAACGGATATGGGACGGGAGGGGGTGCAGCAATTCGTATTGTCGGTGCCTGCAACTGATGCGATTGCCCTGAACGTATCGGCCATTTCACAGGCAATCCGGTGTGCCAGCATGCCCCCGTTGGACATACCGACGGCAAAGATCTTTTCATTATCGACATTGGCTTTTTGTTCAATATCACCAATTACCAGCTTCACAAACCTGATATCATCAATCTTTCCATCACGTGCATAACCGCAGCACCGGCCGGCATTCCATGTTGCTAAATGCTGTCTGGGCAGGCGGCTTGAACCATTCGGGAATGCGAGAATGAAACCTTCTTTCTCCGACTTCTCCTTCCAACCGTAATCTTTTGCGGCTTGCTCCATATGCCCGCCGCCACCGTGGAAAAAGATAAGAAGGGGCGTTGACCGTGCGGCATCGTAGGACAAGGGAATGTAAAGCAGGTATTTTCTAAAGCATAGCTAAAGCTTTGCACATATTTATATCCGATCTCGTCCATTTTAACGTCAAATGCCAAATTTCCGATAGTAGTGTTAAACAAAAGTCTGACCCTAAATGTAATATTGCCCTCTGCCCCAATTTACAATTCCCCTGCCGGGATCAACCAACAATCTCAAACCTTGCTTGACAAAAAAAGAACATGCTTATAAATAAAGTTCGAAATAGCTAACTTGATTTGCGGAGCGGTCTTGATGATATGATTATAAATACTCAGCAGCAATACGGCATTCCAGAAAAGAAACCTTCCCAGAAGCCCGGTCGGCAGCAGGTCCTGTTACGCCCAGGCTTTTACCTGCTGATCTTCTATCATCAGATTTTTCAATCCCAATTTATAGATCTTTATACGAGGAGAAATGAGATGGAAAAAGCTATGAGCACTCAGGAGCAAAAACTACTTTCCGAAAGGGAAAAGATTTTTTACGGATTCGGAGATATGTCCAACGCAATTGTATGGGGCATGACAACAATATGGGTGATGTTCTTCTTGACAAACGTCTTCAAAATTTCGGCAATAGCGGCGGGAACCCTTTTATTGACCGCCCGTATTTGGGATGCGGCCAACGAGCCCATGGTCGGGCTTTTGGTCGACAAAACCCAAACGAGAATGGGAAAAGCCAGGCCATATCTTTTATTTTTTGCGATTCCTTACGGCCTGGCCGGGTGTTTCGTATTTTTTACCCCGGATTTCAGCCCTTCGGGGAAACTGATGTACGCGTATATTCTCTATTGCGTTCTTGTATTGCTGTATACCCTCGTTAATATTCCTTACAATTCGATGATCGCTCTCATGACCAAAAACCCAAATGAACGAATCCAGTTGTCGAGAAACCGTCTTCTTTTCGCTCTTGCAGCATTCATGGTGGTAAGCATGCCCCCCCAAATTGCCCAGGTACTGGGAAATGGGACGGATCCCGCGCAGGTACAGCAGACCGGTTTTTTCAGAGTGGCTATCATTTTCGGAATCGTAGCTACACTCGGTTTTCTAATTAGTGTCTGACCGGAAATTCGAAACTCTCTATTTTTCAGGAGGATGACGCTGAAATTATTTTTGAAGTTTTGGAAAAGACTTGAATTACTTATTGAATTTTTCTAGTTAGCATGATTGAATAACCAATTGAATTTAAAATATTTATCTTGACACTGCGCAGTTTGGTAGGAATTTGATTTTTTACAAACCCAATAAAACTTCGAGGTTGTTTTGCGTAAAGTTTTTGAGCCACAAATGACATTCGGGCAGACTCCCATCGACCAGATCAAAATTGACATGAGAGCCAGAGATGAAATTCCCAAGCTCCTTTTAGGGCTCCAGCACATTTTTTGCCATAAAACGCTTCGTCAGAAAGTTTTCGAAATTCTCGAAACCATAGTCCCAGAGCATGTTAATTCAAAAAATGGGCGACCCGGAATGGATCTATGGAAAATTCTTGTGATGGGAACAATTCGGCTCAACTGCAACTGGGATTATGATAAACTTCAAGAAATCGTCAATAATCACAAGACAATAAGACAGATGCTTGGTCACGGGTTGATGGACGATGATGACATGTATGCGCTCCAAACCTTGAAGGACAATGTTCAGCTTTTAACCCCTGAGATTCTTGATGAAATCAATACGTTGATTGTCAAAGAAGGACACAAGCTACTGGTAAAAAAAAAGACCAGGTATTAATGGGAAGGTGTGACTCTTTTGTTGTTGAAACCGATGTTCACTATCCCACAGACATTAATCTGCTTTTTGATGCTATCAGGAAAACGATTCAGAGTGCCGCAGTTATATGCCAGAGCCTGGGAATGAGTATGTGGAGACAATCAGAATATAATATCAGGACATTTAAAAAACTGTTTCGCCAAGCTCAGCGATTAAAACATTCCACTTCAAAAGATGAACAGAAAAAGACCAAAAGGGCTCAACTGATTGTTGAAGCCCACAGATCATATATCGAAGCTGCTGAACAATTCATTCAAAAGGCGAATTTGACCGTTGAAACCATTGGCTCATCTAATCCGATATGCGTAGCGCAGATAAAAAAACTGATAGAATATATCGACCATGCAATCCTACAAGTGGATCTGATTCAGCGGCGTGTTATTCAGGGTGAAAAGATACCACATGCCGAAAAGGTCTTTTCTATATTTGAACCCCATACGGAATGGATTTCAAAGGGGAAGGCCGGTGTCCCCCAGGAATTGGGTCTGCGGGTTTGCATTGTAGAGGATAAATATGGCCTCACACTGCACCATCAAGTGATGGAGAAAGAAACCGATGATAAGGTAACCGTTCCCATTATTAATACGGTTCAAAATAAATTTAACAACCTCAGGGGATGCAGCTTTGATAAAGGCTTTTATAGTCCCGCTAATAAAAAGGAGCTGAAAGGGATGTTGGATATTTTGGTGCTCCCTAAAAAGGGAAAACGGAACAAAACTGAACTGGAAGAGGAAACAGCAGATGTTTTCATCCAGCACCGAAGAAAACACTCTGCAGTGGAATCAGCAATCAATGGTCTGGAAAACCATGGTTTAGACCGGTGTCCGGATAGTGGTATCCTTGGATTTAAACGATATGTCAGTCTTTCGGTTTTGGCAAGGAACCTCCAGATCATCGGGCACTATATACAACAAAAGGAATTGAAAAAGCTTCAACGGACAGATCGGCGAAAAGCCGCTTAAACCAGGCAATCACAAAGGAAAAGAGCACGACCAACAGTAGAGTTGCGTCCGAAATCAAGTAAATTTCAAAATGAACCGCTGAAATTAAGGTGACCACCACATTTTTTATCTGGATGGGTAGGCGATGACGAAAATTTGACCAGCCTGCCGAGCCTCAATGCGTCAGATATCAGGGTTTCCGGTCAGGCACTAATTACTTTCTTCAATACAAAGGAACACGTTCGGGAAAAAAAACTGGTGGAAGACAAAGAGCATACAGCAAGGGAACGGCTGGCATCGATGATGAAAAACATTCCCTGGATCGTCCTCTCCCTTCTTGTGCTGGTCAGCAGCATAGGCGGGACGGTTTCAGGCAGTATCCAGGTGTATTATGTAAAATATTATCTTGGGCTTCCCGAAACATTTGCAGGTACCGTCCTGCTTGTAAGCATAGCATGTATGTTCATCGGAATTTTCATCGGGCCCTTTATTCTTGCTGAAACGGGTTTTCGCAAGGCGGTGATCGGTGCGACTATTATTAGTATTATCGGCCGCGTCATCCTTCTTTTAATCGGTAAAAGCCAGGCGGGTCTTCTGGTAATAAGCGCCGTTACCGCTCTGGCCGGCGGGATTCCCTCCGCTGCGATCTACGCAATATTCGGAGACACGGTGGAATACGGGGAGTGGAAAACCGGCGTACGTTCCGAAGGGTTGACCTTCTGTTCCTTCACCTTGGCCCAGAAAATCGCGGCCGGCGTCGGCGGTTTTATTGTCGGGATGATCTTGGAGGGCGTCGGATATGACGCCGAACTTGCTGTCCAATCTCCCCGCGTCGTTAACGGTATTCTCTTTGCCTTTATTGCCATTCCTATCATTCTTGCCGTACTGAAAATCGTAGTGGTTTTGTTTTATAAGCTGGACAGGAAGATATACAATCAAATCACACTCGATCTCAAGGAGAGACGGATCGCAAACCCGGGTTTGGTGAGAGGTCAACAACGCGGATGACTGTTTCATGCAATAAACCGAGACATAACAATAGGATCAATTCCCCTCGTTATGTTCCGGGCCATAAAAAATCGGTTATTTTTGATGCAAAAGATTATTTTGGTGATTTCCACAGCCTGGATCCGTTTATGGGGATGAAGGATGGTTACGAAAATTGTTGGCAGTGGCCCATGGATTTCACCAGAGGTGGTTTTTATCTGATGAAACTCAAACCAGGGCTGATTCTGGGCATTACTGACCACTATTCTATCCGTCCGGTTTCCATAAATTTCGCCGGTGAAGATGGAATGCCTTTTGTGATGACCTTTGACCTAAGTTCACCTGTCAGCGGTCTCTCCCCAGTTCAGGTCAATAAGCGGGGAAAGCCGGTTACATTTGCGCCTTCCCAGGCTTATATAACCTATACGCCCGGTGATTGCGGCGTGATACGAATGTCCGGGAAGGCAAAGTTTCGTAGTATCGGAATTGGCATGGAACCGTGGGTGGTGGAAGAATTCTGGAGCGGCAACGAAATGCCCGCTCCATTGAATAAAGTTCTTACATCACCCGGATCAAGGCATCATTATCGCCAGCCATTGACCATCACCCCATTAATGAACCTGCGACTGCATGAAATCCTTGGCTGCAGGTATCGGGGTAACGCGAAACGGTTTTTTCTCGAAAGTAAGGTGCTGGAACTTATTGTTCTTGGTTTTGCACAATTACAATGCAATGAATGCAAACATCAGTTCGCCTTTTCTCCCATGGGCAATGTCAATAATAGTGATTTTATTCTGCAGGCCAGAGATATTCTTCTCAACAACATGACAGCCCCCCCCGTCCCTTGCTGACCTTGCCCGGCGGGTTGGGGTCAATAAAACAACCCTGAACCAGTACTTCCGCAAAATATATGGTGCCAGTATCTTTGAATATTTGCGTATTTGCCGGTTGGAAAAATCAAAAAATTTATTGCAAAACAGTACAAAGACAGTTACTGAAATTGCCCTGGAAGTCGGATACTCCCGGCAAAGCAGTTTTACCTCCGAATTTACGAAATATTTTGGTCAAAGCCCTAAATTTTTCCTAAAATAAAACACGCTCTGGCACCCCCCCTCTATCTTCTCGATCCATACAAATATTTTCTTTAACGAACTTTTTATTATTTTGAAAAAATGTAAGTTTGGTCAATTACATGTATGGTCGGACAGTTTTGTTTTCGCGGGCATCAAGGAAAGATAAAAACTGAAAAGGAGAAGGAATGTGATGAAAAAAATACTGTTGACTCTACTGATAATCGGTCTTGCCGTAACTGCAAAAGCTGAAAACACAGAGAAAAAAAAGAGGTTCATTTGGGTGACATTACCGTCACGGCCCAGAAAACCGAGGAAAATCTCCGGGACGTGCCGGTGAGTGTTTCCGTGTTGGACGATCTTGCCCTCGAAGATCTGGAGATCAAGAATCTTGGAGATTTATACAATTATATCCCCAATGTATCAAAGACCAATGCTGGAGTACCCTCCGTAAGGGGGATTAGCTCGAATACCGGTAGTTTAGCAATCGGACTCTATGTTGATGGGGTGCCGGCCACAGGTACAGTTGGTTTCATGAGCATGATGAACGGTGTGGAGCGGGTGGAGGTACTACGGGGGCCACAGGGAACACTATACGGTAAAAACACCCTGGCCGGCGTTATTAATGTCATTACTAAAAAGCCCGGCAATGAGCGCGAGGGGGAAGGTGTATGCCGGCGTGGACGTGACCGGCTACGGAAAATCCTATCTGGACAACGCCAACGAATACGAGATGGATGCCTATGAGCTGGTCAATGCCAAGATTGGCTACGAGTGGGAACATGTTGACTTCTATATCTATGGCAAAAATATCTTGGATGAAGAGCATTACCCAAAGGCGGAAAAATGGGTCACGCTCTCTGACCCGGGAGAGTTCGGGGTGCGGCTGACCTGGCGGTTCTGATTTTTCTTTTCCACAGAAAAGCCGTGCTACCCAAACCAGTATCCCGAAATTATTAAAATGCCGACAAAGGGCAGAATTGATGTTTTCGGGGCAGGCCCTGATGTTCGGCAAGGGTGAAATTGCCGACGTCATGGGAAAGTTTGGGTTCTCTTCCGTGAAAATGTTAATTTCCGGGTGCCCTGCAATACAACCACGGCCCTTGCCGGACCGAGCGGGACCGGCAAGGGCACGGTTATTAGATAATTCATAAAGTTATTCATAAATCTATTCCAACAATTGTTATTTAATGACATAATACCTTAAAAATTAACGGAAAGTTTAGCAGTATGATATTATTCATTAAACTATTCGTTATTTAAAACATTAAGGTGAGTTATGCCATCAATTATAGAGTATTTAAGGCGCGGCCCGTCCACATCAAAAGAGATTCAGTTTGCAACAAATCTGAGTCAACCTACGGTATCCAGGCAAATTAAAGATGCCGGGGATACAATCGTACAGATTCGAGATGGCCGGACTATTCGATATGCTGCAACCTGTAATGCCTTTGGCGCAGGAGACCGCATTCCTTTGGGAACTATAGATTCTGCCGAAAAATGCGCTAAAGTAGCAGATGTTCGCCCATTAACTTGTGGTGGTTTCTTTATAGAACCTAAAACTGATGACTTCCCTCCTGTATTGTTTGGAGATGCGGGTACCGGGTTGTTTGAGGATCTTCCTTATTTTCTTTATGATATGAGGCCCCAAGGATTCATTGGCAGGCAAATAGCCAAAAAAATAGCAGAACAACTTGAAGACTTCCCGGCCAATCCCAAAGCCTGGAATACCGATTATATAGGCAGGTTTTTAATTTCAAAGGGAGAAGACTTGCCCGGAAATTTTGTTTTTGGGGAGCCCAATTTTATGCGAATAGGTCAAAAATCCGTTCCTGTCTCAGAAACTGACTATCCGGATCTTGCGGCATCTGTGCTGAAGGGAGAACCCCCAGGATCATCTGCCGGTGGAGAGCAAGCTAAATTTACGGCCTTCAATAAAAATCTGAATGCACATGTTATAGTTAAATTCTCGCCTAAAGGGGAAAACGAGGTTGCCGTTAGATACAGAGATGTCCTGTATACGGAATATCACGCATCACAGGTTTTAACTGAGCATGGCTATGCTGCGGTCGTGCCGAATATTTATGATTTAGGCGGGCGGTTGTTTCTCGAATTCGAACGATTCGACAGAGTTGGGGAATTCGGGCGTATTTCGATGCTTTCTTTAGATGTTTTAGACCGTGAATTTGTTGGGTATGGGAACAATTGGCAAAAGGTTGTAACCGCATTATTCCAACAAGGCCTGACCGATGAACAAACAGTACAACATGTCGAAGTGATACAACAATTCGGAATTTTGATTCAGAATAATGATATGCACCTGGGGAATTTAAGCTTTTCGATTCAACAGGACAAACTATCCCTGCTGCCCGTATATGATATGTGTTCCATGGGATTCGCGCCTAAAAACGGTGAGGTCTTGCCGTTTGAGATTAAGGCGTCTCCGGAAGATGTCTTTGAAGAAGTATCCGAGATGGTACAAGCGTTCTGGGCCAGAATTTTAGGAGATGAACGGATCTCTGAATCGCTTCAAAATTTTGTGGATCAAAATACAGAACAGATAAACGCGAAAAAAATTTAGTGCAGGCCGAAAACCGCAAATCTTAATCCTCAAAATCCGTCATCAACAAATTGTCTAATTGATTCCCGATCCGGGCAGAAATATTCCCGATCCGGGTAGAAGTTCCTGTTATGCCATGTTAGGTAGTTCTAACTTTGATCAAAAGTAAAGGAACCATTAAAATGCAGCGGCGTACCTGATATGAAAACAACAGCAGAACAAATGGAGCGCAAACCGCTGAGCACCTGGTTGTTGCTGATCAGTCTCTACATAACCCAGAATTTAGGACTGGGTTTTTTCTGGATTGCACTGGTGGCGATTATGCGTCAGCAAGGGTTCCCCCTGGAACGGCTGGGAGTGATCTATATTCTAATGCTCTTTTGGGTCATCAAATTTTTATGGGCACCATTGGTCGACCGCATTGGTTTTGGCCGGTTTGGCCATTATCGGGGCTGGTTGTTGTTCACCCAGACCGGCATGGTGTTGTGCCTGATTGTCATCGGCGGCTTTGATATTGCTACGCAATTTAACGCCGTTTTTGCCGGATGCGCAGTCTTGGCTTTTTTATCATCAACCCAGGATATCGCCACCGATGGCTTGTCATGCCGCCTGCTTTCGGCAAAAGAGCGCGGCCTGGGCAACGGCATCCAGTCAGCAGGCATGATGCTCGGCAATCTGCTTGGCGGCGGAGCTGTCTTAATGGCCTATCCCTATCTGGGATGGAGAGGGTGCATGGTCATCATGGCATTATGCACGACGGTCTCCCTGCTCCAGGTGCTGTGCTATCGGGAAAAAACATGGTCCTGCAATCCCCAAAACAGCCACGCGCTGTTACGCCGGTTTTGGGGTTTCTGGCAAACACCCGGGCACAAACAATGGCTGGTATTGCTGTTAATCTATCCGATCGGCGCGGCACTCGCCTATGCGATTTTGACACCGATGCTGGTCGACGTTGGCTGGTCCATGGAACGTATCGGCCTGGCCATGAATATCCTGGGTTCCGGCATTAGTATATTGGCTTCTCTTTTTACGGGTTGGCTTCTTCGTCAGTGGGCGAGATTCCCCGTTTTAATCGGCGTCTCCATTGCTTACGTGATCGGTTTACTGACCCTGGCATTGCCGGTGATCGGCCCCCCTGATGATTGGCGTCTTCATTGTGCGTTGGGCGCCTGTTTTCTAGTCCATGGCGGCGTATCTGTCCTGATGAATACAATGATGATGGATCGCGTCTCCCAACAAAGTCCAGCCACCGATTTCACCCTGCAATGCAGTGTCTACTACCTGGTAATGAATATAGCAGCGGCCGGAAGTACAGTATTGGCAGGCCGTCTGGGTTATCTTGCTGTTGTCATGGTGGCTTTTGCCTCTGCATGTCTGGCCCTTGGACTTTCCCTTTATTTCAAACCATCAGCGAGGAAAAAAAAGATGGGCCATGGGGCATTGGGAGACGTTTATTAAATCCATTTTGAACCATACAAGGATAAAAAATGAATACTTTATTGAAATTGCAAGCCTATATGAGCGGCAGAAAAGCTTTGCTGCCCAGTGCATTGATTTTATCTGCAATCAGCTCTCTGATGGGCATGCTGCCGTTTATTTTTATCTGGTTAATTGCCGGAGAACTGTTTAAATCCAAAGCAGAATCTTCACCGGAACTGATCAACACCTATGCCTGGTATGCCATGGGAACAGCCGTCAGTGGTGTTTGCCTCTATTTTCTGGCGCTCATGTTGTCACATCTTGCCGCATTCCGGGCAGAAACCAACATGCGCAGGCAGGCCATGCAAAAAATAGTGCAATTGCCGCTTGGTTTTTTTGATGCCAACACCAGTGGGCGTATCCGGAAAATTATTGATGACAATGCCAGTGTCACCCACACATTTCTGGCTCACCAAATGCCGGATCTTGCGGGCAGCATCATGATGCCCATTGCATCATTGGTACTCATCTTTGTTTTTGATTTTTGGTTTGGCCTGGCCTGTCTTATCCCAATTATAGCCGCCCTGATCATCATGAACTCAATGATGGGAAAACGGGGCCGTCATTTTCTGAAAAGATATATGGACGCCCTCGAGGAGATGAATACGGAAGCCGTAGAGTATGTCCGCGGAATACCCGTGGTCAAGGTGTTTCAACAAACGGTATTCTCGTTTAAGAACTTTTACAACAGCATTACCAGATATAAAGATATGGTGTCTGAGTTTACCATGATGTGGGAAAAACCCATGTCGGCTTATACCGTAATCATTCATGGATTTGTATATATTCTTGTCCCTGTAGCCATTTTATTAATGGGAAATTCGGGGAACCTGGCCAATGTACTGCTGGATCTGTTTTTTTTCGTTCTGATTACGCCGGTATTTGCCCAAAGTGTTATGAAAAATATGTACATGAATCAAGCCATAGGCCAGGCCACCGAAGCTGTGAACCGTATAGAGACCCTAACCAGTGTTGATCCTTTGCCTGAGGCATCCAATCCCGTATCCATCACAGGCCATGAGATATCTTTTCTGGGAGTCTCTTTCACCTACCCGGGCAGCGTGCAAAAGGCAATCGACGACATCAGTTTCACCATTCCCGAAGGCAAGACGTATGCGTTGGTTGGTGCCTCAGGCAGTGGCAAAACAACCATCGCGCGCCTTGTTCCCCGTTTTTGGGATGCCGATACCGGGCAGGTTACCATCGGGGGAAGCGATGTTAAGGACATCACCCCCAAAAAACTGATGCAGCACGTCTCTTTTGTCTTCCAAAATACCCGGCTTTTTAAAACCACACTATTGGAAAACATCCGCTATGGAAATCCCCATGCAACGGACCAGGCCATTGAACAAGCGGTTGACCTGGCGCAATGCCGGAAGATAATCGATAAACTGTCCGACGGGTTGAACACTAAAATAGGCACCAACGGCACCTATCTTTCAGGCGGAGAGCAACAACGAATCGCATTGGCAAGAGCCATTTTAAAAGATGCACCCATCGTGGTCCTGGATGAAGCAACGGCCTTCAGCGATCCTGAAAACGAGCACTTGATACAAAAGGCGTTGGGCAAACTCACCCAAGGCAAAACCGTTCTGACCATTGCGCACCGGTTGACCAGTGTTGTGGATGTGGATTCTATTTTAGTCATCGACAAAGGAAAAATTGCAGAACAGGGGAATCACCATGAATTAATCAACCGGCAAGGGGTATATGCCGGGATGTGGAATGAATATCAAAAATCAATTGAATGGACCATTAAAAAGGAAGTGCAATATGCTTGATATATTACAAAAAAGATTTGCTCTGTCACCCGAAGGGGCAAAGGCATTCCTTAAGGGAACGTTTTGTACGGCCCTTCTTAACATCACGCTCATGCTTCCGGCCGTATTTGTTTTCCTGTTTCTTGATGATTACCTGCGTAAATGGATCAATCCATCGGAAACGATCAGGACAGGGATGGGGTATTACATAATACTTGCTATATTCTTTATGTCGGTAACCTGGTTTATTGCCCGGCTCCAGTACCGAAGCACCTATACGACCATATACGAAGAAAGTGCCAACCGCCGTATTCAGCTTGCCGAAAAGCTGCGCAAATTGCCGCTTGCTTTTTTCGGCGAAAAAGACCTCGCCGATCTGACCGCAACCATTATGTCCGATAACACCGACCTGGAACATACCTTTTCCCATGCCGTTCCCCAGTTATTTGCCTCTATCATCAGTATTCTTTTGGTTGCCACGGGGCTGTTTTTTTTCAATTGGCAATTATCCCTGGCGTTGTTTTGGGTGGTGCCGGTCGCCGTGACGGTGATCCTGTTATCGAAAACCGCCCAGCGAAAAGGCCATAAACGGATTTACGATAAAAAACGCGACGTCAGCGAATGCATCCAGGAGGGGCTGGAAACAATCCAGGAAATAAAAGCCTATAATCATGAAGGTGAATACCTTAATGAATTGAACCAAAAGCTGGACGATTATGAAAAGAGCCTGATCCGTGAAGAATTAATGGCCGGTGTCATGGTAAACTGTGCCCAAGGGGTGTTAAAACTGGGGCTGGCAAGTGTCATCATCGTCGGGGCCAGTTCACTATCAACCGGTGATGTTGACCTGTTTACCTATTTCATGTTCCTGATTATTGCATCACGAATTTTTGACCCCATCAACGAAGTATTCAATAACCTGGCCGCCTTGTTCTATTTGGATATCCGCATTAACCGCATGAACGAATTGGGCGCACTGCCCATTCAAACGGGTAAAACAGAATTTAAACCGGAACATTTCGATATTGTTTTTGATCAGGTGAATTTTGGTTACGAGAATGGCAAGCAGGTCATGAAGGATGTCTCATTTAAAGCCAGACAAGGCGAGATCACAGCCTTGGTGGGGCCTTCTGGGGGCGGGAAAAGTACATCAGCAAAACTGGCCGCGCGTTTTTGGAATGTCGATTCAGGCAAAATATTATTGGGCAACCAGAACATAAGCGAGATAGAACCCGAAACGCTGCTGCAAAATTACTCCGTGGTATTTCAGGATGTGGTGCTGTTTAATACCACCATCATGGACAATATCCGCATTGGACGGCGCAATGCTACCGATGACGAGGTCATGCATGTGGCCAAACTGGCGCAATGTGATGAATTCGTACGCAAAATGCCCAACGGGTATCACACCGTGATCGGAGAAAACGGCCAGACCCTTTCCGGAGGTGAAAGACAGCGGATTTCCATTGCCCGGGCTCTGCTTAAGGATGCGCCCATCGTGTTGCTGGATGAAGCAACCGCGTCCCTTGATGTGGAAAATGAAACTAAAATTCAGGCAGGTATTTCAGAACTCATAAAAAACAAGACCGTCCTGATCATTGCCCACCGCATGCGCACCGTGGCCAATGCCGATCAAATCGTTGTCCTGGAAAACGGCAAGGTGATCGAAAGCGGCAAACCCGATGCGTTAAAGCTGCAAAACGGGATATTTGCCAAAATGGTGGAAAGGCAGATGGTGGGCGCCTGATGTTTTATATATTGATAGCATCTTATTGCCGATGAACAAATGAAGATAATTAAGCCCGGAGCGCCGCAACCGACCGAAGTGCCTAATAGATTCAAGGTAGAATTACCCTCGTTACCCGGCCGGGGTAGGTGGGACATTGATGTTTTCAGCTCCGGGCTGAAGCTGATTGTCATGGACACAGCATTACATCAGCCGATACAGACACAAGGTGCGTTTAAAAAACCCATGGTCGGCTTGGGGTTTTGCTTGGCCGGAGAATTTGATCTTTCGTTGATGTCTTCAAAAACGCGATCAAACATCCGGGCCGGACAAAGCGGTTTTTTTACTTTCCCCAAGGAGTTTGAGATGACGCAACATTTACCCGCCGATCATTTGCTCAGAATATACCTGATGCTTGAAGGCGAGATGTTATCATCTTTTACCCAAGGAGATGAAGACTATTTCTCTCCGGTAATTAAAAGCTTTGAAAAAAAGCAGGCCGACCGCGTGGTTCATTCCACCACAGCCCTGATGCGTACGGTCCTGTATCAAATGCTTCATTGCCCCTACTGCGGCAAGGCCAGGCAGATCCACCTTGAAAGCAAGGCCATGGAATTGATTTCCCACAAATTGGCACAGCTTCACCCGTCCTTTACTTGTCTTGGAAACGAATTAAAACGTTCTGATTATGACCGGATCATCCATGCTGCTGAAGTACTTGTGAACAACCTGGATGATCCACCAAACGTAACGGAACTGGCACGTTCCGTCGGATTAAGCCGAGCCAAATTACATCGCTGTTTCCGCCGGGTTTACGGTGTCCCCCCTTTTGAATATCTGCGCAACCACCGCCTGAAAACCGCCATGCTGCTGCTTCAAAGCGGTAAAATCAATGTGACGGAGGCTGCATTGAGCGTCGGTTACGCCAACCTTAGTTATTTTTCCAAAGCCTTTAAAACCATGTTCGGGGTAACCCCGGGAGCGCTTTTGCGTCATTCCACACCCAATTAATAGTTTTTGGGGTGGCCACGAATGAAGGAAAGGATCTGTTCGCTTGAGATAAAGTTCAAAATTTGTTTAATACTCCTTCTTGAAACGATTATGACAACTATGGGCAAATAAGTTTTATGTTTGGAAAATAAGTCCTATATTTTGCGATGTCCCTTGTGACTAAGTCAAATGAAGACACTGTGGCATGTGCGCCTATGAAGAAATCTGGAAGGGTTGAACTTTTAGTACCCTTGTTTCTTCGATAATCAAGGAATGTTTTCCAGCCAAAAACAAAGCTTCGCGCGGAATTTCCAAGACTTTTATACCCACTTGTTCAATGGCATCTTCAACTTCTTCAATAGCGAACAAGGGATAGCCGGAAAGGTGGATAGCATTGAATAATGCACTTGGCATGGGGGGCTGATTGTGATCAATCAGCCGCCTTTTTTATGGAAAGCCTGGGGCTTCGTTTTTTTATAGAAGACCGGCTGTCCCCGCAGGTGCCGGAACCTGCGGGCAATATAGCTGGTGGAGACCCGAGGAAACAGACGTTACCGCTCAAAAAAACTTATAATTCAAGACCTGCCCCCCAAGATTCGATATTCGGGGAGCATCATACCCATTAGCAAAACATATGGTCATTTAATACGTATGCTGCCCCCGAAAAATCCTGTCTTTAGAAACGATAAGTTAACTGAATACCGACCTCTCTTGGATCGCTATATACCGTATAGTAGCCGCCGTAACACCCCTCCGAGTCATATTCCGTGTCAAAAATATTTTTACCATAAAGATACACGTCATAATGTTCGGATTCATAGCCGATTTTAGCGTTCACCAGTTCATAGGGGTCCCTTGAATATTCATTCTCCCGGTCAAAATACATCTTGCCGTAGCCAACCAGGTCAATCCGGGCATACATGCCGGTGGCATGCCGGTATTGAGCCCCAATATTGAAGGTATAATCCGGTGCGTAGGGATTGTGATTGCCCTCATAATCTCCGAGCGCATCTTTATATTCATCAAAAGTAATCTTGCTATAGCCGAATCCGGCATTGAGCGTCAGGCCGTCCGCAAGCCGGGCACTTATTTCCAGTTCTCCTCCTATGCCGGTGGCCTCGGCAGCATTGGCGATGTAGGAGTTATCGGGGTCAACCTCGTTTTCCACCTGCATATCGGTAATATCCATATAAAAAAGAGCGCCGTTGACAATGAGACGACGGTTGAAAAATGCGCTTTTAAAGCCCAGCTCGTAAGACCATAAAATTTCTTCATCATAACTGGCATATTCCTCATCCGTTGCAGACTCATTAAAGGAACCGGAGCGAAACCCTTCTGAGACACTTGCATAGGTCATGATATCCGGTGTCAGGTGATACTCCAGGGCTATTTTGGGAGAGAGATGCTCCCAGGAGCCGTCGCCTCCGGTACCCGATAAAAAGTCTTCATATTCCCGATCCCGACTCTCATAACTCAGTCCTCCGATCAGGTTGATCTGTTCTGTCAGAAAATAACTGACCTGCCCGAAAACAGCAGCAGAATTGCCATCCACCTCACGATCTTGTGTTACCTTCCCGCTCAACGTTTTTGTAATCGTTCTTTCAAGATGATCATCATCGGCGTATAGGCCGACAATCCATTTGAGTTTTCCGATGCCGGCGTTTAAGCGAAGCTCCTGGGAGAGGGTGTAAATTTCCCTCTCCGAAAGTGATTCACTCATCGCCAAGGTACTGAAATCCCAATCATTGGAACTACTACTTGTACTTGCTCTTCTGGCGCTTATGGAGGTCAATGTATAGTTTTCGTTGATATCATATACTATTTTGAGTGCCTGAAAATCACTGTCCGACTCATTATATAAGTCGACATTTGACGACATTTTCCTGTCTTCAGGTTCTGCAACTCCGAACATGGCGGCTCCGCTTGGTGTCAAACCCATTCTTATCCCACCATCGTCATTGGAAAGCCTGGAAACGATCAGGGAAACGTCCAGGCTCTCCACGGGTGTCCAGCGCAGCTTTCCCCTTCCAAACCATTTTTGCCGGTCATCCAATGTATCCCCGGTAAAGGTATCCTCGATAAAACCGTCCTTCTGCTCATACTCCCCCACAACACTGAAATACAGCGTATCCTCCTGCAATGGCCCGCTCACATTGACCAGGCCTTTCATTTTATTATCTTCCCCATATTCCGTGGAGATCTTTCCCCGAAACTCATTATCCGGCTGCCGGGTAATAATATTAATGGCTCCTACCTGCGTGTTTTTCCCGTATAAGGTCCCCTGAGGGCCACGCAACACTTCGATACGTTCAATATCATAAAGGCCGTTTGCAAATCCCAAACCTGCAGGGTAGGGAACGCCATCAACATATATCCCCACTGCTGTTGAACTCTCTGACGTAGTTGATGCGGAGACTCCGCGCATGGTCGGCTGCCCGCCCTCGGACTTGCCGAACTGGAAGGTCATAAGATTGGGCACAAAATCGGCAATTTCCGCTACAGACTCAATCTTGACATCATCAATAGCCTGATCATCAAAGACGGTAATGCCCATCGGTACATCCTGGACATTTTCCTCCTGTTTCTGGGCCGTGACCGTCATTGTTTCCAGGGTGGCCGTTCCCTGTTCCTCTGCCACTGCTGATGTTGCAATACAACAACTCATCAAAAGGCCTCCCAATATCCGGGCACACAAAAATTTCATTTCTTTTCTCCTTTTTAAGTTTTCACTTCTGAATTAATAGCAAGCTAACATTTTCAAGCAAAATGAAAATAGTAAAGATATAAAGAAAAAGCTAACGTTGGCGGACGATTTATGGACGCCGGCGTTCAAGGGTAAAAAATTATGCTTTATGAAACTATTGTTTACGAATAGATCTACGCAGCTCGCTTGGCGCAATGCCGAATATGGACTTAAAGGCCTTGGCAAAATAGCTTAGATTGGTATAGCCCACCATCAAGGCGGCCTGGGTGACATTCACCTCACCATCCTGGAGCAACTGCATGGACATCTGTAAACGATGATTGCGAAGATATTCAAAGGGGGAGAGCCCGAAGGTCTGGCGAAAGCAACGAAACAGCTTGGTCCTGCCCAATCCCACCGTCCGGGAGATCTCCATGATGTCCGGTGGATTATTCAGGTCCCGGACGAGCATATGTGCTGCATGGTAAACACGTTCCGTATCCGATATTTTTATTGCGCCATTACAACAGCAACAACCGGAACAAAGTTGTTCCATCATATGTGCCATCAATTCCATGCTTTTCCCCTCCAGAAAAATCTGTTGTGTTGTTCCGCTGTAAGGGCAATGAAGCAATTGATACAAGACCGTTCTCATAACAGGCGACAGAATATTGCCCATACGTGTAGAGACTCTTTTTTCCAAGCTTTTCAATATCGGATAAAAACGATCTTCATCTCTATTGATTAATGTGGATAAACGTTCCCCGTCCAGCAACAGATTGACCCGGTACATCCGTTTATCATCGGTTTTCTCAAAGACCTCAACGCCTCTTGGAAAGGAAAAAAAACCGCTTTCCCCAGCCCTTATCGTAAACGACCGGTCAAAACAGGTGGGGTGGTAATCAGACCGGCCATCAAGACAAAACCCGAAACCAACGGAATGATCTTTTAAAGCACCTTGAAAGCGCGTCACCTGGTTGAACTGCCAGTCAAAGATTAACAATTGAATCCCAGAGGTCAAAGAAAAAAGGTCTGCGCCGCCTTGTCCAAGCGAGGCAGGAATATTCATTTTGAAGTGATTGGAATTTGCTACCGGCTGAGGGGGAGGAAGAACGACGGCTTTCATATCATTGCCGGATAATACATAGTTGCAGGGGATTCGCTCATGCCTTCTCTTTATCTTCTCAATTTAATGGCACATACCACAACAATATACGTATAAACCAATCAAATTAGCCGAACAAAACCTACATAGTCGATTCTGAAAAACCTATATACCAAAACTGGTCGGCACCACCCACTACGCATGGGCGGTCGGCCTTAATCCCAACAAAAGTAAAAAATAATCAACCAGCCACCGTAGCAGCTTGCTGATATTCATACCTGCGGCGCTCAGGATCGCATTGATCTTATCCCCGTCTTTACCTTTTAACCGGTTGCGATCCATCCGATGCTCCTGTTTTAAATGTCCGATACTCGGCTCAATTGCTGCTCGTCTTTTCATCCAACGCCATAAACTTTTTGAAGTGCGACCTCTTCGGACTTTATCAACATGAACCTCAATGTCTCCGGTATAGCCATGACCTCGGTACCCTCTATCGACAAAAGATCTTTGGGGCTTCTGTGTAATTCGTTCTACCTGGGCCAGGGTTTCGGATAGCGTATGCCCGTCATATGGATTGCCATGAACGGCCATTGCCCCAACAAACCAACAACCACGACTTGTTGTTGCAACACTGACTTTGCAACCAAACTCGTAGCGTTTATGTGCCTTACCTTTACTGATACATTCAACATGAGGCTCATGGACGCTATAAACTTTGTTCTTGTCCTTCCTTTTTTGGCTCCAAATACGGGTCGCCACATTTAAGAGTTCATCCATCTCTTTATCCGGGGTAGGATACTTCCTTTGAATGTCCCTTATCACACGCCCCAAGTAGGTCTTGAGTTTTTTGGTTGCTTTCTTTGCTCTTTTCATTTGTTTCGCATGCGCATAACGGCTTTGCTTGAGTAACGTTTGCTTGGATAACCGATTGTAATTCTGACGTAGATTGATTTCTCGATCTTTAGCTGCTTTTACCAACCGGTCTCTGGCCCGATCATAAAGCCGTGCATCCGTCGGGAACCGAACATCTTTCTCTTGAACCGTCGTATCCACATTGATGTTGTGAAGCTGGGATTTTTTGACAGCCTTTAGCACCAACCCAGCCTCAATAGTCTTTTTCAAAAGCTCCTCTGCGCCGACTTCGCCTATCCTCTTCCGCCAGCGCGTCATGCTGGATGGGTCACAAGGCAGCTCATGCTCAAAGTATTTCATTCCACTGAAGTACTGCCAATACGGATTTTCTACCCAGCCTTTCACTACCGCTTCATCGCTTAGATTGTAGGTGAACTTCAAGTAATGCAAAGCCGTCATCAGTCTGGTGGAAATCCCAGGCCTTCCGTTATCTTCACAAAAAGTTACACCGAATTTTTTATCTAATGCGTCCCAATCTACTGCTCGGGATAATTTTACCAGGCTGTGGCCAAGGGAGATGATATTTTCGAGTTGGGGCAGGAAAAGATCTCCTTGGTTATCCTCTATAGGTGGTTTTGTCGGTTTCATGATAAAATTTGCAAGAAAACATTAAGGTTAGAATCAATTTCTTGCAAATACCATAGCAAATTTTAGCAATTTTTTCCAGTAAAATCAGTTACTAAAATGCTTTTTCAGTATCGACTACATAGCAAACCCATGCTTCTGCGTCAACGCATATGACATCCCGGCCCGGAAATATCCCCCTCCCTAACCAACTAAATAGCATGGGAAGTTTTATTTTTTAAAATCTATATGTTAGTTGTACGCCGATCTCTCCGGGTTGAGAACATACAGCTCCGGACTGGATAGAGTGATATTCTTCATCAAAAATATTTTTACCGTATAAATATATGTCGTAGCTCTCTTGCTCATAACCTATTTTTGCATTCACAAGTATATAAGGATCTCTACTATATTCATTCGCATTATCCAAGTATGTTCTACCGTAACCGTTTAGATCAACTCTTGCAAAATATCCTTGTTCAGCCCTGTATTGAATGCCGATATTATAATTATAGTCCGGTGCATATACAATTTTATTGCCGTTATAGTCACCTTTTGCATCGCTATATTCATCAACCGAAGAATCCGAATATCCGAAAGCACCGAATAATTCCAAGCTATTAGTTAGCTTTGCATTTAGTCCTATTTCAAACCCTTTTGAAGTCGCTTTTGCTACGTTGGCGACATAAGATTCATCGGGTCTATCATCCGGAGAAACTCTTACTTGCATATCATCTATTTTCATATAAAAAACAGAACTATTTACCACAAGTCTGTTATCGAAAAATGTGTTTTTAGCTCCTATCTCATAATTCCATAGCGTCTCTGATTCATAGTATTTTGAGTAACCATCCGCGGCACCGGCGTAAATACCGCCGGCACGGTACCCTTTTGAGATAGTTGCATAATACATACTATCTTGATCATGTTGATATTTTAAAGAGACTTTTGGAGAGATCTCATCATCGGAAAAATCTAATTTTTCATCAGATTCTTCATATTCTTTATTATCCTTATCGTATCGAGCGCCTGAAATAAAAGAGAATTTATCATTGATAGCATATTCTGTATGGATAAAAACACCTAAAGAATCGCCCTTTGTTGTTGATGGATCAGAGGACTTGTTCACAGCATGTGTTGAATCATCAATATCATTTTTATCAGCATAAACCCCGGCCACCCATTTAAAAAGGTCACTGCTATGACTCAGCCTAAGCTCTTGTGAATACTTTTCATCTTCCCTTTGATAATCATAATCGGAAAATGAATAGTCCAGTAAAGCATCTGATGTTACATTTCGATAGGTTGTAATTGATTCTAAAAGATACTCATTTATGTCATATGATACTTTTAAAGCATGGGAAGTTATACTTGATTTGTCATAACCCTGTACATCTGTGCTCATACTTATATCACCCGGCGTATAAGGATAAACATAATCAAGATTCCCATTGCCATATTTAAGTATAGATGAGATCAAAGATATCTCAAGATCCTCGGTGGGTGTATATCTTAAATGGACGCTTCCATAGTCATTTTCCTTATCATTGGTATATCCTCCAAGAAGCGTATTTTTTATAAACCCGTCTTTTTCGTAGTGTTTTGCCGATAATCCGACATAGAATTTATCCTTTACAATAGGCCCGCTAACACTTAAAGCATATTGCCTTTTACTATCTTCACCAAGCTCGACACCTATTTTCCCTCTAATTTCATTATCAGGTTTTTTAGTGATAACATTGATAACTCCCGCTTCTGCTTCTTTACCGTAGAGTGTCCCCTGGGGTCCTTTTAAAACCTCAATTCTTTCTATGTCCATCAAAGTTAGATTATATCCTTGAGCACTTGATACGGGGATACCGTCAATAATCACACTAACCGATTGAGACCCCGCACAGGAGAACGGTAAGGAGTTAGAAATACCTCTTATTGTAGGCGTATAAATGCCGCCACTTTTATCCTGTAAAGCGAAATTTGAAGTATGCGAAGCAACATCTTGAATCGATTCTATTTTACTATTTTCAATATAAAGTTCATCAAACACACTCATTGATATCGGCACATCTTGTACATTTTCTTCGGTCTTTTGTGCCGTAACCGTTATACTATCCAGCTGTTGTGGCGTATCTTCGGCATATATAACTTGAGAGAATATAAGCGATACTGCAAAGATCAAAACGATTTTTCTTTTTAGTTTTTTTAATCCCTTTTCAGTTTTTTTCATCTTCAGATCCTTTCCCGGTTATTGAGTAGCGCTTAACATGTAGTGCTGAAAAGTAATCTCTTTCACCCCTATCAAGAGCGTTGGTCAAATTAAACACAACTTGTTATGCATTACCCATTTTTTAAGTTTTACATGCCAAATAAAGTTGAAAAATACATAAAAGTCTTTGGCATGTCTTACACCAGGCGACGTTTTTTTTTCGCTAAATGACATGAATATGTATGGCTAAAAGCACAAAACCGTTTGAAATGAACTCGGGAAGTGATTCTTTACCCAAATCAAGGCAACAGAACGGTAGAGACTGTCTCAAAAGTCAGTTTTGACCTGCAGATTTCTTTTAATAAAATTTTTAGGATTGGCTCCGTATTGCTTTTTAAAGGCTGTGGAAAAATGGGAGGGACTTGAATAACCGACTGAAAATGCAGCTTCGGTGCAATTCATATCACCGCATTCTATATGGTGCCTTGCTTTTTCAAGGCGAATCTCCTGAAGGCGGCCAAAAGCCGTGTTATTGAAAACTTCTTTGAAGCCTTTGTTCAGTTTGGTATGGTGCATCCCAACGGAACGCGCAAGGTCCATCAGGTTAGGTGGATCAAGAAGACTATGGGTTAAAAGCGATTCGGCATAATGGATTCGTTCAACATCCGAAGCGCTTAAACCGGGTTGGGGTGGAGGATCTACTGCCATATTCTCCAGCATAGAGGCAATAATCTCCAGGACTTTTCCCTGAAGGTACAACAGCTTGAAGTTTTTTTTTAAATAACAGTTTTGTGTTTGTTCGAGTGCCAACCTGAGCATGGGCGTTTGCGGCATGATGCGATGCAGGCAACCTGACCGCCGGCCTTCCAGTAAAAGTCTGATATTTTGTGGCAATTGCCGATATTCCCCGCCCAGAATGTTCATTAAGGATGCATTATCCAGGGATATTGAAATAATCCGCCACGGGGACCTGGATGGAATTTTCACGGTTCCTTTGGCACTTTCCTGTCCGATAAACAGGCCACACATCCCTTTGTGAAAGATGACTTCATCCCGGGTTCCATGGATGAGAGTCTGTTCGACACCAGACAGACAAAACCAGAATGATGCCATCGATTTAGGGATTTCAAAACGGCTACTGAAATCCTGATGGGTGATCATTGTCTTGTCAACCAGTTTGATTCCTTCAGACAATTTAAATATCTCAGCAGTACGGTTTCCGGCCGGTCCATGCTCCCTGAAAACACTGAAGTGGGCTTTCTGCTCGGCACTCTGTTTTTTGGCGTCCTGTTTCCGGATACTCATTTTGCCTGATCCTGCTTAATCTATCGTTGATGATTCATGTTCCCCATTAAATCTTTTTTTTATATGTAACTCTCTGTAAACCACAGAGATATTTAAATATTCGTTGTGGGCCGAACCACGGTCAAAGACCAAGGACGGTCCGTGACCGTTTATATGAAAGACTGGGTAAGTTACTCAGATCTTTCAAGCTTTGTTGTGGGCTATGCCTGACAGCTGATATGTCAAGTCAGCCCGTGGCTGTTATATGAACGTCTCAATAAGTTGTTAAAAATAAAATTATATATTTTCATCTACTTAAAATTGATGACGTATAAAAAATAGTCAGTGGGAAATTATTAATTTAGGTGGCAATTATAGTCAACAAAAAAACATCAGGTCCAAGAATATATTTTACAAAACAACACATATAGAATCGACAATCAGATTCTTTGCCGGTCAGCCTTGCCGGGAGCCGGTCTATCCGGTTCATTTAAGGCCCATGATCAGAATTAAATCTGCCACAGATGCGCCGGATTTAATTCTGATCATGGGCCTAACGCGATAGTACCCTCCAACATTAGTCCGTCTTCTTTGGCAGGTGATCAAAATACCACTTCATTGGATCAAACAAATCAAATCCCTGCTCGATGAGCTTAGCTTTTATTGTTGCCACATTATGGGTCAGCAGATAGGGGAAAACCGCCCGTTTTTCTTTATCCCAATATTTTGCCACAAGTACACTGCCCAGCGAGACCTTTTCTTCTGTTACGATATCGATGATCTTCTTCATCTGCCCATATTTTTCTTCCACCAGGATACACAGCAATGAACCGGGGTCTCCAATACCCATGATATTGACAAAGGCGCTCATCAGATCTCTTGTTGACATGATGCCCCTGAGCTTGCCCGCTTCGTCCACGACGGGTAAGGCCCCCACCTTTTTCTTACGCCCCATGATTATAAGGGTATCCTGCAGCGTAAAATATACCGAAATCGTCGTGGGGTCAGGTGTCATTATTTCTTCTACACGATGTTCCATAAGTTTCTCGTAGGACGCGTTATACTCATCCTGCGGTAACAACTTCGACGGCATGGCATCACGCATGTCACGGTCCGATACGATACCGATCAAGTTATCGTCGTCATCAACAACAGGAATATGGCGAATGTTGTTTTCCGTCATTGCCTGCCACACCACCGATAATTTTTCCTTCGGACCTATGGTAATAAGATCGGTACTCATGGTTGCACTTACAAACATAATCCCTCCATTACTATTGGCAATTTTTCTTTATTTCGCTCATATTCCAGCCAACATCTTCACATGATCGACGACCAGTTTGGACAGTACCTCAAGATTATATCCGCCCTCAAGGACAGATATTATCCGGCCGTCTGCATATTGATTTGCAACATCGGCAATTGTCTCATTGATGAAATCGTACCCATCGGCTGTAAGGTTAATCCCGGACATAAGATCTGAAGCATGGGCATCAAAACCAGCCGATAACAGCAGGACATCCGGTTTGAATTTTTTTAACGCCGGCACCATATCAGTGGTGATTTTTCTTTTGTAATCACTATCTCCCCGCCCGGGTAATACCGGCGTGTTACAGGTAAAACCAAGCCCCGCTTCTACACCCTCTTCAAACTCCCGCCCCGTTCCGGGATAAGCAAAAGACGGATGCTCATGGATGGAGTAATAAAACACTGTATCATCCATTTCGAAGGTATGCTGCGTACCGTTGCCGTGGTGTACATCAAAATCGACTATGGCAACGCGCCGGACGCCCCAGTTTCGCTGTAGATAGCGTGCTCCGACGGCAACATTATTGAAATAGCAGAACCCCATGGCGTGATCTGTCTCCGCGTGGTGTCCCGGAGGTCTCACCGCACAAAACGCATTGTTTACCTCTCCTGCCATCATTTTATCAATGGCACAGAGGACACCACCCACCGCCAGCAAGGCGGCATCATAGGTATCCCGACAGATAGCGTTGTCCTGGTGATCAAAATCAGGCATTCCCATGATGCAAGCCTCTTCGAACCGCATGATATAGCGTATATCATGCACCATTTCAATCCAACGCTGATTGGCAGGTTCAGCCTTGATCAATACCAGTTTCGCCAATAGACCGGACGCCTTCAAACCATTCAGAATCGCCACCAACCGTTCAGGGCATTCCGGGTGACCTTTTCCCGTCACATGCTGTAAATATTTCGCATCAAAAACCAATCCCGTTTTATTCATTATTACACCCCATATTTTGCAGACTGCCACCAGGCAGTCCTAGCAGGTCTTCGATGTGAACTCCGCCTCTCCCCTGGCCTAAGGCCTACGATCACTTGCCTCCATATCGTCCGTCTTCCCTTGTGTAAAAATAACATATTTTTTACGAATCGTCACCCCGGCAGACCACCGCAAATGACATATCAATTCCCCTTGACCATTTTTTTAAACCAATTGCAACACCAACACTTTTATGGTAATTATTATAGTATGTTGTATTGGCGTTAGCTTAGTTAACCAAATACTTCAAAGGAGCCATAGGTATGAGTGACGAAAAGAAAGTTCAGGAAACGTCAGAGGCGGAAATCGCGGTTCATTGGCATGAAGAGGATTATTTTCACCCCTCTCCAACCTTCACGGGCCAGGCGAATCTGACAGACGAAACGATCTTTGACCGTTTCAGCCTAAATAATTTTCCGGATTATTATACAGAATTCGCAGAACTGTTAACATGGTACAAGTATTGGGATGAGGTCTTGGACACAAGCGACGCCCCATGCTGGCAGTGGTTTAAAGGCGGAAAGCTCAATGCCAGCTATAACTGCATTGATCGTCATCTCAAGGCGAACAAAAACAAGACTGCCATTCACTTTGTACCTGAGCCGGAAGAGGAACGTACTGCTCACATAACATACCAGGAACTCTACACCCGGGTTAATGAATTTGCTGCACTTCTGCGTGATACGGCCGGTTTAAAACGTGGTGACCGTGCCACAATTCATATGCCCATGTCAGTTGAGTTACCCATCACCATGCTGGCCTGTGCCCGATTGGGGGTTATTCACTCCATGGTATTCGGCGGTTTCTCTGCCAGTGCCTGCGCAGACAGGATAGAAGATTCCAATTCACGGGTTCTCATTACCATGGACGCCTACTACCGGTCGGGTAAACTTCTGGATCATAAAGCTGTGGATGATGAAGCCTGTAAACTCGCAGAAGACATGGGCCAAAAGGTAGACAAGCTGTTAATCTGGCAACGCTATCCAGGTAAGATGTCAAGCCGGTCCCCCCTGGTTGAGGGCCGGGATGTCGTAATTAATGACGAAATAAAAAAATATTACGGCCAACGTGTTGAACCCGAGCAGATGCTGGCCGAAGATCCGCTTTTCCTGATGTACACCAGCGGTACCACCGGCAAACCCAAGGGGTGTCAGCACGGCACCGGTGGATACCTGTCCTATGTCGCGGCCATGTCAAAATATATTCTGGACATCCACCCTGAAGATGTCTACTGGTGTATGGCCGATATCGGTTGGATCACAGGCCACTCTTTCATTGTCTACGGCCCCTTGGCTATCTGTGCTTCAACGGTTATTTACGAGGGTGTGCCCACCTATCCTGATCCTGGACGCTCCTGGAGAATTGCCCAGGAACTCGATGTTAATATCTTTCACACGGCGCCGACAGCCATCCGAGCTCTGAGAAAGGTCGGACCCGATGAGCCTGCCAAGTATGAATATCACTTCAAGCACATGACAACGGTTGGTGAGCCCATTGAACCCGAGGTATGGCGCTGGTATCAGCAGGAGATCGGTAAAGGAGAAGCGGTTATCGTGGATACTTACTGGCAGACGGAGACGGGCGGTTTCCTCTGCAGTACCGTTCCCGGAATAGCTCCGATGAAGCCCGGCAGTGCAGGACCAGGCGTTCCAGGTATCCATCCGATCATACTTGACGATAAAGGCAATGAGATTCCATCCGGGTCCGGTAAGGCCGGTAACATCTGCATCCGGAACCCATGGCCAGGCTGCTTCCAGACCATCTGGGGCGACCGCCGGCGTTTTGTCGACACCTATTTCAGCATGTATAATAAAAATCCGGACAGTAAAGACTGGCGCGACTGGCCATACCTCACAGGCGATGCTGCTGTTCAAGCACAGGATGGTTATTACAGGATTCTTGGCCGTATTGATGACGTTATTAATGTCTCCGGTCATCGTCTGGGTACCAAAGAGATTGAATCTGCAGCACTCACCGTGGAAGAAGTCGCCGAGGCGGCTGTTGTCCCGGTCAATCACGACATTAAGGGCAAGGAGCCTGAGCTGTATGTATCACTCAAGCCAGGTTATAGAGCATCCGATGCCATTGCCCAGAAGGTGGCCGATGCCATCGTTGTCCAGATTGGTAAAATCGCCAAGTGTAAAAACGTCTGGATCGTTCCTGACATGCCAAAGACCAGATCAGGAAAACTCATGCGGCGAGTACTCGGAGCCATCTCCAACAACGGTGATGTCGGTAATGTGATGACCCTGGCAAACCCTGAAATTGTGGAAGAAATCCAAAAAATGATTGGCTGATCACCAGCAATAAAACAGATAAGAACTTGCTTTTTACCGACCCAAATATAAAACATAAATAGAAGCTGGACATATGTCCCACGAGGTTGCAGGCACAACATGTTGTGCCTGCGACAAGGAAATCGCCACTGGTCTCCCTGGGGCTTGTGCCCTGTCTTTACCTGATATTAGAGGACAAAAAAAAAGTTAAAAAAACAAGCCTATCGTGTATGCAGCTGAACCAATATTTTTCCCCTGAATTCGTTATCCGGTTGACGCGTGGCTATGTTGATCACACAGGCCTCCGCAGGACTTCAACCCGCTCAATATCAAGTATGGGGTTTTGGTATCCGATCATATGACATCCCGGTCCGGGAAGCTGCAAATACCGTCATTGAAGGGTTAAATACCCCCAATTGAGCATAAAACGTTTGCGGTAATGCCCCAGGCAGCCATGCTTTTATTCCCGGATTTTGATCCGGCCCCCTGAAGCTTTGAGCCGATTCTAAAGATACCGCCTTAAAATCCCCACGTCCTTAAGATTTAATTTATAGTTAAAACAATTGACAATTTATAAATATAAGTTAGATATTTAAAACAATATTAGAAGTATATATATATAAATCTCAACGTAAAACAAAACGAAATAAATTGAAAACAGGTAATTCCGGCAGAATATGGATTTGAATGGTTGGTTTGGACGTATCATCGGTTTGTTCGAATTTGTTTCAAGGATCTGTGGAAATGGAAAAGATATGTAGAGGACCTCAAGACCTGGCAAAGGCCACGGAAAACAACCGCTTATCCTTTCCCGCCTCCATGGGAAAGGGATACATACAAAGCATCCGCCTCAAATCCGGGATACAATTGAATATAGCGGATTACACCCTCCAGCGCCCCATAATTCTGAATTTAGACCCGCCCTTTGAATCCATTGGATTTGGTTTCTGGTTGTCCGGCCACAGCCTGATGTATCCGGCCGGTCAAAAAACAGGCAGGGACTTCAAGCCGGGTCAAGCCAGCTTCACATGTTTTCCCGACCTGGAAGGCCTTACCGTACACATGGGCACGGAACGGGTCGTGCGGGTCGGTATTTTTATGGATCTTACACAATTCTGTGCCTTTGCTCATGGGGGATCCCAAGCATTGCCGTTTCATCTTAACAACGCCTCAACCTGCGCATCCATCCACGAAGGTCCGATCACGCCGGCCATGCGTACCGCCATTTTCCAGATATTTAACTGCCCGTACAAGGGGTGGACGAAAAATTTTTTTCTTGAAAGCAAAGTTCTGGAACTGATTGCGTATAAAATCGAACAAATTGAAGCTGACGCGCCCCGGAAACCGGATGTTCATTCTTTGCCGTCCCCGGATGAGGAACGCATACGGGAAGCGGCCCGTCTGCTGGCCGGAGACCTGGAAACACCCCCTGACCTGAGGCAACTGGCCCGATCCGTGGGAATGTGCCGCAGCAAACTGCACCGCTGTTTCCGAATGGTATACGGGATTACACCTTTTGAGTACCTGCGCAACCGACGGCTTGAAACTGCCATGGATTATTTAATGGACGGCCGGATGAATGTCTCTGAAACGGCATATGCCGTGGGCTATTCCTGTCCCAGCCATTTTACCAAAGCATTTAAAAAATATTTCGGCCACCTTCCCAGTAAACATTTCACTAAATAAGGTTTGAATAATTTTAAATTTAGGTACTAAAAAAAACGATCTGCCTCATTAAATAGAGCCAGAGACCAGAACATCTCCTAAAAATGTATTATATGCCTGTCTTTGTATGGGAGCATCTGCCGCGCATTCGTAATGATGCCCGTCAGATGAAAAACGATAATACATAAAAAAAAGGAAGGAGAGATGAACTTGTTTTTCAAACCAATGTTCTTTCTGGGCACAGCAATTCTGCTGTTTTCAGCCCACCTTCCGGCCTTTGCCGGACAACCCCTTAAAAATCAGTCTGAAACCCCGGAAACGCTGGAGACCATAACCGTCACCGCCCAAAAGCAGGAGGAAAACATCCAGGACGTACCCATGGGTATCACCGCATTCACGGCCCAGGGAATTGAGGACGCAAAAATCGAATCCATTTCTGATCTTGCCGAGTTGGTTCCCAGCTTAATGCTCGTTTCCGAAGGCGGAAGTGGTATGAATACGCCTACCATGAGAGGCGTTCATGCGCCCTATTCAACGATGGCGCTTTCCACCGGGCTTTTTGTAGACGGTGTCCCGGTCCAGTCGGTGCTTGGCTTTGAGGCGACATTCCTCGATATTGAACGGGTAGAAGTGCTCAGGGGCCCCCAGGGCACATTGTACGGAAAAAATACAGAAGCAGGTGTAATCAATATCATTACCCGGCAACCGGACAACGACTTCAGGGCAAGTCTGTCTGCCGATATCGGCACATTGCTCTCTTCCGAGACCGATGACCCTTTAAACCAAACATACACTGTCAAGCTTAGCGGTCCCATTCAAACAGACAAACTTTTTTTTGGTATTGCAGCAAAATTTCACCAGAAAGACGGTTTCATCGAAAACACGGCAACAGGAGAAGATGAGGATGATAGAGAGCACTGGTTTGGCAGGGCGCATCTGCGCTGGACCCCCACAGATCAACTGGACATCTCTTTGATTGCATCACAAACCGAATATGACGAGGGCGGGTTAAATATGAACCTGTCGGACTATGGGGCATCGCGGCTCGGATTATCTGCGCCCGACTATCGAAAGGTCGCTTCCAATTTTGATGCGGAAAACAACAGCTCAGAGCAAACGCAATCCCTTAAAATTGATTATGAAATCAACGACGCGTTTCAATTGACGTCTGTTACGTCCAGAAGGGTCTATGAAATGAAGCTCGCCAATGATTGGGATTTTTGCAGCGCAACCTTATCACATTCGATTGCAGACAAAGAAAACACGACATTGTCCCAGGAACTGCGCTTGAACTATGCCGATGGCGGCGTGAAGTGGATTGCAGGCTTCTATGGTGATAAGAATGAGATCGAAGACGGAGGTGGGACCTTGACTAAAAATAGACACAGTGCCACCGAAGGAAACACCTATGCAGTTTTTACAAATCTAACCTATCCCCTGTCCCAACGGTTCAGTCTCAGCGGCGGTTTGCGGTACGAAACAACGGAAAAGGACTATCAAAATTATATCAACGCAAAGCATCTCGATGGGTCATGGGATGCCGTAACGCCGAAGCTTGCCCTGGAATACCGGCCTTTGCCCGGCATCATGACGTACATCAGCGCATCCAAAGGATACCGGGCCGGCGGATTTAATGCTTCAGCCACCGATTCGAAATATGTCACCTATGACGATGAAGAACTATGGTCTTATGAAATCGGAGCAAAAAATACCTTTTTTAATAACAGATTGATTGTCAACGCCTGTATTTTTCTGATGGATATTTCCGATATGCAGGTGTCGCAAAAGGTTTCGGCAGATGAAACGTATTTAACCAACGCGGCCGAAGCAACCGGTAAAGGGGTGGAGTTGGAGTTAACGGGCAAAATCACCGACGGTCTGACCATGACGGCCGGCTTCGGCTATACCCACATTGAGTTTGACGAGTTCAAAGATAAATCCGGTACCGGAGATTACCAGGGAAAAACAAGCCCGTATAGTCCGGAGTACACATTTAATATCGGTGCCCAATACCGTTGGGAAAACGGCTTTTATGCCAGGGCGGATTTGGTTGGTTATGGTGAAATGTATTTTGACACGTCCAACAAATATAAACGGGATGCCTATCAAATCGTCAACGCCAAAATCGGATATGAAACAGATCATTATGATGTCTATCTATACGGCAAAAATATTTTTGATGAAAAATACGATTCTTATAATTGCTATAGCGGCCTTTACACCGTCTATAGTGATCCTGGAGAGGTGGGTCTTCAAGTGACCTATCGTTTCTGAAATATTCGAAACGGCAAATATAAATTTTTTGAGACTGCAGCGTCAAAAAAAGAGACGTAAACGTTAGCCGCATTTTTTAGTTTCTGTTATTTAGTCAGCCTAAAAATTATTTTTTTAACTAATATTATAATTATTAGAACTCAATATCATTTTATAACAACAAAGGAGAGCGCAATGAAAAAAGTAATTATCCTGTTGGCACTAATCTTCTCCGCGTCCATATCCCACGCCCATAGCATCTGGATCAACGCGTTTGAATCCCATGGCCATGGGGGGCATAACGCCATGGTTTGCCTGGGCTGGGGGCATGCCCTGCCCATGGACGATATTCTCAATTCAACCAACGGCCGTATCGCTGTCGAGCGATTCGAACTTTTGGATCCCTCCCTGAAAAAAATAGAACTTCTCAAACCGGAATTCAAAATCGCCGAACCGGAACTGTCCAATGAGAACTTTGACCTGTTTGCCGCCGATCTGGCCACCCAGAAGATCGCGTTTAAAGAAAGCAGTGCGCCCGGCGTTTATCAGATAGGCGCGGTATCCCGGGCCACGTTCTATACCCAGTATATTGACAAGAAGGGCAAAAAACGCCTGAAGCTCAAGCCCATGAATGAAATCAAGGATATCCAAAAAGTGCTGATGGCTGTAAAATACCAGGCTTTTGCCAAATCCTATCTCACGGTGGGGGCCTGGTCCGCGCCTAAGCCCCTGGGGCATGGGCTGGAAATCATTCCACGCACAGACCTGAGTACTTTGCATGCCGGCGATCTGGTTGAAGTGGATGTTTTGTTTCACGGCAAGCCCCCGAAAGGCATGCAACACATCACCGCTCACAGCGGCAGCTTCGGCCAAAGCGAAGGTTTTTCATTATTTTCAAAGGTAAAGAACGGCAAGGCCCAATTTCGCGTTCAAAGCGCAGGCCAATGGATGATCAGCGTCAGCAACAAGGACGAGGTTACACCGGACGGTCCCCTCAAAGACCTGTACGGCAAGGCGAATGTGGCATCCCAGGCCGCCACTTTGACGTTTAATGTTCAATAACAGCCGTGGGCTGATCTCGGCCCTATCAACAAACAGCCGGACTCGGCCCACAACGATAAGGAAAAAGATCTGTGTAAATTACACAGATCTTTTTCATAAAACGATATTGGGTTGTGAAATGATGCGGTATGCTTTGGTCTTTATAGTATTGATGTCGTTTTTTTGTATGTCCGGCTGTCACCTGATATCCCCCGACCCTGCGGCAGTGATGCCTGTTGAGATTCCTGATGCCTATGTTCATAAGATGGATATTGACGATACGCCCCGGACCGGTAATGAAAGCATGTCCGGCGGATGGTGGCGGCAGTTCGGTGTTGATGAACTAAGCGAACTGATTCAGACAGGCCTTGATGCCAATTATGATCTTAAAGTGTTTAAAGCTAAGGCGGACCAGGCTCTGGCGGATGTAAAAGCTGAAAAATCAGGCTTTTGGCCCTCTCTTGATTACGCCCTTGGGGGCAAACGAACCCATTCCCAATCTAAAACCGAAGGGCAGTCTGCTGTTTCGGACCATGATCACACCTATTCCGCCGACTTGGGTGCGGAGTATACCCTGGATCTGTGGGGAAAAACCCGGGCCGGTGTCAATGCTGCAGAACTTGAATATCTGGCTGCACGCCGGGACCTGGAGGACGGGGCACTGACCCTGTCCACAGATATTGCCGATACCTGGGTGGATATTGTGTCCGTGAGAACCCGCAAGGCCGTGCTTGCGCGGCAGATAGAAGCTAACCGGATGACGCTGAAGCTGCAGGAATTGCGTTTTATCAACGGCAAAGCCACTGCCCTGGAGGTGTCCCAGCAACGGGAAGCCCTGGCACAGGTCCTGTCCGCCATGCCTTTGCTTGAAAAAGAGGAAAAACAATTGATCAATGCCATGGGCCTGTATCTGGGCCGCACACCAGGGGCACCTGTGGCAGTTTCCGCCCCGGAATTCCCCCAAACCTTTCTGACTCCCCAGCCCGGGATCCCGGCCGACCTGCTTGGGAACCGGGCTGACATCAGGGCGGCCCGGAATCGCCTCGACGCGGCTGCTCTGGATGTGGAAGCTGCCAAAGCCGATCTGTTTCCCGAACTGACCCTGTCTGCCTCCGCTGCATTTTCCAGCGGAACCCTGGACCTGCTGTTCCGGAACTGGGTGGCCACCCTGGGTGCTGCCCTGGCAGGCCCCCTGCTGGACGGCGGGGAGCGCAAAGCCGAAATTGAGCGCACCCGGGCTGTAGTTCGAGAAAAGGTCAATACCTATGCCAAAACCGTTGCCAATGCCATCTGTGAGGTGGAAGATGCCCTGGTGTCCATTGACCGTCAAAACGCCTATATCGAATTGCTCGAACAGCAGCTGACAGCCGTTCAAGCGACCCTGCAGGACGCCCGGGTCCAGTACCTGAACGGCCAGAGCAGCTACCTTGACTATCTTACGGCCTGGGCCTCCCTGGAAAGCTTAGAGCGACAGCTGATCAGCGAACAGGCAACCTATGTCAAAGAACGAATATCACTTTATAAAGTAACAGGTTGGCGGGATGCGTTTTTCAAAGCCCCCGCTACAAGATAAAAATACCGGAGCACGGTGAGTTATGAACCAGACCCCTTCAAAGAGATCCGTTAGCGTTATCCTTGTAAAAATTATTCTGCCTGGATGCCTGATCGCAATAGGTGTTGCCGGATTTTGGTACTACAAATCCAACACAATGAAATTCAAACGCAAACCTAGGGTAAAAACCGCCCCGATGGTAAATGTCATGAAAGTCAATCCCGGCCGGGTCACCGCACAAATCCGGGCCATGGGCATCGTTCAGCCGGACCGGGAAGTGGTGATTAAATCCCAGGTGGCCGGCACGGTCATCCAGGTGGTGCCCGAATTTGTCCAGGGCGGCTTAATCCCCAAGGGACAGACCATGGTTCGAATCGATCCGGCGGACTATACGATAGCCGTGAACAAGGCCCAAAACGCATTGGCCCAGGCCCAGGCTGATTTTGAAATAGAAAAGGGCCAACAGCAGATTGCCAAAGAAGAGCTCAAGCTCATGTCCACAATGTCGCCTGACGGAGTGAAGGAGACCAGCCTGGTGTTGAGAAAACCCCAGCTTGAACAGGCCAGGGTTGCCGTGGAAAGCGCCCGAAGTGACCTTGAAGCCGCACGCCTGGACCTGGAACGTACCCGGATAACAGCCCCCTTCCATGCCCTGGTGCTGTCCAAAGAGGTGGATGCCGGTGCCATGACCGCCGCCCAGGGCGCCCTTGCCACCCTGGTGGACGTGACCTGCTACCAGGTACAAGTCCAGGTGCCCCTGGATCGCCTGGACCGGATCCGGGCCCATGAAACCAACGGGAGCCCTGTGCGCATTCGGTCCCTTTATGCCGGCCGGGAATGGGTGGGACGTGCGGTGCGGACCACAGGCGCCGTAACCGCGCAAAGCCGCATGGCCGGCGTCATTATCCGGGTGGATGATCCCTTAGGGTTAGGACCTGCCAAAGGCCGACCGGCTATGCTGCTGGATGATCACGTGGAAGCGCTCATTGAAGGCCAGTCTTTTGACAATGCGTTTTCCTTGCCCCGGACCTTGGTCCGGGAGGATTCCAGTTTATGGATATATAATGACGGACATCTGGAAATCCGCAAGGTAGCGCCCGTATGGATTGAAAATAACCGGGTGTTCATCCAGTCCGGGCTATCCCCAGGTGACCTTGTGATCTCTTCGGATCTTCCCACACCTGTGGCTGGCATGGCCTTGACCCTGGCCTTAAGGGAGAATTGATAATGTCTGAAAAAAACACAAATCTTCCCGGTCCAGCAGGGCAGCACCCAAGAGGCGCCATCGCCTGGATGGCCGGCAACACCGTTGCCGCCAATCTGCTCATGGTGGTTTTTCTTGTGGGCGGCCTTTTCATGGGGTTTCATATCAAGCAAGAGGTGTTCCCCGATTTCACCCTGGCGTCAGTGAACATTTCAGTGCCCTATCCCGGGGCCAGTCCCGAAGAGGTGGAATCTGCCATTATTCTGGCCGTGGAAGAGGCAGTGCAGGACCTTGACGGCATTGATGAAATTACATCCAAGGCCTTGGAGGGCAGTGCATCAATCACCATAGAAGCCATGGACGGGGCAGATGTCACCCAGTTATGGCAGGAGGTCAAAAGTGAGGTGGACCGGATCGACACCTTCCCGGATGAGGCGGAAGACCCGGTGATTACCATTACCTCCGGAAAGCGGGACGTAATGCGGCTGGCCCTTCACGGAGATGTGCCGGAAACCACCATGCGGGATCTTGCCGACGATGTCAGGGACCGTCTTTTATCAGACCCTGCCATCACCCAGGTAGAATTGAAAGGTGTCAGGGAGCGGGAGATCCTGGTGGAGATCCCAATCAACACCCTGCGGCGATACGGCATAACCCTGTCCGATGTGGCGGCGGCCGTTTCCACGGATTCGGTGGAGCTGGGCGGCGGGGCCATCAAGTCCGGGGGCGGAGACATTCTGCTGCGCATCAAATCCCGGAAAGATTATGCCGGACAATATGCAAAACTGCCCATCCTCACCTGGGAGGATGGCTCCCAGCTGATGTTGTCGGACATCGCCACCGTCAGGGAAGGGTTTGAGGATTCGGACATCCGGGCCTCATTTAACGGCAAACGGGCCGTTACTATTATTGTTTACCAGGTGGGAAAACAGACCCCCCTCCGGGTGGCCGACGCGACCAAGGAGATGCTAAAAACCATTAATGCAGACCTGCCTGAGGGGATTCATATAAGCATTATCTATGATATGTCCAAACTCTTTGCCCAAAGGGTGGACCTTTTACTGCGCAACGCCTACATGGGACTTGCCCTAGTGTTCTTGTGCCTGGCCCTGTTCCTTGAAATCCGCCTGGCCTTCTGGGTCGGTTTAGGCATCCTCATTTCATTTTTAGGGTCTTTTATCTTTTTGTCCGCAGCAGATTTTACCATTAATATGGTAAGCATGTTTGCCTTTATCGTTACGTTGGGTATTGTGGTGGACGATGCCGTGGTGGTGGGGGAAAATATCTATCATTGCCGGTGCCGGGGCATGAAATTTCCGGATGCCGCCGTCCATGGGGCAAAAAGCATTGCCGTTCCCGTGTTTTTTTCCGTGATCACCAATATGGTCACCTTTATGCCTATCATGTTCATTCCGGGCTCTCTGGGGAAGCTGTTTAAAACCATGCCTCTGGTGGTGGTGGCGGTATTTGCCGTCTCTTTGATCGAAAGCCTGTTTATCCTGCCGGCCCATTTAAGCCATGCCGGCCGTCCCCTGTTTTTCCCCTTAAATCATCTTGAAGCCCGGCAGGCAAGGTTCTCTGAAAAATTTGAAACCATTGTCAAGTCCTGGTACGGCACAATTGTGCCTGTCCTGCTTTCCTGGCGGTATACGGTATTTGCCCTAGGCGTTGCGCTGTTGCTGATCACGTTCGGATATGTGAAGTCCGGAAAAATGGGCATGATCCTGTTTCCAAAAGTTGAATCCGATTTCGCTTCATGTGAGATCTACCTGCCCTATGGCACGCCTGAAACCAAGGTGCGTGACGTGGAAACCCGCCTGGTGGCCTCCGCTCAAAAAGTCGTGGATGAAAACGGCGGACAAAAGTTGTCCAGAGGAATCTTTTCTCTGGTCAAAGAGAACCATATCGAGATATGGCTCTTTGTGACTGATCCCGAGGTGCGCCCAATGTCCACTTCCGAGGTTACCCGGCTCTGGCGGAAAAAAAACGGGCCGGTTGCAGGCGTTGAGACCATTGCCTTTGCTGCCGACGTTGGCGGTCCCGGTTCCGGCAAGGGGCTGACCATTGCCCTGAGCCACCGGGATGCCGATATTCTGAACCGGGCCGGCCAGGACCTTGCACAGCATCTGGGTGAGTACTCAATGGTTTCGGACATTGATGACGGATCCGCCCAGGGAAAACGGCAGTTCAATATCACCCTGACCCCTGCCGGCCACCGCATGGGGCTTACCCCGAGAACCATTGCCGACAAAATCCGGCATGCATACCAGGGGATTGAGGCGGTGAAAAATCAGCGGGGAAGAAACGAGATCACGGTAAGAGTGCGGTTGGCAGAAAACGAGCGCATTTGTGAAACTTCATTTGAAAATTATGTGATCAATGCCCCAAACGGGGAGATCATGCTCAGGGACGCCGTTAAAACCATCGAGGGAAGGGCCTATACCGAAATCCGCCGGAGCAACGGCCGGCGGGAAATTAAGGTCGCGGCCAATGTAACCCCCCAGTCCATGGCCGAGAATATTCTCCGGGATATGAAACAGGAGATCCTGCCCTCCCTTGTGAGCCGGTATCCGGGCCTGTCCTATAATTTCAAGGGTAAACAGGCGGATATCAAGGAAAGTATGTCTGCGCTGTTCAAAGGCTTGCTTCTGGCGTTATTTTGTATATTTGCCCTGCTGGCCATTCCCTTTAAAAGCTATTTTCAACCCTTGATCATTATGGTCTGCATTCCATTCGGCATCATCGGGGCTGTGGCCGGCCATATTATCATGGGGTATCCCATGTCCATTCTGAGTCTGTTCGGCATTGTGGCCATGTCAGGTGTGGTGGTCAATGACGCTTTGATGCTCATTGATTTTGCCAACCGTCTGGTGCGCGGCGGCATGCCTGTAAAGGACGCAATCAAAGCCGCCGGAATACAGCGGTTCAGGCCCATTATTTTGACAACATTAACCACCTGCGGCGGACTTGCCCCGATCATCACGGAAACGTCTTGGCAGGCGAAATTCCTTATTCCCATGGCCATCTCCCTTGGGTTCGGTCTCTTTTTTGCCACGCTGATCACCCTGGGGCTTGTGCCCTGTCTTTACCTGATATTGGAGGACATCAAAGGCTTTTTCAATGTAACCCCTTAAACCTGGAGAAGAAAAATGCGTATTAAAACAGCACTTGTATGCTTGGCGGCCATAGGTACAATCTGTACGGTTGTGATGCCCTGCCCTGTCGTAACCACCGGTTATGCTGAAGAATCGAAAGAGAATGATGCTGAAGAGTCGGAAGAGTTGAAACTCGAGACAATGACGGTTACCGCACAGAAGCGGGAGGAAAATGTCCAGGAAGTACCCATCTCTATGACTGTATTTGATGAATTTGCAATCGAAGACAGCAAAATAGAATCGGTTCGAGATGTTGCTGCCTATACGCCGAATTTTATGTTAATAGATAGATCCGGAGGATATTCTTCACCTTCAATACGAGGTGTTTCCAGTAATTTATCCGGTGCAGGCGTTTCACAGCCAACGAGTATAATTGTTGACGGTATTCCGATATCAAATATTAATGGTTTTAATGAAGCGCTGATGGATATAGAACGGATTGAAGTTTTAAAAGGCCCCCAGGGCACACTCTACGGGAAAGAGGCGGAAGCCGGCGTTATCAATGTTATCACTAAAAAGCCTGATAACGAAGCCAGAGGGAAAATAGGTGCTGAATTTGGAAGTGATAATAAAAGACAATATACGTTAAGTGTCAGCGGACCCATTGTAAAGGACAAACTATTTGCGGGCGTATCTGCAAAACACTATGAAAAAGACGGGTTCATAAAAAACACCCTTCTTGGGGGATATACCAATGATAAAGAAGATGACTATGGAAGATTAAACTTAAGATATACACCCAATGATAATCTTGAAATATCTTTAATCTCATCTCGGTTTGAATATGATAATGGAGACCTTGATTATGTCTCCCCTTATACGCCGGGCGATAAAAGTATAAGTACGGATGTTCAAGGTTATGATAGATCAACCATAACCGCCCACGCCTTAAAAGTATCCTATGATATAAATGATTATCTTTTAGAATCTATTACCACCTATCGTAATATAAATTCAGATGCATTACAGCATTATTCATTTGGTGATTATAATTGCGACACGGAGCATGATAAGTATTCACAGGAGGTTAGACTAAGTAATAGCGGTGATGTCTTTAAATGGGTAGCAGGAGTCTATGCAGATAAAGTTGAAGTTGATGACGCATCACATTATTTAGGCAATTCCCCTGTTCCATCAACACAAGAGAATGATTCTTTAGGTGTTTTTATTCATACAGATTATGCGATCAATGATAAATTCTCTTTTGTTTCAGGGGTTAGATACGATAATGACAATAAAGAATACGAAGAATCCACTACAAAAATAGATTTCTCAGATAGTGAGATCTCTCCAAAAGTCTCTTTAAAATATCAACACGATAAAAACAGCATGTATTATACGACCATCTCAAAGGGATACCGTGCAGGAGGTTTTAACACGGGTTCGGTGGCAGGTGCCCCGGTACAGTATGACAGCGAGACGCTATGGAATTATGAAATCGGCGCTAAAAATACATTTTTCAATAATCGGCTTATAATAAATACCTCTATTTTTTATATGAAAATAGATGATATGCACGTAAAAGTCTGGCCAATTGCCGGTTCATATCAACACTATGTGGATAATGCGGCAAAGGCAACTTCCAAAGGTTTTGAAATAGGGCTAAATGCAAAAATAACCAATACAATAACACTCTTTGGTGGTTTCGGATATACAGATGCCACTTTTGATGATTATGAAGATGCAAATGGTGATTACAGCGGGAATAAAAATGTATTGGCACCGGAATACAGCTATAATGCAGGCATTCAATACAGAGACACAAACGGAATTTTTGCAAGAGTTGATGTAAACGGTTACGGTAAAACATATTTTGATAGCGCAAATACGAACAGCAAAGATCCTTATACACTTGTAAATATGAAAATAGGTTATGAGCAAGAAAGTTACGAAATCTATTTATACGGTAAAAATATTTTTGATAAAGAGTATCACTCTGTCAGTATGTTTAATGGTAATGGCGTTGTATACTCTCCACCCGGAGAGATCGGTGTCCAGTTGGCTTATAGATTTTAACAAGGCAAGGAAAAAATGAAATTTATTTGACATTCGCCCACTTGTTTGTTAGCCACTACTAAATCTATTAGGTGTTATTGTTAAAGGTAGGCGCAAACAGCAGTCATGAATAAAACAGGTTGATCTGATGGTTTAATATGCGTGAGTTTTTTTCCTGCTTGTTCAAGTCCAATTACAACAGCCTGTATCTTTTTTTTCTGGCAAGGTTGGGTTCTGTCCAGGATGCGGAAGATGCTACCCAGGAAACATTCAGGCGCATGATCGCCCACAGCAGCAATATTGCAAGTCTCAGATCTCCAAGGTCCTATCTGTTCAGCATTGCCCGTAATTTACTTACAGATACAATGCGCTCCCGTAAAGTCCGGTTAAAATATACCACAACGGTTGACGTTGAAACCCAGGCGACACAATCCCAATCTCCCGCCGCCGGGATTGATCTTGAGGAACGCAGGAAGCCGATACAGAAAGCATTGGCAGAACTTTCTCCACGGTGCCGGGAAGTCTTTATTTTGCACCGGTTTGAGCAACTGACATACAAGCAGATCGCCCGGCGTCTGGATATCTCTCCCAGAACCGTTGAGCACCACATAGCCAAAGCGGTTTTTCATATAAGAAAATATCTTGCCCATAAAAATCTATAATTTTTTCAATTTTATATAGGGGATAATCCCTGCCTTCCCGTCTTCATTTATAAAAGCAGGAGATTTTGTATGTCATCAAACCGGAATAATGAAATATCAGACCGGATAATGGAACAGGCGGCCCTTTGGTTTGCCCGATCCAGAGCAGAGGATTTCACAAAAGAACAGCAAACAGGGCTGGATGAATGGCTCAAGGCCGACCCGGATCATCGTGCGGCTTTTGACGAAACACAGGCGGCCTGGAATGACATCGGACACCTGACAGCGCCTTCATCGGCCTCCTCGATGTCCGTTCCGGTCCGTCGCCCAGTATTATTCAGGATGCCGCGTTTCGGTATGGCAGGCCTTGCACTCATGGCGGGTCTGTTTTTCTGTGCATTCTATTTTAAATCAGACCTGATCACCTGGCGCAATCTGCACACCGGAAAAGAGATATCCTACAAAACCGAAAAAGGCCTGAAGCGGAAAATCACCCTGCCGGATGGTTCCCATGTGGAAACCAACGGCAACACCTTTTTTACAGTCCGGTTCAATCCCTGGCAGCGCAACGTGACATTAACGGCCGGGGAGATGTTTTTTGACGTGCGGCATGACGCTGACCGGCCTTTTGAGATCAGGGCTCATAACGGCTTGATTCGCGTGCTGGGTACCCGGTTTCATGTACGCAACCGGGGGGGGCTGGTTTCCGTTGATGTGGAAGCCGGCCGGGTCCGGGTCTGTTCCGGCCTTGCCGGCTCGTCCGATCTTTCCCGGGATGAACGGATAATCACAGATGGGCAAGGGTTGGATTACTGCTGGGCAGGCCCAGCAGGCAGTATACGGCAAGCAGAGCTGGACCGGGTGTCGGCCTGGAGACAGGGAAAAATCGTATTCCGGTCCATGCGCCTTGATGCTGTGCTCAAGGAGCTGAAGCATCACTATGGTGTGAGGATAATAATAGTGGATAAGAAAATAGGGGAAAAGCCTTTTACCGGCACATTTAACACCCATGACCTGGATGAGATACTGGAGGCCATCACGATCAGTTTTTCCCTGACCGCTGAAAGAACGTCCAGCGGCGCGGTCATGTTGTGGCCTGAAACCTAAAAAAAGGAGTAAGTATTCGACTTGTTGTACAAATGTTTGATCCAGTGCCTTAGATTTGTCGATTTGGGCCTGCGTAGCATACTAATGCTATGTGAGCAGGACAAAATCGGCAAATATGAGGTGCTGGTCGAACATTTATAAAAAGGCGGCCTGGATTCCGGCAAGAAAGCAAGGCCGCCTTTGAAAAACAGAAGTACGGCGGGCAGTTGTAATGCCGGCCGGCCCCTGTCCTTTTGTGTAACAAGGCAGGGGGATATTGTCAATCTTCATGAAACACAAAGGAGAGCAGATGAAACCGTTGAACATGTCCCGGGTCCTGGGGACGATTATTTCAGTGTTACTTTTTACAACCGCGACAATGGCCGCAGCAGGGCAGATGGATGCGTCAACAATATCCTGGAACATCCATACCCAGAGTTTAAAGAGCGCTTTGGAAATTTATCAGCAGGTTTCGGGCCTGAATCTGGCCTATTCAGATAACCTGGTGAAAGGAAAAACAACCCAGGGAGCCCAGGGAAACCATACCCGGGGACAAGCCCTGGAAAAAGTTCTGGATGGTACAGATTTGACCTATGTAGTAACCTCCAAGGGAACAGTGATTTTAAAGGTAAAAAATTCGAAGGCGGCACAAGAAGAAAACTTGCCGGCATATGAAACAGCGGGAAACAAAACGAAAAAGTCTGAATCCCAGCAAATCAGCCTGGAAATGCAGACTGTCACTGTAACCGCCAATAAAATTGAAGAGGACCTTCAGAGAGTTCCGCAGAGTATCACGGTCATCGACGATGAGGTTCTCAAGGAGAAGGGTATTGAGGATATTCCTGATGTCATCAATGAGATTCCTAATATGGCTTTTAAGTCTGCCGTTGACGATAATGTGAACTTCAGGGGGTTGAATACATCGTTGTTTACCTGGAACAACCCAGTGGTCATCTACATCGACGGGATACCCTACACCAATACATATGGCTTTAATGCTTCGCTAGCCAATGTTGAGAGGATCGAAGTTTTACGCGGCCCTCAGGGCACGCTCTACGGGAAAGACGCCATCGGTGCGGTTATCAAGGTGGTGACCAAGGAACCGGAAAACGAATGGCATGGAAATATCGACACTGAATACGGCAGCTACAACAACATAGAAGGCTCTTTCAATGTTAACGGCTCTCTTATTGAAGATAAGCTCTATCTTGGGTTGAACGGTCGCTATCAACAGGATGACGGCTGGATTACAAACGACTACACCGATGACGACAAGGCCAATAAGGGTGAAAGCAAAAACCTCGCTGCATTTCTGCTGTACAAACCAAATTACAGGTTCACCGCAAAGGCCACTCTATCGAATGATTCTTCTAAAGATTACTGGTTAAGCGGGTACATATTGCCCAGTGGGACCGATATCAGCGAATACAGCCGGGACGAAGCCGAGCATGTCTCTTTTGATGAAGATACTGTTAAAGAGGTTAATAGCTTGGCTCAGAGCCTTCATCTGAAGTACGAGTTCGATTCGGCAACACTGAGTTCGGTGACTACTCACAGAGACCTTGACTTTGACGGTGTTTGGGATAGGGATAAGATGGCAGATACCGATAAAGATGGATTCTTTGCATTTAATACCTATAAAACTGAAACCTGGACCGAGGAACTGAGGTTGTCGAGCAATAACAAGGAGGGCCTGCGTTGGGTTGCCGGCGTATATTTTGACATTGAGGATATCGATGAGGGGCCTTACGGGATCTATGAAGCAAGCACTGACTATGAATGGGAGTGGATATCTGAAACTAAAAGTAAGACCCAGGCTCTGTTCGGGCAGATAATGATTCCTTTTCTCGATAATTTTGAATTGACTCTTGGTGGGCGCTATCAGCGAATCGAGAAGGAGATGGATCTGGATGCGTACTATAACCTGGCCAGGAGCAGCAGTGATCCTATCTACTCCCTGAATGCGGATAAAACTTGGACCACTTTTCTGCCCAAGGCTGCGCTCTCATACCGGTTGAACGATAACTGGAATACTTACGCTTCAGTGGCACGAGGCTATATGCCCGGCGGGTTCAACTATTCTTCTTCCACTGGTTCAGAGGAAGACAACGCCTTTGATCCGCAGCAATTGACAAGTTACGAAATCGGTATCAAAGGGGCGTTTGACCGCGTACGTCTTGCCGCCGCCGTCTTTTACATGGATATCGAAGATACCCATATCTATTACCAGGGAGAAGATGGGTTCTGGAGGACCAGTAACGCGGACAGCTCTCACTCTCAGGGCGTGGAGTTGGATCTTACCTATTTTCTCACCGATTCCATCGAATTGACCGCGGCGCTCGGCATCATTGATGCGGAGCAACACGACGGTAAACCGATAGAGGATACTCCGTCGCATACGGCGCGAATCGGCGCCGCATACCTCCATCCCAACGGGTTTTATGCTCGCGGGGATGTGACGAATCTGGGCGAGGTTCCCTATGACACTGATGATAACGAGAAGTACCTGGATAGTTACACCGTTGTTGATGTCAAGGTCGGTTATCGCTTCAAAGGGTATGATATTTACGCCTACTGCAACAACCTGACCGACGAAGAATATATCACCGCGTACGGGGCGGTTGTGTACTACGGCGATCCGCGCACCTTCGGTATTGGGGTTCGCTATAGTTTCTGATTTCGCACAATTATCAAAATTTACTCATGTAAGTTCCGAGGACAGTATACCCATTGATAATTTAATATGTATGCTGCCCCCGGAATTCTTGTTTACCTGATATTGGAATACATAAAAGGCCTTTTGAAATAGTGTTTGAACGGTTCGCTATATCCGACATTGCTTCAATTTTTCGGTTGTTTGCTCCGGGTTTGCTCTACAGTCTAAAACAGCGTAGACTTTTATGATGCTGTAGGACGAGTTCCGGGGACAGTATATTCAACTCTTTTTTTGGGGTTTAGGGCCAGGCGTTTTGGGTTTTAAAATCCTGCCAAGTTTTTTTCCAGAAATTCAATAAATTTATCATTTCCCAATGGCCTTCCAGTACGTCCTGAGATAGGCAAATTTTCCATTTGCTTTGAAGAATCTTTAATGGATAAAAAAGATTTCCAATCACCCTGAACCAGTGAAAGGCCCGGCTTGACATTAACAAGCATGTCACTTTCTCCTCTTAAATGGGCCGCAGCGCTGCTCCAAGGCCAATCCTCCGTGTATTCGGGGGACTGTATTCGGGGGACAGTATATGTAATAATAGGCCTGCTGTCCCCGGAATGGCTCCTAACTGGCGGGGACCGGTAATGGTGACAACCGGATATTGTCGGCTATAGGCCAATACTTTATTTTCTATTTCACGGGCAATCATATGCTGAGCGCAACAGGCCGTGTACCGATTGTCAATTGAACTTACAAATTGTCATATTTTTTGAGACTTCCCTTTTTTCCGCGTATCACTCACTACCCCGGCCCAGGCCGGCCACCCCGGATCAGGACCCAGTCTAAATAATCGGAACGCCGCAGACGGTAACGCGCCACACTGCCTTCATGCAGTTTTGAAAACGCCTGGTCCAATATTTTTGCAAAGGCAGTCCGGTCTGTTTCAGGCACAAGTTTTCGGGACAGATCCGTGATCACTTGTTTTGACAAGGATACACGCCCGTTCACAACTTCTTGAACGGCTTGAATAATTTCCTGCCGGTACTGGATTTTCAACGGATCAGGCGCAGCCAAATCTTTTGTGATGGCCAGATATCTCTGGCAGGACCGTTCAAAAGCCCAAACAAAGACATCCCTTAGCAGTTCAATTTTGTTGAGTTCGTAAACACCAAGGATGCCTTCAACGTATGCACGCTCAGGAACATCAACAAAAGAAAGTGGGCATAAGTTCTGTTTTATTAAGGGAATATTGGCCCCGATACGCGCAACACGCTTGTTCACATCTTCAAAGGGTTGCAGGTAAGGAAGCTGGACCAGTAAAAAAAAGGCCTGTTCAAAGGGGTCTGGAATGGCTTTGGCTTTGTCCAGAATCAGGCGGAAAAAATCTTCCAACTGCTGGGGCATAGCCAAAGGATAAAACACTGTACCGGATATGTCCACCGGCCGTCGCCGCAGGCGGCCGCAGGCATCCTCGTCGCGCATCAAATTCTGGGACAACACTGCATGAAGATTCTGAAAGGTAAACAGATCGAAATCAACCTGGTCAGCATCCGCCACCAGCATTTCAATGGCGGCCTTATGGTTCAGTATCATCTGGGTTTCCAGTGCATCTTTGCCTTCTGCGGCCTGGCCGAATTCAATGAGGTGCTGGGTATCAAGCCGACTGTATGTATTTCCCTCAAGCTTTGAGGACGCCCAAGACAAATCCACAAGAAGCCGTCCCAGTATATCCCGGGCATAGGTTCCGGCAGGCCCTGCCCCGGAAGGGGTCCGGCCGATGTCATGTAGCTGTACCCGAACCCCTTCCGGCAGGTACCATGTTGTACCCGGAATATAGGACAATAGAAATTCCCGCTCATATCCAACGGGTCGACGGTGCATTAACGGCTTTTGGATATCCTTTCGGATACGGGCCCCTTCGGGAGACATGGGGACATACGGTTCCGTGTCTGACGACTTCGCCTCTTGTACATTAATGACCCGGTAAACCCGGGCCGTACTTTTGCCTTCAGACATGATGCGCCCATCTGAAATCAACTGCTCCAGGCGTCTTTGAATAGTCCTGCGACTGATTCGTGTGCCCTGTGCTTTCCCAAGCATTTCTTCCAAAAAAGAAATACCTGTCCCTTCCGGATAATCGTTAATAATGGAAAAAATATTTTCCAGATCTTCGGCTTGTTTGGACCTTGGCATGGCAGGCGCCTTTTAAATTGTTCTAAAAGTAGCAGACGCGACACGGGTGTGACACGATAATGACACACAAATGACACACAATTTGTCACAAGTCAAGTGATCAACGGGCAAATGCAGGGCTAACGCATGTAAAAATTCTAAGTTGCCTATGATCCCGGCGTTACCTACCAGTCATGCAAACATCACGTCCTCCAAATACTGGAGTTCCGGGGACAGTGAGCCTGGGGTCAGGTCTTGAAATAAATGTTTAGAACTATTTTTCTTTTTCCCACTCAAACCGGACAATATTTCGCGCATTGCGGTCGAACTCCACACCGACAAGATATATTTCACAGCCGTTTCCACGATATTTATCCGCATAGCTTTTTTGCTTGATCTGCTCAAGTGCCGTCCCTGGTGTCGTGTCAATATCCACAACTTTGAATTCAAAGATATAGATCTTGTTGGCCGCCTTACCGCCCTCCATGTTATCTAATTGAACCGGCATGTTGATGGATCCCGGTTCCTTCTTAAGTTAATGACATTGATCAATCAATTGTAAAGGACGATAAGCTATCCCATGGTATGATTTTCACATCTTCCGGCACTCTGTCCTGATGGCCGCCATACACCAGAAAACAGTTTCTGGTTTGCAGGTAAACATTGATAAGAATGCAGGCCGCCCTCGAATCGACAGCCGGCTTTTGATGGTATTATGAGTTACACCGCAGTCATTCCCCAATAACGATAAATTCAGTACCTGGCCGACCCTGGTGGCACACAGTTTGATGAACGTTTCAAATCCGGCCAGGTCCTTGACATTAATCAAAAAAATTAAGGACAATTAAACTTGCTGCAGCCATTTCGATCCCTTTTGTTCTTTAAGGCTTTTTCAAGTAACGGGTTTTAAGGTTATATCCAACGATAAAGCGGCCGCCTGATCTTTTGGGAAGCATCTTTAACAGTGCTTCGGCAATTTTTTCGGCATCATTCCCGCCGGCGGACAGTTTGGTTGCCTGTTTATCGAAAAAGGACAGGTATGATTTCATATCTTCAAGATCCTTTTTCTTCGACAGTGGTCCATGCCCCGGGATAATGTGATCCACATCCATCGCATGAATCGTATCAAGTGTTTGCGCCCAGCCCGGCAGATCACCTTCGCCAAGGTAAGGATGAAAATCGGTAAACAGGATATCTCCGGCAAAAAGGACCTTTTGTTCCTGCACGGCAACGACAATCGAACCTGCCGTATGGGACGCAACGTCGTTATAAATCAGTTTTACCGTAACGTCCCCAAGATCAATGACCATTTCACTTTCAAATGAGACATAAGGCACTTTAACCTTTGTACCGACCCAGAACTCCTCCGGCAGGCCGAACATCGTCGGATTTTTAAGCATGTTGTCTTTGTTTTTGATGATGGACTCCCGACATCTGGCATGTCCAATCACCGTTGCCCCGGTATCGGTGAAAACACAGTTTCCCAGTGCATGATCCAGGTGATAATGTGTATTGACCACATACCTGATGGGTTTATCGGTAATGGTACGAATATCTGCTAAAAACCGTTCTGCTTCCCGGGCGGATGTCAGTGTGTCAACGACCAGCACAGCGTCTTTCCCGACTACAATTCCGGCATTTGCTGAAAATGCATGTCCCGGTGTCCCTTCAGGGATACCCACATAGGAATAAACGGAGTCGCTGATTTTTTTTAGCGCCGCGCCCGTCCGGCTCATTGCAGGTTGAATTGATTCTTTTTCAATAGCAACGGCTGATGCACTGGGTTGAACCAGTGAATTAAACAGCAGGTATGCCGGACCTCCGATGGTTGCCAATTTCAAAACCTGTCGTCTATCCATTTCCATTCTCTGTTTTCCTCCTGACGTCTTTTTCATTGGACACATAACTTAAGAATCGTTTGTTTTTTTGACCGGACACAAACTATTATTTAAGCACCTATCATGTGGTTCGAATGCAGTCAAATGATACTTTTTACGGCAGGATGAATAGTTTTTATCTTAATTTATTATGGTATAAACTTGAAAGTGAATACTTTTTGTACTGCAGCCGCAAAGGGTATCTCCAGGAATTTGGAAATAGCCGGTTCAAACCGCTTACGGATATAATATTCAATATCCTATCCCTTGATAAAATCAGGTATAAACAAACCTGTTTTGCCCAAAATACACCGGTTGCCCCCATTGACCAAAAATCAGATACCAATGTTCCCATAAAATGGAAGGACCGGTATGTCGGCACTATGCGCTACAAGGTGGAGCTTACAGTTGACGGAACTACGGTTTCAAGTTTTGGAAAAGACTGTCTTGATTCCGGTAACTTTAAACTCAAGGAAAAAGCCCACAGGGTCTCCGTCAAGGCAGGCAGCGGCAACAGGGTGCTTGACATGGGATTTGCGCATGGAAACCTGCCCTATTATTACGGCAGCAATGCCTTTAGCTGGGTGGTACGGTTCTGACTGCGCAAAATTTGTCAGCGTGGTGCATCACAAAACCGTTTCCCCCCAGATCGGCTACCTGTCTACCTATGCCCTGGTAAAAAGACCAGCCAAAGCTGTTATCGCGGGTGTGGACAAAGAGGGGTACTTTTTGCACAACAACCGGCGTATCCGGTATGGCCGGGAGGTAAATGTCGGAGATATCATCGTTGTCAGCCCTGCGCCCTTTCACCATGCAGGATTAATCGGCGAGGATAAAAATCAAAACGGCCGGCTGGATAAATATGATTATGTACTTCACACAGGGGGAAAGGCGCCGGTATATCAGCCTTTGTACAAGACCGTGCTGTCAAAGCCGAACAAAAACCTGAGAATCGTCATGTAAAGTCTTGTTTTGACGGATACAGTCACAATTTTTTCTAACATTAAGGGTTCACTCAGAAACAAATTTGTATTTAAGTGAACCTTAAGGTTATGCATCCTCATTATCTACCCGGGAGTATCCACAGGCCGCTGATCTGAGCCTTGTCATTAAAAACAAATTTCATGTCAGGTGCAGATTTTTCAAATTCCAAGGTCACATAAACAATATTATATCCTTGCTCCTGCGCCGCTCTGGTATTTAGGACCTGTTTGAACGGGCCTGCCTGGCTGACCAGGGAATCCCAGGTTTGTTTCAGCTTTTCCCGGTCCATGGCCCCGGCCATGGTTGCATCAAAATGACACACCACCATGTCGTGTTCTCCTGCAGCCATATGCGCAACAAGCTTTTGGGCAAACCCGGGCAGATCGGAAACAGGCGTATTGCCTGCAATACCTAATCCTACTGTAAATACGGACAGGGTGAGCAGCAAAAAAAACGCGCCAAGCCCCAGGGTGCGGCGGGTAGATGTTTTCTTAAATTCAGCAATCATTTGGATTCTCCTTTTAATATCTGATTTTGATTCGGCAATGCAGGTAAACCCCGGCAACGCCTTTGAAGCGGAACAGGCCAGGGAAATCAGAACTTGTCCGTAACCTTTACGTTCCTGATGAGTCATGCCGGAGAGAACCAGCGCATCACATGCCCTTTCCCTGTCCTTTCCCATAAGATGCACCATGACCCAGACCAGGGGATTGAACCAATAAAGGGCCAGCACAAAGGCCCCCACATACCGCAGGAAAATGTCCTGTTGTTTGATATGCCCCAGTTCATGGCTGAATACGGCATCCAGATCAGATGTTTTCAGGTGATGAACCATTCCCTTTGGCAGAAGTATCCTTGGCCGAAGCCAGCCAAAAAGAACCGGGCCTTTTACCTCACCGGTCTCCACCACCACCAGGGGACTCCTCACTTTCATGCGGGCCTTGCACTGTTCCAGGCATTCCAAGGCACTTTCACAGACCAGTTGCCGGTTTTGCCGGACCTTTTTCAAGAACATAACGGACCGGAACACCATAATCCCAGCCATGGCAGCGGCCCCAGCACCCCAGATGAGTGTGGATGCCGGAATCAAAAAACTGCCGCCCTGCCCCTGGAACCACCCCGGAGCTGCTGCCTGTCCGGGGAACCGGCCCGTTATAAAATCCGTTACGGTTCCGGCCCGGACCAGCACAGTATGGATGTGTAAAGGGTCAGGGACCAGTTCCGGAATAAACTGATTCACTGTAATTGAGGTCAGTGACCAAGGAAAAATTAACCTGGCCATGGGAATCAACCAAAGCCCGTACTGCCAGCGGGGAGGCAGAGAAAACCATTGGCGAATGATCAAAACAAGAACAATGGCCGGAACGGCCTGGACCGAATTGGCCGCCAAATTGACAAAAAGGCTGACCATTATTCCCTCTTTTCTTTGGTCCCGGCTTCTGCGCGGTCCAGAATCCGGCGCAGTTCCCGGATCTCTTCCAAGGAGAGTTCCTGGTTTTCCACCATACCGGCCACCATGGGGGTAAACGCACCTTTAAAAAAACGTTTTAAAAAGCTCTGCCGCTCTTTTTTAATAATTTCTGTCCTGGATACCAGGGGGAAATAGAGGTAGGCTCGGCCCTGTTTTTCAAACCCCACCACCTCTTTTTTTACCAGCCGGTTAATCAGTGTTTTAATGGTATTGGGCTTCCAGTCGGTCCGGGAAGCTAAGGCTGAAACAATGTCGTTTGCACCAGCCGGCTGGTTCTCCCACAAGGTTTCGAGAACCAGCCACTCGGCGTCTGATACTTTTGGATGGTCCGGCATTATCTTTCTCCTTGATTATGATTACAATTGTAGTCATCAACTAACTATTACAATTGTAATTATTAATCAAGAAAAAAAAATCCGGCGCTTACTATGGTTGTTAAAACCGGTAAACGAGTTCAAGGCCAACGGTACGGGGTTCGCCCACAGCGAAAATATCATAGGCACCGGCAAAGGCTTCGGTGATATACGCTTCATTCAGGAGGTTTCGAGCATAAACATAGACCTCCCACCCCATAGAAGACTCATATCCGATTTTGGCATCCACCAGATCATAGGCACCTCTTTCATACCGGGAGTTGTTGTCTTCGCTGAATTGGGTTTCTCCGTAACGGTGGTAGCATCCATAGATAAACAGGCCGGTTTTGTGCCGGTATACGGCACCAATGCTGACACTGTAGGATGGCGCATAGGTCATGGTGTTGCCGTCATAGTCAATGGTTCCCGAATAGGTTTCCACCCCATAGTCATCATACTCGGCCTCCATTACCCCCAAACTTCCGAACAGATTCAGATTTCTGGTTATTTGGGCGTTAAAATCCGCCTCAATACCTGTCGCATGGGCTTCACCGGCATTGTTGACGTAATACACCAGGGTTCCGGCCTTATTTTGAAGAATCTGCATGTCCTTATACAGGGTATAAAAAAGATTGACGTTGAACATCAGCCGGCGATCAAAAAGCATGGACTTGAAGCCCAGTTCATAGTCCAAGGACCTTTGTTCGTCAAACTGTGCATTCTCCTTGATATCGTTTGTGTAATTAAACCCGCCCGGCATATAGCCCTGTGATATGGACAAATAGGGCATGAATCCGCCGTTCACCCGATACGCCAAAGCCATTTTACCCAAAAATGCACGCCAGGAATCCTCAACTGTATATTGGGTTGGATTATCCGTCATATAGATCCAGTTATAGGTACCGGAACTTGCGCCTGTGGCCCAGTCGGCCTGATCGTGACGGTAATCCATCTCTTTTTCCACCCGTTCCAACCTTGCACCCAGGGTCAAAGCCAGAGAAGGTGTAAACAATGGAATTGTCATTTCGCCAAAGGCGGCATAGGATTTGGTTGGAATTTCAAAAGCGTAGGTATCGGACAAAACGCCCAAGCCATAGTCAGAGTAGTCGTATTCCATGGTAATGGCATTGTCCAGCTTTGAGGAGTCTGCGTACAATCCGAAAAGCCATTGCAGACCCTCTTTTTTATCTTTTGATTTGAACCGGATCTCCTGGGAAAGACCGCCTTCCGTCACATCCATGGGGCAGCCGTAATCAGATGGCTGATAGGCGATTTTTGCATCTGCAGCGGTATGTTTAAACCCGGTTATGGCGGTGATATCAAACAGCCTGGTGGATAGGTCTATTTTGAACGAGGCATCATGGGTGTTTTGCTCCATCTTTGGATCTTTATAACCGTTATATGTATCATAAGTGAACCGGTCTCCCATGTAGATGGGGCTGTGGCCGCCATCGCTGCTGTTGAAACGATAGGACAGGCTCATGTCCAGTGTTTGGGATGGCTCATATCCCAATTTTACGGACAGATATTTTTTCTCGTTATGATCCCAATCCCTATCCCCACCAGGGGTATGATCGGTCATATACCCATCCGTGGTTGAATAGGCGCCGGCCAGTGAAAAAAACAGGTGGTCAACATCTGCCGGGCCGCTGACAACAAATTTGGTTCCATAGCCGTTATTTTCTTCTACATTGACACTGACTTTCCCATGTATTGCATCTCCCGGCTGCTTGGTGGTGATATTGATCACACCGCCCATGGCGTTTTTACCGTAAAGGGTTCCCTGGGGGCCACGCAGAAATTCTACTTGCTCGATATCGATAAACCCCGTTAGTATGCCAAAGCGAGAATCCCAGGGGACACCATCTACATTGACGATGACCGGTTCTTTTTCAGTAAACGTATTATACCCAAGTCCCCGGTAGCTAAAGGAGCCACTGTCCAGGCGGTTGCCGCCGTAAATAAAATTGGGTAAAAATGCGGAAAAATCCTTAAGGCTGTCTATACTTTGATCCTCGATCTGAACATCTGTGACAATGCTCATGGGAATGGCCGCTTCCTGGGCGTTGGCATCTCTTTTGGATGCCGTGACAGTCACCGGCTCAATTTGAACAACACCCCTGGATTCTTTATTTTCCCGGGTCTCTCCCCAAACCGGAGTCATAGCCCACAGACCGATAAATAGTGCGGGCCACAACGCCCGTGTATACCAGCAAGACGCTCTCATTGTTCTCCTTTCTTTGTCTTTTCCATAACGCCCATGGTCAACCTGGCGGATCAACACCCAATTTTTTTACCCACATCAAAGAGTGAAAAATCTGTGTGGGTTCCACAGGCGTTCTTGTAAATCAGGTCAAAAAAACAAACTTTAATAATTCAATTTTTTTATATTAAGAAAAACCACTTGCAGGGTTCTACCCCGGGAGGGATTTCTTCCGCCCCGAACGGGATAATGAGAAGGATGACGGATTTTAACTGTATTAAGAGCCTGTTGAAAAAATGATCTACTCTCCAACAACTTGCCGATGGTTTAAATATGCCCTTGGGGACATACCAAAGCGCTGGCGAAAGGCCGCAGCAAAATGACTGGGGTTGGCGTAACCGACCTGGTTGGCGATATGAAGTACGTTTTCCCCGGTTTCATCAAAAAGGCGACGGGCCTTATCCATTCGGGCGTTTTTCAGCGTATGGAATACCGAGTCGCCAAAAATCTGACGGAATCCGGCTTTAAGTTTAAAATCGTTAATACCGGCTAATCGGGATAGTTCGCTGATTGAAGGAGGATTTTCAAGGCGCGACAGAAGGATTTGTCTGGCATGAAAAAGCTTTTCCCGATCTTGTTTTGTAAGGCGGGGGCTGCTGCTATTGGCGTTTACTTTTGCTCTCTGGGACAATTGAAGAGCAATAAGCTCCAACACTTTTCCCTTCAGATAAATGGACTGAAAGCCTGGTTCCACCGGCGGGTAAAGTATCTGTTCAATGACCATCTTCATTGCCGGTGTTGTGGCGTTATGCTCACAGGCAAAGGCCTTTGTTTTCACATCGGATTCTTCCCAAGGCAATGGTGTACCGGTTTTGTGTCGTGTGGCAAAAGCATTGAGTTTGGCTGCATCCCCACTAATGAGCACGCCTTTGGGCGCCATCCCTTCCGCTATATCCAGCCGGGTTTCAAGTTCGGCCATGCCCGGCAGATAATATAACCCGTTGGTTCCGGCCTGGATGAAAAAGTCATTGGTTTTCCCCTGGAATTGAATGACCTGAACCTGTACCTTGCCACATAAAGTAAAATCAATTTCAAACCCAGGCTGGGTGTCTCGTTTTTGAGAAAGCACTTCATTATTGTCCAGAGCATAATCATAAGGGCAAAGCCTGAGTCCTGCTTCAAAATTAATCCAGTGATTCCATTGAATCCCCATAACCTGTTCCATTCGAACACAATAATCAGTTATAGCTAACAATTTTCAAACTATCTATAAACACACAAAGCGAATGTCAAGAAGAAACTGGCAGAAAAAAAAATCCGGGATCAGTGCCCTAGGTGTTTTTGGCTCTTTTGCAAAGAGAAAGAGCAGACCTGGAAGTGATGTGGATATCTTGGTGAAGATGGTCAAACCGGATCTTTTTTACATGGTTCACATTAAAGAAGAACTTGAGAACGATTACCAGACAAAAGTTGATATTGTCCATTATCGTGACAAGATGAATCCGTTTTTAAAAAAGCGTATTGATTCAGAGGCTGTTTATGTTTGATACGGAACTTGCAAATCATGAGAATCATGGATCATGGGGTCACCCATTATGCTTAATGTTTTGTTGACTTAAATATCTATCTTTTACTATAAGATGTTTTTATCTCCTAACAAAAACAACTTATTTAAATGATAGACTCAACTATGACGGCAAATTCAAGTCAATCCCAGGAAAATGATTTTGAAACATATTTTGACAGGCCTGAAAAAACCGGCAACTCTTCCATAAGAATAATCGATCTGGGGGAGGGATTAAAGCTTGTACTTGAAAAGTATCAGCTTGTCAGCAAACAGGTCTCTGAGTTTGAAGTTGCCCCTTTGTTTTTGAGTTTTGCCTTTTGCATTTCAGGAAAAAGCCGCTGTACTGTTCAAGATGTAAAAAAAGAATTTATTACCACACCCGGACAAAATTATCTTGGCTTTTGCCCGGATCCGAGCGGAGGCTTTAAATGCCTGTCCGAGGAACCGGTAAGTTTTATCAGTGTGTTTGTCTCTCCTTCTTTTTTAAATAAGCTAATGAGGGGCCAACCCATCCGGTTTCCCGGTGATTTTGTCAATATTATGAATGGATGCAACGATGTATTTTATAGTCAAGAAGGGATAAATACAGGCCCCATGCAAATGACCATTCATCAAATATTAAACTGCCCATACCAGGGCGTGCTCAGGCGGGTCTATCTAGAAAGTAAGGCAATGGAGCTGATTACACTAAAGCTGGCACAACTGACTTGCGACAATACGTGTTTACGGAAAAACCGGTTAACCGCCAAAGAGATCGAATGTATTCACCAGGCCGGAGAGATTCTAATTGATAACATGAAAAATCCGCCTTCACTGACGGATCTTTCGAGACAAGTCGGATTAAACGATAAAAAGCTCAAATACGGATTTAAACAGGTTTTCAACACCACCGCGTTTGGGTACCTTCGAAGTCATCGTATGGAAATGGGACGCCAGTTCCTGGCCAATGGAGAATTAAATATATCCGAAATATCCTATGAGGTAGGATATTCTGAACGGCCCCATTTTACACGCGCCTTTACAAAGCACTTTGGGTGCAGCCCCCTATCTTATCTTCATTCCAAAAATTAACCCAGACATTTTAAACAGGCTCTAAGTCCGTTAAAGGTACGAAAAAGCCCCCTAAGGGTACGCTAAGTTTAAAAGTAATGACGTACATTCTCTTTCCCATAAAGATAAAGATATGGATCAAGTTATGCTTAAATTAAATTCTGGAGGGAAATATGGTTATTGGGAGAATTCGGAATTTTAGTTTTATTGTTGTTGCGTTGATACTGATTTTCAACCTGTCCCCACCTTGGGTATGGGCCCAGGACAAGGACGAAATCCTGGAAAGCGATCCTAAAAAGAAAAACCATGAGGATAGGGAGCTTGAGACGATTACGGTTACGGCACAAAAACGGGAGGAGAACCTGCAGGACGTGCCGTTAAGTATTTCATCCCTGTCCCGGTTCCAGATCGAGGATGCAGGTATTCAAAATACAAAGGATATTATCCGGTATATCCCAAACCTGTTTATGGGATCGCCGGGCAGTCATAGCGGCTGTTCCTGGCTCAACATGCGCGGGATATCAGCCCTTCAAGGAGACGCCAGTGCCAATCCTGCAGTGGGGTTTTATGTGGATGGCGTATACTATTCCGGCGGTTTCAGTTCGGAGTTTGTTGATCTTGAGCGGATCGAAGTGCTGCGCGGTCCCCAGGGAACCCTTTACGGCCGGAATACAGAAGCCGGCGTGATTCATATCATCACCAAAAAACCTGATAACGATTTTGAGGGGAAAGCGTCCGTGTCCCTCAGCAATTACAATACCCAGGACTATACACTTTCCATGGGCGGGCCCATGGTGCAGGACAAGCTTTACTTCAGTCTTGCAGGAAAATACCTGGTATCGGACGGATTTATAAACAATGAATTCAGAAAGGATGACGAATCTGACGAAAAAGAGGATTTAAATCTTCGGGCAGGCCTGCGCTGGACCCCGTCAGACGTCTTGGACATTAGTTTTACCACAGATTATTTCCACTACAGGGATGGATATGATCCCTATGCCCCCCTGGATGATATCCATACCTCAAACACCGATTTTGAGGGGGTTCATGATTATCAGGAGGCCAAGGCCTATAATTTGAAAGCGGACTATACCGGCAAGCGCTTTTCCCTGACCTCAATCACCTCTTTGAGGTATTGGAATGATGATCTGGCAAATGATGTGGATCTTAGTTCCTACGACAAAACAAGATGGTACCAGGATTTGGATTTCAACACCTTTTCCCAGGAAGTTCGAATCGCATCCCCTGAGAATACCAGCGCTTTAAAATGGCTTGTGGGAAGCTATTACTTCAACGAAGATAAAACAGTTGATATGATCTATGATATGCGCCAGTACTCTTATAAGATGTTTCAGGATAACGACATCGATACCAGCGGGTATGCATTTTTCGGACAGGCCACGTACACCTTGTTTGGCCGGCTGGGCGTAACAGGCGGATTAAGGTACGATTGCACGTCCAAAAAGCTGCATTACAAGGAATATTATTCTGCATACGGGATGACCTCCCAGGATATTACAACCGGCGAGGAAGAGTACGAGGAATGGCTGCCCAAGGTGGTCCTGGACTACAAATGGTCTTCAAATTTGATGACCTACATCAGCTATGCCAAGGGATTTAAAGGGGGCGGGTTTAACATATATGATTCCACATTTGCAGGAACGGTGTATAAGCCGGAATACTCTTCTAACTACGAATTCGGGCTTAAATCTTCCTGGCTGGATAACCGTATAGGGATCAATTTGGCGGTTTTCCATATCGACTGGGAAGACCAGCAGTTGTATCAGTCCGTCGGCCCTTCTAACTCAATCATGACCAATGCAGGAGAGTCCACCAGCCAGGGCATTGAGATCGAGCTGGTGGCAAGGCCGGTTACCGGACTGGAGCTGACAGCGGGAATCGGGGTTACGGACGCGACATTTGATGAGTATAAAAAGCCAGTATACGACACGGATACGGCCTCTGCCACCTATGGTCAAATAATCGGGGAAACGGATATGAGCGGAAAATCCAACAACTATATTCCGGAATATACCTATACCCTGGGTGCCCAATACCGGTGGATGAGCGGATTTTTCAGCCGCATTGAGCTTCAGGGTGTCGGAGACTACTATTTTAACTTGGACAACTCTAAAAAACAGGAAGCCTATGCATTGGTCAATGCCCGTGCCGGTTATGAAGGAGAATGCTTTGAAGTGGTACTCTGGGTGAAAAACTTGTTTGATAAGGAGTATGCCACACAAGGCGTTGCTCCCAACTCGACGACGAGAGATGTGTGGTACGGGGCCGGAGGAGACCCCTTGACGTTTGGTGTAACCTTCACCAAACGGTTTTAATTTCATTATGGAACAATATATGAACAAGACATTCTTTTGGATTGCCCCGGGCCGCGGTGAAGCCAAAAAAATTATCGTTAAGGGGCTGAATCTATAATGCTTTCAAATTCTATGGCCATGAACGCTACTTCGGTGACCGTGGCCCTTGCAGGACAACCCAACACGGGAAAGTCCACGCTTTTCAACCGCCTTACAGGCGCAAGGCAGCATGTGGGAAACTGGCCCGGAAAGACCGTGGAGCAAAAATCCCGGCGCTTTGACCATAGCGAAACAAAACAAGCCCTGCAATGGTCAGCCCTACCCCCCGGCATCCAGGCCGCAAACCCAATGGGCGACCTTGGCCGCCTTCCACATAGTCCTGCGGCTTGGTATCCACGGCGCCTTTATCCTCAAAAGGGTTCTTTGTTCAAAAAAGGGGAGAGGCAATGGAGTAGGCACAGGGCACACCGGCGGGAGGCTCCCGGTGGAGGGCAGGTCGCCCATTCGGCTTTTTAAAATCTATATGTTAGTTGTACACCGATCTCTCTTGGTGGAGAATATATAATGCCACCACCACCGAACATATTGACAGAGTTATATTCTTTATCAAAAATATTTTTACCATATAAATAAATATCATAATGTTCGGTTTCATATCCTATCTTTGCATTTACAAGATGATAAGCATCTCTGCTATTCTCATTTTCTTTATCAAAATATGTTTCACCGTACCCGTTTACATCAACCCTTGCAAAATACCCGTTTGTATCCCGATATTGAATTCCGATACTATAGCTATATTCCGGAGCATAGATATTCTTATTACCGCTATAATCACCATTTGCATCTTTATAATCTTCGAAGGTAACATTTGTATATCCGTAAGCACCAAAAAGTTCTATCGTATCGGTTAATTTCCCATGTAGTTCTATTTCAAACCCTTTTGAAGTTGCTTTCGCTGCATTATCTACATATGTACTATCAGCATCAGGATGAACTTTTACTTGCATATCATCTATTTTCATATAAAAAATTGCTGTGTTTACAATAAGTCTATTATTAAAAAATGAGTTTTTAACTCCTATCTCATAATTCCATAAAGCCTCTTTATCATATTGTGGTGAATAGCCACTTGGCGCATAAGTCCAAAAGCCTCCTGGGCGATACCCTTTTGATATGGTTGTATAATACATACTATCCTTATTGTGTTGATATTTTAAAGAGACTTTTGGTGAAATTTCATTATTGGATAATTCTAGTTTTGTATTTGTTGTTTTATCTTCGTACTCTTTATTATCTTTATCGTATCTAACGCCCGAGATAAAAGAGAATTTATCATTGATCGCATAATCCGTATGGATAAAAACCCCCACGGAGTCACTTCCTTCTATTGATCTAATAGGTGTCACAGAATTGGTATAGATACGATTTGATGAATTTTCAATTTCATCTTTATCAGCATAAACACCTGCTACCCATTTAAAAGAATCGCTACTGTCACTTAATCTAAGCTCTTGTGAAGACTTATCATGTTCTTCATTATGATCAAGGTCACTATTCTCACCGGGTCGTAAAGCATCTGTTTTTACATTTCGATAGGTTGTAATAGATTCTAAAAGATAATCGTTTATATCATAAGATATTTTGAAGGCATGAGATGTTGTATTAGATTCATCATAACCTAGCACATCTGTACTTATACGTCTATCACCTGCACTAACGCCGGCACCAACATAATCTCTACCTTTATTGTCATATTTTAGTTTAGACGAGATCAAAGACATTTCAAGATTATCACTTGGCGTATATCTTAAATGGACTTTTCCATAGTTATTTTCTTTATCATTGTATTCTCCAAGGAGTGTATTTTTTAAAAAGCCGTCTTTTTCATAGTGCTTTGCTGATACGCCTACAAATAGTTTATCTTCTACAATCGGACCGCTTGCACTTACCGTATATTGTCTTTTATTGTCACTTCCAAATTCAGCACCAATTTTTCCTCTAATTTCATTATCAGGTTTTTTAGTGATAACATTAATAACGCCGGCTTGCGCCTCTTTTCCGTAAAGTGTTCCTTGGGGTCCTTTTAGAACTTCAACCCTTTCTATATCCATTAACGTTTCATTAAATCCATTATCACTTGAAACTGGAATACCATCAACTATGACGCTCATATTATTTGATAGTGAAGTAATTATGTTAGAAATACCTCGAATAGAGGGTGCGAAATATCCTGAACCTTTTTCCAGTAGAACAAAGTTTGAAGTATATGGTGCCATATCTTGAATTGATTCTATTTTTCTATCTTCCATTGCAACCTCATCAAATACGGTCATGGAGATGGGTACCTCTTGTATATTTTCCTCTGTTTTTTGTGCCGTTACGGTTATGCTATCTAATTCTTGAGAATTCTCATCAGCATAAATGTTTTGTGAAAGTAAAAGTGCTGCAACAACACTTAAAGCTATTTTTCTTTTCAGTTTTTTTAATCCTTTTTCAGTTTTTTTCATTTCTTCTCTTCGCTCCCTTTCTTAGTTTAAAGATTACGCAAACTCTAATATTATTAGTCACACCAAAATTATATTGAAGTTCAAAAATATTTAGAGTATTTGAAAAGAAGGTGCATGTATCTGATTCACTTTGTTAGGCGATTGATTCATTTTGCGGGAGAAGTTTTCTTGAATAGTACAACCTCACTGCCTTTATCAAAATTAACGGGAGGCCTGCCATGCTGGCCCGAAACAGAACAGCCATCGTCAGTCCCTATAAATCCCATCTATGGAACCGGCTTTTTATCTGGGGTAGTATTCTTGCAGAACGATATAATTTTGGATTTTTCTAATTATTCCTTATACGGAGATGGTGATTTTATATTTAAGGGACCCCTTTCTATATCGTTCCCCTATGCTGTCTTTATCTCCTGTTTATCCGGCGTCCAACATTTCTCATACACAAAACCACGAACGCCCTTGGGCCCTAAATATTCAAATATTGAGTTACCAGAATTCAAACCCGGCCTTTCGATGACAGTTAACAGGCTTGAACAGATTCAGATTATTGGGGTATGTATGCCTCCTGCCGTTATGTCAAAATTAACAGGGAAAAGCAGTGCCGAGCTAATGGAAATGATGGATCGCCTGGACTATATTTCGGAGAAAAAGCATAAGGGACCTGACCGGTCAAAGGAACTGGACTTCGCCCAGATAACATGTAGTCGTCAAATGCTGAACTCGTACTTGAACAATCCCAATGACAGGCTTTATCTGGAGGCTAAAGCGCTTGAACTGATGGCTTTGCAGCTTCGGCAGCTTGAGCATTTAAGTGAAGAAAAACATAAGAAGAAGCCTATTGGTTACAAAGAAGATAAAATATTATACGCATCCGAAATCCTTAAGAATAAAATGGAAAGTCCGCCAAAATTACTGGAACTTGCCCGTAAAGTTGGTCTCAATCACAACCAGCTTATCCAGGGCTTTAAAGACATATATGGCGAATGCCCGTTCGGTTACCTGCGTATCCTTCGTCTTGAAAACGCGCGTAAACTACTCACCAACCGGGAATGCAATGTTTCCGAAGCCGCTTATCTTGTCGGCTTCTCCAGTCCGAGTCATTTTAGTAAAGCCTTTAAAAAACATTACGGCATTTCTCCATGCACCTGCCTGAAATGAAGTGAATCAATACCAGTACGGCCATATGCGATACGGTGAATGATAAAATGGTGTTTCCGGGGGCGGCGGTTGTTTCCAGAGATGAATTTCCTTTGCTGCAATAAGAGGATACTTGTACTCGATTTCATCCAGCAAGTTTACCCGGCTGCCCTGAACGACACCGCACACAGTAACGGCCCGGCCCTTTTCGTATATTTCCCCGTCCAAAAAACCGTCGTAGAGCGCCAGGAATCGACCGCCGGATTCATCAACGTGTTTAGGTTTTTTCCCGGCATCCAGGGTTTTTTGAACCACCTCCACAAGGGCTCCCTCCTTGAGATTTTTGGTGGAAACAATTTCACCGCCAAAGAGAACGGTGGTCCCTTTAACTGCCTCGGGATTATCAAAGACCTTTTCAAACGTGACAGAGGAATCGACTTGCCGGGACAATTCTTCTGAAATAATCGAGGCACAGCCTGTTGCCAAGACCGATACGACCAGGCTGATGATGACAATATTTAAACGGTTCATTATATACCTTCCTGTTTTTTCAGACTGCTAATCACTTTAAGCTCACCATATAAAAAATTATCATTTTACATAAAACTTTCGTTATAACAATAACATTAGCCTCAGCTTACATGGGAGTTTCATATAAAGCAATAGGGTATGCAAATCAGTCGACCCTTTGAGTCTGCTTGAAGTCTGGATCGGGCTCATGCAATTGTTTGAAAAAACAGAAGAGAACATGCTCAAATCATCATATCAAGCCGACCGGTACAAGATGGTTCTTTCTGTCGATGGGCATCAAATCCCGGCAAAAGCAAATGACATTGCCCTGTCCCACGACCCGACCCGTTTTTTCAAGCACGGAGAAATGCCGGATTGCGTTTTTTTTAGGGATGCCGCTTTTTTTGATTCCAACTGGGTACAGTATCCTATCCTGTTCAATGATGAGATCAATCTCTTTTTTATCTGGATCGCGATAGTAGTAAAGAGGGGGGGGGGGCGTCTGCCGTCATTATAATAGCTTTTGATGTACATGAAACGCTCTCCGTGGCTGCCGACAACGATAAAACAGTTGACAGATATAAAAAAGGCCTGCTAATCGTTAGTCCTTCATAAGAAAGTTTTAATAGGTGTGACATGTTACTAACGGTGAATGCATGAAGATAATCCAACCCGGAGCCCCGCAACCGACCCCAGACCCCAACAGATTCAAGGTGGCGTTGCCCTCGTTCCTCGGCCGGGGTGGGTGCGACATTGATGTCTTCAGTTCCGGGCTGAAGCTGATCGTTATGAACACGGTATTACATCAGCCTATACAGATACAAAGAACGATTGCAGAACCTTTTGTCGGCATGGGTTTTTGCATGGCCGGGGAATTTGATGTTTCTTTTATGCCTTCAAAGACGCAGTCAAACATCCGGGCCGGACAAAGCGGGCTTTATACTTATCCCCAGGACATAGAGATTTCAGAATATTTACCAGTCGATCACATGCTCAGAATATACCTGATGCTCGAAGGAGACCTTTTATCATCTTTCACCCAAGGCGATGAAGACTATTTTTCCCCGGTAATTAAAAGCTTTGAAAAAAAACGGTCCAACCGCATGGTCCATGCCACCACACACCTGATGCGTGCCGTCCTGTATCAAATTCTTCATTGCCCCTACTGCGGCAAGGCCAGACATCTCTACCTTGAAAGCAAGGCCATGGAATTGCTTTCCCACAAATTGGCACAGCTTCAGCCTTCCTATATTTGTCCTGGAAACGAATTAAAACATTCTGATTATGACCGGGTCATATATGCTGCCAAATCGCTTGTGGACAACCTGGATAATCCGCCGAATACAAAAGAACTGGCCCGATCCGTCGGTTTGAGCTACAGTAAATTAAACCGATGTTTTCGCAGGATTTACGGCGTAACCCCTTTTGAATATCTGCGCAACCACCGCCTGCAAACCGCCATGCAGCTTCTTCAAAGTGGTGAAATCAATGTGACGGAAGCTGCACTGAGTGTGGGTTACGCCAACCTCAGTTATTTTTCCAAAGCCTTTAAAACCATGTTCGGGGTGCTCCCGGGAGAATTTTTACACAATTCCACGCCCAATTAATTTCTTTTTGAGGCGGCCACGTAATAGAAGTTTGAATCCACAGCGTTAAAAAAAAGCATCTCAAACGTTAGCCGCATTCTAATTTTTCTGCTATTCAGTCCACCTAAGAATTATTTGTTTGCATAATATTATGATTAATGGGCGGTAATATTATTTCACAACAACAAAGGAGAAGATGATGAGGATAAGATTCAAAAGAATCTGTTGGATTACACTGTTTTGCTTTGTGTTTGCCATGGGTTATGCAGAAGAAAAGGATGCTCAAGTGCTGGAAACCATAACGGTTACAGCCCAGAAAAAAGAAGAAAACGTTCTGGAGGTACCGATTTCCATGAGTGTGTTTGATGACATGGATATTGAGGACAAAATGGTCGAGACCCTGGATGATATCGCCAAATACACGCCCGGCTTAACCATTATTAATTATGGGGCGGCAGTAAAATATGCCCCTTCCATTCGTGGATTGTATGCGGATTACAGTTCAATAAGCTCAGTAGCCGGACTGTTCATTGACGGCGTACCGGTGACAAATGGATCAGGGTTTGATGAAACCCTGCTGGATATTGAACGTATAGAGGTACTCAAAGGCCCCCAGGGCACGCTATACGGAAAAAACACTGAAATTGGGGCGGTGAATGTTATCACCAAAAAACCGTCAAACGAGACAAGGGCACGCATTACCGGTGAACTTGGCGAAGACAACAAACGCAGTCTGTCTGCAACCGCAAGCGGTGCGCTCATAAAAGACAAACTTTATTTGGGCGTCTACGGTAAGCACTATGAAAAGGATGGCTTTGTCGAAAATACGAGAACCGGTGAACCCGTTGATGACAGAGAACATAATTATGGAAAAATATATCTACGGATGACACCCACCGACGATCTGGAAGCCTCCCTGATCTCTTCTTGTATCAAATACGATAACGGTGGCAACAGCTCCGGATCTACACAAGGTAAAGATAGAGCGGTAAGTAATGACCTGGACACTTTTAACAAGTCCTCTGTATGGTCGAGTTCGTTAAATATCAACTATACATTGAATGAGAATCTTGCCTTTACCGCCATTACCGCCTATAGAAATTTTAATGAGTATCTTGCCAATGATTTTGATTACACAAGTGGCCCAACACAATTTCATGTCTTCGCCGATTCCACCTATGAAACGCTTTCCCAGGAATTGAGGGCAAACTACGAAGTTGACCGGTTCAATCTGGTCTCAGGAATCTTTTTGGAATCTAATGATACAAAGGTTGATAAAACCTCCTCCAAAGCCTCGGGCGATACAGAAATGCTTGAGGATATTGAGGCCGACACCATCGGTATTTTTTCCCATCTGACCTATAAGATCACCGATCGCCTGTCTGCTTTGGCCGGTCTCAGATATGACAAGGTCGAGTTGGAATACCAGGATGCAAGCCAAAATATTGATGGCAGTGAAAGTGAACTCTCACCAAAGGTGGGATTAACATATGACCTGCTGGAAAATGTCATGACCTATGTGACCGTTTCCAAAGGTTTCCGTTGCGGTGGGTTCAATGCCGGTGTTCCTGAGGGATATCCCAAGACATATGATCCTGAAACTTTGTATGCCTACGAGGTCGGCGCCAAGGGCATTTTGGCAAACGGCAAATTGTCCTGGGATGTGGGATTGTATTACATGGATATTACGGATATGCATGTGAGTGTTACTGATGTTATTGATGATGCTGAAGATGTAGGATATATGACGAATGCTGCCGAAGCGACATCCATGGGGGTGGAGGCCTCGCTGACATACCGGATAACCCGCGGGCTGAACCTGTTTGCCGGTTTTTCGTATAACAAAACGGAGTTTGATGAATACAACGACGGAGTCACTGATTACAGCGGGAACAAAACCACCTTTTCACCGAACTATAATTATACCCTGGGAATGACATACCGTGCGGAGCAAGGGTATTACGCAAGTGTGGATCTGAGCGGATACGGGGATATGTATCTGGATCTTGACAATGAATATAAAAGACCGGCCTACGAACTGGTTAATGCAAAGATCGGTTATGAAACAGAAAAATATGATATCTATCTGTATGCCAAAAATATGTTTGACCGCAATTATGATACAGAAGGTCATTACGGGGCGTATACCTATTATTCCCAGCCCAGGGAAATAGGGGTGAGTGTAACGTATCGTCTTTGACACTTAAGCAGCGAGGTCCGCATAAACAATTTCATCCCGGACGAAACTGATAAAAAAACGCTTTTTGCCCTCCCTTTTTCAAAAAAGTATAAAAAGTCAAGTCCCCTGTAAAACCGGGGGCTTGATTAATAACCGCCCAAAGCGGCCAAGCTTTTCGGGTCTCTATCTGAAGTGATGCCACCTTGTAACAGTGAGAGAAAGATTGATTCCCGATCCGGGTATAAATGCTCCCGATCCGGGTAGAAGTATATGCTAAGTCATGTTAAAAATTCCACCGAGTTAGGATATTCTAACTTTAACTGTGTTAAACATAATGATTCAAGGAGGACCCATGTTAAACCAGCCGGGGAAAAAATATGATTTCATTCCTTTAATCTGTTTTTTTTCTATTTTTATTCTTTTTTTAAGCCTGTTTGTTAAAGGCAAGGCCGTGGCTGCGCCCCTGACAGGCCGGGATATTATGGTCATGGTGGATGATGCCCCTGACGGGGATGACAGAAAATCCACCATTGAAATGGTGTTAATTAACCGCCGGAACAAAAAACGGGTTCGGAAGATGTCATCCTTTGGCAAGGATTACGGCAAGGATACCAAAAAGCTGATGGGTTTCAAAAAGCCTATGGATATCAAAGGCACATCCTTTTTATCCTGGGAATATGATGATCCTTCCAGAGACGATGACAAATGGCTTTACATGCCGGCGCTGCGAAAGGTCCGGCGAATTTCAGGGGCATCTACCAATGACTACTTCATGGGATCGGATTTCACCTATGACGATATGGGGGACCGGAATGTGGACGAGGACGACCATACCCTTATCGGGGAAGAGACTGTGGACGGCCATGACTGTTGGAAGATCAAGTCCATACCCAAGGAGGACGACTCTCTCTATGACGAAAAAATCATCTGGGTTCGCAAAGACGCCCATAAAACGATTAAGGCAGAATATTACGACGCCCAGGGTCTGATCAAGACCTATACCGTGGAAGATTTGCGCGAGCACCAGGGGTTTTGGACCGTGTTCAAGATGAAGATGGAAAATCATCGGGAAAAGCATACCACCCTGATGACCCTGTCCAATCTTGAGTACAATACCGGTGTGAATGACGGATTTTTCAGCGTCAACACCATATCCCGGGGACATCTGCGGTGAACAAGGCACTCACCGCCATTTTCAGCCTGGCCGTGGTGCTTGTCTCTGTCCTGCCGGTCCATTTAATGGCAATGGAGACTGAATTTTCCGGTTTTCTGGAGACCCGGCACAACGCCCAGGTTAAATCGCCCAATGATATTCTGGCCTCGGAAACCCTGGCCCGGCTGGAACTGACCGCTTGCCAGGAAAACTTCACTTTCTTTGGCGCGGTCAATCTGTCTGCCAACCACCTTCTGGAAGATGAGTCCGGAGTCAGTCTTCACGAAGGGTACCTGGACTATGTCCTGAACAACTTGACCATCCGGGCAGGACGCCAGATCATCATCTGGGGCCAAGCGGACGGCATCCGGATTGTGGACAATGTATCTCCCTTGGACTACACAGAGACCATCACCCGGGACTTTGACGAAATGCGCATGGCCGTGGACGCCTTGAATCTCAAGTATGCATCCGAATGGGGAGATCTTCAGCTGTTATGGATCCCGGTCTATAATTCCGGGGAACAGCCCTCAAAGGACAGTCCCTGGTATCTTGGCGGCTATGGGGACAATACATTGCTGCCCAGGGACGAACCTGATGACCCATTTAAAGACAGTGAACTGGCATTGCGATATACCCTGTACCTGTCCGGCATGGATCTGGCTTTTTCCTATTTTTACACCTGGAACGACTTTCCCTGTTACCGGCGATCCGGTACGGCTCTGGAACCGGTGTACGACCGCATGCATATCCTGGGCGCGGAGTTTTCAAAACCCTGGGGAGAGTTTGTTTTCAGGACTGAAGCAGCTTATTTTGCGGGCAGTCCGGTCCAGGGATATGCCGGCGATTATTTCACAGCGGAAAAGGACCGGGTCAAATGGCTCACCGGACTGGACTGGTATCCCGGGAACGACTGGAACCTGACCTGGCAGTATGCCCAGGACCATATCCTGGATTCCGGTGCCGGCCTTACCGCAAACGATTGTACCAAGACCATAACATTCAGCGTTTCAAAGGATCTGTTCAGGGAAAAACTGACACTGTCGGCTTTCGGATATATGGATATTGATGAAAGGGACTTTTTGGTCCGGCTGACGGCAGAGTACGAATTCATCGACAATCTGGAAGTCTTTTTAGGAACCGACATCTTTGCCGGGGACCGGGAAGGATCTTATGGCCGGTATAAAGACAACACCCAGGTCTGGACGAAAATAAAATACCATTTTTAAAGGATTGATCATGATTAACATAAATAAAATCAATCAGATGTTTGAACAATTCGGCAGTTGGATCATCCGGCTGCGCTATCTGGTGGTTGCCGTGTTTATTCTGGCCCTGGTCTTCGGGTTTGCCGGGTTAAAAAGGATTCAAACCGATGCGGGCTGGGATAAATGGCTTTTGGACACCTCAAAGCTGAAAATGGCCGAAGATGAATTTAAAGAAATTTTCGGCAACAACGACTATGTAGGGGTACTGGTAGAATCGGACCACATGTTTAATCCGGAGACCCTGACCCTGATCCGGGCCCTGGGCAAAGAGCTGAAAACTCAAGTGCCTTTTGCCGATGACATCTTATCTATCACAGACTGCGAATTTTCCCTGGGCCATGAAGGGGGCATTGAGATTGTTACGCCTGTACCTGACCCCATCCCGCGGGACAATAACACACTATCCGGTATCCGGCAGCAGATTCTGGATAAACAAATGCTCAACGGCAAACTGATTTCATCCGACGGCCGGTTCTCCTGGATTATTTTGCGGTTGACCCCCTACCCCGAAGGCTGGCGAAGCAAGGACAACAAAGCCGCGGATATGGTGGTCGGAGAAGTGGCCGCCACTATTATCCGCCAGGACAAGTATTCGTCTTTGAATCCAAAATCGTCGGGTATGCCGATTATTGCCCATGACAAAACCGCATTTTATAAAAAAGAGATGTCCCGGACCATGGGGCTATCCCTTATCGTCTCCCTTGTGGTGCTGTCGCTGGCATTGCGCTCCATCAAGGGCATCGCCATGACGATTATTGTAACAGCGGGGTCAGTGATCCTGACCTTTGGCATGCTTGGCTGGATCGGCAAACCCATTGACGTGGCCATGATCATGATGCCTTTGTATCTTGGCATTGCCGTATCCATCGGGTACTCTATCCATATTTTTTCATTTTTCAAACGCTATTTTCTTAAAACAGGAAAAAGAAAAGCGTCGGTCCGCTTGGCCGTCAAAGAGACAGGCTGGCCCATTTTATTCACGGCCCTGACCACGGTGGGGGCGCTTTCGTCTTTTCATTTTGTGGATGTCAAGCCGGTGCGCTGGATCGGATCGTCAACCTCCTTGCTGGTCTCCATTGTTTTTTTCATGGTGGTCGTAATGATCCCAGCCCTGCTCTCCTTTGGAAAAGACCGGGATGTAAAAAAAGTCCGGTTACGCTCCAATGCCCTGCTGGAAAGCCTGATGGCAAAGTTGGCCAATCTGGTGCTGGCCCATCCGATCTCCATCATGATCATATTTGTCTTAAGCGTCCTGATAACTGCGGCAGGGCTGCGCTATTTTGAGGTCAACTTTGACATCCGCAAAAATGCGGGACTCAAGGTGCCTTATGTAAACCGCCTGGATCAGGTATGCAAATCACCTTTGGGTGCCTTGTACTCTTATAACGTGGTGGTGGAATTCCCCAACGAAGACATGGCCCGGGAACCGGAAAATTTAGAAAAACTGGATCTGCTGGAACAGGAGGCATTAAGCTACCCCTTAACCAAAAAGGTGACATCCATTACCGAAATCATAAAGGATATGAACCAGGTGCTCCACGATGGTGATTCCCGTTTTTTCGGTATTCCTGAAAGCCGGGAAATGGTGGCCCAAATCATGCTGCTTTATGAAAATGCCGGCGGCCGGGAGGCGGAAAAATGGATTGATTACGAATACCGGCGCCTGCGCATGACGATTGACCTGAAGGACTACAACACGGTTGAAGTATACCGGGAACTGCATCAAATCACCCAAAAAGCCCACGCGCTTTTCCCCGGGGCGAATGTGACCCTGGCAGGCTCTGTGGCCCAGTTTACGGTGATGCAGGATATTGTGTCCAAGGGCCAGCTCACCTCGTTTCTCATCGCTATCTGCGTGATTACGGGACTGATGGTCCTGGTTTTCGGCAACTTTAAAATCGGCTTGATTGCCATGATTCCCAACGTTACCCCCGCGCTCGCCGTAGGCGGACTCATGGGATGGATGCGGGTGCCCCTGGACCTGATGACCATTACGATTATGCCCATGCTGTTAGGCCTTGCCGTGGACGACACCATTCATTTTATCAACCATGCCAAACTGGCCTTTGAACAAAAGCGCGACTATGCCGACGCCATCCGCCACACTTTCAGCGCCATCGGGATTCCGCTTTTGTTTACGTCCCTGATCCTAACGGCCAATTTCAGCGTCTACTTAAGTTCTCCGGCCAAAGTTTTGTTTTATCTCGGTATTTTCACAGGCACAGGCATCATGACGGCCCTGCTGACCGATTATTTTGTTACCCCGGTCCTGCTCAGAACCTTGAAGGCCTTTGGTCCGGAAACAATTGCCGAGAAGAAAACACAGCCCCAATACCATTTGAATAAGGAGGTAACCCAATGAAGAAAAATGTATTTACCCTGCTTGCTGCGTTCATCGCCCTGGTGCTTGTTACAGCCCCGGCTTTTGGCCACACCCTTTTCATGAATCTGACGGATAACGAGGATGGTACCGTATCAGTGGAAGGCATGTTTTCCACCGGTGCAATGGCCGCAAACCTGCCCCTGTATCTGCTGGATAAAAATGAAAAAAAGGTCTTAAAAATCAAACTAGATGAAAACGGAGAAGCTGAATTTAACATCCCGGATCATCCGTATACGGTATTTCTGGATGGCGGCCCGGGACATACCGTACGCGAAGACGGACCTATAAATTCCGAAAAAAATTAATAACCTCAAAAGGAGAAATCACATGTTACGAAATTTGAAGCTCACCGGTTTAACACTTGCCCTGACAGCGCTTTGCACAGGTACCGTTTACGCGCATTCCCTATGGGTCAACATCAACGAATCCTTTGCCCATCCCCCGGGACATGTTATCACCAGCCTAGGATGGGGACATGCCATGCCCCTGGATGACTTTCTGATGTCCGAAGCCGGTGCCATTGAAATTGAAAAATACAGTCTGGTGGGTCCGGACAATTCCATCACCCCCATTCCTGTGCCTGTTATCAAACAGGAGAAAACAACCGAGTCTAAAACCGGAATGAGCATTGTGCCCGGAGATCTGGGCTTAAGAAAAATCTCTCTGACTGATAAGACCATCCCCGGGACCTATCAAGTCACCGCCGAATCCAAGGCCACCTATTTTACCGGGTATGTGGATGCCAACGGCAAACACAAGATGACCACCAAACCCATGGATGAAATAAAAGGAGCAAAATCCTTTGATTTCAGCACCCGGTACAAGGCCGTAGGAAAAGCCTATTTCGGTGTTAAAAAATGGACCCAGCCCAAACCCCTGGGATATGAACTTGAAATCATGTCCGAAACAGACATGAGCAATGTCAAGGCCGGTGATATAGTTAAATTTACGGTCACACTCAACGGCAAACCGTTGACCTGCGATATGAAGGGCATGAACTACCTGCACATGACCTCCAACACCTTCGGAGGCCCGGATCAATACATGCTCACGGCATATGTCATGGACGGCAAGGCCCAGATCCGGGTACCCACTCCCGGTGCCTGGATGGCCTCGGTCACGGTTAAAAAAGAGGTAACAAAAGATAACGATCTCAAAGCGCTGGTCAAAAAATGCCAGTCCATCTATTACGGTGCCTCCGTATCATTTACGGCAAAACCTAAATAAAGCCCGACCCTATACGCTCTTTTGTTTTTTCCCTTGCCCGGCCTGACAATATTTGTGGGGCCGGGCAGGCTTTAAATTGGTTGTAAGGAATAGTATTTAATGGAACATTCTCTTTCAGGCATCCCCGAAACCTTGTTGATTGCACTGTGGGCCAGGGCTGCCGAGACACGCATGCCCACGCCCCTGATCCGGGATGAAAAGGCCGTGGAAATGGTCGGACGGATTGATTATGATTTCACCCGGTTTGACGAAGGGGGGAAACTGACCCAGACCGGTGTGGCGGTTCGGACCCGGATTCTGGATACGGCCCTGTCAAAGTATTTGAGCAGCCACCCGGACGCAGTGGTGATTAACTTAGGCGCAGGACTGGATACCCGCCATACCCGTTTGGATTGCCGGAATCATGATTGGTATGAAATTGATTTACCCGAGTCCATCACCCTGAGGCGGCACTTTTTTAAAGAATCCGAATCCTACCGTTTTATTGAAAAATCAATATTTGATCTGTCATGGATGCTGGACGTCAATGTGAGTGACCGCCCGGTCCTCTTTTTGGCCGAAGGCCTGTTTATGTACTTTGAAGAGCCCCTTGTACAAAACTTTTTTAAAGAGCTGGCCAACACATTTCCCCGGGGCCGAATCTTGTTTGAAACCCTGCCGCCGATAATGATAGGCAAAAGCAAGTATCATAGTTCATTAAAAAAAATGAACTCCCGGGCAGAGTTCAAATGGGGCTTGAAAAATCCCTTGGCGCTTGAAGCATGGCATCCGGCGATCCGGTTGCTGGATGCCTGGAACTACAGTGACTATTGTAAGCGTCGCTGGGGAATTTACGGCGTAATTGCAAGGCTTCCATTTATTCGCCCGAACCTGGCCTGCAGGATTGTTTATCTTTCTTTTTAGAAAGAGCAGTACAGGGCATAGCTGTTTTGTCCCGGCCGGATCATGATCTGCCCGACATCCTGAACTCTCACGTTCGGAGGATTCATCTGCCATCCCAACCCCATGGAGCGCTGAGAAACTTTTTTACATAGATAATTTGATTTTTTCAGGAACTGATAATAAGGTTTATACAGTAGATTCACGTGTTATTTTGCAGCCGTTAAATAAACGGCCATGGGCCGACCTGACATATCAACTGCCATGCTCAGCCCACAACGAAAGTTGAAAGATCTGTATCGCTTACACAGACTTTCCTAAAAAAAATGAGAGATGCAATATGGATGATGCAAGGGATGACCGGCATATTTTGATCCTTAACCCGCCGAGGGCGTAGCCATGAAAAAACTGCCCGTGGGCATCAGCACCCTGAGAGAAATTATTGAGGAAGGCCATGCCTATGTGGACAAATCCAAATTTGTCCATGATTTGTCTGAACAAGGCAAGTACTATTTTCTCTCCAGACCCAGGCGTTTTGGTAAATCCCTGTTCATCGACACCCTCAAAGCGGCGTTCGAGGCCGATAAAGACCTTTTCCAGGGACTGTGGTTATATGACAACTGGGACTGGGAAAAGCGCTATCCGGTTATCCATATCTCCTTTGCTGAAGGCGTTCTCAAAAACAGGGAGGAACTGGACAAAAAGATATTTGAACTGATTGAAGGCAATCAAAAAAGATTGGGGGTCGAATGCCGGTACAAAGACAGCGTTTCCGGCTGTTTCAGTGACCTTATTCAAAGATCAAGTGAAAAATACGGTCTTCGTGCTGTAATCCTGATTGATGAATATGACAAGCCTATCCTGGATAATATTGTAAACCCCAAAATCGCGGAAGAGATGCGTGAAGGACTAAAAAACCTTTATTCCGTGATCAAAGGACAGGATGCCAATCTGTGCTTTGTTTTTCTCACCGGCGTATCCAAATTTTCCAAGGTAAGCCTGTTTTCAGGGCTGAACAACCTGACCGATATCACGCTGGATGCTGAATATTCCGCGATCTGCGGCTATACGGAACCGGAGATGGTTTCAGTATTTTCAGAACGTCTGGAAAACAAATCCCTGGAAGATATCCGCCAATGGTACAACGGCTATGCCTGGCTCGGAGAAAAGGTATACAACCCTTTCAGCATCCTTCACTATCTTCGTGCCGGGAAATTCCGCAACTACTGGTTTGAGACGGGCACCCCCACATTTTTGATAAATCTTTTAAAGAAAAATCAATACTATATCCCGGATATTGAGAACATAGAGGCGTCCGAAACCCTGATCGGCGCATTTGATATTGACTTTATCAGACCTGAAAACCTTCTTTTCCAGGCAGGCTATCTTACAATCGCCCATGACCGCAGGGTGGCGGGAAAAATTTTCTATAAGCTTCAATACCCAAACATGGAGGTGAAAGCAAGTTTATCGGATTATATCCTGAACAGATACTCCCATGACACCGTGTTGAAAGAAAGAACCCAGCTTCGGATATACCAGGCATTTCAGGACGCGGACCCGGACTCTCTTCACAGGATTTTCCAATCTCTTTTTTCCGCCATTCCCCATGACTGGTACCGGAAAAACAAATTATCCGCATACGAAGGCTACTACGCATCCGTTTTTTACTGCTATTTCACGGCCCTTGGCCTGGACGTGACGGCCGAGGATACCACCAGCCACGGCCGCATAGACATGACGGTAAAAATAGATAACAGGGCCTATATATTTGAATTCAAGGTGGTGGATATAGACAAAACACCGGGAACGGCTCTGGAACAGATAAAACAAAAGGGATATGCCGAAAAATACAGGGCCGGCATGGCCGAAGTTTACCTGATCGGTGTGGAATTCGACCGCGATGAACGCAATATCGTAACCTTTGAATGGGAGCAGTTGCAGGCGAGCCAATAAACCGCTGGTCCTAATTTCTTTTAAACATTTCCACTGTTTTCGATTAGATTCCAATAACGGCCTGGATTGTTACCCCATTTCGGGTGTAACGGCCTGTAATCCCAGAATGGTTTCCATGGGATTAAAATCACGATCATCATGAAGTAACGACAAATCGTTTTCTATACAATAAGTTCCGATTATAACATCTATGGTTTTTCTCACGGTAATTCCCTGTCTGCGCATTGTTCTGTAATTTGTAGCTGAGGCAACTGCCAGAGAACAGCTATTGAGCGAAACGCAATCCAAAACAGCCAATAAATCTCTTGCCGCATCAAATTCTTTGTTTGTTTTAAATCCTTGCAAAATTTCAACGAGGATCAGATCACCCAACAATACGGGCGCTTCGTGCAGCAAAGTATCCAGTGTATTGGTCTGCCAATTTATCTGCCCGTTAAAATAGGCAATCCACACCGAAGAATCAACCAGGATCACTTATCAAGCCTCATGGCGTTCAAATCGCCTTCCCAATGCAATTTTCCTCTCAATGATGCAATTTTCTGCTGTTTTTTTAATTTGACGAACAGTTTAAGCCCCTCTTCGACAACCGCTTTTTTGGTTTTCACATCAGAGAGTTGCAACGCTTCTTGCATCAAATCATCCCGAATGACTATATTGGTTCTCATCGCTCCTCCATGTGTATGTTTTTTTAAAATGATACACCAGAGAACAATCAATTACAATGTATATCCATTCACAACCCGATTCTGTATCTTCGCCGGTTACATAGAGACGGCACCATACCCCCTCCCACCTAACGAAGGGCGATAGCCTAGTATATAGGCCTGGCTATCAGCCCTCAAATATAGGGGGCACCATGAAGGGAATCACTCGTTTATTGCCTCTTTCAACGGCGGCAGATTTTCTCCCCGACTTTTTGCGTCTTTGTTCTTCTTCGCTAGAATTTTGGCTTCATCTTTTTTTGTATACCCCTTGGGTGTGTGTTCCGCCACTTTTTAAAATACCCTTCTCCGGCTTCACTGTTGTAAAGTTTGGCCATGGATTCGTTAGTTCCTTTCCATGGCGTGAGGTCGATAATCTTCTCCTGTTCCTTATCTTGGGCGGCAAATACTACGCTGGAAAAGATGCATGCAATCAGAAATATTGAACTAACCAGCCTTTTACTCATTTTACGTCTCCTTAAAGGTAAAATTTACATTTATACCAGATACTACAATGATTCCCGATATAGGATAAAGCAGCTTCGCTGCCCACAGCGGCTTCATCAAACCGATTTTTCCGGCAATACAATTGTATCTTAAAATCGGTAAGTAAGCTTTACCCCTAATTCACGAGGGTCACTGTAATATACATAAGTCGCGTCTTCTTTTGAGTAATCTTTATCAAGGATGTTTTTACCATAGAGATAAATATCCCAATTTTCAGCTTCATACCCTATTTTGGCATTAATCAGTTGATACGCATCTCTTTTATATGTATTTGTCCTTTCTAAATACGTTTTTCCAACACCAACCAAATCAACCCCGGCATAAAAGCCGTTCCCTGGTCGATATTGGCCACCTATGGCAAATGTATATTCGGGGACATTCGGCGCCTTGTTATCACTATAGTCTCCTGAGTCGTCCTTATATTCATCAAATTTTACATTAGTATAGCCAATGCTTCCCGTCAGGGTGAATTGAGGTGTAATTTTTGCCTGTACTTCCAGTTCAACGCCATATGAGACAGCAGTACCAACATTGGTTATGTAACTCGTTGGGCCGATTGATTCTGTCACTTGCATGTCATCTATATTCATGTAAAAGAGTGCACCGTTTACGATCAATCTGTTTTCAAAAAGTTGACTTTTAGCTCCTATTTCATAGGACCACAGCTCTTCGCTGTCATAGCTGTCATATTTCGAATCTGTACTCATATAATTAAAACCACCTGATCTGAAACCTTTCGCAACCGTAGCGTACCCCATTACCTGTTCTGTTATGGCATAATCCACACTGAATTTAGGTGCAATGTCATCCCAGGTATCATCAAAATCGTTGCCTGTAAGATAATCTTGCATATCTTTATCCTGTGTTTCATAACGAAGACCACCAGTCATGCCAATTTTAGGCGTTAACGCGTAACGAAGTTGGCCAAAAAGTGCGTAAGCCTCGCCCCCAAGATTCCTCTTTATTGTTATAGAAGAATATGAAAAGTCCATTGTATCATCGTCTTTATCATAATAGATACCGGCCACCCAGCTCATCTTCTCCGTCTTCGATGCTAACCTCAGCTCCTGAGAAATTTTATCTTCTTCGCCTTCACTCGTAGTATGGTTTAGTTCAACAGGATTAAAGTCATGATCCACTGCAAAATCACTATCAAAAAAGCGGTGAGTGGTGATTGAGGTTACATTTAATGTATCACCAAAATCGTAACTCACTTTTAAGGCTTGAGCGTTGGTTTTTGATTTCTCTTTGGTGTCAAAATCAGAATATACTTCCCGGTCACCGGAAGCAGTCACGCCCAAAGCCGCAGCTCCATCTTCACTCAATCCCATGGTGTTGCCATCATTGTCATATTCAAGTTGAGAAAAGATTAAGCTAATATCAAGGTCGTCTATCGGCGTCCCAGGGCTATCGCATGTAAAAAAATGGCAGGCATTCTGTGGGTTTTAGGAAAAAAGTTAGCATTTCATAACATACATGACGTAACTATTTGATTTTAAAAGGAATATTTTTCGCTAGATTTTTCGTTTAATTTGTAGTACCCATTGGCAACAAAAACAAGGAGTTGCCAATGGGTAAAAACAACATAAATAAATACTTTGAGACGATTGAAGATCATAGGCACCACAACAAGCTCCATAAATTAATTGATGTGATTATTATTGCAATATGTGGCGTTGTCGCAGGGGCCGATACCTACGAACAAATTGAAAATTTTGGAAAAAAGCGAAAGAGATGGCTTTCAAAATTCCTGGAATTGCCATATGGGATCCCATCACATGATACCTTTGACCGAATTTTTGAAAGGATGAACCCACAAGAATTTCAAAATAGTTTCAAAAACTGGATTGCCTCTGTAGCCAAACAAACCAAAGGCCAGGTTGTGGCGATAGACGGAAAAACCCTGAGACGCTCTCATAACAGATCTGAGGATAAAAAAGCCATCCATATGATTAGTGCCTGGGCAACTGCAAATCAGGTAGTTCTCGGGCAACTAAAAACGGAAGAAAAATCCAATGAAATAACCGCCATTCCCTATCTTTTAAAGTTGCTTGATCTATCCGGTTGCATAGTCACCATTGATGCCATGGGGACACAGAAAAAAATTGCGGAAACCATAATTGACAGTAATTGTGACTACATTCTGGCATTAAAAGAAAACCACAAGACCCTTTATGAAAATACAGTCCGTTTTTTTGACCACATGAACAATATGAAAGAAGAGGGATACTGTTTCGATGAATATGAAACAGTAGATGGTGGGCATGGACGCATTGAGACCCGTAGGAATGTCATAACCCGTGATATTGATTGGCTTGATGACAAAGAAAATTGGCCTGGTTTAAAATCTTTGGGGATGGTTGAAAGCACCCGGAATGTTAACGGGGAAGTAAGTTGTGACAGGCGTTATTATATATCCAGTCTTGATTGTACTGCGCAGGTATTTGGAACTTCTGTCAGAAGTCATTGGGGAATTGAGAATTCACTTCACTGGGTATTGGATATCGCTTTCCGGGAAGATGAGAGCAGGATACGGAAAGGATTCGGGCCGGAGAACTTTGCGGCAATTCGGCATATTGCCTTAAATCTGCTTAAAGAAAATAAAAGTTTTAAAGGGAGCATCAAGTCAAAAAGATTGAATGCGGCAATGGATACACAGTATTTGGAGGACGTGATGTTTGCATGACTGGTAGATAACGCCAGGATCATAGGCCACTTAGAATTTTTACATGCGTTAGCCCTGATCGGCGTCCATCTAAGCTGGCCTTTTCCGTACCAATGTGATAGATTGTCAGCCTCATCACCTGTGTACCCATTTTTGATAAAACCGTCTTTTTCATAATATTGGGCAGACAGTCCAAAGAAGAGTTTATCCTGAATAATCGGCCCGCTTACGTTTAAAGAAACATCTTTTTTATAATCCTCTCCACCATCAACCGAAACCTTTCCACGAAAAGTATTATCTGGTTGAAGGGTAATAATATTGATAACACCTGCTTCTGCACTTTTTCCGTACAATGTTCCTTGAGGACCGCGTAAAACCTCTATTCGCTCAATATTCTGCAGGGTGTCGTCATATCCATAACCTGATAAAACCGGGATTCCGTCAATGAACATGGCAGTTGAAACACCTGATCCTGATTGAGCCAAAATCCCCCTCATAGCAGGCCTTGCGAAACCTGAAATGCCTGAATAAGTGAGTATTAAATTTGGAACGTAATCGGTCAACTCGCCAACAGAATCAATATTCTTGTCATCAAGTATAAGTTCATCAAAGGCTGTGATGCTCGTTGGAACATCCTGAATATTTTCTTCCTGCTTATTTGCAGTTACAGTGATGGAATCCAATGATACTTCGGATTGTTCACTATCTGCTATGGATTGATTTATGGTTATCAAGATTGAAATAACTACAATAACTGTTTGAAAAATTTTCATTTTGTTTTTCCTTAAACTTAAACGTAATAAGAACGACTCCTACAAACAACACATCAAAAACAAAATTAAGCATTACGAACTTATAATAAAGTACAAGATTTTTTTATATTGCCTAAAAACATTTTTATGTCGCTTCACTGCAAAAAAAGCCTTAATAGCTTGATTTAAGATAGAAGGGTAATAACTCAACCTGTTCTTTATCGCTTCTTGTACGGTTTTTTTACTTGCAATATTCATCGTCCTATCTGATGCCATGTCGATACAAACAAATTCGTTTTGCCTAAACAAATTTCATTGTGTTATGTTAATTATTGGTGAGGGCAATTACTTCAGGGAATAGAAAGGTCTTCTTACATGAAAAAAAGCAATCCTATCATTATTTCAGCTCAAAACTATTATGGCCAATGCCTTAGTCTAAATAATTTTTTGGAAAAAAAAGACGGGGATGAAGTCTTCTATAATTGGTCAGACCGCTTAAACGGACTAAGTAAAGGATTTGTATATCTACTCAAGTGTCAGCCTGGTTTAATTTTGGCAATCACAAGGCAGTATCCTTCCAGTGCTTTCAGCGTTTCTTTTAAAGAAAAGGAAACAAATTTTGTTCGTCTTCTTTTTATTCTTGGTGAAGGATTTCATAGCCAGTACGCGAGCCAAGAACAAAAAACTACTTTTTGCTCAAATCAAGGGTATTTAACCTTCGCACGTAACCGTATGAGCGTGCTCCATTACCCTGCAAAACCCTTTTGTTTCATAGTGGTTTTAATGGAACCATGGTTTGTAAAGCATTTTTCTCAAAGAATTACAGGAGACTTTTCTCGAAAGATAGAAGAAATGTTGTCTCTCCAAACTGAAGGTGAATCTTTTCGCTGCCCTGTGTTCATGACGCCTTCCATTCATGTTTGTATTCATGAAATTCTCGGATGTACTTATATTGATGCCCGCAGGCATCTCTTTTTAGGAAGTAAAGCCCTGGAACTGATAACCTTAAGTTTTGATCAACTTAATTCTGATAAGGGGCAGGACATCTCCTGCTTTAACTTGGAAACCGGTTCCCAGAATTTCGTTCACAAAGCCAGAGACATAATGATCTCCGATATTAAAAATCCCCCTTCCCTTACCGAGCTTTCCAGAATGGTGGGGGTGAATAGAAACAGGTTAAATGAGTGTTTTCGTAAGGTTTATGGCGTTACTATTTTTGATTTTCTTCGCACGTTCAGGCTGGAAGAATCCAAGCGTCTGTTACGGGCTGGGAACAGAAGTGTTACGGACGTTGCTTTTGAAGTGGGGTATGCCCAGCACGGGACATTCTCCAGAGAATTTAAAAAACATTTTGGAAATACGCCAAGCCATTATTTGGGTTGAGCTTTTAATTTTTTCGAACATTTTTTCCTGGCTTCGATCAGATACCAATAATTCGGATCAAGAATTACGGTGGACGAAGAAAGACGGCAGTCCAGGGCATAGCTGTTTTGTCCCGGTTGGATCATGATCTTCCTGACATCCTTAACGTTCCCGGATTCATCTGCCATCCCAACTTCAAGGGGAGCGGAGAAGCTTTTTCCCATCGTCCCTCTTTCACCCCTGGATTCCATTTTGGCGGCAGAAATGGTCAGGGCAAGTTTTCCGTCCTTTATTTGCGCATTGTCCAGCGACAGCCGGTATTGAATGCGCCGTTCAAACCAGTCCCGGATAAAGGGGTGATGAATGGCAGGAGTAAAGTTTTTCAGTTCTTTGTAAAAATCGGCAGAGGTAAAAAAGTTTTCTTTTTGATCTGCCCGGGCTATCCATTCGGCCAGCCATACATCAAATTGCTCAGCACCTATTCGCTGGGCCAGGGCATACAGAGCAAGTCCCCCTTTATCACGGGAAAGATAGGCGGCCTCATCCACATAAAGCAGGGGCTTTTCTTCAATTTCCTCATCGGATCTTTCCTTTTCATAGTCTTCATATGCTTTATCCAGCCATTGTCCTATATGGTTCCGGCCCATTATTCCCTCCAGAAACCGGAATGCATAATATTGGGCCAAAGACTGGGTAAGAAATTCAGCACCCTGTACATCAGCGGCCCTCAAGGAAGCCAAAATCCACTGTCTGGCAAGCTCGCGAGCTATTGTCAGATAAATATATTGCCCGTCTTCATCATTTTTGATGTCAGCCGTCCAGCCGCGAGATTCGGAGATGGCTGTAACATTGGCAAAGGTGATGAATTCAGAATCATAAAACGGTTTTTCAACTATCCTCACGACGCTGTAAGGATATGGTCCCAGCCTTTCGGCAAGCCAGGGCACCGCCTTTTGAACAGCATCTTCAAAAACTGAAAGATTGTAGGTATGGCGAGGCTCATAAGACAATCTGCAAGGCGTTCCCTGACAGTCAAACTCCTGAGTGGCAAGCCGTGCGGAAATGATTTTAAAATCCATTGCTCCCGGACGATCAGACCTGTACTCGGCATAATTTCGGCCCTCTTCTTGCCAAGTGTTTACTTCTTCTCCCGGCCCGATAACTCTCTGGTCTCCATCGGTACTGATCACCATATTCCAGGTCAGGCTGTCAGACTGGACAGACTCAAACCGATTACGCCTGGAAAAGGCGTTGTCCATAGTATCCATCCGGGAATCCAGTGGTGCAAGGCCTTGCTGCAAGCGTTTTTTGTTGTTGGTAAGTTCACGGGCACGGTCATAACCGAAAAGAGGTAAGAAATCCGTGCCCAAGACAGTTCCGTTATAAGTGAGATCGCCTTGGAATTCTGACTGATGAAACCCTTTGTAGGCAAGATTAGCCACAAGATTAAGAGTTAAGCTTTCGCCTGCCTCCAGGCTGGGCGTCAGCCGAAAGATGGTATGGCGAAGCCCTGGGTCATCTTCGAGTTTTTCAAGGCAATAGTTGTTAGAAAAAATTTTTTCCACGACCAGTTTTTTATCCCAATCCAGATGCAACGTATCTATGGGTTGGCCGCTTTCATTCTTCAGTGCCAATTTGGCCGTATAAGCAGCTTGTCGTTTGGAGGGAAAAAGATCCAGGGTCAGATCCAGATTTGTAATTTTCGGCTGAACCACTTCCCGGTACTTTGCATATTTTTTTTCATATGCTGTGTCCGCCACTTCCTTTTGTGCTTTAGTTTGATACCCGGCCTTACAAATCAAATTATCATGAATGCCGTACTGGAAACCGCCAAAAAGGATGAAACAAATGATTGCCGTGCCGCTCAAAACCTTTCCCAAGGGCATGCGTACTGTCCTTTTCAACACCTGCAACCGCTCTTTAAAACTCCGGTTTACCCCCTGGTTCCATAAAAGCAACGTGACTACAAAAAACAATGCTGACAGAGACATCCAGGCACCGGTATAAAAGGAGAGACCTGCATCCAGCACCCCATAACCGTTCATCTCGGAATAATTGATCATTTCCGGACCAAGAGAAGCGGGAACGATTGAAAAGGCCAAGTGCTGCCGTTCAATAAGTTGATGATCAACAGACATGACAATAAAAAGAAATACAGCTATGGACACAATGTGTCCTTTAATCCGATCATTGAAAACGGCCCCGAAAAAGAAAGCGAGACTGATAAGCTGCAGGCTTGTCAACCAGCCAAACCGTGGCCCATACAAATCCCGAATATACAATCCCCACTCAATATCCTGAAACCCCATTACCCATTGAGAAAACACCCCTGCCGCAAACATCAGGGAGGCGATGATAAAGGCAAGCCCCCCCATGGTCAACCAGCGTGAAAAAATATACACCCAGGATGGTGTAGGCATAGCATCAACAACAGGCCACAAGCTTGAAGCTCTATCCTTAAACAGGATCTCCCCTGATAGAATCAGAATCATAACACCGATGACCAGCATCATGGGAACCCTGATAATCGTCATTATTGAGGTTAAAGGCAGATGGGACGTGGTCAGATAATTGGTCGAGGTCCATAAAAAATCATAGCCTAAAAACATGAGAAGAAGCGTTATCAGCATAGCCAGAAAACCGGGGGAACCAAGAATACTTTTCACATTAACCAAGGCAAATTTTACTGATTTAATCAGGCAGGACCAAATTCCGTAATTCATGGACGGAAAGACTTGCGGGCCAATGTCTAAAACAGGTTTGGCAATCACTTTCTCTTGCTTGACCGCCTTGCCGGGGTGCGCAATGAAAGTTTTGAAATTAAATTTAAAAACAGATGCAACAAACAGGAGGATAGAAACAGCTATCCAGCCCAGACGGTTAAGGAGTAGTGTTTGGGATAAAGGCAGATAGGCGGAATTGAATTGCAGCGTATCCATTTTATCAGTGAGATGATTCACACAACAATACCCAAAGGGATCTAAAAGCTCGATCGCAAGAGGATAGGCAGTTTTATCCCGAAGTGAAACCGACACCAAAAAAAATATAAAAATCAGTAAAACACCAAGGTAGGCGGCGGCAGCCCGCCGAAACATCACCACCATGAATATGGATAAGGTGACCAGAAAAATCAAATTTGGCACTGTGAGCAGAAAGATCCCGTGCAGTAACTGACCTATGGGTACCGGTCCATACTGTTCCGGCAGACCAATACCTAAAAGGGGAAAAAACAATATTCCTATAGGGTATCCTAAGACAACCATAAAGTTTACGATTACTGTTCCAAGATATTTTCCGAAAAAATATTTTTTTTCTTCTACCACTGCGGGATAAAGGATATGGGCAGAACCGGACTCTAAATCTCGAGCCAAGCTGCCGGCAGTAATAATCGCGGTGACAGCAAATAGAATAATACCCATGAGGGCTAAATTTCCATAGGCTATTGCCGGCGCATTAATCATCATATTCTTATTAGGGATATGGTCACTGATGCCCATATTGTACCAAATGCCCTGAAAGATAAGCAGAAAGAAAAAGAGATGGGTGTAGATATGTTTAGCGTTGTATAAACACTCAAATTTAATGATAGAGGATAGTTTCATTGGTCTGCCTTGTGTTCTGAATGGAAGATAGACAGATTAGAGAAACCTGCAGGGTCATGAATTACCGAAAAATATGCATCTTCCATAACCGGGGTTACAGGCTCAAAAAGGGAATCCGGCTGCTCATTGCTGAACACGTGGATACGCATCTGTCCATGATTAAGATATGTGGCAATAACGCTATGATTTTCTTGGTAAAGAGCAAGCTCTTTTCGTTCAATCTTACGTCCCCATATCTTTCCATCAACCGCCTTGATAATACTTTTGGGCGACGCATGAACGAGCACTCGACCAGAGCCGATAATTGCCATATCCGAACAAAGGGAGGTCACATCCTCCACAATGTGGGTGGAAAGAATCACAATGACTTCTTCCCCTAATTCACTTAAGATATTGTAAAATCTATTTCTCTCTTCAGGGTCCAGTCCGGCCGTGGGCTCATCCACGATAATCAATTCAGGGTTACCAATAAGCGCTTGGGCAATTCCGAAACGTTGTTTCATTCCGCCAGAGTAGGTTTTCAGCCGTTTCTTCCGCACTTCGTAGAGGTTAACCTTGTTGAGCAGATACGAAACATGATCGTGCCGCTCCGATCGTTTTGTAACCCCTTTGATCTCAGCCAAGTAATCAAGCATATCTTCAGCCGACACCGCATCATAGACACCAAATTCCTGGGGCAAATACCCCAAGGCTCTACGGATCTTTTCAGGTTCTTTCATGGCATTTGTTTCGCCCAGGAAGATTTGGCCCTGATCCGCGTCCTGCAACGTTGCAAGCGTGCGCATGAGGGATGATTTTCCGGCTCCGTTTTGCCCTAAAAGGCCGAACATCCCTTTGCCGATGGTCAGGTTAATATCTTTAAGCGCCTGCACCCCGTTGGCATAGGTCTTCGATAAATTGCTGATTTGAAGCATTCTCGTTGGTCCTTATCAATAATTTTAGTGGGAAAACTATGTGTTAAAATCGGTAGGTAAGTTTTGCGCCTATTTCACGGGGCTCACTATAGGTTTTATAAGTCGCGGCTTCCATAGAGTAATCTTCATCAAAGATGTTCTTAGCGTAGAGATAAATATCCCAATTTTCAGATTCATACCCGACTTTGGAATTAACCAGTAGATAAGCATCTCTTTTATACGTATTTGTCCTTTCTAAATACGTGTCTCCAACACCTGTCAAATCAGCCCCGGCATAAAACCCGTTCCTTGCTCGATATTGGGCACCGATGGAAAATGTATATTCAGGGACATTTGGAGCCTTGTTATCACTATAGTCGCCTGAGGCGTCCTGATATTCATCGAATTGTGCATTAGTATAGCCAATGCTTCCAGTCATTGTGAATTGAGGTGTGATTCTTGCCCGTACTTCCAGTTCAGCTCCATAGGAGACAGCCGTACCAGCATTGGTTATGTAGTTCCTTCCGCCGTCGAGCGACTCAGTCACCTGCATGTCATCTATATCCATGTAAAAGAGTACACCGTTTATGATCAATCTGTTTTCAAGCAGTTGACTTTTAAATCCTATTTCATAGGACCACAGCTCTTCACTGTCATAGCTGTCATATGCCGAATCGTTGCTCATAGCGTTGAAACCACCTGATTGAAAACCTTTCGCAACCGTAGCGTACCCCATGATCTGTCCCGTTATGGCATAATCCACACTGAATTTAGGAGCAAGGTCATCCCAGGTATCATCAAAGGAGTTACCTGTATTCGCATTTTGCATATCTTTGTCCTGTGTTTCATAACGAAGACCTCCGGTTATGCCGAGTTTAGGCGTTAATGCGTAACGAAGCTGGCTAAAAAAGGCGTAGGTTTCTCCCCCAAGATCCGTCTCTATTGCAAGACTACCATATGATAGGTTAATTGAATTATCGTCTTTATCATAATAGATACCGCCCACCCAACTCATCTTCTCCGTATTTGATGTCAGCCTCAATTCCTGAAAAATTTTATCGTATTCATTTTCACTCGTAGCATACACAAGTTCAACAGGATTAAAGTCATAATCCACTGCGAGATCATCTCTATATAAGCGGTGGGCGGTGATTGAAGTTACATTGAGCGTGTCATTAAAATCGTAACTGACTTTTAAAGCTTGTGTGGTTGTTTTTGAATCCTCATAGGTGTCTGAGCCGGAATATACTTCTCGGTCACCGGAGGTTGCTATTCCATACGCTGCGGCGCCATCTTCACTCAACCCCATATTGTTGCCGCCATTGTCATATTGGAGTTGAGAAAAAATAAAACTAATATCAACGGCGTCTATCGGCGTCCATCTAAGTTGCCCTTTCCCGTACCAATGTTCTTCATCGTTTGCCGCATCCCCTGTGTACCCATTTTTAATAAAACCGTCTTTGTCATAATATTGACCGGACAGTCCAAAGAAGAGCTTATCCTGAAGAATCGGCCCGCTTACGTTTAAAGAAACGTCTTTTTTATAATCCTCTCCGGCATCAACCGAGATCTTTCCACGAAAATCATTATCTGGTTGACGGGTAATAATATTGATAACACCTGCTTCGGCACTTTTCCCATACAACGTTCCTTGAGGCCCGCGTAACACTTCTACTCGTTCAATATTTTGCAGATTGTCGTCATATCCGGCTCCTGTTAAAACTGGAATTCCGTCGATGAACATGGCGGTTGCAACATTGTATGTTCCTATTTCTGTCTGAAGCCCCCTCATCACAGGATTTGCAAAACCTGAATACGCTTTACTACCGATTATTAGATTTGGAACGTAATCGGTCAATTCGCGAACAGAAGTAATATTCTTGTCATCAAGTGTAAGTTCATCAAAGGCTGTGATACTCATTGGAACATCCTGGATATCTTCTTCCTGCTTATTTGCAGTTACAGTGATGGAATCCAATGATACTTCGTATTGTTCACTATCTGCTATGGATTGATTTACGGCAATCAAGATCGAAATAAATACAATAGCCGTTTGAAAAATTCTCATTTTGTTTCTCCTTAAGCTTAAGCGTAGTAGCCTTATCCCAATAAACAACACACACAAACAAAATCAAACAAGACAAACTTATAGTAAGGCACAAATTATTTTTACAGCACCTATAAACATTTTCACATCACTTTGGTACAAAAATAGGCTTGACTAAACAATGCTTGGAATAATAAGTTAACTTTGTGTTGAATAATAAATTATGACATTTGGAATATTCTCTTGCATGAAAAGACGTGATCCTATCATTATTTCAGCTAAAAACTATTATTCACCATGCCTTAACCTAAATAATTTTTTGGAAAGAAAAGACGGGCATGAAATATTCTATAATTGGTCCAATCACTTGAACGGCCTCAGCACGGGGTTTGTATATCAACTTAAGTGTCAGCCTGGTTTGATTTTGGCAATCTCAAAGCAGTATCCGTCCACCGATTTCAGCATTTCTTTTGAAGAAGAGGAGGAGAAGGAAACAAATTTTGTCCGTCTTCTTTTTTTTCTTGGTGAAGGGTCTCATCTCCGGCACCATATCCAAGAGCAAAAAACCACTTATTGCTCAAATCATGGGTATTTAACCTATGCACATAACTTAAAAACCGAACTGATCCATTGCCCGGCAAAACCCTTTTGTATCATTGGGCTTTTAATGGAGCCGTGGTTTATAAAACGTTTTTCCCAAGGCGCAGCAGTGAAATTCGCTCGAACGATTGAAGGTATGTTGTCTATCCAAAAACAAGGTGACTTTTTTTGCCGCCCTGTGTTCATGAATCCTGCTATCAATATTTGTATTCATGAAATCCTCGGATGTACTTATATTGATTCCCGCAGGCATCTCTTTTTAGGAAGCAAAGCGTTGGAACTGATGCGGTTCGGTTTTGACCAATTTAATCCTGATAAAGGGCCGGACATCTCCTGCTTTAACTTGGAAACAGGCTCCCCGAATTTCGTCCACAAAGCCAGAGACATAATGATGTCGGATATTAAAAATCCACCCTCCCTTACTGAACTTTCCAGGATGGTAGGGGTGAACAGGACTACGTTAAGCCAAAGCTTTCGTAAGGTTTATGGTGTTACGATCTTTAACTTTCTTCGCACATTCAGGCTGGAAGAATCCAAGCGCCTGCTGCAAACCGGAAACCGAAGTGTGTCGGAAGTGGCTTTTGAAGTGGGGTACGCCCAGCAAAGGACGTTTTCTAAAGAATTTAAGAAATATTTTGGAGATACACCAAGCGACTATTTGGGTTGAATTTTCAGGGATGAGAAACTACATGCAGTAATTTGGCAAAAAACACGGTATCAAAAACTATTTTGGAGATACCGTAAATCAAAGGCCTTTGTTTTTTCCACTTCTGCCGTGATTCATCATCCCTTTTTTCGTCTTACCGGTTTATTGTCTTTTCTAACGGCGGCAGCATCTTTGCCTGCAGCTTTGCTGTTTTGTCGATCATCCGAGCCATAACTTTGGTTTCATCGGTTGTTTCCGGCTGATACGCGGTGGGCCACCACGATTGAACCGAAGGATCCGTCGCCAGGTAATCAAAATTTTCATTGCCATACCTGAAATGGGCGTGCCTTAGAGAATCCTCGCCATGCCCGTGAAATGGAAGAAAAATAAAATATTTAAATCCACCCTGGATCATCTCTTCTGAATCGGTTTTAAAAATCTGCCAGGTGATGTCATATTTCCCGGCTTTTGTACTAAGGCTGCCAACATGGACATAATCCCCAGTGAGCTTGTTGTCGATGATAATCGTATTTTCATCCACAACGTTCAGGGATTTAAATTTCAGGGCATGCATGTTGTAAATATAGTCTTTTACCAGTTCTTTTGTATACCCCTTGGGTGCGTGTTCCGTCACTTTTTCAAAAAACTTTTCTCCGGCGTCACTGTCGTAAAGCTTGACAATGGATGCATTGTTTCCCTTCCAGGGCGTGAGGTCGGTGATGCTCTCCTTTTCCTTATCTGCGGCAAATACTGCGCTGGAAAAAATGGATACAATCAGAAATAGGGAAATGGCCAATTTTTTTTTCATGTTAGGTCTCCTTAAGAATAAATTAAAAAGCTACATTCATAATATGGAATAAAACGTTACGTTGCCCGATTTATTTTGTATATCTTGACTTTAATATCTAGTCAATGTGAACTTATAATTAAATATAATATTTTTTTAAATCACCTAAAAACATTTTCACATCACTCTGCTACAAAAAAAAAAATCTTGATTCACAATTAATAGTTAGTGCCCGACCGAAAACCGTAAATTTTGCCGATTACTTCGTTGGTCCCAAATTTTAATCCTCAAAATACTCTATGTATTCCTCCGGTTAAAATTTGTGCCCGCCTTGTACTCAACAAAATTTCCAGGTTTTCGGTCAGACAATAGTTAGTTATTGATTTATTTTTAAGCCAGACACTACTAATTATCATGAAAGATTAATGGAAAACAGTATACATATTGAATTATGGGACCCAAGCCGACGGTGTGATGTCATCAGGGAAACGCCCTGCGCCCATGAACCGGATACGGCCTTTGAATCCTGCTGGCCTATGGCAGACGGTTATCTGAAAAAAATCCACCTGAAACCCGGGCTTGATATTTATGTCACTGTAGCTTTCACGGAAGCCTGAAAAAAATTTTTCTGGAGGGCAAGGCATTGGAGCTTGTCTCCTGCCAACTCCACGGGCTTATCCCCTCTCGGCAGCCGGCCCGGCTATCCGGGCATGAGCGTGACAAAATTCAGGCAGCCAGGGACATCCTTGTCCGGCATATTGATGCGCCGCCCACTTTCCTGGCGCTTTCCGGGATGGTGGGAATGCCCCACAACCGTCTTTCCATGGGTTTCCAGGCCATGTACGGCACCACCCCCTTTGCTCTGCTCAGGGATCTGAGGCTGGAAAAATCCCGAACCCTTCTCAAGTCACAAACCGGTAATGTCACCCAGGTGGCCATGGATGTGGGCTATGCATCCCTAAGCCACTTTGCCAAAGCCTTTAAAAAAAAGTACGGTATTTCACCAAAGCAATACCAGCTTAACAAAGGTGCCTGAATTTCTCTCCAGTACAAAATCATCCAAAAAAGGGATGGGATCGTTAGAAATAAATACCGGTCTTTTATACACCTGTTCCGGATAGTTCACAAAAGCGTACTGAACACAAAAGGACAGGCAAATAAAGGAAATTCAACGATGAAAAAATTGAACCCCACCCAGTTTCACCTTTTGATCCCCGCAATATTGCTGCTCGTGTTTTCAATGGCCCGGCCAGGCCTTGCCCAAATCCCCGAAGAAGCGTCCCAAATAATAGATGATGTGGTAGTGACCGCGGAAAAACGCAAACAAATGTTAAAAGGAGTCCCTGTTTCCATCACTGTTGTCGACGATCTTGAAATCCAGGACCGAAATGTCAGGGATGTCAAGGACATCTTTAACATGGCTCCCAACCTGTCAGTAAGCGCCCAAAATCAGAATGTGACATATGTGGGCTGCCGGGGCGTCAGCCCCAGCATGATTAACCGCCGGTATCCTTTTGTCATGTACGTGGACGGGGTGCCTTTCAGTTCCATATTTTATATGGACATAAAGGATATGCAGGTAATCGAATACCCCTCAGCCTATGTCATGGTGGCCTCCAACGCGGGCAAAGCCCACAGTTACGGGGGAGAACTGGAAGTTAAATTCAGTACAGGACCATTATGCTGTTATAAATTTAAAGCTGGGCATGGAGCTTTCCCACTGGGATTTTTATGTTTACGCCAAAAATCTGTTTGACGAAGAATATTACACCAGCATCTTTACCAGCAGCATCAGAAATTCATATATGGTGGGCAGCCCGAGAACCATCGGCGCAAATATTGTTTTCCGGTTTTAGCGATATAACAAAAGATGCCTACGGGGCAGCAACAGTCGCCATCGTGAAAATACGCAGCCATGTTTATGTAAAATCACTCAACAAGCGAAAACGCCATTGTGACCGTTGCCCCCTGATTCCGACCGGGACTTGTAAGGGTCAACACCCCGTTATTGGCTTCCACAAAACTTTTGCAATAATAAAGCCCAAACCCTGATGATCCTTTGGTGGAGATGCCGAACTCAAAAATGTCTTTTAGATTGTCCGCGTCCACACCACAGCCGGTATCGGCGATCATCAAAGATATTTTCTGATCCTCAAACGCGGTTGAAATGGTAATCCGGTGTTCTCCAATCTCCTGATTTTCTCCAATGGCGTCACAGCTGTTTTTAATGAAATTGATCACCACCTGCATAAGCTTGTTTTTCTCGATGGAAAAGAGAGGAAGCTCTGGCGCTAACTTTTTTACCAGCTTGATATTATTGGCAGAAATAGTTGTTTTTTGAATTTTCAAGGCATCTTTTACCAACTGATTGAGACGTACCTTTTCTTTCATCTCTAGACTTCCCGGTGCGTAGCTTCTCTGGAGGCTGAGCACTTCGCTCACATACTCAATTGCTGTGGTGGCATTGCCCAGAATCACAGCTGCTTTCTTTCGCTCAGTTTCTAAATCATTTATCAAACGGCCCATATACTCGGCCACCTTAATACCTCTGGGGTGGGCATTGACGTAAGTTGTGAGATCCTGCTTATGCACTGCCAGATCTTCGTAGCATTGCCGCAGGTAATGGCTCAGCTGTTTTATTTTGCTTTTTCTCAGGCGCTCCAAATTTACACCCAGCGGTGTCACAGCATTTCCAATATTGTGCAGAACCATGGCCGATAGCTGAGCTCTGCCTGCATCCATGGCCTTATCCAGCAACTCTTTTTGAGCATCTTCAAGTTCTTTTGTCCTTTTTTTAACAAGGGCTTCAAGGTTTTCCCGGTGTTCCGCCAGTTCCGCTTCTGTCTTTTTTCTCTCCGAGATATCTCTGAGAATCCCTATCGCATTCCATTTTTCGTCGATTTTCACCGCCGAAAGGGAAATTTCTACCGGAATGACCTCTCCCCCTTTTTTCCTGGCCTTAAATTCCAAAGTTTTCCCAACGGCGCGCCCTTTTCCGGTCCGCCGAAAGGTTGCAAAATTTTTTCTATAACTATTGTGGTACTCTTCAGGAACAGAAATCAAATGAAAATTTTTGGACATCATCTCATCTGCAGTATATCCCAAAATCTGTGTTGCCGCATCGTTCCAAAATGAGACAAGGCCGTCGTTATCGATCATAATGATGGCATCCTGGGCAGCCACCCCCATGGTTCTAAACTTCTCTTCGCTCTCCCTCAAACTTTGTCCAAGCGACTTACTGATAATGATTTCCCGTTTCAGCTGTTTTTCAACCCGTTTCCTTGCATCAATATCCTCAAGCAGTTTTTTTTGATTCTCTTCAAGCTGTCGGTTGATCAGTTGGTTCCTTCTGTTGATCTGTGTAAACAAAAATATCAGTGCACAGATAAGACAGGCAGAGATCACCACCGTAATAACAATAATCTGGCCCAGACTGGACAGTAAAGCGATTTTGTCCATTGAAAAAATCATGCCGTATTGCTTTGACATCAACGTTACGGGATAATAGGCGCTGATCAACTTTATCTGTTTTTCACCGAACCGGATCATGATATCCCGGGTTCCCTGGAACCCCTCATTCAGATCTGTTAAAACAGGCTGAAAATCTATTTTTTTGAATTTAGATACATCAATATCAACCCCGGACTCAGACTCTGAATAGTCCGCATAAATCGGAAACATATCCGAACCGGTAAGAAATCGCCAGGATTCCCTGCCCAAATGAAATCTTTTAAAAAGTTCCTTTGCATACATCTGCAGGTCCAATGTGGCTTTGACACCTAGCGTACTGCCCACACCTGCATTTTTATCCATATAGGTGATAACGATCAGGTGGGGCGACGATGCATCAAGTGCGCTTTCATCTAAATTATCGTCTTCTCCGGCAGCGACCGCATGTTCAAAATGGAAATGATTTTCCGGTGTTTTCCAGGTTGAAACCATTTGGTCGTCTTTAAAAAACGTAAGCTTTCTTACCAGCACATAGTTCCTGAAAAAAAACTGTTTCAGTCTGCGGATGGTTTCGGTATCGATTTTATTGGAAAGGATCCGGTTGATAAACTGTTCTCTGTTTAAAATGGAGAGTTCATTTTCAAACGCGTTAAAATCTGCAGCCATATTTATTCCGGAAATCTGAGCCACTTTCAACATCTGGTCCATTTTTCCCTGAAGAAAATTATCCAGAAAGACAGAATACTGATAAGCACTGATACAGACCAGAGTCATCAGGCTGCAAAGAAAAATAATATAATTTTTTTTCATGGAAAGATTACAGTTCCAATATGCCTACAAGTGTCCAGCCCAACTCATTCATACTAACCGATACCGCCCTGTAATCCTTTTCATCAATTGAAAACGCATAATCTCCCTTTTGGCCGGTGATGATGGCACTGGCCATTTCCCGTATTGTACGGTCCTTGCTTTTTAAAAGATTATAGTCATTTTTACGGTATTTATCGCTTTTGATGGTTTCAAGATATTCATGATTTTCCAGTGGAGGAAGAGAAAGAAGGTGGACCAGTTTATGGTTGACGGCCACCAGCACCCCAGTTTTATCAAGAATGAAAACAGACGGATGCCCGTCCAGATATTTATCAATGATTTTATTTACTGTAACGTCCATGCCCGGCACGCCGACCAGTCTGTCGTTGTAGTAAACAGGGGCGATGGCGGATATCATCCATCCCCTTCCAGCAGGATCCACATAAGGCTCATCCACCCAGACGGCTTTTTTCTCCGGATTATGTTCCTGATCGGCAAGGTAATAGAAATTAAAAGCAGGAATCTCCATTCCGGGTTCATACTGGGAAAGGACCTCAAAAAAAGGATAGATGCGGTTATATGAATATTCGTCATTATAGTAGACCTGAACGACACTATGTAATTCTGTAATAATCTTTTTGAACGTTTCATCGAGGGGGGAGGTGAAGGCGACAATCCGCTTGATCCTGTCGTCCACTGGAATGACGCCGGAAACAAATACGGCAGCCCCTCCGTCATCTTCGAGTTTGTATAACACACCCTTGGGACTCAAACCGTATTTTTCACTGTGGGAGTCATAATCATATTGATCTTGGTTTTCATAAAGAACGGTGATTTGATCTGCCAGTGCTTTTATCCTGTTTTTAATGATCAAAAAATCGTTGCTGACCTGCCTGGTGATGCTTTTCAGGCTATTTATTTTTGCCTGAACCATTTTTTCCTTATCCGGCCCACAGGCGCAAATCAGCATCAGACATATAATCAGAAAAATATTTCTTTTTCCCATTGTATCTCTCCATATTAAAACAAATTAAAAATCTTCAGTTCGGCCCCGCTTTCAACGCTCTATCTCTCATTCTCTCCGGCAACAAGATTCTAAATTGACTCCCATGACCTAACTGACTGGTGACATCAATACTTCCCCCGTGGAATGTAAGGATTTCATACACAATACTTAGCCCTAAGCCGGTTCCGGTGCCCACCGGTTTTGTGGTGAAAAAGGGATCGAACAATTTTTTTAAATTTTCTTGGGGAATTCCGCATCCGGTGTCCGAAACAACAATCTCAACAAAGCGGTCTTCAACTCTTCTACCGGTTCGAACAAATCTGGTGGACAAATTAATGGTACCACTGCCTTCGATGGCTTGAATGGCATTAATCAGCACATTCATGAGAACCTGGCTGATCTTTTGGGGATAGCATTGAATCGGCGGAATATCGCCAAAACTTTTGGTTATTATAGTGCCCTGTTTGATCTGGGTTTTCAGTATCTTTAACGTGTTGTCCAAAGCCTCGTTGAGATGAAGATCATTCTGTTTCGCATCATCCACACGGGAAAAAATTCTTAAATCCTGAACAATTTCTCTGATTCTATTTACGCCGTATAAGGATTCCGTAATAAGATCGTCCAGATCCTCTATAATAAAATCAAGGTCTTTTTCTCTTTTTTCATCGATCAAGTCATTTAACAGTTGTGCTGTGGCTTGATCTGTTGACGATGCAAGATAGGACTCAAGCGTCTCATATTTTTTAATTAATGAAATGATCCGGGTAAAATACTTTTTGCTGGTGTCCAAATTGGATCGAACATAAGCCAAGGGATTATTGATTTCATGGGCCACGCCTGCGGCAAGAAGTCCGATGGAAGCCATTTTATCCGCTTGAACAATCATGGATGCCTGGGCTCGCACTTTCTTTTCCAATCCTCGATTGGCCTCTGCAAGCGCTCGATTGGATTGTTCCAACGCACTTTGAAGCACAATCTTTTTTTGCTCCAGGCCCCAGGTATGGGTAAGCGCCCGTGCAAATTGAAGAATCTCCTCATGATTGAACGGTTTTCTTAGGTAGAAGAGATCATCCCTTCCGGTTACAGCAATGATGTCTTCAGGGGAGTATTCACTATATGCCGTCACAATGACGATCTTTATGCGAGGATCAAGTGTCCATATCTTCCCTGCAGTCTCAGCGCCATTAAGGCCCGGCATTTTCATATCGATAAATGCCACAGAAAAGGGATTTTTCTCCTGAAGGGCGTTTTCAACCAATGCAATGCCCTGGATTCCCCGATCAGCCAGAGCCAATTCATATCCATCCACATTATTTGAGTCAAAGCGAGCAGCTAAGGGGATGTCCTGCCCATCGGACGACGCTGTGGCAGGATGCGGGGGATCTGAAAAGGTCGCTTCATCGGTCATGGGCATATCAAATAGGGCCCGACCCATGGAAAGGCTGTCCGGCTCATCTTCGGTCAGTAATATACTTTGATACGTCTCCCGGATAGTTTCATCATCGTCAATGATCAGTATTCTCTTGTTCTCTTCCATTGTCCTTCTCTTTCAAATCATTTTGTATGGGACGTTGGGTATTACAAGATTTGATTTCGTTAATGAAGTAACAGCCATGAGAAAACCGCAAATTAACCACCACCCAGGCGCACCCCACAACAAAACATGAAAGTAATTCAACAATTTATTGAAACTTTGATATAAAAGTATTTAATCACAAATTTAAGAATTTGAAAAGAGTTTGACCATCCATCCTTGGATGCCTAAACGGCCACAGGCAGAAATGTCATCCAGACGATTTCCGGTCGTCGAAATAGAGGACCCATTGTTGGGCAGGCAACGGCCGTGGTTATTTCAAGAGATAAATCCTTTTTACATTCACGGTGGTCAAGATTTTTTAAAAAATTGATTTAATAGCGGTCATGGTTTTAAAGAGATAGGAGCAGCTAAAGAGGAAACAATCCTATTAATCACCACTATAGTCGCCCCTCTCTCTTCTTTTTTGATTTTTAGACTCAAAATGCCTTCCTGGCAATGTCCAGTTCCATAGGCATCATGGCAGTGTTCACAACTTCGCTTTCCACGGATGAAAACCCTACGCTTTGCATGGTTTCGGCAATTTCTCCATTGTTAAACATCAGATCCTGCCCTGAAAACATCCATGACATGCATCCCAATACATATGCCTTAGGGCGAGTGCGTTCATGTGTGGCACCATCTGCCAGACTGACAAATACACCGCCCGGTTTCAGGGCATGATAAATTTTTTCAAGCATGGTTTTTAGATCAAAACGAACAAAAAGGATGCAAAGCCTTGGATTTGTGCGACTCTGGCCGCCATTTGCTGGGCCGTCCCACCCCGTTCACAGTTGGCCATAGACCTTGCATAGGTTTCCCAAACAGCTTCGTCACTTATATCCACAGGATTTTCACGGGGCCCCAGACGCACAGTGTGGCCTATATCTCCAAGAATGCCTTTAGACATTTGATGCATTATGGTAAATCCTTGACCCTGATAGGCCGGGCTTTGGCTGTGCAGGACGGTCTGGGTATCCGGCTTATTGCTGTAACAGCCATTATTCTTGTCCAGCAGGCTTAACGCGGCCAGTCCGTCAAGCAAATACCCTGTATATACCGGATGGGTTTTTAACCGGGACGCCACCGTTTCTGCGGATTGCGGTGTTGACAGACAATCAAAAATCTTCAGCTCAATGGCGGTGATAAGTAGCTGGGTTCCCGTATAGCCATTCATAATGTCGTAAAGGTAATCCATTCGTGTATCCAAATCAGGTAGTTTTTTCATGTTGGGTTCCTTTATCTATATTGTTCCTTCCGGGTCCACTTCATGCCCTAAAATCGGTAAGTAAGCTTTACACCTATTTCACGGGGATCGCTGTATGTTATATAGGTTTCTCCTTGACTTGAGTAATCTTCATCAAAGATGTTCTTACCATAGAGATAAATATCCCAGTTTTCAGCTTCATACCCTATTTTGGCATTAATCAGTTGATAAGCATCTCTGTCATATGTATTTGTCCGTTCCAAATAAGTTTTTCCAACACCAACCAAATCAACACCGGCATAAAGGCCGTTCCCAGTTCGATATTGAGCACCTATGGCAAAAGTATATTCAGGGACATTAGGCGCCTTGTTATCGCTATAGTCGCCGGAGTCATCCTTATATTCATCATATTCTACATTAGTATAACCAACGTTTGCCGTCATGGTGAATTGAGGTGTAATTTTTACCTGTACTTCCAGTTCAGCGCCATAGGAGACTGCAGTAGCAGCATTGGTTATGTATGTCCATGGATTGATTGTCTCCGTCACCTGCATATCATCTATATCCATGTAAAATAGTGCACCGTTTACGATCAATCTGTTTTCAAGAAGTTGACTTTTAATTCCTATCTCATAGGACCACAGCTCTTCACTATCATAGCTTTCATATTCTGAATCTGTACTAAAAACATTAAAACCACCTGATCGGAAACCTTTGGCAACCGTAGCGTACCCCATTACCTGTTCCGTTATGGCATAATCCACACTGAATTTAGGCGCAATGTCATCCCAGGTATCATCAAAGGAGCTGCCGGTGATATAATCCTGCGCGTCTTTGTCCTGTGTTTCATAACGAAGGCCACCGGTCACACCCATTTTGGGCGTCAATGCGTAACGAAGTTGGCCAAAAAGGGCGTAGGCCTCGCCCCCAAGATCCCTCTTTGTTTTTGAAGAAGACCATGCACCGTCAATTGTATTATCGTCTTTATCATAATAGATACCGACAACCCAACTCATCTTCTCCGTATTTGATGCGAACCTGAGTTCCTGAGCAATTTTATCGTACTCGTTGTTATTCGATGCGGGCCATAATGCAACCGGATTAAAATCATAATCAATATCGAAATCAGTTTTAGAAAAGCGGTGAGAAGTGATTGAGGTTACATTTAATGTATCATTAAAATCGTAACTAACTTTTAAGGCTTGAGTGTTGGTGTATGATTCCTCTATGGTGTCAAGATCAGAATACACTTCTCGGTCACCGGAAGCTTTCAATCCCAAAGCGGCGGCTCCGTTTTCACTCAACCCCATGGTGTTGCCGTCATTGTCATATTCGAGCTGAGAAAAGATTAAGCTAATATCAAGATCGTCTATCGGCGTCCATTTAAGTTGGCCTTTTCCAAACCAATGTGCTTCATCATTTGCCTCATCGCCGGTATACCCATTTTTAATAAAACCGTTTTTGTCGTAATATTGTCCGGACAGTCCAAAAAAGAGCTTATCCTGAACAATCGGGCCGCTCACGTTAAAAGCAACTTCTTTTTTATAATCCTCTCCACAATCAACCGAAATTTTTCCACGATAAGTGTTATCCGGTTGACGGGTAATAATATTGATAACACCTACTTCGGCACTTTTTCCGTACAAGGTCCCTTGGGGACCGCGTAATACCTCTACTCGCTCAATATTCTGCAGCGTATCTTCATAGCCGGCAAAAGTTAAGACCGGGATTCCGTCAATGAACATGGCAGTTGAAACACTGCTTGTCCCTAATTCAGCCGACATACCCCTCATAACGGGTCTTGCCGCACCTGAAACGCCTTGAGGGTTGATTATTAGATTTGGAACGTAATCGGTCAACTCACTGACAGAAGAAATATTCTTGTCATCAAGTATAAGCTCATCAAAGGCTGTAATGCTCATTGGAACTTCCTGGATATTTTCTTCCTGCTTATTTGCCGTTACAGTGATGGTTTCCAATGATATTTCGGATTGTTTACTATCTGCTATGGATTGATTCATAGCAATCAAGATCGAAATAACTACAATAGCCGTTTGAAAAATTTTCATTTTCTTTCTCCTTCAAGCTTAAGCGTAATAGTTCCACCCACACAAACGATTCCGGCAAACAAATAATAAAAATAAAATTTAGATAGGGAGATAATACATTTTTAGGAGATGTACTGGTAATTGGCTCTTTTTAATTAGTCCGATCGTCTTTTTTTGTACCAAAAGTCAGAATTTTTAGATCTTATTTAATGAATTTTTCACTGGGCAGGTGGCCAAAATATTTTTTAAACGCCTTGGTAAAATAGCTGGGGCTGGAATAGCCCACTGCATAGGCGGCCTGGGTGACATTCATCTGTCCGTCCATCAAAAAATCCATGGCCGCTTCAAGGCGACGGTTCCGCAAGTATTCAAAGGGTGTAATACCATAAACCATCCGAAAGCAACGATGCAGCTTGCTGCGGCACATCCCGACCGACCGAGACAATTGATTCAAGTCGGGACTTGTTTCCAGGTCAGTGGCCAGTAGACGAGCCGCTTCCCGTATGCGATCCATGTCCGGGGACGGCAGATGGCAGGAGCCAGGCTTTCTTCTGTCAACTGCTTCAATTTGGCCGATTTTATGAGCCGCCAGTTCCAGGGCCTTGCTTTCAAGGAAAAAAGTTTTGGCCCAACCATGGTAAGGACAATTGAATATGTGAAAAATCGTGGTGCGCATCGCCGGTGTGATGCAACCGTTATGACAAAATTTTCCATTGGGTAGTTTCTCAAGTTGTGGCGGCAAACCTTGGGTTTCCCCTTCGACAAAAGCGTAAAATCGCTCCCAATCCATTAAAATATTTACGTGTACAACCCTTTCCACATCTATAATTTCTGTAAGATCAACCAAGTCCGTGCAACAATTAAAACCGGCGTGCCCCGGCCTGATGTCATTGCTTTTTTTTTGACCCGTCGAATGTACTTGGCTGCGGCCTGACAAGCGAAATCCGAATCCAATGGTTGGAAAGGGATGCGTGTACTCTATAGTAATGGGACACTTAGGAACATAATCCATTATGATCAATTGTATTTCTGATTTAAGGCGGACGCTTTTTATATATCCCTTTCCCATGGAAGGAGAAAGAAAAAGCTGATTCGATTTTGAGGAGCAATTTGTTAGAACTTGAGTCGCGATGTTAATCTTTTTCATTTTAACCACCCTTTGGAAGCAAGCCCGGGCCAATACAAGCTTCCATCCCAACCCAACATACAATCCCATACGTGACCGGTATAAACGACATTCAATTCATATCATCTTATATAACTTGGGGCTTACTTCGCCCGCCCAAATAATGTCTGCAGGGCCGGACGGCCCAGGTTCCCATTCTTTTTAAGAATGCCGGGATTGATACTGAACTGTTTTTTAAAGGCCTTGGAAAAATGGCTGACATTGATGTAACCTACGGCATTGGCAGCTTCAGACACGGAATGGTTTTTCTCCCTGATCAAAGCCCAGGCCTGTTCCATTTTCAGCTTCTGGACAAAGGTGAAAATGGTTGTGTTAAAGGTTCGTTTAAACTCTTTTTTCAAAGTAAATTCATTGAGCCCGCAACGCCTGGCCAGTACAGGGATCGTGGGCGGGTCAAGGAAATCTTGCGTTAAAATGGACTTTGCGTGGGCCAACTGATCTCTGATGTCAGGCGTTAAAGACAGGTTATTATCCTTTCCGACATTTTGACAAAACAATTCCACCTGGCGGGACAAAAGTATCATAGCCCGGCTCTGATAAAACAACTCAAGGGCCGGTCCATTAAGTGGTGGCGGATTCAAGACTTCCAGGGCTGTTTTTCTTAATTCCGGATCCAGGGGATGAGATAAAAATTCCTGCCCACGGAAAAAACGGATCTGTTTTCGCCCTGCAACATCCGCAATGAGATGGTCCGGAAGGTAACGGTGTAAAAGGCGGGGGTCAATCATCAGCTCCACACAACGTACCGGAAGTGAGGGATCAATGGTCATTCGGCCCCATGTTTTTTGAAGGGAGCCTATGGTATTGGTGTTAGGCCCGACATGGTGATCTTTTTGCTTAGAACCGCCCGGGCTGGAAAATGTACTGGAAAAGCGCCCCGAAAGCGTCAGGCAGAAGGTAACTGGGGCGTTGCCTACCCTAAAATCTATACGGGGATAGTTCGTGGCTGGGCCGGTCATTATACACAAATAAAGCCCGGGGGCCACCGGTAAAATTTCCGGTAAAAACGCCATGTCGTCAGCCCCTTTTAATTCAAAAAAGAATTCCCCCAACTGACCGGCACCAGGATAGATAAAATCAGATCTCATCTGAATACAAGCGGTCATAAACTGGTCTTCCTTAAATCTTTTAAATTATGTTCCCGTCACAATCCGTCAATTATCAACTAAGTAATATCAAAAAATATACATATTTCAACAATAAGTTTGTTTAAACTAAAAAATAGTGGTTTATAATTTAAAATAGCGCTTGACATAAATATCTTTTTCACCTAAATATTTAGTCAAGACTAACTTCTGTTATCGCAAACGAATCAAATAAACCTATTTAATTCAACGTCTAAACCAAGGAAGCCTCACTGATTACATCTGTAATAAAAGTTCACTGCAATACCCTTGAAGGAGAAAATAGATGGAAAATAATTTTACCATGGAAACCCATAAACAGGATAAAGATCTTTATATTGATATGAAAGGAACCTTTGACGGGGCATCGGCTTTTGCCCTGATTCATGAAATCGGAGATGGGCTTTACGATGCAACGAACAGTATTCATGTGGAAACGAATGATATCTCAAAGGTTTATCCTTTCGGCAGAGCCATTTTGGCTTATAATATGCCGAAAAGATGCAGAAAGTGTGTATATTTCAGCGGTGCCATGGCTGACCAGATTGCCCCTGAGGGCTGTTGCACCATAAAAGCCGGGGATCCTCAACATACTTGCCGGCAATGCACAGGAGACTGCGAAAACTGCCCATGCAAAAAAGCAAATACAATCAAATCTTAAACGAACATATATCCAGCTATGAAAATAGCATTAAGCCTCAAAGCAATTCGGGCGGGAAAGCAACAACTTGTTCAATGTCCGGCGCATCGCAGAAAAGCATGACCAGACGATCCATGCCAAGGGCGATACCGGCAGCAGGAGGCATCAAGGCAAGGTCGGATAAAAACGTTTCAGGCATCGGCAATTTTGCCTTACCATGCTTGATACGCAGTTCGTTTTCCATTTCAAACCGTTTCCTCTGAAGCTTGTGGTCGGTCAATTCAGTGAATCCGTTGGCCAATTCAATGCCTGCAACATACATCTCAAATCTTTGGGCGATATCCGGTTTTTCAGGATGAACGGCAGCAAGACTGGCCATGGAAATGGGGTAATCATAAAGGATACAGGGACGGGATGTGCCTAAATGGGGTTCAATATCAAAACTGATAATCTCATCGAACTGCTCGGTATCAATGGCCTGGTTCAAAGAGATGTTTGCAAAGCGTTCAAAGGCCCGGGAGACGGTCATCCGCTGAAAGGTGCCGGCAAGGTCCAGGGAGGTGCCCTGATAAACCAGACGGCCCGGCGTGCTCAAGCCCGTTGCAATATGGCGCAAAAGCCCCTGGCACTGATCCATCAAATCTTCATAGGTTTGGTGAACGGCATACCACTCAAGCAATGTCAGTTCAGGCAAATGACGATGACCGCGCTCGCCTTGACGAAAACATTTGCAGATCTGAAAAATTTTACCTGCGCCCCGGGCCAAAAGCCGTTTCATACACTGCTCCGGGGAGGCTTGCAGATATGCACCTTGGGATGTTACCGGATCAATATGGGCTTCGGGAATAACTGATGGGCACAGAATCGGAGTTTCCACCTCGATATAGTCCAAGGAACGAAAAAAATCCCTTGTCAATTCCATAACAAGGGATCGTTTTTTTAAATTTTCCAGCAACTGGGAACGGTTCATCTTTCTTACCCTTTGCCAGGCTGTTACTGTTTGACCTCGTATATATCCTTTGTCCGATCCTGGAGATAGATGCGCTGGTATTTGGCTTTATCGGCCTGATCATAAAATTCATAGCCCTGTTCCCGGCAGGCTTTGCAGGCATTGATGGGGATATGAACACCCAGAATATGATTTCCCGGCGTGGCGTCGGAATCTACCTCAAAGCTACCGCCACAATCCCTGCATACCCTGATTTTTTCCTTCTGCCGCTCAAAAATATTGTCCGTGTCATAAAATACTTCACGGTGGCGGGTCACAATCTGTCCGGGTTCGCCGGCAGCGTCTCTCATTTCATACCGTTCACTCCAGTAGCGCATGATCTGATCGCAGGTCTGTTTGATTTTATCCGTAGTACTCACCGACTGCTTGAGCCTTTCCGGATTGTAGTTGGGTTCCACCACTCCGGAATAATCAATACCTGCCATGGCAAGGATAATCCCTAAGTTGACATAAGGCAGGGCACCTTCAATGGCATATCCTCCTTCAAGCACCGCAATGTCCGGTTTCAACATGGAGGTCAGACGCGCATACCCCTGGGCCGAAAAGTTCATATTGGTCAAAGGGTCTGTGTAGTGGTTGTCCTGACCGGCGGAATTGACCACAAGATCCGGTTTGAATTCCTCGATTACCGGCAGCACACAATTTTCAATAACATAGAGATACCCTTCGGTAGACGTACCCGGGGGAAGCGGGATATTCAAATTGGATCCCTTGGCATTGGGACCGCCCAGTTCACTGGGAAAACCTGTACCCGGATACATGGTCCGGCCGTCCTGGTGCAATGAAATAAACAGCACATCAGGGTCATGCCAGAAAATATCATTGGTACCGTCCCCATGGTGGCAGTCCGTATCAATGACGGCAATACGCTTTACGTTGAACTGGGAACGAATATATTCCACCATAACCGCTTCAATATTGATGTGGCAGAACCCTCGGCCACCGTGAGTTACCCGCATGGCATGATGTCCCGGCGGTCTGACCAGGGCAAAGCCATTTTCAACTTCTTTTAACATAACGGCATCGGCAATGGCCTTGGCACCGCCCGCAGAGATCAAATGGGATTCGGTTGTAACAGTCTGTTCATCAGGCACACAGAAATGAGCCCGTTGTATATCCTGCGGGGTTACGAGTTCTGGTTTGTACTCTATGATTTCAGGGACATCAAAAATCCCCTCTTCGGTGACCTGATCCTGGGTATATAAAAGCCGTTCTTCCCTTTCAGGATGGGTGGGGTCAATGGCCCAGTCAAATGCAGGAAAAAAGACCAGCCCTGTTTTATGCGGTGCGTTTAACATGGTATTCCCCTTAATTTTCCAGCGTCTGGTGGTTAAGCATCGATTCATACCCATGTATCAGGCCGGGTTTAAGCTGAATTTTAGTCCGAAATATTTTTCCCTTGGGAGAAAAGTTGCGCACAATATTAAATTCCTGGAACTCCACCACTTCTATCTCATTAAGATTATCGGGATCAGCGCCTGCATTTTCCGCCTTATCCTTGAGCAGGCTGTAGGCGGTCTCCACCAGGTCCTCTTTAGAAAAGGATTTGGAAACAGGCTCAGCAAAATCCTCTTCATGGGCAGTGACAACGCCCTGCTCGGTGTCCGCATTCACCGTGACCTCACAGGTGGTCCTGGCAAGGGCAGCACCAATGGCATTTGCCACCGACGCATAGGGAACCGCAATGGTCTCAAGCTGATACATTTCCTGAATTTTTTTGGCGAAGAATCTGGCCGGTCCCCCCATGAGAAGGATCGTATCCGGACTGAACTTGTATCCTTCAAGGAAATCATGGACCGTATACACCGGCTTGGAATTCAAGGTATCTATCATCTCAAAGGTTTTTTTCAAAATGATATTACAGCAAAGTTTAAATACATGCTCCGCAGCGTCTTTCTCGTTTGTGCCCAGCTCGTCGGCAATGGATTTTATACCCTGCCGGGCCCGATCCTGGTCTCCTGCTTCCATGAGCCCTAAAACCACCAGAGCGTCCGTGGGTGTCGGTATTGATCCGCCAAAGGCCATGGACGGGCCCACACGGTCGGGTCCCACAGTCAACATACCTTTGTCATTGACCCTTAAAGCCGAGTCACCGCCAATACCTTTGGAAACCGTCCGCAAAGACCGAATCAGACTTCTATATCCGCCGCGCTGGATGCCCACCGGCTCAAGCAATGGGGTTTTATCCACTAAAAATGCAATATCCGTGGTGGTACCGCCGATATCAAGGACAACGGCATCCTGGCCTTCAGGGGCATAGGGAATGGCCCCCATGATACTGGCGGCAGGCCCGGATAAAACCGTCTGGGCCGGAAAATCCATTGAGGCTTCCAATGTCATGGTCCCGCCGTCAGCCTTAAGAATCTGAATGGGTACGGTAAGCCCCATCTCCTCAAGGGATTGTTCAACGGCCTGGAAAAATTCTTTATGCAACGGGTATACGGCCGCATTCATGTAAGTTGTGGCGATACGCCGGGGAAAATTCAAATTACCGGAAACATGATGCCCTAAAAAAATCTGTTTAAACTGCTTGTTTAATATCCGCTTGATCAAAATTTCATGGGAAGGATTTCTGACACAAAATTTACTGACAACGCCCACATATTCAATGCCCGCCTTTTTGAGCTTTTCACCCACATCCTGAATTTCCATCTCATTGATCGACTCTATTTCCCGACCACGATGGTTGACGGAACCACCCACAGCGTAATAATGATCCCCGGTCCTAAAATTTTCAGGGTCTACGCCCGGCCCGGCTGAAACAATCATGCCCACGGGTGTCACGGTCTGCTGAACAATGGCGTTAGTGGTCAGGGTGGTGGAGATGACCACCCGCTCAATACATTTGGGATCGACGTCCTCAAGAATCAAGGTAAAACCTGAAAGAACGCTTTTAAACAAATTGTCCGGTTGGGTAGGCACCTTCACATGTTTTTGAACACCCTTCTGGCTGAGAAAAACAACGTCTGTATGTGTGCCCCCGACATCTAATCCTAAAATCATGGCGTCTTCCTTGGCATAAAGATTTTGCGCCGAAATATACGGTATTCAAGAAGCTTGTCAGAAATCGATTGGCTTGTCAATGAAGTTTTAGCCCCTTGAAATATGAAATTATTTAATTTATGTTTCATAAGCAATGTTCCCTTCTCTGAACTTTCTTCAATGCTATTTTTAGTTAATAGGAGCGCGTATTGGCCGTCATCGAATGGAAAAAACAAAATGGGGTGGCAATCGTTTCGATGTGCAACGCCGCCAACACAATGAATAAAATTTTTTCACAGAATTTTAACCAATGTCTTGACCAAATAGAGTCAGATGCACACGTCAAATCAATAATCCTTACCGGCCTGGATGCAAAAAACTTTTCCCAGGGTATTGATGTGGAATGGATCGGTGAAAAATTGGCTACAAACCAAGACCAGGAAGTCATTGATTTTATGTATGAAATGAATGATGTATTCAAGCGCCTGCTGCTTTTTCCCGTACCTGTGATCGCTGCTATTAACGGTCATGCCTTTGGTAACGGCGCCATTATAGCTTGTGCCTGCGATTTCAGGTTCATGAGAAAAGACAAAGGGTTCTTTTGTTTTCCCGAGGTGGATATCGGCATTCCTTTACTGCCCGGCATGATCGCTCTGGTGCGCAAGGCGCTTCCCGAATACATATTCAATCATATGGTGCTGTCCGGTCAACGGATGACCGCAGTGGACCTTGAACATGCCAATGTGCTTGTCAAAGCCTGTGAAAACCAGGAAGATTTGATGAAAGAAGCTATGGCATTTGCCGCAAGTTTTGACAAAAAGCGCGGTATTTTCCGGGAACTGAAAAACCGGGTTCATAAACGCGTGATCCGAATAATGGATGAACAGGACCCTGAATATATTGACACGCTCAATCTGTTTGTCGCCGAAGAATAAAATCTCAGGCCAATACCTGGTCCTTTAAAAATTGGACAAATTTTTCACAAATCGGAGAACGGGTTCTCTTTCGGGACAAGGTCAGATAAAAATGTCTGGACAGGTCAAGATCTTCAACACTCAAGGCATGCAGGCTGCCCCTGGCCAGTTCCTCGGTCACCGCGATGGTTGAGAGAATGGAGATACCCACATTATTGAGAATGCCTTGAATGACCGAAACCGAATTGCCCATAGTCACTGCGGGCTCAATCCGGGAGACATCAACCCCGGCCTTTTCCATGCTGGCCAAAACAGTTTTCCAGGTACCTGATCCCTGTTCCCTGGCGATCACCGGTTGGGACAGCAAATCCTTGCAGGTCACGCTTTCACGATCCGCCCATTCATGACCGGAGGGCACGACAAGTTTCATTTCATCTTCAACCAGTTTTTCCTGGACAATGTCGGGATCATTGATCTGCGCACCCACCACAGCCAGTTCCAGTTCACCGTCTTTGACCGCCCGGGAAATCTGGCCGGTATCCCCGACCGTCATATGGATGGAGACATCCGGAAAAGCAATTTTAAATGCCCCCATCATCCTGGGCAGAATATACCCGGCCGGAATGGTTGACCCCCCAATGATCAACTGTCCTTTGGTATGCCCCAAAAAATCCAGCATGGCGGACTGGGTTTCCTGTTTTAAGGCCAACATCCGCTTGGCATAGTCATAGAGGATCGTGCCGGCCCGGGTAGGCTCCGTCACCTTGCCCAACCGGTCCAGCAGGCGACATTGGAAATGCGCCTCCAGCTCTTTGATATGCGTGGACACTGTGGGCTGGGATAGATGAATCTGTTCTGACGCTCTGGAAAAACTTTTCTGCTCAACCACAGAAACAAAAATATGAAGTTGCCACAAGTCCACGTTGATATATCCTTTTATTTAATGGGCATCTAAGGTTATTGTCTATGCAAATTTGACATGTCTATGCAATTTGACAATCTATCACAAAATTTGAAGCGGGTTGATTCTCAGATATAACCCGTTGATATTAATTTCATATGAAAGTCTGGATAAGCTACTCAGATCTTTCAAACTTTGTTGTGGGCTGTGCCTGGCAGTCGATATGTCAGGTCAGCCCATGGCTGTTATAATGATCTTTCCATTTTTTACTGTTCACGAGTGTCTCGAATTTCTCTTTTACCCAACGCTCCACGGGCCGGGGAACCATATCGGAAATATCCCCGCCATACCGTGCGACCTCTTTGATGATGGACGATGAAGTAAAAATCCAGCGTTGCCCTGTCATAAGAAAGACCGACTGGACCTCTCGATTGAGTTTTCGGTTCATCAGCGCCATCTGGAATTCACTTTCAAAATCAGACAAAGCCCGCATACCCCGGATAACGGCCACGGCATTTTTCATTCGGGCATATTCAACAAGAAGCCCGTCAAAGGTCTCCACCTCAACCCTTGCGGCGTCCAACTCGACCAATGGATCGTCAAAACATTCCTGAATTATGGAGATGCGCTCCTCGGGAGAGAACAAGGGTGTTCTTTTAGACGAATTGTACAATACCCCGACAATCACATGATCAAAAATTTCCTGGGCGCGTCTGATGACATCAAGATGTCCGTTTGTCAAAGGATCAAAGGAACCGGGGTAAATGGCAATTGTACGTTTTCGGGTAATCATACTCATCCTTGTCGTCTGTCGGATTTCCGCAAAAATATAAGTGCTGTTCTTGAGTATTTTTTTTCCAGGTATTTGTCAAGGCTGTTTACAGGATAGTTGAGGCTTTCTTTGGCAGACTGTTCCACAATAACAATTGCCCCGGGTGCTAGGAGGTCAAAAAATCCTGGTTTTCCAAGCACCTGTTCGGGATACCCTTTATTGTAAGGCGGATCCATAAAAATCAGATCAAAGGGTTGATTAAATACAGGGAAAGACGCATTGATAAGATTATGATTGATAATCCGGGCAGAATCGGCCATCCGGCACAACTCAACGTTGCGCTTGATTACATCGCAGGAAGATCTGGCCGCATCCACAAAGACAGCGAACGGAGCCCCACGGCTCAACGCTTCAAGTCCGAAGGCCCCGGTACCGGCAAACATATCAAGAACTCTTTTCTCCCGGATACCCGGACCAAGGATATTAAACAAAGCCTCTCTGACCCGGTCCGAGGTTGGCCGGATGTCCTTTCCCTCAATTTGAACCAATTTCCTGCCCCGGCAGGTACCGCTGATAATACGCATCAGTTCTCAGACATTCTTTTTTTTACAAAGTCCAGGCTTTTACCCATCAATTTTGCCGCAGCCTCAAGATCCCCGTTCATCTGATCCACCCTGAAGCGGACAAACTCAGTTTCAAAGGCTTCTTTTGCCCGGTCCAGTTTTTCCAGACTAAAAATCCGGGCAGGCGCCTCACTCGTTTCAGGCACTGCCCTGATGTCAGGATTATAAGGCGCAGGAATTTCATTTTTCCCAATAACATCGCCTTCCACCATAATGGATAAGCGCTCCATCAAATTTTTAAGCTCCCGGACATTACCCTTCCAATGCCATTGTTTTAAAATTTCAATGGCCTCTTTAGACAAAGTTTTTTTAGGAGCAGATAATTTTTCGGCCAAATGACCTAAGAAACAATCCACCAACAAAGGCAGATCCTCGATTCTCTCCCTTAACGCCGGCACATGGATCGGTATAACATTAAGCCTGAAAAACAAGTCTTCCCGGAACCGGCCTTCTTTGATTTCTACATCAAGATCTTTGTTTGATGACGTGATCACCCGCACATCCATGTGCAGAGTACGGCTGGAACCAATGCGCTGGAAGGTTTTGGATTCCAGAGCCCTCAGCATTTTGGCCTGGGTGCTGATATCCATATCCCCTATTTCATCCAAAAACAGGGTTCCGCCGGCAGCCAGTTCAAACTTACCTCTGTTTTTTGCCGTGGCACCTTCAAAAGCCCCTTTCTCATGGCCGAACAGTTCAGATTCCAGGTGCTCTTCGGGAATTGCCGCACAGTTGATAATGATAAAAGGCCCTTCGGGACGTTTACTGAACTGATGAATGGTACGCGCCACCATCTCCTTACCCGTGCCGTTTTCACCTGTAATTAAAATAGAGGTCTCGGTAGGGGCTGCGGCCATAATTTCGCCATAAAGTTTCTGAACCGACGGACTTGTGCCGGTAATGGAATTTTTTTCAATGGCTTTTTTTCGAAGGTACCGGTTCTCTTCTTCAAGTTTTCTGAAATTCAGGGCGTTGTTGATGGTCAGGATCACCTTGTCAATGGATAAAGGTTTTTCCAAAAAATCAAACGCGCCGGATTTGGTGGCATCCACGGCAGACTCAATGGACCCGTGGCCTGTGATCATAACCACCGGCAGACTGGGGTGGTGCTGTTTGATCTCCTTTAAGGTATCAATCCCGTCCATCCCGGGCATCCAGATATCCAGCAGCACAATGTCCGGGGAGTGAGAGTCAATTTTTTTTAGGGCTTCGTATCCGTTGAATGCATGAATCACTTCGAATCCGTCATCGGAAAGAATGCCTTCCAGAGAATCAATAATGGTGGATTCGTCATCAACAATCAAAACTGCCGGGTACATAGATTACTATCCTTCCTTTGTGTATTTAAAGCTGCCGCTCAAAAATTTTTTATTTTAAGTCTCGTCGGCAGGCAATTCAATGATAAACTTGGCGCCATTGGGCTGATTATCCTGCACCCGGATCACGCCGTTATGATCTGAAATAATAGAATTTACAATGGCAAGCCCAAGTCCCATGCCCGTTTTCTTGGTGGAAAAATAGGGTTCAAACAATTTGGTTTTTTCCTTGTCCGAAATACCTTTGCCATTGTCTGCTATTTCAATGCGTACAATTTTCAGAATGGGATCATAGGAGAGATCAATTACAATGGTACCTTTTTTATTTATCGCGTAGACCGCATTATCAATGAGATTGATAAAGGCCTGCTTCATGTGCTGGTGATCCAATTTCAAGGTGGGAATATTATCTTTGAACCGTGTCTGAATGTCCACCTGTTCCAAGCCTTCTTTATACAAGGCAACGGTTTCAAGAATAATATTTTCAATGCGGGCCGATGCAAAATTGGTATCCGGAAATTTGGCAAATGTGGAAAACTGGTTCACCAGATTCCGGATCAGATCAACATGCTCCACAATGGTGTCGGCACAACCTGTGAAAACCGCATCATTAATGGTTTTACCATATTTGCGTTTAAGGCGCTGGGCAGACAGTTTAATGGGGGTTAACGGATTTTTCACCTCATGGGCAATGCGGCGGGCCACCTCCCGCCAGGCCACAAGCCGCTGGGCTTTTTCAAGTTCCGTCACATCATCAAAAACAAGTACTGCCCCCAGATTTTGGCCTGTATCGTCCTTGAGCGCGGTATAATTCAATGAAAAATGCTTGGGTGCGCCGGCCACGGAGGCAGATACCGGAATTTTGAAATGGGAACCACCCTCCTCGACCTGTTCAAATATCTTATTGGCCAAAGAGAGGTATTCTCCTGTCAGCACTTTCCTGAAATTTTTATTCAGAATATCATGGCTGTTCACATCCAACATGGACTCGGCCGCTTTGTTCATGGTGGTGATAGTTCCCTCATTGTCCATGGAGACAACACCGGCAGAAATATTTTTCAAAACGATTTCAATATACTGACGGCTTTTTTCCAGCTCGACATTCTGCTGTTTAAGCATGCTTTCGGATAAGGCGATTTGCCGGCGGCCGGCCGCCAGCTGGCGGGTCATAGAGTTAAAACTTTTAATTAGGGTACCGATCTCATCGTCGGTTTTAAAGTTAATCTGATACGTCATATCACCATCTATGATCCGCTGGGTGCCCTCGGCAAATTTCATAATGGGAATGGTGATGGACTTGGCAATCTGGAATCCAAACCACACTGCGCAAAACACAACAAGAAGCGCCACAATGGACAACATAATATAATAAGAGATCTGGGCAGGTCTCTTTGTCAGTTTAAGCTGGCGGTACTCTTCCACGCCTTTGAGAATAGATTTTAGATTCTCAGACAGGTCCGGGGACATCAGTGTAGTGATCACAATAAATCCGTCGGCTTTGTTCGGCGATAGATCAAAGGGGATGGTGCAAACCGTGCGTAAAAATTCCCCCTGTTCCATTGTCTGGTAAACGGTATGGCTGGCACTGCCGTCCGGGATACCCCGTAATTCCGTGGTGGTCAGCAACCCGAAATGCATATTCTCCAACTCGCTGGCCAAAGAGAGGCTGATCCGTTGGGCTCCTGGGGTATAGATCTCCACTGCATGCCGATTAAAAGCGCGCTGGATCACTTGGGTATACCGGCTGAGTTTTTCCTGATTTTCAGCCTTGAGCAGGTCCCGGGAATGAATCTGAAACGCACCTCTTTTGGCAAAAAAGGCATTTTTCTCTTCAATATAATCATACAGGGTCTGCCCCACAGCCAGCGACGCGTCAAGAGTCTGCTCCACAGGCGCGTTAAACCAGAATGCAATGGAGGTGGAGATAAATTGAATGGAAAAGAAAAAAAGTACGGTGGTGGGCAAAAGGGCCAGTACAATAAAGGCAACGGTCAAGCGGGTTTTTATTTTCGAACCCAGAATGTTATTTTTTCTCTCATAGTAAAGCTTGGCAAGATTTCTGAAAACCAGCAGCAGCAGGGTCAGCAGCAACAGCAAATTGATGTTTATCAAAATGAACATCAGCACGGTGGATGACAGGGGCAGTCCCGTGTCAAAAGGCGTGACGCGGGTTTCAAGAACAGTCAGGATAACCACGGCCAGAAGAAGGCATAAAATAGCAACACCCTCTTTTTTTAGCCCGGACCGTTTCTGTCCTGTATCCCGTCGTTTCTGGGTCATAGATGCCATGCCTGTTCAGCTGATGGTTTATACATATCTTGTTGTGGAGTGGACCTGGGAGCTGATAGACCAGGTCGGCCCATGGCCGTTAATATGTAAAATTAATCACATACCAGTCCGTTTCAAAATCCCAATAAGAGACAAAAAAGAACACATAGTGCAATGCCAGGGGCAACGTGACCTTTTCAAGTTCAGCTTTCATCCGGATCCGGTATTTATCCCCTTTTATCAATCGGTTAAGGGATACCACCCTGAGGTTATCAACTTCGGTCATCCAGGTCTTTGCCTCATCAAAAGATTTTGTGATCAGCGCAGGCGCGTCCTTCCATTGGCAGACGACCGTGTATTCCTGTTTCATGGAATTATATTTTATTGTAGCACGGGTTTTAATATCAGTGATTTTCGTGTCCAACAAACTGCTCGTCGTTTTAAATAAGGTTACATAAAACGTAAACGAGGTGGGAATGCCATTCTCAATGGCCTGAATATTTTTTTCATTAAAGGCATTTTCTACCTTAAAATAAGCAAACAAATCGTCCCGGGTGTTGGCCAGCTTGATATTGGAAAGAATCGCATCGTCATTGGCAAGCACGCTATCCGGAACAAGAAAAAAGACAGGTGTGGTAAAGAAAACAACTGCACATAAAAATTTTGTAAACGCACCTTTAATGGTCATTGGCATTGAGATATAGTCAGCGCTTTGCAGGCCCTGTTTCCCAGGCCTGCTTTTCATCAAGAAATTTTTTGATAAACAGATGGTTCAGGTGATGACCGGACTTATGGGTGATAATATGCCCCTGTATGGGCATCCCAAGAAGCGAAAAGTCTCCAAGGCAATCCAGGAGCTTGTGCCGGACAAATTCATCCGGATACCGCAGGCCGCCCTCATTCAAAATTTTATCATCATCAATCACAATGGCATTGTCAAGGCTTCCACCCTTGCCAAGGCTAAATTTTTTCAATAATTCAAGATCTTTCACAAACCCAAAGGTTCTAGCCCCGCAGATTTCTTCTTCAAAACTATTCTTTGCCCTGTCATAGACAATTTCCTGCAAGCCGATAAGCGGATGATCAAACTCAATGGTGCACGAAATCCTAAAACAGGGTTCCGGTTCCACCCGGACCCATTTATCTGCCTGGATGATTTCTATGGGTTCTTTCACAATAAAAAGCTGCCGGGGCATCTTCTGTTCCACCACACCCACGCTGGTAATCGCCCGGGTAAACTCCCTGGCTGATCCGTCCATGATGGGCATCTCATAATCATCCACCTCCACCAAAGCATTATCAATGCCAAGACCTACAAAACTTGCCATCAAGTGCTCGATGGTAGAGACAATGGCACCATTGTGCCCGATGACCGTGGCAAGACTGGTATCCACCACCAGTTTAAAAAGGGCCGGAATATCAGAGGTTCCGGGAAGATCAAGTCGCCGGAATTTAATCCCGTGGTTTTCCTCGGCGGGCCGGATGGTCAGGTTTGTCTTTTTACCCGAATGGACGCCCGTCCCAGAAAGCGTCACCTTTCCGGCGATGGTTTGCTGGTTATAAAAACTGTTCATTGTCCGTTCCAAATTGTCTGAATACGATAAAACGTGGTATATATAGCTGATTTGAAAATACAAAGCAAAACAAATGAGAAAATTATTAGATTTGCAGCTCTTTTCTGATAATTAAATATGATTTCAATGAATTAAGTTCCATTTTTTCTCCTATTTAGGATTTTTTAAAACAGGACCTTTTATGATTGCAAAAATGAAATCCTGCGCAGTAAACGGGTTTGAAGCCATGATTGTGGATGTTGAAATTGACATCACACTGGGTTTGCCGGTATTCAACATGGTGGGCTTAGCTGAGACAGCGGTCCGGGAAAGCCGTGACAGGGTCCGGTCTGCCCTGCAAAATGCCGGATATAAGTTCCCCATGGATAGAGTAGTGGTGAACTTAGCACCTGCGGATTTCAAAAAAGAGGGGACGGGCCTGGACCTGCCGGTGGCGTTGGGGATTCTTTGCGCTCAGGGGTTATTTGAGGCATCAGCAGCTGCGTCCTGGCTGTTTGCCGGCGAATTGTCCCTGGACGGGTATCTGCGGCCGGTCAAGGCGGCTCTGCCCTTTGCCCTGGCCGCCCGGGATAATGGATTCAAAGGAATTATCCTGCCCAAAGAGAACGGCACCCAAGCTGCGCTGGTTAAAGATATTGACGTCCTGGCCCCGGAGCATCTAACCCAGGTGGTCGATTTTCTGGCAGAAAAGGCAAACCTGATGCCCCTGGAACCGGACCTGTCCATGCTCCTGGAAACCGACGGCAAAGAAAGGGAAAACGATTTTTCCCATGTCCGGGGCCAGACCCATGTAAAACGGGCCATGGAGGTTGCGGCAGCAGGCCATCATCACATTCTGCTCAACGGCCCAGCGGGCTCAGGAAAAAGTTTAATGGCAAAATGCCTGCCGGGAATCATGCCGAATCCGTCCTTTGAAGAGGCCATGGAAATAGCCAAGGTTTACTCGGTTGCAGGCGTTTCCCGGGAACCGGGGCAACCTTTGGGTGCACGGCCTTTCAGATCCCCCCACCATTCCATTTCCGATGCCGGACTTGTGGGCGGCGGCACAGTACCTAAGCCCGGGGAAATTACACTGTCCCATAACGGCGTACTGTTTCTGGATGAATTGCCTGAATTCCGGCGCAGCGTTCTGGAGGTGCTGCGTCAGCCTATCGAGGAGGGCGTCATCACCCTGGCCCGGGCCAACGCCAAGGCCACCTATCCATGCCGGTTTATGCTGGCCGGCGCCATGAATCCCTGTCCCTGCGGCAATCTCACCAATCCGGACAGGGAGTGCACCTGCACACCGGCAAAAATTGAGCAGTACAAAAACAAAATCTCAGGTCCGCTCATGGACAGGATGGACATCCTTGTGGAGGTTCCCCGGTTGTCCTTTAATGAAATGACTGCAGATGGTCACAGGGAGGCGTCCCAAGCCATCCGAAAGCGGGTGGAAAAGGCCCGGAACACCCAGGTCCGCCGATTTGAAAAAGCAGGAACACCGTGTTTTTCCAATGCAGACATGGGCCCAAAGCTTTTGCAGCAATTTTGCCCCTTAGATACCCAAAGCCGCCGGGTGGTCGAGCAGGCCATGAAACAGTTCAACCTGTCCGGCCGGGCCTATGCCTCCATATTAAAACTTGCCAGAACCATCGCCGATCTAGCAGACGCCCCTGATATACTCAAACCCCATGTGCTTGAGGCCGTGCAGTACAAACGCCTGGACCAGAGTCGGGATGGCTTCAGCTAATGCGCGTCCCAATGGTTTACATTTACAAATCAAGCCTTATAATAACCCGGCATAATTAAATTTGGGGATCCGAAAATGATAAAAAAAGATATATTTGACCATGACGTAAAAGCCCAGTTTCAAGCCTCGGCCAAAGAACGGATGTACCGGTTTGTAATGGCGGAGGACCAGATCAAAGGGGTGGTGGTGCATACCACCCGAATGATCAGGGAAATGCAGGCAAACCACAACATGGGGCCTTTGGAAACCTTGATTTTGGGACAGGCATACATTGCTGCAGCGTTGATAAGTTCTCCCTTGAAAGGCCGGGACCGGATTGCAATGAATATCCAGTGTTCCGGCCCCATAAAAGGCCTTGATGTGGAGGCCAATGCATTCGGGGAGATCCGTGGGTATCTGAAAGCCAATCCCATTAAGGTGGAAAAGCCCCAAAAAATCAAATGGCTGTCCACGCTTTACGGGGCGGGTTTTTTGTCGGTAACCAGGTACATAGAGGACACAAAGCGACCCTATACCGGCCAAATTGCCCTAGTCCACGGCTCCATTGCCGAAGACCTGGCTGAATACTTTCTGACCTCTGAACAGATTCCATCCGGCTTTTGCCTAAGCGTGGCTTTTGATGAAAATGAAAACATTACCGGTGCAGGCGGTATATTTCTACAGGCTCTGCCCGGTGCCCAACCAGACAACGTTGTCCGGGCTGAAAAAATGATCCAGGAAATCGACAATTTAGGCCACCGTTTTGCCCAGAATCAAACACCGGAGTCCATCATTGAGACCGGTTTTGCCGATCTGTCACCACGATTTCTGGACAGTTCCCGGGTGGAATTTTACTGCCGCTGCTCCCAGGAACGTATGGCAGGCCACCTTAAAAATCTACCCAAAGAAGACCGTAAAGACATTCTGACAAACGGTCCGTTCCCATTGGAACTTCGATGCCATCACTGTAATTCCGTCTACCGGTTCAGCCAAGATGAGTTAACCAGCGTTCTCAACTGAAAACAACCGCATTTTTATAACCACGGAATACACGGAAAAGCACTGAAAATTAAAAATCAAACCCATTTCCGTATTCTTCCGTGTTTTCCGTGATTCGATGAAGCAAGAGATTTCAGATGATCCAAAAGCGCTTGCTCCAGCCCGGTAATCAACTCGGAGGGGGGAATACCGCTTAACAAGACAGGTATAACTTCCAGATCCAGAATCGCGGCAGCGGCGGCAGGAAAATTTAAATCAAAGACCATGCCGGCCTGAAAAACTTTCATGCTATTAAGCGTATTGACATAGCTTAAATTGTTCTGCCGGGTTTCAAGAAGTTCATGGGCAGCCGTTTCGGGTATTTTACCGTCATCGTTCAAATCATGGGTAATAAAACCGTGGCTTGAATCCGGATTCAAATAGTGGTCTTTCATTACACCAAAAATATCAATCTTGTCCGCATCCCTGAGCATCCGTGCCAAAAGATTTAGATCACGCCCACAATTTCCGGAAAGTCGGGGGCGGTTATGCAGGGCCACTGCCCGCAAAATCAACCGTCTGTCCGTAACGGATAAATGAGAAAGAATCTTACTGCGCACAATTTCCCGGCATCCTAAAGCTGCATGATTTTTGGAACGGGCATCGGAATAGGTGTGAAAAACAGCAAACTGAGGAAATCTCCCCATATCATGAACCATAGCAGCCGCACAGGCCCGGGCAGTTTTCGATGCGTCAAGCTCAAGGGATGCGCAAAGCATTTCCATGGCCCTACAGACCCTGGCAGTGTGTTCCTGTTTGAGCACAAATGGGTAGGCATCTTTGGCCCTGTCCACAAAGGGTTTGGTATACGCATAAAACTGTTCTTCTATTTTTAAAAAATCATCGTGGTTCATCATGGCTCAAATTTTCCCAAACAGCGATAAAAGCTTAGCCCGTTTACCGGTCTGCAGTTGACGCGGCAGCCTCATGCCTGACAAAAAACATCATGATAATACCGCCAAGTACAAAAAAAACAAAAGCGGCAATCACCGGATCATGACTGGTTGGAAGAACATTGACATTGGTTTGGACCGCCACATTCTCAAGCCGGATGATCTCCCCAGCCTGTTTGACATACTGCTGCGCCATGATCACGGTCTTTTTGAAGGGCCACAACGCATAAAGCGAGCCAGCCATCAGTCCGCCTAAAAAACCCATGGTGGCATTATAAAACCGGAAAAGGACAAAACTAACCAGCCGGGCAAACAAAAGACCGCCGAAAACGACCCCCAGACCGAATACCCCCAGAAAAACCAATGTCTCCAAATGAAAAGATTTCAATTCGGATATGGCTGAAATAACGTCAAAATAACTTCCCATTAAAATCAGAACCAGGGAACCGCTGACCCCCGGCAACACGGTTGCGGAAATGGCAAGGGCTCCGCAAAGTGCAATATACAGATAGTACCTGGAAGAGTATTCTTCGACCGTTGAACCCATTTCCCCCGATTCTGACACGGTATTTTGTCCTGCAGTGGAAGGGGGCTGGACCTGGTAGGCCCTGGCAAGATGATCGGACTTAATCTTGATCTTATCATAGGGATTTACCATAGCTGATACCCACACGGTAAGACCGATACCGGCCAAAATACAAAGCACGGCCCAAACATCAAAACGCCTGAGCATCTTTATCGGTATGATGATTGAAACCAGAATCAAACCGAAAAAAAGAGAATAGGTTACACTGAAATGATGAAGTAAAAGATATTTCATCAGACTCGACAGAGCAAGGATGGCCGCGACGGTCCCGACGGCAAGTTTAAACAGAAACAAAAAGCCGGTTTCCCTTAAAAATGTACACACATTTTTAACCCCTTGGACCGGGTGTCTGAAACAAAAGAAAAGAAGTTCAAGGCATTTGAGAACAAAGGATTTATTGATCTGGTTTAAAATTAAAAAGACCCGTTCATATATTCCAAACACCAGCAGAAAGGTCCCGCCGGAAACCCCCGGGATAATATTTGCAACGCCTAAACAGAACCCCATAAGCAACTCTTTTATGGTTGCCGAAGTAGCAGAAGAAGAATAAGACATGGAAATTTACCTCAATATATATTCAGGTGAGTTGATCAGATAGCAGGCGTCAATAAAGCCTAAACAGCCCCCGTGTTTGGACGAAAGGTTGCCCACTTGCGGCGTTCAAATACTTACGAGGACCATCCGTGTTCGCCAATAAGCTTAACAAAACGGCAGCCCCCAAGATTAACCGTTCTGATGCCGGTACTGGTTTTTTCAATACGTAAAAGCTCCTGGGAATGAAGTCCACCGACAGGGATGATCAGGCGCCCTCCCTCAACGAGTTGGTTCACTAGAGGTTCAGGAACCTGATTACCCCCGGCCGTAACAATAATAGCATCAAAGGGGCTTTCGGCTTTCCAGCCCTGGGTGCCGTCGGAATAGCGGGTAACGATATTATGGTATTTCAAGTGATCAAACAGTTTCCGGGTCCGCAGATAAAGGGTATTATTGCGTTCAATGGTATACACCTTGTAAACAATCCGGGACAACACAGCAGCCTGGTAACCGGAACCCGTACCGATCTCAAGGACTCTCTCCTGACCTGTCAGAGTCAACCCCTGGGTCATTTCGGCGATGATAAAAGGCTGGGAAATGGTCTGACCCTCACCGATGGGCAGCGGGAAATCTCCATAAGCGCTGTCTACAAGAGCCTCACTGACAAAAAGATGGCGGGGCACTTGGCGCATGGCCTGAATCACCAGAGGATCGATTATCCCTCTGGCAATGATCTGTTTTTCCACCATATCCCTGCGCCAGTGCGAAAATTTTGTAGATTCGTCGGTCATGATCTTTTAATACCAGCAACCACCAGGGCCGTCAAGCATTAGAAAACGAGTTTAAAGCCTGTAATCAGAGCCGTTGTGGTAATTAGCCGCCTTGCATCTTTCCCTTGCATTTGCCCGTAAGTAAAAGTAAATAAAATGCCATGGATAAAACGTCAAAAATGAAGATTACCGTATTTATCGCGGTTCTGTTTTTTATATTTGGTACAAGCGGGTACATGGCCATTGAAGGCTGGGGGCTTTTGGATTCGGCATATATGACGGCCATAACCTTGAGCACGGTGGGCTTTCTTGAGGTCCACGACATGTCTGACGGTGGACGGTTATTCACAATCTTTCTGATATTTACGGGCGTAGGATATTTTCTATATCTAGGTGGCGTTTTCATCAGTTCGGTGGTGGATGGTGAAATTAAAAGCATGCTGGGGAGGCAGCGTTTGAACAGCAAAATAAAAAAAATGAACGATCATTACATTGTTTGCGGTTACGGTCGCATCGGCAGAGTCCTGTGTAAATTCGTTGCAGAAGATACCCGAGACATTGTTGTGGTGGAACAGAGTGAAGAACTCAAAGAAATCCTGGAAAAGGACAAAATTCATTATATTATCGGGGATGCCGGCAATGAGGACGTTCTGGAAAAAGCTGGGATTAAACGGGCAAAAGCGCTGGTGGCAGCCCTTGCAACGGATACGGAAAATGTGTTCCTGGTGCTCACAGCCAGGCAGCTTAATCCCGACATCTACATTATGGCCCGGGCATCAAACCCCATGGTGAGAAAAAAACTATATGTGGCCGGTGCCACCCAAGTGGAATCCCCCTATGATATCGGCGGGGTTTCCATGGGGTTGAAATTATTACGCCCCACGGTTTCCAATTTTCTGAACACAGCACTGTCCCGGGAAAGCGATGCCATACAGATTGAAGAGGCCTTTGTGCCGGAGACATCAAGTTATGCAGGGAAACCGCTTAAAGATTCGGGTATTCGGCAAAATTACAACCTGATCATTATTGCCATCAAAGAAAAATCAGGTCACATGGAGTTTGCCCCCCATTTTGAAACGATTATCCATCCCCGCGACACATTGATTGTGATGGGAAAAACCGAAGACTTGAAGGCATTCAGACATGCCCTTGGAAATATGTAAGGACTCGCAAAAAAACTGGGACAAACAATGTGACGCTTATTCTTTCCGAGTCCTTTTAAGTTCTGCCTTTTCGTATTACTAAATCTTATAAATTACCCGGGTATCGGTAATAATAATATCTACTGTATACTTTCTTGATTCCATCTGAATCTGGTCAACAATTTGCTCCTCATAAGCCAAAGCGACCTTGCGGCATGTTTCCGGTAACTTTGTAATCAACTTTGAATAGTAATTGTTCCCGAACCCCATACGTCCACCCTTGTCATCAAAGGCCAGACCCGGGATAATGGCAATATCGACATCGTCCAGGGCTATTTTCTTGCACCGTTCAGGATTAGGCTCCAGCATGTCATGGGCGTTGGAAACCAGATCCTTGTCAAAGTTACTAATTTTATACAAAAGAAAAGTATTTTTAACATCCGTAAACACCGGAAGAATAATACTTTTTTCTATTTCCATTGCTTTCCGGATGATTTTTTCGGTAGGAATTTCTTTACTCCCGGGCGGGTACAGGAACACCTGATGGGATTCTAAAAAATTTGCAAATTCAAACAATTTATTCTCAATAATATTGTATTTCTCTTCAATCTGTTCCGGGGACAAGGAGTTCATACGCTCAGCCACTTGGCTTAACACGCTGTTTTTAGCACTTTTCGCTTCATCCATAATCGTTTCCTTAGATTATTACACAATAAATTTTTTGAGAAATATTAAACACTGTCCGGCAATTGTCAACCGGCAATAATCATTGACTGTTTACATGGCCCGTGTTATCTGAATATAATTGTGAAAATATTATAACCAGCCACCCTTCAACCCTATAATCATGCAGGACAAAAATCAAAAATGCTTGATCTAAAATTGATTAAAAACGACCTGGATACTGTTGTCCAGGGCATGAAAAAACGCCGGGCAAACATTGATTTTTCCCCATTTCTCGAAAATGAGGAAAAAAGAAAAGCCCTCTTAATTGATATTGAAGAGTTACGCCATCTAAGAAATACTGTTTCCGATGAAATAGCCAAAATGAAGAAATCCGGCCAGGACGCCCAGCCAAGCATAGATAAAATGAAAGGCGTTTCTGAACAAATCAAGGAAATGGACAAAACACTCAATGAACTGGAGGCCTGGATCAAGGCGTTTCTTATTAATATTCCCAATCTGCCCCATGAAGATGTCCCCATGGGAAACGATGATACTGAAAATCGGCATGAAAAGACATGGGGGTCCCCCCGCTCCTTTGATTTTCAAATCAAGGATCATGCTGACATTGCCGAAGACTTGGGTATTCTCAATCTTAAGTGTGCAGCAAAACTTGCCGGTTCCAGATTTCCTTTGTACATAGGCGCAGGCGCTCGCCTGGAGCGGGCCTTAATTAATTTCATGCTGGACATTCACATCACAGAGCACGGGTATACGGAAGTGTTACCGCCGTTTATCGTAAATAAAGAGACCATGACCGGCACGGGCCAGTTACCTAAATTTGAAGAAGATCTGTTTAAACTTGAGGGCTGGGATTACTACCTGATTCCCACATCAGAGGTCCCCATGACCAACATCCCGGCCGGAGAAATCCTGGATGAATCCAAGTTACCCTTAAAATTCACGGCATTCACGCCCTGTTTCAGGTCCGAAGCAGGCTCCTACGGCAAAGATACCAAAGGGCTGATCCGACAGCACCAGTTCAACAAAGTGGAAATGGTAAAAATCACCTCTCCTGCAACCTCATTCGATGAGCTTGAATCATTACTGGCCAATGCCGAAGATATTCTCCAGCGCCTGGAACTGCCCTACCAGGTGGTGACCTTGTGCACCGGGGATTTGGGATTTTCCGCCACCAAAACCTATGACATTGAAGTTTGGATGCCCGGCCAGGATAAATACAGAGAGATATCCTCATGTTCAAACTGCCTTGATTTCCAGGCCAGACGGGCAAATATCCGATTCCGCCGGGAAAATGTCAAAAAACCTGAATTCTGCCATACCCTGAACGGGTCCGGACTGGCCGTAGGCAGAACCTTTGCAGCAATTCTTGAAAACTATCAAATGGAAGACGGAACCGTCAAAGTGCCCAAGGCGCTGGTACCGTACATGGGAGGCTTAGAAGTAATTGAACACGAATCTTGATCTGTTTCCAGAAGATATCAGACCGAATATCATCCCCTCGCCCAAGGGGGAGATGTACTATAAATGCCTTGGCTGCGGTGCAGAATACGGCATTGAAGAGCTTTTATACGTGTGTCCTGCGTGTAACCAGGTACTACTGATCCACGACCGAAATAAAGACCGGCTTAAAGACGTTTCAGGCGAAACCTGGCAGAAAATCTTTGATTACCGTAAAATGCTTAAGATCCCGGCCCTTAAAGGAATTTACCGGTATCACGAATTCATCGGCCCCAGCATCCCCCTTGAGTCCATCATCTATCTGGGTGAAGGGCACACACCAATGGTGGAAGCCAACGCCGGACTCCAGGAAAGAACCGGGGTAAAGTTCTATTACAAAAACGATGGTCAGAACCCGTCAGCCTCATTTAAAGACCGGGGCATGGCCTCTGCCCTGTCCAGCATTAAATTTCTCATTGACCAGGGACTGGTATCCGAGGTGATATCGGTGTGTGCCTCCACTGGAGATACCTCGGCATCAGCTGCTCTTTATGCCTCTTATTTAGGGTCCCAAGTAAAATCGGCCGTACTTTTACCCCATAAAAAAGTCACATCCGCCCAGTTGGCCCAGCCCCTGGGAAGCGGTGCCAGGGTGTTTGAAATCCCAGGGGTTTTTGACGACTGCATGAAAGTTGTGGAGCACCTTTCATCAAGTTATCCCGTTGCACTGCTCAACTCCAAAAACGCTTGGCGGATACTTGGCCAGGAGTCCTACTCATATGAAATTGCCCAGGACTTTGACTGGGATATGGACAAAAAAGTGGTCATGGTACCCATCGGCAATGCCGGCAATATTTCAGCGGTCATGAATGGGTTCTTAAAATTTTATAACACCGGTATTATCGATAAACTGCCAAAAATCATCGGGGTTCAGTCCGAACATGCAGATCCGGTATACAAATATTACCTTGAGCCCGATGAGAGCAAACGTGAATTTAAGCCGGTTCAGACCCAGCCAAGCGTTGCCCAGGCAGCCATGATCGGAAATCCCGTATCCATGCCGCGGGTGATTCAAATTGCCCGGGAATATGATGCGGCCAGCGGCCACAGAAATGTTTTTGTGGTCCAGGTAAAAGAGCAACAAATCATGGACTGGCAGCTGACAGCCAACCAGAACGGGCATATTACCTGCACCCAGGGCGGCGAGTGTCTTGCGGGAATGGTCCAGGCAAAGGCATCAAACCTTGTGAATGACAACGAAACCGTCATTCTAGATGCCACGGCACATGCCATCAAATTCTCAGGCTTCCAGGACCTCTACTTTAAAGGTGAATTGTCTGACGCCTACGGCATTTCATCTGACAGCCGTTTTATTAATTTACCGGATTTTGTTTCACCCGACGACCCGGACTTGGTTCCGTCCCAGGAAAATCCCCTTGGATCCTCCCAATTTGAAAAATTCGTAAAGGATGTGTCCCAAAAAATCGCCACCCGTTTAGGACTTTAATTTATGTCTTTTTTCCGGGCCGCCATAATAAGAGGTGTTATTATCCCGGTGATATTGGTTTTCACCCCTTGTGCCGCTTTTTCAGCAGCCGGGGTGAAAACCAGTTTTAAAAAATATTCCCTTTTCACCTACGATAATCGAACGTACCTGTGTGAACCCTACCTGGTTCAAGAAAATGAATGGCTGTATAAAATTTTTCGCCAGAAAGGAGAAATATCCGCATCGGATTTTCCACTGTTCTTAAAAATATTTAAACACATCAATCCCAAAATCGACAATATTGATGCCATCTCTCCCGGCAGCCGGGTTATGATCCCCCTTAAACAAGTGGATAAAAATGCTTACGAACAGACCGACAACGGCACTGTAGAAGTACCCATGCTGGCATTCTCTGCCCAAATGACGCCCGACACGTTATCCCGGCATACCCATACCCACAAGGTCAAAGCCGGAGACACCATATCAGGACTGCTTTCTAAAGAATTTTTAATATCCGCTGGAACTGTATCCAAGACGGGTGAGCAAGCGGTGCTTCACCTGAATCCGGACATTAAGGACATTAATCATATCTACCAGGGCACAAACATCGTAATCCCTGATCCTTCAATTCTTTCCCAGCCCTGGTTCAGCACTTTCGTTACCATGGGAAAAGAAGATACGCCTATTGCAAAGGCCACCCCTGAAAAAAACCGAAAAGAGCCACATAAGTCAAAACCCATCTCCAGGGATGAGTTGGCACACCTGAAACGCTACACCCAGCTTATCCAAGGACACCTTATGCACCAGGGCAAATTGTTTTTCCCTCTCGATAATCATGAATCCTCGCCGAATTTCATTGATTTGTCAAAGACACCGGTCATCAATGACGATACCGGCAAGAAAACCGTGCTGCTCGGGTCTGATGTCACTGAAGCGTCTTTGGACCCTGATCTTGTTTCCGCCATGAAAGCCTATTGGAAAAATCTGGAATTTAAAAAATTCAGTGAATTCCTCAGCCTCAGTGCCGTGCGTTACGCACAGACCATGAAAGATATCCCTAAATCCCAGGAATCATTGATCCGTATCCTTCTGGCCGACACGCCATACGCCTATACCCCCCAGGTGTCGCTCCCCATATCTTTTAACACAGTAAAGATGACGGTCTCTTTGGGCAGGATCACCCATGAACATGCCCCGGATATTTTAATCAATTTGGGAAACGTATACGGCAGTGCCCTTGAACGCCTGAAAAACCAGGGATACCGGATACTGAACCTGCCGCCGAATTTCACCTTTGAAGAAACTTGTATCCGCCTTTTTTCCCAACTTGGATATCAAGTATGGAAAAACCCATCATTCAATGTTGATCGAAAAGTAAAAAGTATCCCGGGGGTTTACGCAGAAAAAGATATAGATAAACTTTTTTTGACCAGAACGCCTCTTTTCAAAAGTGCCACAACCTTTCTGAAAAATGAAAAAATTAATGTGATTATGTTAGACAAGGAGCCGGCCCAATGAAAACAAAATTATTTATCCTGATCTGTATCTGTGCCGTCACGGCATCCTGCACCCCAACAGTACAAAACCAAAAACAAAACAAAATCGCCCAGGCCATTAAAAAAGAGGGTGATGTGTTTCAGGTCCAGGGAAATTATACAGCGGCATTGAACAAACTGCTTGAAGCAGAAAAAATGGCCCCGGATGATCCATATATTCAAAACAGTCTGGGCCTGGCCTACATGGGGAAAGAAAGAGATGATATGGCCATTAAGGCCTTTGACAAAGCATTATCAATCAAGCCCGATTATACCGAGGCCCTGAATAATCTTGGAGCAGCCTACCTTCGGGATGAAAAATTTGATACTGCCATTGAGACATTCAACAAGGTTCTTGAAGATATTACCTACCCCACGCCCCATTATCCCTTGGCCAATATCGGCTGGGCACAACTGGCACAGAAGAACTACGCTGTTGCCCAAAAATATTTTTTCAAAGCATTACGAGAAGTACCGGGATTTATTCCAGCCATCCATGGTCTTGCCCAGCTATACATACAAACTGGACAGTCAGACAGGGCTGTGGCTTATCTGGAAAAACATATAAAAAGAGCCCCAGAGACAACCATATTCCATAAAGACCTTGCCCAGGCATATGAAGCATGTGGCAAGACCCGGCAGGCCATCAAAGCCTGGCAGGTGACCAAGCAGTTGGCCCCTGAACATTCAAGGCTTTACTACAAGGCAGAACAGCGTCTGCTTGAACTGCAATAAAACCCATTTCGCATTCATACCTTGTCAAATGGCTGATATCGTCCAGGGGCGATGATTCCCTCAGGATCCAATACCGATTTGATCTCTTTTGTTATCTCCCAGAAGGTCTGAGATTGATCTGCCAATTTTTTCATGGTATGGATATTGGTTCTATACGGCACATATCCCTGGGACATGATCAGGCTGAAAAAAGCATCATAACATTCCTGTGCCCTTTTGCATTCTGCAGGATTATCCTTATCATAGGCGATGGTAATAACACTGACCATCGCCCGTTCCGTGATCAGCGACACAGTGATTAAGGGTTCAAAACCGTATTTGTCAAATACCGGGTTTACCAATTGAATCAAACGCTCTGCCGTCTCTCCGGTCATAGGCATGATCGGGGCGATCCACATCATGCCGGCATTAAAATCAAGGGGATCGGCTATGGTTCCGGGATTAACGGGCGTTTTGACACGCCACAGCGTACCAAACAAAAATGCATCTGTGGGCTCCCCTTTGAGCAGTCCGTACACTTTATCCAAAGATTTAAATTTGGTTTGCAGATCCGGAAGCAGAGAAAACCAGTCGAACAGCCTAGACAGACAATTTATGATTCTAAGGGTTCCATCGCCGATAAACCGAATCTGCCCCAGCGATTTTAACGCCTTTTTCAACTCTTTGCGTGTCATCCTGACCTGCGCCCGACTTCCATAGATGGCCCCGCTGACATTCCAGGCGCCGAATCCGCCTTTTTTGCAGAAATGATTGCGCAAATCATCAGCCAACGGCGTTTTATTCCCAGCCTTCTCCCAAGGATATTGATTGAAGGAAGAAAACACCCTCAAATCATTGCCGATATGAATCAGACTTCTAACCTGACCACTCAGCTTCAGGGGGCGCAACGCATCCACAACGGCTGCCAGATCTTCGTCCCGGGGCACGTTACAATAAAACATATTCAAACATTCGGGCACAGGCATCAACCAGATTCCCAACCGGGTTACGACACCGAAGTTGGACTGGGTAAACAACCCATCCATATAAGGCCCGATACCGTATTTAAATACATAGGTGGATTGCGCATTATCATAATGCCCATACCCTGTTTTCAGAGTGCGCCCGTCCCCTAGTACCACCTCCATACCGCAGGAATGCAGAAAATGATCGCCGTAAGGCGTATGTCCGAACCCCCGTTCCATGGTATTGCCTAAAATACTGGCCTCAGGCCCTGATCCGCTGCAGTCCAACCACAGAGGAATATTATTTTCTTTTAGATAAGATACGAGCTGAATCTGGGTCACTCCGGGCTCAATCACGGCATATGCCAGAGTCTTATCCACATGGATAATCCGGTTCATCCTTGACAAATCGAGGATAACCTGGCCATCCCCCACAGCACAGGCCGAGCCGTATCCCCAGTTACACCCCCGACTCACCGGATAAATACCGACATGATGTTCTTTGGCAATTTTTATAATATCCGTAACTTCACTGCTGTTTAACGGTTTTAAAACAGCTGCGGGCGTAGTGCCTTTCGGCAGAGTAGCCCGGGAATACCGATGGATGGTTGATTCATCTTCAAAGACAAACGCATCACCAACAATTTCTTTAAATTTTTGTATGGGGATCATGATAATAAATATATCCGATTTTCATAACAGCCATGGGCTGACCCGACATCTCCGCAGCCAGGATTCAGCCCACAACAATGGTTGAAAAATCTGAGTAACTTACCCAGGCTTTCTCATAAAAATTTATCAATCTGCCAGGCAGAACTTGTAGCCTAATAGATAGCTATTGAACAATATGTTTTTTCTGCTCAAGCATAACAATAGAAGGCGTCAGGAAAATTAGCAGTTCATTTCGATCATCAGCCTTGGATTTTGAGCCAAAAAGATAGCCTAACCCCGGAATGCCGGCCAAAAATGGGACACCATCGACGTCATGGCTCTGGGTCGTCTTAACCACGCCACCGATAACAACCGTATCGTTATTATTGACCAAAAGTTCTGTTTCCGCCTCATTGGTCGCCAGGGTCGGGACACCATCGGAACTGATGCTGGCAACGTCATTTTTGGTCAACCGCACAGTCATGGAAATTCTGTTGTCCGGGGTAACATGGGGCGTTACTTCCAGCAACAAATCAATATCTTTATATGCAACAGAAGAGCCGCCTGAATCATCACGCTCCAGATAGGCATACTCCTGCCCCTGCTTAATCATGGCTTTTTTATTGTCCAGGGTCAAAATTCTTGGAGAGGATACAATCCTGACATCACCCTGTTCTTCAGAGGCCTCAAGCTGAGCATTCAGTGCGCTGACAGACGATCCGAACAGCCCGAAAAAAGAGAAATCACCGGAGACCCCCACGTTAGATCCCGCGCCGTTAACAGACACCGAGAAATCATCCACAAAATCCGATAGCACATCAGCATCATTGGACAAATTCCAGTTGACCCCGAAACTTCTAGAAAACTCCTTGGTGACCTCTACCACCTTGGCCTCAATCATGATCTGAGGTGTCACCTTATCCAGACGGTAGATCAAATCATTGGCCTGATCAATTTTGGCCTGGGTATCGGTGATGATCAGCATATTGGTACGGGTGTCCACCGAAATCTTGCCCCGATCAGCGGTCAAAATCTGGGAAACATGGGGTTCAATATCCGCCTTTGCATCCGAATAGTTGACTGGGATATATTCGGTGACAAGGGGTTCTAATGCCTTTTTTTGATTTTCGGATTTCTGCCGGGCCGCAATGGCTTCCTGACGTTCGTTTTCCTCCTTGGCAAGGGTTGCCGTGGTGGCAATGCGAATAACATTGCCCTCCATTTTTTTACCAAGGCCGTTCATTTTCAAAACAAGATCAAGTATCTGGTCCCAGGGAACCGGGTCTTGAAGACTCAATGTAACCTTACCATTCACATCCTTATCAATGGCAAAGTTCTTGCCGCTCACACTTTTCAAAATCCTGAAAACGTTTTTAATATCCGTCTCATAAAAATCCAGTTTGATTTTTTCACCGGTGTACCTGACCGAGGCGGGATTCAGCAAAGGATCCTGGTCTGGAGAATTCTTTTTTTCCTGGGCCGTTAACAGTCCCTGATCTGATTCTTCAACATCCTCAGTAGACTTTTGAGCGGTGTGCATATGCGCTTTTGATTTATCAAATTCAGGTGGCGCGATGGTAGACGCTTCAAAGGTCATATGAAGGCCCTTGGTGGTTTGAACCACTTGAAACGGCACTTTTTCCCGGATCTGAATATCCACCAATGTATCATTGGGATTTGCGGGATTTGGCCGGGGCATGACCTGCTCCACGGCAGAATTAAAATACCGTGTTATAAGAGGACGCTGATGGTACAAGGGGACCATTGTATTATACAATATCAGTCCTATAGAATTATTGCGGTTCTGAATTGTTTCGTATCGAACCGGATGATCCGTTAGAATCTGAATATCAGACTGACCAAGATCGTTGTTCTCAAATTCAATATGGGTCAGATGTGCTGTTGTTTCAGGAATAGGAACATTTTCAGGTAGTACCGAAGCATCTTTCAAGTCCAGTGCGGGTTCTTCCATAACAGGATCTGCCCCAGCCGTCGATTCAAAAGAGGACTGCCTGCCCTTGAGAATGATACCCAGACGCCCCGGCTTTTCCTCCACAACATACGGCAAATCCGCCTTTAGCAGAATATCAACCTTGACAGTGGTCTGGGCCTCATCAATAAATCCGATTTTTATACCGCTGACACGGGAGTCGGAAAAAGGCCCTGCATCCACACCTGGGGCAAGATGGACATTGGACAGATAGACACTTACAGCAAAGGGAAAAGCCTGTTTAATGGAGGTATAATCATCCAACCCCGGAGAACCCTGTATCCATACCTCAAACGTCTCTTTTTCCGGATTGACCCAAATTTTATCAACCGTATTGGGTAAATCGGCCGAATCGCCTTGAGCAGTCCGACTTTCCTGCACCTTGACGGTACTTGCCGGTGCTGCATTTTTTTGAGTAACGCACCCTGCCGTAAAGGCAAGCAGCAGAACCGACATGATAAGACCAGTCCCATAATGTCTTCCAGAAGATCGATAATTAACCATCATCTTATTCCCCATCCTCACTTTTATGAAATTTAATCTCCTCATACCGCTTATGATGTTTTCCCTGATAATCTTTTACTTTTTCTTCGATTTTAATTCCTTCCTGGGTGATGGCGGTCACCCTACCGCCATTTGGCCCAATATACGTACCAACGGCAACCTCATACCCTTTGCCGGTAGCCTCCTCCACCATGGCAATGGTCCGGTTCTGCATTTCAACAACCGCCACCAGCTTAACCTGGCTTAAGGCCAATTTTTCCAGAGGAGTCAATGTCCTTTTGGGCTTTGAATCCTCGGAGGATTCTGATTCGGCAGAAACATTTTTTTCTGCTATCAAAGGAACGAAGGGATCCACCCGGTTATTGCTGTTATATTTTTCCATGGGCTTAGAAATCCCCGTTTTTTGTACCCCTTCTGAACCATCAATGCCGCCCCCAATCTGGCTATTTTTCACAAAATTCCGGGCAGGGGGCACATCAGAAACCGAAGCCTGCTTTTTCTCTGCATCCACGGAAACGGACGATTTCTTTGCCGATGGATTTAATTTTGAAATAGGTTTGGAAACCACCTGGCTTGGCTTTGTCATTTTTGGATTCGGGGCCGGTTCCTCATTACAGGCGGATACGAACAATAATAAGACACCCAAGCCAACCACACAGAATATTTTCATTGTTTTTTGCATATCCGACACCCTCTACCTTTTTTTGCGTCTCTTCTTGCCTTTCTTACCAGCATTCTTATCTTCTTTGGGTTCAACAAACATATAGGTAACGGCCACGCATTTCATCTGAATCTTATTTTTGTCAGCCGCGTCTTTTCCTGATACCCGATTCATATTTATGGACGACATATTGACAATACGATTGAGTCCTGCAACCCGGTAAAAAAATTCGGCCATCTGGTGGTAACGGCCGGAAACCGTCATGGACAATGGGATCTCTATGTAGGAGGCCTTCGTCACCATGTTCTGGGGCGCAAACAGCTGGACCTCGAGGCCGGCATCCCTTCCAGCCTTGGATATTTCATCCAGCAAAGACGGCAGTTCTCTTTTATCCGGCAGGGCGGTCATGGCAATGTTGAACTTTTCCCGGGCTTGGGCCATCTGGGCTTCCACCTTTTCAAGGGCTTTTGCTTTGCTCTTATAAGTAGACAAAAGATTGTTCTGTTTTTCCAAATCTTGTCTGGCTGCCGTAAGGGCATCAAGCTTTGGGGAGAGTAACAGAAAATAAAAACCGGCACCAATGATACCCAATGTGCCTAGACAGATAAGCAGGCGTTGGATTCTTGTCAACGCGCCTATCTTTTCAAACAGGAGATCCATTTTTTCACTTAGTTTTACAGTGCGATCTTTCTTTTTCCCGGCCATTATTTTTTCCCTTTTTTGGACTTCCCATCCTTATCAGGCTTTGCAGGCTGTATCTTTTTGCAAGTTATTTCAAAGGCCTTTAACCGAATATCACCGCCAATAACTTTTGTCTGAGACCGCTTTAAGTCCACTGCCCCAAACATTTTAGAACGTTCAAGATTTCTCATGAATGCGGCAATAGTCGGGTTATCAAAGGCAATCCCTTTTATAGAAACGGCCTTGGTATCTGCGGCCACACTGGACAGCCACATTTTTGTTTTTTCAAGTCTATCTGCCAACTGCTCTAACAATACCTGCTGTTCATTCCTTCTTTTTTTCAAATTCGCTACGATGGCCAGTTTATTCTCCAAAATCGCCAAGTCTTTTTTAATTCGGGTAACCTTATCCGCCTTTTTTTTATACTTTAGGCTTTCGGCCTTGACCCGGGCAACCTCACTGCGTGTCTGACTAATTTTATTATCCATCGCAAAAGTCACCCAACCCAATGCCAGAATAATCAAAGCAAGGGAAAGGAAAAATATGGAGACCTGGCGACGGATATTCTCCTTTTTTCTGGCAAGCCTGAACGGCAACAGATTAATTCGTATCATTTATCATTCACCCGTCTCATGGCAAGCCCCAGTGCAATGGGGGCCAGAAGCTGATACGCTTCCAGCTCGCCAAGTTCTTTTGAATCGCTGACCAGTCCGGCAAAGGGATTAATCTTTGACACCGTTACCTTCAGCTCGTTAGTCAATTTTTCAGTCAGCAGGTCGATGAAGCCGCCCCCGCCGCTGACAACAATATTTTCCACCCGGGCATTACCGGGGCTGGACTCAAAAGTATACACCACCTCGCAGATATCCGAAGACCAGTTGCCGACAACCATTTCATAAAGCTCCTCCAACGCCTGTTCGGATTCCGGATAATCGACCTCGCCCATAATGATCTGCAATGCCTTTTCCCGGTCAATTTCAAGTCGTTCACTGACAACGGAAACGAGCTGCTCACAGCCATTGGTCATATCCCGCATCATCTTGGAATTATTATTCTCAAGTATATTCACACTCGTTTTGGAGGCCCCGACATCCAGCAACAGGGTTATGCGATCATGATCAACATCGGGAAGGGTTTCATAAATATTTTGAAGCGCAAACGCGTCCACGTCAATAATAACGGGATTAAGGCCCGCCATACGAATCAGCTCGACATATTCATCCACCAAATCCTGTCTCACCGCGACAAGAAGCACATTCATCTGTTCCGCTGAAAACTCGCTGTCACCTAGAATCTGATAATCAATATTAACATCATCTATGTCGTATGGGATATATTGCTCAGCTTCAGCCCGGATATTTCGATGCAGCTGCTCATCCGGAACCTTTGATGTGCTGATCGTTTTCACCACTACTGAATGACCGCCGGTTGAAAGCGCTACATTCTTTTCCTTGATTTTCTGAGACTGGAATAAGGAACGAATAATTTCAGCCAGCCCCTCCATATCGGCAACCCGGCCCTCCTGAATCATTCCTTCGGGAACCTTTGCAGTACCGAATTTATGAAGAACAGGGCCTTTTTTGGTCGTTTTTAGTTCGGCCACTTTCACAAAAGCAGCCCCGATGTCTAAACCGACAAGGTGATCTTTTTTTCCGAATATCATACGCATCTATCCTCAATTGTGGCTGTCGCAAAGGATGTGAACTTAAGAATGCAAATAATAATTATTGATATCCTGCGTTAATATAACTATATATTTGATACGAAATGTACGCAAAGTCAAGTAGAATCACATTATTTAACTAATTGAATAACAGATAAAAAAAGTATTTGTCAAATTTTAACCCCCAAAAAAATATGATTTTTTTTCATAGCAACACTACAAAAACGGATTAATTTGAAAAAAAAGCAGCAGAAAGATCCCGGCAATTCCGGGACCCGACCTTTTGTTCTCGTCAAAGCCTTTACTGTCTCAAGCCTTGTTGTCATGCTGACGGCAACCATTGTTATTGCAGCGTTGAATGCCCACTGGGTAAGAAAAATACTACTTGAGAAAAGTAAAGAATATAACCGGCTTTTAGTGGAGAATCTAAATCACCAGATCTTTTTAAGATTTGTCTGGCCTGTGGTTTTCAAACATGGAGAAATAAAATTACGTGAACCTAGCCAATATAGACTTCTTGACACAGTTGTTAAAAGCACCCTGCACAGTTTCCATGTCGAAATGGTCAATATATATGCAACAGACAATGTGATTGCCTACAGCCTGGATAAAGCTCAGATCGGTAAAAAAAATGCCGGTGGTGTCCACTATGAAAAAGCCATGAATAAGGAGGTTATTTCCAAACTGGTTCAGCAGGGCAACTGGATGGAACTGACATTCTGGTTCCCCAAAGAGACAAAAATTGTCACCTTTGCCCCTTTGATGCAGGAAGTCCAACTCACCCGGGAAAAGGACAGGATGGTCATCGGCGTGATTGAAATTATCAGAGATGTATCGGACGATTATCAACAGGTTTTCAAACTCCAGGGGTTGATCGTCGTCAGTTGCGCAATCATCATGGGTATTCTTTTCCTTATTCTTCGATTCGTGGTGAAACATGGAGAAAAAATTATTGAACGCAGGGCGGAAGAACGGCTCAAGCTTGAAGAAAAACTGCGTCAGGCAGAGCACCTGTCCGCAATCGGTGAAATGACAGCCGGTGTATCACACGAAATTCGCAATCCCTTAGGCATTATAAAAAGCTCAGCGCAGCTGATGAAAAAAAAGATGGCAAAATTGGACCCGAGCAGCAGCATCCCAGGGATAATTGTTGAAGAATCTACCCGCTTAGATCGCATCATCACAGATTTTCTTGATTTTGCAAAACCTAAAATCGCAGACTTAAGGCCGTGCTGCCTGGAAGACATTATAGAAAAAAACATCGCTTTCTTATCGTCTTCAGAGGAGCACAATAAGATCAAAATTATCCGGGAATACCAGAAAAACCCTTCTGATATTCTCGGCGACCCAGCCATGCTCTACCAGGCGTTTTTAAATATTTTTTTAAATGCATTTCAGGCCATGGACCATGAAAATGGAAGCATCACCATTACCACATGGCATGCGCCGGGATTTGTTTATGCCGGTTTTACAGATACGGGACCGGGCATTGACGAAGAAATTTTAAAAAAAATTTGGACGCCCTTTTTTACCACAAAGGAGATGGGAACCGGTTTAGGGCTTGGCATTATTAAAAACATTATTCAAGCGCACCAGGGCGAAATCAGCATAGCCAATGGGGAACCCTGTGGTACCAGAGTGGAAATACGCCTGCCCGCAGCGCCGTAAAATATCCGGGAGTGATTAATGGAAAAGATATTGATTGTTGATGACGAAAAACACTACCCAATGATTATAGGAGAGGTGCTGTCGGAAGAAGGCTATACCCCGTTCACCGCGTCAAGCGGCATGGAAGCACTGGACATTTTAACTTCTCAACCCATTGACCTGGTTCTATCCGATGTCAAGATGCCGGGCATGTCCGGCATTGACCTGTTGGAAAAGGCCAAACAGATCAAACCGGATCTTCCGGTGATCATCATGACAGCATTCGGCAGCGTGGAAAAGGCTGTTGAGGCCATGCACAAGGGGGCCTACACCTTTATCTTAAAACCGTTTGAAAACGAAGCGCTCATTGCTCATATTGCCAAAGCACTGTCCATGTCCAAAATTGTCCGGGAGAACACGCTTTTAAAAGATGCCATCCAGTCCCGATACCAGTTTGACAACATCATTGGTAAAAGCAAGCCCATGCAGGGGCTATACGAAATCATCAAAAAGGTGGCCCCGACCAGTGCCTCGGTACTCGTTGAAGGAGAAAGCGGCACCGGCAAGGAACTTGTGGCCAAATCGATTCATTACAACAGCATGCGCAAAGACCAGCCCCTGGTTGCGGTGAATTGCTCGGCCTTTGCTGAATCTCTTCTGGAAAGCGAACTTTTCGGGCATGAAAAAGGGGCGTTCACCGGAGCGGTGGGGATGAAAAAAGGCCGGTTTGAAATGGCAGACAAAGGCACACTTTTTTTGGATGAAATCGGAGAGTTGCCCATGCCGCTCCAGGTTAAACTGTTGCGGGTGCTCCAGGAACGTACCGTGGAGCGGGTTGGCGGCACCGTAAGCATACCTGTGGACTTCAGGCTCATTGCGGCTACCAACAAAATCCTGGAAGATGAAGTCAAAAAAGGCAACTTCAGAGAAGACCTGTACTATCGTCTCAACGTAGTAAAAGCCAATATCCCCCCCTTGCGTGACCGACTGGAGGACATTCCTTTGCTTATTAATCATTTCATAAAAAAATACACCCAGGGGCCGGAGGCTGCCGGGATTGTGACCGATATTGACAAAGAAGCCGTCCAGCGACTGTGCGACTATGAGTGGAAAGGCAACGTCAGGGAGTTAGAAAATGTCATTGAAAGGGCTGTCATCCTGGCCCCGGGCAGCATAATCACAGCCTCAGACCTTCCTTCCAAGATCCGCAGCCCCAAATCCGGCACACTTCAGCTTGACGGCATCCCTGATGGCGTAGGCCTATCCGAAACCCTTGCCGCAGTGGAAAAAAGGATGATCCTGCGGGCAATGAAGAAGGCAGGTAACGTCCAGACCAAAGCAGCAAAGCTCCTTGGTATCGGGAAAAGCGGATTGAATCAAAAGCTAAAAAAATTCAATATAGACAAGGAGTTAAACCTTCATAATAAATAACAGAGAATCAGGGTTCAAAATATTGAACCGCAGAAAAGATCTTTATTTCTGGGTCACGCTCTATTTTTAAAAAAACTGCCCGATTAACGTTCAAAATCTTGAACGCATTCATGCCACGCCCACATGGGCGGCCATCGCATCTTTCAGAAACAATAAAAATAAATTAATACTTTTCAGATAGTTATAAATCTTAAGGATCAAATCAAATCATATGGCAGGAGAATTGCATTTAATAATTATCACTAACCAAGGTTAGTTTTTTCATCTTTTTTTCCTTTTCTAAAAAAGGCTGCCCCGCCCAGGCAGCCTTTTTTAGTTTACACCTATATACACAATGTTTGGACAAAAAGTTGCCCAGATGCAAGCAAGGCGCTGAAAAATTTGTAACCGGAGCATACTAATGTATGTGAGGATTGCAAATTTTTCTGCAACGCCGCAGATGGGTGGCTTTTTGTTCAAACACTATTTATTGATCCGGGCCTGAGCTATGTCCTTATACATGGAAGTCCCCGGGCTTTCAGCAATTTTTTCGTACATCTGACGCCCGGCATCCGCATCGTTGAGTTTTTCATAAAGCAATGCCAGGGAAAACCGGGCATCATCCTTCAAAAGGCTTGATTCACCCTCATCCACCTGCAAGTAATAAGATTTTGCCTTTTCCAGATCATTTTTCAATTCACAAATGGTTCCCATAGCGCAAAGTAAAAAATTCTTGACGCCGGCCTTGTCCCCCACAGTTGACAGAGCCTTGGAATACAGATCAAATGCTTGATCATAGTCTTTGGCATCAAAACAGATCTTGCCAAAGTTAATCAGTGCCAAGCGCCCGGCACTTGTGTTCGGATATTCATCAAAAAGCGTTTGAAAATCATCTTTAACCGCATCATAGCCGTTGCGGACATCACGGTCTTTGGAATATTGTTCTTCATATGTTTCATAGGCTTTGGCAGCCAGTTCCGATGCGTTGATTTCAGACTGCTTAAAGCTGAACATAATCGCAGAAAAAACAACCACCACCCCAACCAGCGCGCCGGTTGAAATCATCAATAATTTTTTGTGAGCAGCAGCCCATTTGACAAACTTATTCAGACTCTCCTGGAACGGATCCATCTGAGCCAGTTCTTTTTTTCGCTCATTTGATACACCTTGATTTGCCATGAAATATTACCTTATAAAAATTATTTATTTACCACACCAAGCTTTTATATATCCAACCGACTTCGCCATCAGCATGCTCAATCTTAATCCAGTCTCCTTTACGACTGATCACTTTGAAAGGAACTCCCCTCTCAACTCTGAGCACAATGTCGCTGGATTTATCGGGTTTTGAGCGGACATTGCACTTTGATTTTGTGGAAATCACTGTATCCGTTTTCCCCAGCAGGGTTTTATGAATCCAGGCCGTATCCCCTTCAAAATCCTTGACCTCGTACCAATCTTTTTTTTTATTGATTACAAGAAAAGGATGATATTTTTCCACCTGCCACAGCACCTTATATTTGGTCCCTGAACCGTTTCTCAGATTTGCAACAGAGGATTTCACCGATAACCGTTCCGAGGCCGACGCAATACCGGCCCACAGAAAAATAAAAAGACAACAAGCTAAAATTAATAGAAAATGTTCTTTTTTCACACGATCCATAAATATCTCCGGTCAACTCCAGTTTCAATCACAACGTATTCGGTATATCAGAAAAACACCTTATCATGCAAGGTGTTGCAATCGTTCGCTACCAGCTTCAATCTTAATCGTTTGACACTAAGATTTTCATGATTTGTGCAATGCAGGGAACCGACCTTTCCCCGTCTTGGATGTAAAAAAATTACGGCGTGATGTTCTCAACAAAAATTTTCGAGGCATCTTTTTCCGACAGAGAACACCGATGTCCCCGCACCATAACCTCAATGGAATCGGACGACGGGCTGTTATTGATGACCCGAACAACGACACCCGGGTGAAACCCCATCTTGCCCAGCCGCCGCCGTGAAAAGTGCCCACCGTTTACTTTGGCAATACTTCCTTGTTTCCCTGAAGCCATCCGAAAAATCGGCAGAGACTCGTTGGAAAACGGCAGGAAGGCTGCGCCAGTAGCATCATTGGATGCCCCCTCGGATCTCTTTCCTGGGCGAACCCAAATTTTTGCGGCCATTCCTGCGCACAGAATCAGCCGATTGCAATCTGATGCAATGACAATCTGCCCCCCAATGGCATTGGAAATAATTTCAACAAAAATACCCGTGCGAAGCCCCATGGAGGCGAATCGCATCTGCATTTTCCTGCCGGCAGCCACATTAACGATTTCAACCCGTTCTCCAATTCTTGCCCGGGACAAGGGTATTAAATCGTCTCTTTGGTCCATACACTGCCCACAAAGGCCATAAATCTCCATTTTATGCTGGAGCATAAAAAAACCGTATTCAGCAGCAAGTTTTTCCTGAAGGACCTCTAATGCGTCATCATTAAACTCAATAATTGCGCCGCATTGCGTGCAGACCATATGATCATGATGCACCCCGAGATGACGATGTTCGTAGAGAATGGTTTCATCCCGGTCAAACACCACTTGACTGGCAAATCCGAACCGGCACAGCTGATCCATGCACTGCTGGAGGAATTCATTATCCACACGCAGGCCATCCTGCCTGACCTTATCTGCAATTTGGGCGAGACTGACATGGCCTTCCAATTTTAGAAAGGACTCCAGTATCTGGAACCGCTCCTCAAAACGGTCAAATCCCCGCTGGCCAAAAAGGCGGCGGAACTGCTCTTTTTCCTGCTGATGCCGATCCGGCATATCTTTAAGTTCCTTCTTGAACACCCATGCTATAAACCGCTACCATACCCGGATTAATTCCTTCAGCTAAACTGAAAGCCACATTAACCATTTCTTAAAAAGCATATAAATAATATAGGTCCAACACCTTGTCAATATGACTAATTTCCATCCCCACCGAATACCATTTGACACCGCTTGGCTGCTTCTTTTAGAATATAAGCACTTTTTTCTCGAACTTAACCCCTCAAAAAAATCGCAAGGAGGCGCCCATGGGAACCGACAACCTCATTTTCCTTGAAGTGCTGGAGTGGTTTGACCAAACCGGACAAGAACTGGTCCACCGTTTGCCGGAAAAAGGTTCCGGCGAAATCAAATTTGGGGCCCAGCTTATTGTCCGGGAAAGCCAGGCTGCTGTCTTTTTCTACCAGGGCAAGGCCGTTGGTGCATTTGGTCCCGGACGACACACGTTAAAAACCGCAAATATTCCTATTCTGACAAAATTTGCAAGCCTGCCATGGGCCTTGGAGAGCCCACTGAAAGCGGAAGTCTTTTTTGCCAATCTAAAAACCTTTACCAACCTGAAATGGGGGACAAGGGATCCAGTGGCATTCAAGGACAAGGATCTGGGCCTAGTCAGGCTCAGGGCCTTTGGGGTCTTTAATTTGAAAATTGTCCAGCCGGTTCTGTTCATCAACACCCTGGCAGGAACCCAGGGTATTTATACAAGTGCCGATGTCAGCGATTATCTCAACCAGGTGGTGGTATCCAGGTTCAACGATTATATCGGAGAAAAGGTCTCTTCCATTTTTGATCTGCCCGAACATTACGATGAACTGGGAAAGGGACTGGCCCAGAGATTGCGTGAGGATTTCAGCGCATTCGGGCTGGCCCTGACACATCTTTACATCAATGCAATTACCCCGCCCCCCGAGGTCCAGCAGGCCATTGATGACAAAAGCCGGTTAGGACTGTTTGATGACATGAACAAACTGATGCAGATGAAAACCGCCATGGCCATGGAAAAAATTGCTGAAAATCCGCAAGGGATTGCCTCGGACGGTGCCCAGGCAGGATTGGGATTAGGCCTTGGCATGATGCTGCCCGGCATGTTTTCACAACAGATGCCGTCCCCGGCAGGACAACCGGCTGACCAGACCGCACAGACCACAAGCTGCCCGGAGTGCCAAAACCAGATTCCTTTGGATGCAAAATTCTGTCCCCAGTGCGGTCACCAGCAGGTGATCTTTGCCCGTTGCCAATATTGCGGTAAAAACATCACACCCGGCACAAAATTCTGCCCCCGATGCGGAAAACAAGTTGTAGAGAAGACCAAAGAAAAAATATGCAGTAATTGCGGTGCAAAAAATCTGCCGGATTCAATGTTCTGTAACCAATGCGGAGAAAAATATTAGCTACGCGGTCCAATATCAATGCCCCCAGTGCGGGGCCCCGATTACTTTAGGAGAAGATACCCGTTTTTTTGTGTGCGAATTCTGCCGGGTCCGGTCCTGTATTTCCCAAAAAGGATTTCCCAGGTATTATCTGCCCTGTTCGCCCAAAGTACCCCGGGATGCACAACTGATATACCTGCCCTATTGGCGTTTCAAAGGCGTACGCTATATCTGTTCCGCATCGGGTGTCACACCCAGGTTTACGGATCTTTCCACCATAGCTGTGGCAGATATGCCGCCCCAGATACCATTTTCCCTGGGACTGAGATCCCAGGCCATACCCATGAAATTGATCAGGCCTGGTATCAAAGGAAATTTTTTTCGGCCTATGCCCTCGGCAATGGCCTTACAAGATACCACAGTGAGTTTAAAACCGGAGCCCCACACATTCAAAGAGGATATCGGCGAAACCCTCAGTCTTATTTATTCACCGTTTTACTTCAGACAGCAAGATCTTGTGGATGGGGTGACCAATAAGGCTCTGCCCCTGACAAATCCGATTAATCCGTCGGTTTTTAACCTTGATCGGGTCCATCCCGGTGGTGAGACCCATTTCATTGCCGGCATCTGCCCCGGCTGCGGGGCGGATCTTGAGGGCAGTGGCGATTCTATGGTCCTGGTATGCCGGAACTGCCATTCCCTTTGGCGGGCCAAGGGAGAAAAACTTGCAAGAATAAAATTTCGTTCTGCAGCCCCTGACCACAAAGATGATATTATGCTGCCGTTCTGGCGGATCAGCGCCCAAATTTCACCCATGAACCTGTCCAGCCATGCGGATCTGGCCCGGATGGCAAACCTGCCACTGGCAATTCCCCGGGAATGGGAGAAAAAACCTGTTCATTTCTGGAGCCCGGCATTTAAGGTCCGACCGAATATTTTTTTAAGGCTGCTGGGCCAACTGACATCAGCTCAGTTGGAACCGGATCTGTCCCAAACCGTCGAAGATAATTTATATCAACCTGTAAACCTGCCTGCTTCTGAGGCCGTCCAGACCATCCGCATTACCATGGCCGCCCTGCTGAAACCCAGAAAAGAAATTCTTGAATGTTTACCCATAACCGAAGTCACCGCTCAAAGCGTATCGTTAATTTTTCTACCTTTTAAATCATCCCAGCATGATATTATCCATCCGGATTTAGGCATTGGCATTAATAAAAAGGCCCTGGCGTTGTCCGACAACCTGTAGTGATCCTTGTGCAGATATTGCATAAACAGACCATGACTGATACAACAAAAAAACCGCAAACAAGCGAATGGATACAATATGCAAACTGCAGTAGACACGCACAGCCGATTTTAATGACACAATCGATCTTTGAAACAACAATAGAACCTAACGTCAGCACGGCCCAAGACCTGGCCCAATATCTGCTCAGCCCCCTTGCCATCGGCAACAAAACCATTTCCAATCGAATGGTGCTTGCACCCATGGCCGGACTAGGGCATATCGCGTTCAGACAGCTTGTGACCCAATTTTCAGGATTCGGCCTGCTCTTTACCGGCATGTGCTCGGCCAAAGCCGTTCCCCATGAAAACCCCAAAGTCTCCCATATATTTTCCTGGCGGCCTGAGGAGCTGGACCATACGGTCTGCCAGATATTTGGGGCAGAGCCTGAAATTATGGCCCGGGCTGCCCGGCGCGTTGAAGCTGAAGGATTCTTCGGGGTGGACCTGAATTTCGGGTGTTCCGTTGCAGCGATTTGTAAAAAAGGGTGCGGAGCCGCGCTTTTAAAAACGCCGGAGAAAGCCGTCAACATAGTAGCTGCAGTCAGAAAGGCTGTGTCATGCCCGGTTTTTGTTAAATTCAGAACCGGATGGCAGGATGATCCAAACTTCCCTGTGACCATGGCCCGGGCCTTTGAGGATGCGGGGGCAGATGCCTTGACCTTTCACCCCCGGGTCGCTCCGGACAGAAGAAGCCGGCGCCCCAAGTGGGAGCTGATTGGAAAAGTTCGCAACGCCGTCACCATTCCCGTGTTTGGCAACGGGAACCTGTTTGCCCCGGAACACGGGATCAAAATGATCCGGGAAACCCGCTGTCAGGGACTATCCATAGGCAGAATGGCCGTGGCCCGGCCCTGGATTTTTGCCCAGTGGACAAAAGGCCTGAAACCGGAACCATCCATCTATATGGAAACTGCCCTGGAGATGGCAAGGCTTTTAACGGATCATTACGAAGACCATTTTGCCCTGAAGATGTTTAAAAAATTTGCCCCGTATTTCTGCGCCAATTTCAAATTCTCCAACGCCATTTTAAAATCCCTGATACGGGCTGAAAATATGAACGAACTTTGCGACAACATACGGCATCTTCTGGACCCACCGCCCCAGACATTGAACCTGCCCAATATTAATCTGTTTGTTTGACAAACTTCTCTTTTACAAAAAAATGTATGAATAGAAAAATGGACAAAAACAAAGTTTTAAAAAAAATAACCGCACTGGCTGCCGCATTTTTAATGATCGGGTGCGCAGGCGCGCCCAAACCAAAACCTGCACAAGCAGTATTAGGGAAATGGTACTGCCGGCCCATCAATGCAGACGGCAGCAAAAAAGACTGGCCCAGCTCTGCTCCGCAATACCAGAACAGCGAAACGGACACAAAAATATGGATCAGTAACAACGCCGACCATCTGTGCCTGCTTGCCGAAGTCAAAGATCCAGGAATAGCCCGCCAGTTGACCCAGGGCGGTTTAATCCTGTCCGTGGCAACAAAGGAAAAAGACGCCAAGCCTTTTTCAATCCAGCTTAAAGGCCATGTACCATTCAAATCCCGCGGCAAGGAACCTGCCCCAATGAAGGGCGTCAAGCTGCCGGACACTTTGATTGTGACCTACCCGTTCTCTTCCGGCCCCATAACCATGTCCATGAAGGAAGCCCGTATCACAGGCATAGCTCTTGGCCTGGCAGATTCAGGCCGGCACACCTTAATTTTTGAGACAGTGATCAGTCTCGATGCAATTTTTTTTGACGTCCCCCGGATAGCAGGCACAAAGATTAACATCACCCTGGCAACCAAAGCTCGGACTTTTGTCGTAAAACAGCGGGGAAATCCGGGACCGGACAAAGGCAACCAGCCCAAAGAGAGGCCGCCTGAAGGTAGATTCCCCGACCAGGATTCGTCCGGTACCAACCACGGCCCAGGCAAAACCGATGACCAGAAACGGCCAAACCCGTCCAATGAATCATTTCGGGCGGACATTGAAGTAACACTGGCCGGGCCCTCAAAATAAAACATGGGACCGAGGAAACAATGACACTGGACCTGACACAATTTAAATGCCTGGGCTGCGGGGCCTGCTGCAAACAAAGCGGATATGTTCGTTTGCGCAAAGAAGAACCGGATATCATTGCCGACTTCCTGAATATGGACGTCAGGGATTTTATAGAGACCTTCACCTGCCTGACCAGGGATCGACACGGACTTTCCATCATTGACGCCCCTGACGGGGCCTGTATCTTTCTGGACGGCAACGGATGCCGCATAAACCCCGTCAAGCCGGCCCAGTGTCGGGACTTTCCTGCCAAATGGCGATTTTCGGATTTTGAACACATCTGTGAATGGGCACGAAAAAACAAATTACCGCCCAACCAGATATATTGAACATCCCCCCTACAAGGAGAACTTAAAATAAAATGATGAAAGAACTTGACTGCAGAAAAATGGATTGTCCGGCACCGGTACTGGAAACAAAAAAATGCCTGGAAAACGAACCGTTGTCACAAATTCGGATTCTGGTGGACAATGATGCCGCTGTTGAAAACGTGAGCCGATTTTTAACCTATGCAGGATTTGAAGTCGGTGTGGAATCAGACGGAATCATGTCTGTTGTAGAAGGCACCCGGGACCAGGCTGATGCCGTTAAACTATCTTCTGGACCAACAGGGCAGTCGGCATCCAGCTCAGAGTCATCTGACAACAACACCTCGGCAAAAATCATGGTGATGGCGGCTTCCAATAAATTTGGCGTTGGAGATGATGAACTGGGCGCAAAGCTGATGATCAATTTTATTAAAACCCTTAAAGAAATGGGCAAGGATCTGTGGAGATTGGTTTTTGTCAACCATGGCGTCACACTTGCTACAATGGATTCTGCAGTGCTCGATGACCTGCGGGAACTGGAAGCATCCGGAGTCACCATTCTTGTGTGCGGCACCTGCCTGACCCACCTGGATCTCATGGAGAAAAAGGCCATTGGCCAGACCACCAATATGCTGGATATTGTTACGGCCATGCAGTTGGCCGACAAAGTGATCAACTTATGATCAATTCTTGGTTACAAAAAAATCGTCAATGATGTGATCGGCTTTCAGTCGGTTGCCGTAAGCCTGGGCGCTTTTCTGGTCCGTGAAGTCAGACACACGGACCAGATACCAGGTTTTGCCCCCACCGTCCGTCACCTTCATAGAGGCCTGAACCCCTTTCTGGGCAAGGGATGCCATATATTTATCGGCATGAACTTTTTTATGATACGCCGCCACCTGTATGGTAAACGGTTTTGGAATCACGAACTTTATCTGCCGGGCAGGCTGCTCCCCGGCCTTAAACATGTGGGAAACCGTACCCCATACAAAAAAAACCAACCAGATACCGATGCAGGCAATGACTATGCCACGCACCCAGCCCCACCATTTTTCCCGGACCCGACTCAAACCGGCATAAATTATATCTTCCGGGCGTCCCTGCGCAGGACCATCTTCAAATGCCTGGTCATCCAGACGGTCCAAGCGATCATCGTTGTCTTGATCCCCGGACATACATGTTGTCAACTCAAGTCGTTCGTCCCCAAGGGTATCCGATCCCGATTCCGCAATGCCTATCTCCGGTTCCGAGCCAGGCTTGTCCAGGCTTACAAACATCGTGTCTTGAATCGTTTGTGCCCGTTTCCGATCCTCTTGGGATGCATCTTTATCCCCGTCTGTCAAATCCAGAAAAGACTGGTACAGACGCCTTGCTGAAAAATCCATCCGCCCCTGGTCTAAAAACACATCCACCAGTATCCGGCAAAGCTCAGGGTCTGCATACCAGCTATCGGCCAATGCCGTAAGTATGGACTGGGAAAATGTTCCGGGGATATCCTGATCCTGAAAGCGTTCAAGCCAAAATCGGGCAAGACTTCCGTCTTTGGGGTGCTGTGCCAGCCAGACGCCGGCAGCGCTCTGGATCTCCCGACGCCGGCTGCCCGATGCCAGGTAAAATCGCGCCAGAGAAGAAATGAGCATGTCCTCCGCCCGCCGGGCAGCCAGAGGTGATATCCAGGCGCTGTCAAAAATTCGGACTGCCCGGATAAACTTTTTTTCAGCCCGGGAGGCAATGCCGGATTGCTCCCACAATTGAGCTTCCCGCACCAACCCCCTGATACGCCAGAGCCCTGCAATATCCATAAATACGCCAAGCCCCAGGCCTAAAAACAGATACATCAAAACAATAAACACCGAAGCAGGCATATCCGAAAGCCATCCGGTCAACCGGGGAAACAAAAGAAACCCCGAAGGCAGCACCATCAAGGTTGTCATCCAAAACCGGATGCTGATATTCCGGGCAACGCGGATCATATTAATATTCCCCGCAGGGATTTTGACCTTTTTTCAAGGCCACTTGAATGGTATCGTCAGGGTCTGCCACGGGTTGTGACACATCCGTATCATCAGGCATATTCTGATTTTGCCCGGAACCGACAGGACATCCCGTGGTTTTCTCAACAATTTCATACCGGATATCCGAAGGGAACAAAAAATCACGCTCCGGCTCGCCTTTCATGGCCCGGATCATAAAATCCGTCCAAATGGGCACTGCCCCGCGCCCCCCGGTAATTCCCCTGCGATTTTTATCTTTCATTTTTCTTTTCTTGTCGTAGCCGGTCCAAACGGATACACAAAGGGACGGCGTAAACCCGGTGAACCAAGCATCATTATAATTATCCGTGGTGCCGGTTTTCCCGGCAGCCGGACGCTTAAATCCCAGCTTTCGGATGCCCCTGCCCGATCCAAAGTCCACAACACCTTCCATCATATCCACCACCTGGAAAGCTGTTGCCGCATCCAGTACCCTGCGATCCTTGACAATATGCTCAAAAAGGACCCGCCCTCTTGCGTCCTCAACCCGCCAAAACAAAAATGGGGTATGGTAAATACCCAGGGAGGCCAACGTGGAAAATCCGGCGGCCATATCCATGACGCTGACCTCAGACGTACCAAGTGCCAAGGAATATACCGGTTTTAAGGGGCTTTTAACGCCACAGGACCGGGCCACATCCGCCACGGCAGCAGGTCCCACATTTACAACTACCTGGGCCGCAATGGTGTTCACCGAATGGATCAAAGCCTGTTTGAGGATCATGGGACCTCTGAATTTTCTTTCAAAATTCTGGGGGTACCAGTCGGGTGCCCCTTTAATGGGAATGCCCACAGGCCTGTCCTGGAACACACTGGCCGGATGCAATTTTTTATCCCTGAAAGCCGTGTAGTACAAAAAAGGTTTAAATCCGCTCCCGGCCTGGCGCTTACTGTTCACAGCCCGGTTGAATTCACTGGCATAATAATCCCTGCCGCCGACCATGGCCCTAACAGCGCCGCTGGCTGTATCGACGGCCACCAGCGCAGCCTGGGGTTTTTCTTTGACCGCTTCATCCAGCCCCATAAGTTCATCAAGCCGGTTCATACCTTCCATTACCGCAGTACGGGCATCGGCCTGACATCTTGAATCCATGGTAGAATAAACTTTAATGCCGCCATGATACACCACATCCTCGCCGTACATGTCGACAAGCTTCTGGATCATGGCATCCAGAAAATAACTGCCGGTGCGGGCATCTTTACGGCCATCGTGCAGTTCAGGTCGGACGGCATCGGTTTTGGCTGCCGTATCTGCAGTGATAAACCCGGCCGCCACCATGCGGTTTAACACCACCTTGCGCCTGACAAGGGCCTCATCATAATGCCGGAAAGGATTGTACTGGGTGGGAGATTTGGGCAGTCCTGCAAGCAGCGCAGCTTCGGCCAGGGTCAAATCCTGGGCGGATTTATCAAAATACATGCGGGCCGCACGCTCAATGCCCTGGGCCCCGGCCCCGAAATGGATCTGATTGATATAGGCCTCAAGGATCTGCTCCTTGGTATTTGCCTGCTCAATCTGGAACGCCACCAGCATCTCCTTGAATTTACGCTGCCAGGTCTTTTCAAAACTGAAAAACAAATTTTTGGCCAGTTGCTGGGTAATGGTTGAGGCACCCTGAATCCGGCCGGGTTCAAACAGGGTAATATACAGGGCCTTAAACAGACGCAACTTATTTACACCATGATGCTCAAAAAATCTGTGGTCCTCGGTGGCGACAATGGCGTTGAGGAAATCAGCAGATACCATGTCCAGGGAAACGGATGTCTTCTCACCAAGGGCAAGGAGCACCTGGCCGTCAGCGGCATAGATCAGGCTTTGGGGAGTTTCAATAATACGGTTCAAAGGTGAAGGCAGTTTAGGCAGGTCTTGGGAAATATGAAAAACCATCAGGCTGCCGACTGCAGCCATGAGTCCCGCAGCAAAAAGTCCGGTATAAAACAGCAGTCGCACCAGTAAAACCAGCCGTGAAAACAGTCGCATCAGCCTTCTGCCTTGAGCAGCAGCATCAACTGCCAGACAGCCCATTCCCTGGCTTTAACTTCCACGACACGGGTTTCACCCAGGTGCTGGAATTCAAATCCCAGACAGATAAAACCGTCCTGGACAGCATTGCCCACCCCCACCCGTTCAAGAAGACCTTTTTCAGACAACAGATCTTGTGTATCCGGAATCAGATCAGATTTCATGTCTCCAGGCAGCCTTGAGACGGCTGTAAAGAAAAAGGAGGCCGGATAAATCCTGCCAAAAAATTCAGGGACATTATCCAGGGTGCCGGGGAGTATGGATCGACTGCCGTTGTTACCCAGAATCTGGGCATCCAGGTCCACCTGCTGAACCACACGGTTCCGGGTATCAATAAAAAAAATTTTTATACCACCCATGCGGCCTTCGCAAAAAATCCGGTCCGTGACGCCGCCGTTAAGCAGCCACACCAGGCGCACCGGATCTACCACACGCCTGCGGCGGTAGGCAGGTAACGCCAGATATAACTCCCTGAACCGATCCTTGTCCAGGTTCGCCCATTCCCCTGGCCCCAATTTAGCTGCAAGATCTGCAAATGAATCTGCTCTCCGCACCGTTTGCCCGGCGCGTTCCCGATCAAGCGCCAGTTGATCCAATGATTGCATGGCACTGACCATATGCCGCCCTGCATCCCAGATAGCACCATTTTCAGGCCGTGCGTCATTGGTGGACGACAGATAATTGCCCACCAGACGTTCACACCAGTCAAAACGAAATTCAGCGGCAACAATAATACAAGAGATCAATAAAACAACCAGATTTAAAACCGAGCAGGACCGTTTAAACCACTCTTCCGGGGTCCCCGGTCCATACCAGTTTTGCGCGCGCAGATTCATAGAAAAAACAAAAAAAGGATTATGCTTTGCCCACAGCTTTCATTGAATCGTTGAACACAGCATACATCTGTTCATGTTCAGACAGGGCCACGGCTAAAACATCATTCACCAAGGAGGCGTCTTCCATCTCAAGGTCCTGGGATTTTATCACATAATTTGCACTGATATTCAATGCCGTCATGGCATTACCGGTCTCAAACCCCGGACCAAGCCGGATAAGACAGACCTTGCGGCGAAGGAACATATCCATATTGTTCATATATGCAGTGATGATCTTGTCAGTATCAAAGGCATCATCTATCACCACCAGCGGGTAGACATAATATTCAAGATTTTTCAATGCCTGGGCCGGTGTATCCGGCACATTGGCTTTCAATCCGACATTTTCAAGGCCGGCCATAATCCGATTTCGCCCAAGACTCGGTGCGATACAGACCAGGGCCTGGTTCCCTCCGCCGGCCTGAAGCATAGGAACATCGGAACCCATCTCGGCTATGTTCGGCTCAGAATCGGCAGCCCCGGCATTCCCGGCCGCTGCCTTGACGGGAACAGAGGTCCCGCATTTGGGACATTTAAATGAAAAGTCCTTGTCTTTTGGTATCTTATCATCGGGCAGGTTGGCATTATTGCCGCATGACGGACAAGCAATCTTCATAATAGGTTATCCTCCTCTCCCCCATAACTGCGGTCAATCTCAAGGGACTCAATGCCACTGGTGGATTCACCCCTGGCACTTTTGATTCGATCAAGTCCCCTGCCCACAATATCTTTGCGTGACGCATAAGCCATGGCCGTGTTTTCGTCTATCTTGCCTGTTTCATACAAACTTACAATAAATTCGTCAAAGGAAATCATCCCCTGGGCTTTACCGGCAACAATAATGTCATTAAAGGTTTTGCCTTCGGACTCTCCGTTTAAAATGCTGTCCTTGACCCGCAGGTTGGTCGCCATGATTTCAAATGCTGCCACACGCCCTCCGCCAACCTTTGGCAAAAGACGTTGGGCCACCACCCACCGGACCGTGTCGGCAAGACGAATACGGATTTGGGTCTCCTCTTCCGTAGAAAACATGCCCAGCACACGGTTGATGGTCTGTCCGGCATCCACGGTATGCAGGGTGGAAACCACCAGATGACCGGTCTCGGCAGCGGCCAGGCCGATTTCAACGGTTTCCCGATCACGCATTTCGCCCACAAGAATAACCTTAGGGGCCTGGCGTAAAGCGGCCCGCAGGCCCGAGGCAAAGGTGTCAAAATCCATACCCAGCTCCCGCTGGTTGAATGTGGATCGTTTCTGGGTATGCTGGTACTCTATGGGGTCTTCCAGGGTAATGACATGCACGGATTTGGTATCGTTAATCTTGTCCAAAAGCGCGGCAAGCGAGGTTGATTTACCGGACCCTGTGGCACCGGTAACAAAAATGATACCGTTTTTTTCCTCGGCCATTTTATGAAAGCTTTCCGGCAGATTGAGCTTTTCAATGGTGGGGATTGCGGTTTCAAGCTTTCTTAACACAATGGCATATTTGCCTGACCGGGAAAAAATATTCACCCTGAATCTTGCCTTGGTACTCAGCTGGTAGGATAAATCACAGCTGCCCTCCCTCAGCAATGTTTCAAGCTGTTTTCTGTCATTATTGATAAGATTAAGTGCCAGAACCTCGGTTTGAAACGCTGTCAAGACCTTGAAACCCGACCCCAGATCAACAGGCAAAAGTTGGCCTGAACTTTCCACCTGTAGGGGCTTTCCCGGGGTAATATTCAGATCCGACACGTTCTTGTTGGAATCCAGCATTTTAGTAAGGATATAATCAAGCTGCTGTTTTTTCATGCCTTACTCCTATGGTTGATCGGTAGTTACGCTTCTGTAAAATCCGCAGGCGGTTTTTTAAGAAACGGCCGGAACAAAGATTTGTTGTTTGCCTTTGAATAGGCATCATCGGGACCGACCTTTCCTTCTTTGTATAGCTTCATAATGGCATCGTCCAAAAGTTGCATCCCGTATTGCTTGCCGGTCTGGATCATGGAAGGAATCTGATGGGTTTTGGATTCACGAATAAGATTTCGGACCGCAGGGGTTGCCACAAGAATTTCCAGTGCGGCACACCGACCCTTTTTATCAATTCGTTTAAACAACACCTGGGCTACGATGGCACGAAGCCCGTCTGAAAGTGTGGATCGAATCTGGGCCTGTTCGCTGCTGGGAAAGACCTCAACAAGCCTGTCCACGGTTTTATGAGCACTTGATGTATGCAAGGTACCAAATACCAGATGACCGGTAGAAGCTGCTTCAACAGCCAAAGAAATGGTTTCAAGATCCCGAAGCTCACCCACCAGGATGATATCCGGATCCTCACGCAAGGCACCGCGAAGCGCCGAGGAAAAGGTTTTGGTATGGGTGCCCACCTCCCGGTGGTTCACAATACACCCCTGACTTTTGTGAACAAACTCGATGGGATCTTCCACGGTAATAATATGGTCTTTTCTATTTCTGTTGGCCTGGTCAATGATGGCGGCAAGGGTAGTTGATTTACCGGAACCGGTAGGCCCTGTCACCAGCACAAGCCCCCGGGGTAAATCTGCCAGTTTCGAAATCACCGCCGGCAAACCCAGTGCTTCGGCGGTCAGGATATTTGACGGAATTTCGCGGAACACAGCGGCTATACCGTTTTTCTGCATGAAATAATTGGCCCTGTAACGGGCAAGCCCTGGAATCTCATACCCAAAGTCAACATCCCCGGTCTCTTCAAATTCCTTAATTTTTTCCTGGGAGGTGATTTCATAAAGCATGCCGCGCAGCTTGTCATTGGTCAATTTATCGTATTTAATTCGCTCAATGTCGCCGTGAAGTCTCAGCGCCGGCTGCTGTCCCGCAGTCAGGTGGAGGTCGGACGCCCCCTGATCATGCATAAGCTTGAAAAACGCATCAATTTCAGCCATTTCTTCCCCTTATATTTTATCGTTTGCCCCCTGAACGGAGAATATTAGAAACGCCTGCCCACAACGCAGCACAGCCCTCTACGATAAGGGCGCACCATCAAACGCGCTATGTGAAACAAAATAACGTATTGAATTACTTTTATATTTCGTCATGGGTTGAGCCTGGGTGCATATTTTTGAATCAGCCCAGCCCATTTATATTCTATACGAAAGCCGGTGTAATCTACACGAACTTTTCAACATTCGTTGTGGGCTGAGCCTGGGTGTGTGTCGATAGACCAGATCGGCCCATGGCCTTTTATATGAAAGTACCAACAAGTTATTAAGTTACTTTCATATTTTATTGTTGGCCGAAGCCTGGGTGCGCCAAATAGACCAAGGACGGCCCATGGCCGTTATTTAAAAGAAATCAGGCCCGACGGATAAACTTCAGGGCCGTGTCTGATTCGTCGGCCGCTTTATTTTCTTCTTTGGTCATCTCGAGCAATTTTGAATGTGATTCAAGCACCGAACTGATCTGCATTTCAAGCTGGATCCGCTGGCGTTTAAGTTCCGTGATATCGCTGTGCAACTGGGAAAGCCGTTTGTGGGCCTGGTTCAGAATTTTTTCAGCCTGAACTTCTGCGTTGGCGATAATGACCTGGGCTGATTTTTCCGCATTATCCTTCATCTGCTCCAAGACCTTCTGCGACTGAATCATGGCATTTTTCATTGATTCTTCGCGTTTTCTATAGCCCTGGTTTTCCAAATTCAACCGATGATGCTCCTGCCTGAGCTTTTCCAAGGCAGATTCCTGAGATTCAAGCTCCCTTGCCACTTTTTCAAGGAAAGCATCCACTTCCTGTACGTCAAAACCTCTGAAACGCGTAGAAAATTCTTTTTGTTTGATCACCAGTGGGGTAACGCCCATTAGTAAACTCCTTTGTGGTTATCACATCGAACGGGCCAGGCCAATGAGACTCTTTACAACAAAATTTTGAAGAAAAATAATAACTAAAAATACAACTATTGGGGACATATCCAGCCCACCGAAGTTCACGGGAAGATGTTTGCGGATCTGGTAAAACACAGGTTCCGTTGCCTTGCGAAGGAATCGGACGATGGGGTTGTACGGATCCGGATTCACCCAGGACAAAACAGCCGAGGCAATAACAATCCACATATAAATATTTAAAGCATAGTCAAGAACAATGGCAATCGCCATAAAGAAATTCGACAATATCAGCATTCTACATCACCCTGGTTCAGGTTATTTCATGGAACTTTAATTATCGTGAAACAATTGAAAAGTCAAGTTTTTTTGACTTTTTACTCTACTTTTTCGCCGCATAGAAGACGACTAAGCAGCATTCAAGCTTGCCTAAGGAACAGTTCCTTACCGATTCACAAAACGAATTTTTACTTCCCAAAAAACAACGTGTCTGCTAAAAAAAGCACTGACCATTTAATTGATCCCCAAGATTTTAGATATTTACCTTTAACGAGCTACGTTTAGATCATTTTGAAACAATTAATCAATTTTATAAAAACACTCTTTACCGGAAAACCCAAAAAACAAGATGTCGGCACCACCACTTTGGACCCCCGGATACCCGAAACGGCTATAGCATCCCCTGACAGTAAAACCAAGGTAGAAAAAAAGCCCCGTCAAAAACCCAGAAAACCGCGATGGACCATAGAAAAATTCCAGGTTGAACCCCAGGAAGGAAAGACCCGCTTCCACGACCTCAAGCTCACCACAGGACTGATGCATGCCATATGTGATCTTGATTTCAAACATTGCACAGATATCCAGGCTCGGCTTCTTCCCCATACCCTTGACGGTCGGGATGCCACGGCCAAGGCCCAAACCGGAACAGGCAAAAGCGCCACCTTTATAATCACTTTGATTAATCAGTTTGCCCGAAAATCCGTCAGGCGACAGAAAAAGTATCCCCGAGCCTTGATCCTTGCCCCGACGAGGGAACTGGTTTACCAGATCGAAAAGGACTTCAAGGGGCTTGCCAAATATTCCCATCTGCGGATTGTCCCGATTTTTGGCGGCACCGACTACCATAAACAGCAAACCCTTCTTACTGACAAACCCGTGGACGTCATCGCAGCAACCCCGGGACGCCTTCTGGACTTCATCTCAAAAAAATTGATTGACCTGTCCAGGGTTGAGATTGTTGTCATTGACGAGGCGGATCGAATGCTGGATATGGGATTTATACCCGATGTCCGCCGCCTGGTTTACATGACACCCCACAAAGACAAGCGCCAGACCCTGTTTTTTTCGGCCACCCTCACAGACGATGTGCTCCGCCTGGCCGATTCCTGGACCCGTGATGCTGTGCGTATTGAGATTGATCCGGAACAGGCCGCTGCAGATTCCATTACCCAGATTGTCTATCTGACAACTGAAACCGATAAATTCAAAAATGTCTGCAATCTTTTAATCAGTGAAAAACTGGAACGGGTTATCATATTTGTCAACCGCAAAGATACAGCCCGCTATCTGTCGGAAAAATTATCCAGATACGGCCTGAACGCAGGAATCTTGTCCGGAGATGTGGCCCAGGACAAACGGTTCAAGGTGCTCAACAGATTTAAAACCGGAAATCTTAATGTCCTGGTGGCAACGGATGTGGCAGCACGGGGTCTTCATATTGAAAACATCAGCCATGTCATCAACTATGACCTGCCCATAGAGCCCGAGCATTACATACATCGAATCGGCCGCACCGGAAGAGCTGGCGCCACAGGGACCTCAGTCAGTTTTGCCGATGAAATGAGTTCGTTTCAAATCCCGAAAATCGAAAAGGTTCTCGGTCATAAAATCAGCTGTGAATATCCAACAACGGCTTTGGAGGCAGACCTGCCTGCACCGGCCCCACCGCAGTCAAAAAGACCGTATAAACAAAACAACACAAAAAAATTAAACAAAGGTAAAAAACCATACAGAAGGCGGAAAAGACCCACCAAAACAACGACACCCAAAAACCCATGACCCGGTTGACACCCAACCATGTTCAATGTAAAAACAACTTAAGTAATAAATTCAATTAGAACCACAAGGAGTAACACCAATACATGTTTGGTTTAGGAATGCCGGAAATTTTGCTGATTCTGGCCATAGCCCTTATCGTCATAGGTCCGCAGAAGCTGCCGGAAGTAGCAAAGACGCTTGGCAAAGCCATGGGGGAATTCAAGAGATCTGCCCAGGATCTGAAAAATTCCATTGATATAGAAACCACGGTAAAAGACCCCAAGCCAACTTCTGCTAAAACAAAACTAAAGGATGTTATCAAAGATATAGGTACCCAAGATTCTGAGACTCAGCAGGCGCCGGATAAACCGGAGACATCGGACAAAACGGATACCCGGAAAGCCAAAACATCCCCGAAACCGACACAGGACAGCCCGGATGCAGCCCCCCCTTCCCCGGCTTCGCCTGAAACAGAAGCAACCACCTCAAAAGAATAAATCCATCAGGTATCCGACATGAGTGACCAGGAAGAAAAAAGTCCTTTTACCGAGCACTTGGGCGAATTGCGAGACCGCCTGATTCACGCGTTTATTGCAGTGGGCTTAGGCTTTGCTGTTGCCTATTTTTTCAAAGAAAAACTGTTTGAACTGCTGACAGCCCCTTTGGTAACTGCCATGGCAAAAAGCGGCAATGCAAAACTAATCTTTACAGGATTACCCGAAGCCTTTTTCACCTATCTTAAAGTGGCGCTGCTGGGAGGTATTGTTCTTGCCACCCCGGTACTGTTCTATGAATTCTGGATGTTTGTTTCCCCAGGGCTTTACCGGGAAGAGAAAAAATATCTTCTGCCCATCATCCTTCTCTCCCTTATTTTCTTTATTGCCGGTTCATCATTTGGATATTTTATAGTTTTCCCATACGGATTTCAGTTTTTTTTAGGCTTTACCACGGAAACCATCCAGGCCATGCCATCCATGAAGGAGTATCTTTCCTTTGCATCCAAAATGCTTCTGGCCTTCGGGTTTGTTTTTGAACTGCCCCTTGTCCTGACCTTTTTATCCCGCATGGGCCTTGTGACCCCCGCCTTTTTAAAGAAAAACAGAAAATATGCCCTGCTTCTGTTCTTCGTGGGCGCAGCCGTCATCACCCCGCCGGATGTGGTTACCCAGGTCATGATGGCCATGCCACTGATTCTTTTATACGAAGTCGGGATCATCGGTGCCAGTATATTTTCCCGAAAAGCCTCGGTTCAGGAAGAGGACGAAAATTATGATGACGCGGATGAAGATCAAGATGAAGATGAAGAAGCGTCGTTCTCCCAAAAGCTTGAAGATGATATTGAGGGTGAAAATAATTTAGATCCGGAAGGCGAAGAAGAGAAATATTGACTTTACCCGGGGCCTAGGTGTAAAAAGACGGGAATGGATTGAAAGATATAATCGGCTGTTCAGCCGTTAAAATCACTATAGTTTTAATTTTTAATAGGAGAAAAGAGGTTATTATGAGCAAGAAATTATTTACCATCCTGTTGGCTGCAGGAATCGCTTTGTTTTTCACTGCTTCAGGAATTCAGGCTGGCACCGATGTAGGCGACGTCGTTACAATCAAAAGTAAACTTCTGGATGCAAAACGCAAAAAAGGTCCGGATGCAAAAAAGCCATGCAAACTAGTTGAATTCACTCATAAACAACACATTGAAGAGTACAAACTCACCTGCGGAGACTGCCATCATGACAAAGACGGCAAACCCCTTGCCGATCTAAAAATGGGCGACGATGTCCAAAAATGCGAGACGTGCCATACCCACGCAAAGGCCAAAAAATCAGACAAAACTTTCCAGGGTAAATACAAGAAAAAACCCGTTGACATTATGCATCTTGAATCAGCCTTCCATGAAAACTGCATTGGCTGCCACAAGGAAAAAGGCCTGAAAGTCGGAACCAAATGTGGTGACTGCCATAAAAAAATGTAATTATTCCGACAATCGGTTAACTTTTTAACCGTTTGCGGCACATATCTCAAAAGGGGAAAACCTTATAGTTTTCCCCTTTTGTATTTACTTTTTCATTTAACGGCAAGCATCACCCAACACACCCCAAACTTGGATCCTGGATGACAATGGTGCGCTTTCTGCGTTTCTTTTTCACCTGGCACATCAGGGTTTTGTACACGGGAAACCCTGAAATGGGATCGAACTGCTCAAGATCGGTAAGCACATTAACATTGGCTTTCCGCCAGGACTCAGGACCTAATGGACCACCGCCGCCCACCGGTGCATACACAAACCCTTTCATCACCTTTTGTGTTACATCGGCGCGCATCTCCACAAACGCCCGGGCCGTTTTCACCACAACCGTATCGCCGGTTTCAATCTTTCGTTTTGCCGCATCCTCTGGATTCATCTGGACCATGGGATCCGGATATTTTTCAATAAAATCAGGTATGGCCCGCAGACAGGATTTCATGTCCGGCTTAAAGGGCCCCGTGCCAAGGATCAAAGGAAAGCGGTTGCTTAACAAAGGCCGACTGACAGGGGTTTCAAAGGACTCTTCATACTTTGGCAGTCCGTCATACCCCATCTGTTCAAGAAGGGTTGATTTAATCTCAAACTTACCGGAAGGCGTTTCAAAGCCAGGTTGCCCGTCTTTTCGCAAGCCACCTGTTTCCCATTTCCGGTAAGTCATGGGGTCTGCGGTCTTGCGTACTGTCAGCCGCTTATTCTGTTCCATATCCGCCCGGGTAATACCGGTACCGTTTAAAACCAGATCCAGCAGTTCAGCCTCATCCCCAGGGAACTTCTCGGCATATCCAAGTCTTTGGGCAAGTTCCGTTAAAATGGTGAAGCAGGGCTTGCTGTCCCCTACCGGATCAATCATTTTTTCGCGCAACCGCACCGCATTACCGTAAAAGCAATAGGATGATTGCTCAAAAGCAGTGGTGGCCGGCAGCACAATATCCGCCCAAGCCGCATCCCGGGTCAGCTGCAGATCAATGGAGACCATAAAATCCAGAGCATCAAACGCCTTTTGCCACAAAATGGGATTAGGCCAGGAGGTCAGAATGGATGCACCAAGAATAAACAAGCCGTGGATCTTATACGGCTCTCCATCTAAAATGGACTTGGGCAAACGGTTGGCATGGGGCTCTCCACCGCAGAAATGGGCGTAGGCCGGAAAATGGCCTGCACCAATAGATTTTTCAAACCCAGGGCTTGGAATCTGGTGATCTTTGCTCAAATGAATCTGATTTTCACGGGGGACAAAACAACGCCCCCCCTCAACATCCAGTTGTCCAGCCAAAGCCCAGAGTACCATAACGGCCCGGATGTTCTGGACGCCGGATTTGGTGTATTCCAAACCTGTATACATCACATAGCTTGCACCCTCGGCATCGGCAATCTCTTCGGCCAGCTCCATAATCAGTTCCTCGGGTACACCGGTGATATCCGCAACGTTTCCAGGGGTAAATTCCTCGACATATTCGGCAAACTCATCATACCCAACAGTCCACTCCTGCACAAAGGCCTGATCAATTAAATTTTCCCGGATCAGAATATGACACAGCCCCAGAGCAAGGGCGCCGTCAGAGCCCGGCCGAATGGGCACCCACAGACTGTCCGGCAGCTTGGCAGACGCAGTCTGCCTGGGATCAATGACAATGATCCTTGCCCCTTCATGGGCTGCCCGGACCAGGCGTCCGAACATAGCCGGGGGCGTAGATGTGGACGGGTCCGTCCCCCAAACAAAAATAAGATCTGAATTATCCACATCGGAAAACATGTCCGTGTGCAGACAACCACATGTCACCTGGGGTGCCAACACACCCAGGGAGGTGTAGCAAGGTGCGCCCACGCCAAAAGTATTTGGCGATCCATAGGGAAACAAAATGCTTGAAGCAAGATAAATGTGGGAACCGCCGAGCTGGAATGCATCCTTAAAGGCCCGCTCGTAGGACCCTGTACCGGCGTAGAACCCCAGGGCCTGGGGGCCGTGTTCCGCCTTAATGGCCGCCATCTTTTCAGCGATAATATCAAAGGCATCTTCCCAACTGATAGGTTCAAAATCCAGCTTTCCCTTGGGCCCTTTCCGTTTCAACGGTTGTTTGATACGGGCATCGGAATAGATAATCTGTTTTGCACTAGCCGCCATGGGACAAAGCACTTCACCCATGGGCGCCTCGGGATCAGGGGTGAGGCGGTCAATCCTACCGTCATCATCAAAATGTACAATAACACCGCACCCGGGGCTGTGGAAACATAAGCCGCATATTCCTGGTTTCTGTTCTGCCAAACCAAATACCTCCCTCTATATCGTTTCTCTTTGGGCAACAACAAACTGGGAGGTAATATGCTCCCACAAATTTTGGGTTTTCCTGATTTTCCACAACACCTGCCCCATATCCTGAATCGCAAATCCCGGAGAGAACACAGATTCCGGGTCCTGGAGTATTCTGCAGATATTATCCATGCCAAACCCCTTGAAAGGTCCTTCGTTGGTGCCCCCAAGCCAAAACTCAGGGCTGTTGACATTCTCGTCCCAGGAAAAGGGATCGGAAAAAAGGAACCGGGCATCTTTTTCAACCATGACCCGGTTGGCTTCAGCCAAATGCAGCAACGGGTCCGGCACCTTTTCAAGAATATTGACCGAACTTACCGATGAAAACCGCCGGGAACGAAAAGGCAATGCCATGGCATCGGCAACAATAAATTCAGCCTGTTCAAAACCAAATGCGGGGTCCAGCTCACATGAGCGTTTTTCCGTAATCTGCCCTTCCATGATCAATTCAAATGCCAGTCTTTTTTTGGCGGCAAGTTCCCGGGCGGCCCGTACAAAGGAAATTGAGGTATCAAGTCCCACCGCCCGGTCATGGGTTTTGGTCATCTCAAAGGTCAACCGCCCCACGGAACACCCGATATCAAGGGCCCAGCCGGAGCGTTGGGAACCAAAGGCCCGGGCCCATTTTTGATAAGCATCCGTGGCATCCGGACCATTAAAAAATTCTGAATAGTGACTCCATAAGTAGGATGAAAGCATGGAAAAAGAGTTGTATCCCGTTGCATCCTGAATAACAGGCAGGGTCTGTTCAGGCACGACCACGGCAACCCCTTCGTGGATCTCATACACCTGTTTGCATTGGGGGCAGACCAGATGCCCCTTAATAATGTCATCACCCGTTTCCGTAAGGCTATCCAGATTAAGTACATTCTCACTGTCCAAGCATTGAGGACAGATCAACTCTTCAATCAGCCATTTTTTCATAGCAGCTCCTATCTCATACCAAAACCCGTTTAACCATATGCGTACAACCAATTGTAGTTCGTATTGATATAGACATGTATAGGCAGGATTATCAGCGAAATAATTTGATCTATAGATTTTTTCAAAAAGCGTCGGCATCAGCCATACAAAAGTCAGGTATATCACCCGCATCCAGTAGAATCAACACTTTGAAGATCCAAGGTATTCTATACGTGCAGAAAAATGCTTAAACCAACAAGTTAAACCGGCACTTTGATGAAATATCTAATTATCAAAATATGAGAGGCCCAATGCCTTTGGCCGGGCGGAATCTTATCATCAGCTTTTGTTTATTCTCTATATTTTGATTGACAAAAAACAAGCTGTTGGCCTAATAAGGATTCTATATGAAAGTACCAATAAGTTGCTAAGCTACTTTCATGTTTTATTGTAGTTTGAGCCTAATTGTTAATAGACCAGGCCAGCCCATAACTGTTATTCGTTGACGCTAAATATAAATTCGGCGTATTCAAGAGTTTTGTAAAAATTATCGCGGACATATTTACACAGATGAGGGACCCGTTGGTTATTTGCTTATAACGGCCATGGGCCGACCTGACATATCAGCGACCAGGCATGGCCCACAACAAAGATTGAAAAATCTGATTAACTTACCCAATCTTTCATATAAACGGTCACGGACCGTCCTTGGTCTTTGACCGTGGTTCGGGCCACAACGAATATTGAAACATCTCTGTGGCTTACAGAGAGTTTCTTATAAAAACAAAAAAGAGGGACAGTCGATGAAAACACACTTTAGATTTGAGATCATGTTTCTTTTTATAATCTTCTGCACTGTTACCGTTGCCTATGCGGAAACAAACCAATGCGATTTTGACGGTGACGGTGACGTGGATGCCGTCGATTTAAAGGTATTTTCACAAAAATACGGAACGACGTTATGGTATAAGGATGCAGATGGAGACGGTTATTCTGACGGTGAAACAGTTTATGAATTTTCTCCGCCACCGGATTTCTGTGACAAATCTGATCTGATTGACATTACTGGGGACTGCGATGATGAAAATGCAGATGTCAACCCCGCCGGTTCTGAATTGTGTGATGACGGAATCGATAACGATTGCAATGGGTATGTTGACAGTGATGATTTTGCGTGCCCATCGCCTGAAGTTTGCAATAACAACCGTGATGATGATTTAGATGGTTATACAGATTGCGACGACTATGACTGTTCAAATGACCAAGCCTGTGCATCGCCGGAAATTTGCAATAACGACCGTGATGACGATTTAGATGGGTACACGGATTGCGACGATTGGGACTGCAATGATGACCCAAATTGCTCTCATTAATTTATCAATTTAATAAAAGAACACACACATGGACGCTTATTCAAATATTGTCAGAAAAGTACTTAACCAGGGCCAGGTCAAAGAAAACCGAACTGGCGTGAACACCATTGCCATTGCCGGAGCCATGTTTGAACATGACATGGCACTGGGGTTTCCATTGCTGACCACCAAATATGTTCCTTTTACCCTTGTGGCCCAGGAACTGGAATTTTTCATCAAAGGCATCACGGATAAAAACTGGCTGCGGGAAAAAAATAATCATATATGGGATGAATGGTGCTCACCGGCCAAGGTCGCCTACGGACATGATGATGAGACCAGAAAAAAAATGATGAACGAGCGGGAACTTGGCCCCATATACGGGTTCCAGTGGCGTAATTTCGGGGGCGGATATCAGGCCTGGGACAAGGCACCGGTGCCGGCCGGGGTGGACCAGCTGAAAAATCTGGTGACAACCTTGAAAACAAATCCCGACGACCGCCGGATGATCGTATCTGCCTGGAACCCTATGGATTTGGGTCAGATGGCCCTGCCTCCCTGCCACTACGGTTTTCAGGTCACCGTAATTAATGGACGGCTTAATCTGCTGTGGAACCAGAGATCCGTGGACACGGCGTTGGGACTGCCCTTCAACATTGCAAGCTACGGACTGCTGCTTACGCTTCTGGCCCTGGAATCCGGTTTTAAACCGGGAACTCTTGTGGGTTTTCTGGGGGATACCCATATTTATGAAAATCATGTACAAGGACTAAAAAAACAGCTTGAAAGAGAACCTTTTGCCCTGCCCGGCATAGAAACCACGGCTTTTACCTCTATTTTTGACTGGCAATACACGGACACGGCTTTAACGGATTACCAACACCACCCGGGAATCCGCTTTGAAATTGCGGTTTAAACGATTATTCCGATCGGCAGGCATACATCCCGGACTTGATTGTCCGGCAATACGATTACTGGGACATCATCCAATTCAGGTATTTTTCAATGTCCCCGGTTAGATAAAATGGAAGGTTTAACAGGAAAAAAGGCTTCCCTTGCAAGGTTTTAACCCGACTGATGCCAAGCTCCCCGGAGTAAATTCTTACCGCATAACCGTGAGGGGCACGGTCCATAAACCCATGAAGAGAACGAAGCCGCCCTGTTGCAGCAGACTTCACTTCAACAGGAATGACCATACTTTCATACTGAATCAAAAAATCAACTTCGGCATTGGATTGTTTTTTTTCACGGCTCCAGAAATGCAATTTGAATAAAGGCGAGGTCTGAACAGCCAATAACTCCTGACCAACAATATGTTCGGCAACCCTTCCCTGATAAACAGAATCAATACTGTCTGCACCGAATACACCTTTTTGCAATCCGCCAAAATAATTCACCATCCCCGTATCAAGAACCTGAAGCTTCGGAGATTTTCTGGTATTGGGCTGCAAAGGAGGTGCAACAGAAGAAGACGGGTATAAAAGATTTACCAACATTGCTTTTTCAAGCACCCGCAGGGCTTCACCCATCTCCCTTGATTTGTAATTGGAATTTCCAAAACCCTGGAACTTGATCCTGTGGCCGGCCTCATAAAATGCGCTTGAGACCGCATGACGGATAACATTGGCCATAGAGCTGTTTTTTGCATATTTTTCAACATCATCCAGATAAGACACAATCAAACTGTCAAAAACGGTATTCAGTCCAACTAAATCCTTTTGATCTGAATAGTTCTGAACGATTTCCGGCATCCCCCCAACCATGGCATATGTCTGGAACAACGTCATTAACCTGTCGTGGGCAAAAGCCGGAACCGGCATACGGTTCCTCATAATGTCAAGACTAGCCTTCTCGGACAAAGCGTTTAAAAACTCTTTGAAGCACAGCGGCTTCATGACAAGATACTCAACCCGGCCCACAGGAAAACTTATATGTGTATCAATCAATGTTTCTAAAAGAGATCCGGCTGCGATAACATACAGATGCGCAAATTTTTCATGAAAAAACCGAAGATAAGCGACAGCCTCCGGACAGGCCTGAATTTCATCAATAAATATCAGGATATCGCCGTCTTGCTTTACCTGATTTTTATAAAAAAAAATGGCCTGAATCAAATCATCAATAGGATAATTTTGCTGAAAGATACGGCGCTCGGTTTCAATCTCAAGATTTAAATAAAGATATTGATCAAACTGCTCTGAGAATAGATGGACAGCTGTGGTCTTACCAACCTGTCTTGCACCCCTCAGTACCAGTGGCTTTCGATCGGCTTTTTGCGCCCATAGGGCCAAATTTTCTATAATATCTCTATTGAACACCACACCCTCTGCGCCATAAAAACACACATAAAGTCAGGGGTATTTTTAAAAAAATTCGTAATAAAGTCAACTATAAAATCCCAAATTATTGTAAAAAAGTAAGGGATAAATAAAATTATCCAGTATGGTTCGTTAGACGAATCAACTATACGATTATACACACAAACCGTTCACTCGCTAAAAAGCCCTGGAAACATTTAAGTCTCCAGGGCTTATATACTTACCGGAACACGTATCTCCGGCAATATGCTTTAAAAAAAAGCCTATGTAAGCTACACAGATATTCCAAACTTTCGTTGTGGGCTGAATCTGGCAGCTGATAGGTCATCAACCCATGGGTGTTATATCGGATTAGAGTTCTTCAATAGCCTCCTGGAGTTCAGGCATGAATTCCAGAATATCTTCCACGATTCCCACATCAGCAACCTGGAAAATTGGTGCTTTGGGGTTTTTATTCACGGCAACGATAAAGGGGTTGCCCTTGATGCCGCCCATGTGCTGAAAAGACCCGGAAATCCCCATAGCCATGTAGACTTTGGGCTTAACGGTCTGGCCGGACGTACCGACCTGGCGGGATTTTTCAAGCCATTTGGCGTCAACGATAGGCCGTGAACAAGAGACCACGGCACCCATGGCATCAGCCAGTTCCTGGGCAACTTCAATATTGTCTTCATCTTCAATACCACGGCCGATGGAAACCAGCACGTCGGCTTTAGTGATATCCACATCACCGACTTCGGCTTCAACCACTTCCAGGAAAGTCCTTTTGGCGGAAAGATCTCCGGCATCACCGGATTTATCAACCACGGATCCGGAGGCTCCACCATCAACCGGCGCAAAGGCTCCCGGACGGATAGTGATAACGGCACCTGCAGCCGCATCACAGGTTACATGGGTGGACACGGCACCACCAAGCTCCTGGCGGATAAGTTTCAGAGCACCACCGTCCATCCCTTCAAAATCAACAGCATCAGCCGCATAGGCGGAATCCAATTTGATAGACAAGCCCGGAGCCAGATCCATGCCGAATGTATCATGAGGCAGCAACACAATGGCGTCGGCCGGAATGATATTGACCAAGGCCTTTCTCACGACTTCAGCATTGGGATAAGCCAAGGCGGCATCGTCAATTTTAATGACTTCCGAATAGGTTTTGGTCAGCTCATTGGCCACTGTGTCCAGATCAGCTCCGGAACCTGTAACCACAGCAGTAAGGGAGGCACCGGCATCAATCTTTTTTGCAGCATCCGGGAACTCCAGGGCCACATCTTCGGCCACCCCGTTTTTAAATGGAACATATGCAAAAATCTGTGTCATGATCAAAGACCTCCTTTGGCTTTCAGCTTCTCAATCAATTTTTCAATAATCTCATCGGTGGAGCCTTCAAGCATCTCAGCGCCATCGCCCAGATCAGGTACAAAATAATCCACGCGTTTGGTCTTTGCACCAGCCTCGCCTACGCTGCCGGCATCCACACCAAGGTCGCCGGAACCTTTTACGGGGATCTCAACACTGGCCACTTTACGGATGCCGCGAATACCGACATAACGGGGTTCGTTGATACCAGTCTGAATGGAAAGTACACAAGGTAGCTCAATTTCGTTCATCTCCTGATTGCCGCCTTCGATTTCCCGGCCCACTTTAATTTTGCCGTCACCCGGCTCAATCTTGTTAACCAACGACGCATAAGGGTAATCCAACATGGCAGCCAGCATGCCGCCGATCTGCCCTGCACCTTCATCGGCTTGGGCACCGGTGAGAATCAGGTCATAATTGCCTTTTTCAACTTCAGCTTTGAGGATGGCGGCAATACCTTTACCGTCAGATCCTTCAAAGGCATCATCACAAAGCAGCACACCATTATTAGCACCCATGGCCATTTCACGCCTGAGAACTTCTTCGGCCTCGTCATCCCCTACAGTGACAACAGTTATGCTGCCGCCCAGATTATCCACGATCTGAATGGCCTCTTCTACGGCATAGTTGTCCCACTCGTTCACGGAATAGACCAAATCATCACGATCCAGATCATTACCTTCGGAATTGAGTTCAAATTCGTTCTCAGCAGTATCCGGAACGCGTTTGACGCACACCAAAATTTCCATTATTGCCTCCTTAAGCTTTTTAGCCTGCCGGATTTATGAAACCCGGCAGCCATTTATTGTTAAGCGTTGATTATGCTAAATGTTCCTCAATGAGTTGCGTGAAATCAATGGCTTCCATCTCACCTTCTTTGCCGGCCACCTTAATGGCATCCTGGATATTCACCAGGCAGAAAGGACAGGCCGTGACAATAACATTGGCACCGGCTTCGGCTGCCATATTCACCCTGAGAACCCCCATTCGAGTCTCTTCTTCAGGTTCATAAAACAGCATCAGACCACCACCGCCGCAGCAGAAGGACCGGTCACGGCTTTTTTCAAGCTCCACCCGGGTCAGGCCGTCAATGGCATCCAGTGCCTGCCTCGGGGATTCATAAATACTGTTGTGGCGGCCCAGATAACAGGGATCATGGTATACGTACACTTTATCTTGATCTTTGCACGGTTTCATGCTCAGCGCACCGGATTCAATCTTTTCAGCCACAATTTCACTGATATGTTTAACAGGGGGCAGGCCTGTGTAATCTTTTTTCAACGCATTCAGGGCATGGGGGTCGGCCGTAACAATTTGTTTGACACCTGATTCAAGAATGGCTTCGGTATTCTGGACTTTGAGTTCCTGGTAAAGCATCTCTTCACCAAACCGGATCACTTCGTTGCCGCTGTCTTTTTCTTCTTTACCCAGGACACCGAAATCCACACCCGCCTTTTCAAGGATGATGGAGGTCCTGCGGGCTATTTCCTGAATATTGTCGTCATAGGAGGTAATACTGTCTACGAAGTACAGGGTCTCGGCTGTATCTTTGCCCAGATCCTTGACCGTATGGGTTTCGGCAAAGGTTTTTTCCTTGGCCCAGTCCGCACGTTTTTTCTCCATTTTCCCGTAGGGATTACCTCGTTTTTCAAGGGCTTTAAGGGGTTTTTGCAGGGACTGGGGCACCATACCTTCCTCCACCATGCCACGGCGCAAATCAACCATTTTATCGATATATTCGATCCCCAGAGGACACTCCTGTTCACAAGCGCCACAGGTGGTGCAGGACCAGATTTCATCTTCTGTATAAATGTCCTCCACCAGCAATTTGTCGGATTTATAAATCACGCCGGACTTGATGGGATAATTTTTGAAAATAAGATCCCTGGCTTTAATGGTGATAAACCGCGGAGACAACGGCCGGCCGGCAGCATTGGCAGGACATTGGTCGGAACAGCGGCCGCAGTCTGCACAAGAGTAAAAATCAAGCATGTGCTTCCAGGTAAAATCCTCAAGGTGTTTAACACCAAAAGATTCAAGGTTGTCCAGTTCCTCATCGGAAACACCGTATTTAACCGGTTTAATGTTGCCAGTTTTTACCCGCATGAAAAAAACGTTAAAAATCGAGGTGATGACGTGGAAATGTTTTCCTAAGGGTAAAAAACAAAGAAAAAAGAAAAAGGTAAAATCATGCACATAATACATAAGGATGTGCAACCCCTGAAGGGTTTCCAGGGAGGCCAATTGAAGTGTCTTTGAAAAAATCCAGGCCAGGGAAAACAGTGCAGGGAAGTGGGCGTCACCACCTGCCTGGGCGGTGTAAGCGGCGGCAGACGCTTCAAACATACTTTCCGAGATCATCAGGGTGGAGATGACCCCCAGAACAAACACCGCTTCTGCCGTGTGGTCATGCCCATATTTTTCTGGCACGGCATAGCGGGCAGGCTTTTTAATGCCCCGGCGCCAGGCCGCAATAATACAGGCCACAAGAACGGCCGTAGCGGCGTAATCTTTTAAAAAATTATAAGCCATGCCAAGGCCACCGCCTAGTCCGGGAAACACAAACCCATCAAACAGGCCTTCTATAACAAGGCTTGTGGAACGGATGGAAAGAATTAAAAACCCCGCAAAAATAATGATGTGCAGCACACCTGCCTGCATATATCTGGGCTGGCGGATCTGTCCTAACCAGACAACGATCAGATTTTTAATCCGTTCTGGAATATTGTTTAAACGATAGTCCGGATTGGCCCGGACAAGAGGAGCGATTCTCCGGGCCATGATGTAGGTAAACAGCCCTACACCAATTACCGGCAGAAGAAATGAAAAAATCACTGTTGGAAAAAAACCGAACAACAAATAGTTTGCCGGAGCAATGATCATAGACATACTTGACTTACCTCCATATTACATTTAATTTATTGAATTCAGGCTCAGTGTGCTTTAATAAACATCTACTTCGGCGTCAAGCAAAAAGCATAAATTTCAGTTCAACGCAGCTATCCCTTACCAGAGATAACTGGTAGGGAAAAACCCTATTGTATTGTTTAGATTCAGCCCTCCTGGACGCCCGTCATAAAAAGATCCACCAGCGGATCGGCCATGGTGCCGAGATCGTAGCGCCCCTGGGCATTGACCCAGGTGGAAATCACACCTTCCACAGCCCCGAGGATAAAACGTTTTACAAGCCCGACAAAAAGATCCTGACGCATGCTGCCCTCAATCTGACCCTGCTCTATAATATCGGATAAAAGATCAAGGTACATCTTTGAGATATTCTTCACCTGGGACTCAATATCCCTTAGATATCTCACCTCTGATTGAAAAATAGTGGCCATATTCTTATCAGTTTGAAACTCATCGAGATGACAGCGGATCAGATTTCTCAACTTGCTTTCCGCATCTGTGCCTTTGGCCACGGCAGCATTCATTTTTTCAAACACCGCATCTGTTTTAAAGCTTAGGTACTGATAAAGGATATCGTCCTTATTCTTAAAATAAAGGTATAAAGTGCCGTCCGCCACCCCAGCCTCAGCAGCAATCTGTGAAATAGTCGCCCTGTAAAAACCATGTTCCGCAAACACTGCGCCGGCACTGTTTAAAATTTTATGATATTTCTCGGACTTACTTTTCTGCAAATGTGTCCATCCTTCTCTTACCTAAATGAATAACGGATCATCCACCTGACAATAGATTCGTGCAAACTAACAACAGATCTGCGTAAATGTCAAGTTTTGCAACAATCTACAAAGCAAATGAGATCATACTAATATAATCAATACTTACAGCATATTATAGAGTATATTTTTTTACATTCGGATCAGTCCGGTTATAATCCCCCGCCCCAAAAAGCCATGAACATTCATTCATTTATAAATTTTCCATGATTATGCCCCTCACATAAAAAAAATTATGTTCATTTCTTTTATTGAACTTGATTTTAGGTTATTTTAATGTGAAAAGTTTATGATTCCTAACCATTCTTTACCTACAATATATTACTTACATACGGGAGGATTTCATCATGACCTATTCACAATCCGAAGAATACTGCAAACTGCTTGATTACGGCAGGCCCCCCAATGTGAAAAAGTGTTTCCCCCATTCAAAGGCACTCATTGTCAGCGGCAAATATATTGACCGCGCCATGTTGGCCAAAGGCGGTTGCATGACCATTGCAGCCAACGGTAGAAACGCCTTTGTCATCAAGGGAACTCTTGCCGCAGCCCAGCGTGCCAATGCAGCGGTTATCATTGAAATTGCCCGCTCCGAGGGTGGTACCGGGGCCTATTGTGCCACCAGCCTTTGGAACATTGCAAGGCAGACCGATGCATATATGAATGAAATGGGGATAACCGTTCCCGTGGCCATTCATGCAGACCATTTCGGAATTAAAAAACCCGAAGACGTTACACCTGCAAAGACCGAAATCCTGTCCCTGTTTGATACCGGCATCACCTCCATTGCCATTGATGCATCCCACATGCCAGATGACCAGAACCTTTTGGCCAATATTGAATTAAATCCGTATGTCCCTGAATGGGCAGGGCTTGAAACCGAAGTGGGTGAGATAAAAGGTGAACAGGGTCTTTCGACCGCTGAAGAAGCATTGTTTCTTATCCAAGGCCTCAATGCCCACGGCATTTTTCCGGACTGGATCGCCCTGAACAACGGCACAACCCACGGCATTGAACAAAGCGATGCAGGTATCAATGTTGAACTGACGGCAGAAATCCACAGGACATTGGCCCCTTACGGAATTTCCGGCGCCCAGCACGGGACATCAGGAAACAACTCCGATCGTTTGCGCCAGATCGCCAAACACACCAAAACCACAAAGGCCAATGTTGCCACGGCCCTTCAAATGATCTCCTGGGGGGTAAAGGTAAATGACTTCGGCAATGCCATCATGGATGAGTCCGGCGCCTTCATCAAAGAGCCGGGCAAAGGGGTCTCCCAGGCCACCTGGGAAAAAATGTGCGATTTTGCCGCAGCCAATGACTGGCAAAAGGGGAATTTCAAAAAGCTGAACAATCCGTTTGAAAATACGCTGACAGCCCAGGACGCGCCGATTCGGGAACGAATGGTCAAAGATGTGGAAAATTTTGTTTTTACGCTGCTCACGGACGTATTTAACGCAACAGGTACAGCGGACCTGGTAAAAAAACAAATTCTGGAGACCCAGTCGCACATGCCGGGCTTCAAAGCAGAAAAAATCGAACAAAAAGATGAATGGACCCGGGAAAAAATCATTGAAAAGGCCTCACGGATCACCTCCGACAAAGGTCCTGAAGGAGATTTTGACGATTAACAATTTTTTTCTAAAGTTTTAATTTTACCAAGCCGATAGTGGGGTTAAGGAGAAAATTAAAATGCAGATACCTTCATACCAAATACAAAATGTCTTGAAAGTGTATTCAAGGCAATTCAGTCAGGGTAAGCTGCTGGGTAAAAATAAATTCAGCGATGCCAACAAGGTTTCTGCAGACAGTGTCAGCATCTCATCGGAAGGCAAACGTCAAGCCATTATAGATAAGGTTGCAAGCAACATTGTCGATAAAATTATCACCGAAGGCCCAAATGAAAAAGATGAGGCCCAAATCACAAATCAGATTGAAAAAGAGATGGGTAAAAAAATTAATTTCACCAAAGGGAGAAATCAATTCACTTATACCTCGGTTGATGAAAATAATAATAAGGTAGTCCAGACCTTGTCCGTGGAAGATTCTAAATTCATTGTAGAACGGATGACGGAACTGGCGCGCCAGGTGGCTGATTCCAATATGGAATCCCAGGAGGGTGTTTAATATGAAAATTGATGCCATGCAGCGGTATATAAATCAAAGTTACGCTGCCAATAATACCAATGCCAACACCACCGCCAATACCTCGGCGGACCAAGGTAAACAATCAGAAGAAACCCTTTCAGACAGCATTAATTTATCCGCCACCACCAGGGATCTTCAAAAAATTTCCGCCGCGGCTGAAAATGAATCCGAGGACAGAACCGCGATGGTTGAGACCCTCAAGAAACAAGTTCAGGCAGGTCAGTACACAGTGAATGCCGAGCAGGTTGCAGAAAAACTGATGGGCTCCATTGTGAACGAATTAGGTTAATCACACGGCATTTTTTTCCCTCCTGCCTGAAGTATTGATATCTTCAGGCAGGAGGGTTTTTTATTTTTCAATACAACACATTGATTTTTAAACAAAAAGCGTCTAAAATAAAACTACAAAATTCTCAAACCGAAATCGGCACGTTTATTGCGTAATTCTTCCTTAAAGTTAAAAGGAGGACAATATGACCAATATTAACAATATCCAAAATATCACTCAAACACTTGACAGTCAGACCCAGAAGGCATCCAAGAGCAGTGGACAGGGATTTGAAGCCGTGCTCAATTCCGCACAGGAAAAAATACAGGCCTCTGAAGGGGAAACAGAAATCAATGAATTGGGTGAAATTTCTGCAATGGGCTTTGACATTCAAACCGTATCCGACATCGTTGCGGATAAAACGGATAAACTGCTGAGCGACATAGAAAGCTATGCATCCCAGCTTGACGACACCAATGTCTCGTTAAAGGATATTAAGTCAGTGCTTGAAGGGCTCAATGAAGATGCCGCATCTTTATTGGAAGAAACACTGTCACTTGGAGAAGATGACCAGGAACTCATAGATATTGCCACCAGTACGGCTATTACTGCAAAAACCGAATACCTGAAATTCCAGAGAGGAGACTACCTGTAACCCAAACGCCATCGACGTCAGGTCTTTTTTTGTGCACAAACCTGCTTGGCCGCCTGCCAGTGCGTCTCCTTTTCTTCAGCAGTCATCTGCTTTAAGTCAAGGCCTTTTTCTCCAATGGCGTCTTCCATCGTTCTGAATCGTTCCTCAAATTTCGAAGTGGAGCGGTAAAGTGCAGTTTCCGGATGAAACCCGGCAAATCTTGCCACATTCACCAGGGAAAAAAGGATATCACCAAATTCAATTATGGCATCGTCCTTGTCTTTGGAGAGTGCTGCCTCAAACTCATGTATTTCCGAAACCGCCGTATCCAGGACCTGCCCCAGATTTTCCCACTCAAACCCAGCCTTAACAGCAGATTTGGAGACTTTTAAAGCCCGCAGCAAACTTGGCATTCCACCTGGCACATTGTCCAGGGCAGACCGTCTTTCAGATGTGCCGGAATGACGTTTCTCGCCGGCCTTAATGGCCTCCCATTGTTTATTCAACGCATCTTCAGATGTAATCTGACTGTCTGCATAAACATGGGGATGACGACGAATCATTTTTTCAGCCACGGCATTCACCACCCGGTCAAAGGGAAATCTGCCGGAATCGGCATAAATCTCCATAATGAAAAGGATCTGAAAAAGGACGTCCCCAAGCTCTTCGATAATATTGTCTTCATCATCTTTGACAATGGCTTCTTCCAGTTCATATACCTCTTCGGCCAGACACTTCCACATGGTGGACGGGGTCTGTTTTCGGTCCCATGAACACCCGTTCTCCCCCCGAAGTCTTCGGATAATCTCAAGCAAGGGAATTATTGTTTCCACGTTTTTCTCAATCCTTCCAACTCTTTAGTGAAATCCATTTTGATGTTCCGGGAGATAAACAGGGTCAGGGCATCGGCAACCCGGGCAAGGTAAGGTGCGGTTTGGGACGCTGCCATATGATGACTGCCGTTGGGTGCAAAACTTGTAATAATTATAAACAGAACGGTTGTGACAAGAATGCCTTTGGCAGCCCCGAAAATCACACCGAATGTTCTATTCACCCAGCCGAGAAAAACAATATTCAACAATTTGTGAATCAAAGCCGCAACAACCCCCACAGCGATGAGAATCAGACAGAACAATACAAAAAAACAGACAAGTTTTTGAATCTGCGGCGAAGAAATATATGATTCAATATAGGGAATCAACTGGGGATAATAGGTATTGGCCCCGTAAAAACCAGCTACAACGCCCACGATGCCGGAGATCTCCCGAACCAGGCCTTTAAAGCCCCCCCGAATAAGACAAAACCCCACTATGATCAATACGCAAAGGTCAAAAAAATTCATATGTTCCCTTAATTTGATTATGATTACAAAAGCAGAGCCTGAAAAGCGTCCCGTATTTGAGCTGCTCGGTAGATGAGCGTAAGCTCACAAAGTCACCCAAATACAAGAGGCAAAAAAATTTGCAACCTCTTGGCTGCGAGGATTGCAAGCTTTCCTGCAATGCCGCAGATTGGGTGACTTCTCGTTGAAGCATCAAGTATAGACAGATAACAGCAGGGCCCGTTCACAGTCAAGATTTTTATTGATTTTTAAACCAATAAAATGCACCCTATAGCCCATGAAAAATCTTGAGTTTCAGAACATTACCCTTGCCCAAAAACTCTTTGGGACCCACAACACCAACCTGGAAAAAATCGCCAAGGCCTTTGATGTAAAAATAAATTCAAGGGGGGGGATACTTGCAGTCAGTGGTGCAGAAAAAAAAACAGACAAAGTTATTGACCTGCTCAGTCAGCTTTACGAGCTTGTGGAAGAAACAATAAGATTGACGCCGGCTGTCCTAGATGCCGCCATCAATTCGGCGCAACAGGGTCGTGGCACCCCTTTGAAAAGAATATTTACCACCACAATCGTGGTAACAGCCAAAAACAAGCCCATCACCCCCCGAACCCCAACCCAATTAGCATACACCGAGGCCATAAAATCCAATGACATCCTTTTCGGGATCGGGCCGGCCGGCACAGGCAAAACCTATCTTGCCATGGCCATGGCTGTTGCGGCATTTACAAAGGGTGATGTAAAAAAAATTATCCTGACCCGTCCTGCGGTGGAAGCCGGCGAGGCATTGGGTTTTCTCCCCGGTGACTTGGCTGAAAAAATAAACCCATATTTGCGGCCGCTATATGATGCCCTTTATGATATGCTTGATTTTGAAAAAGCCAGAGCCTATATTGAGCAGGAAACTATTGAGATCGCACCCATTGCATTCATGAGAGGCAGAACCCTGAACGATGCATTTATCATCCTGGACGAGGCCCAGAACACGACCTCCCAGCAGATGAAAATGTTTTTGACCCGGATTGGATACGGTTCAAAGGCCATTGTGACAGGTGATATTACCCAGACAGACCTGCCCGGAGGAAAGAAATCGGGACTGGTGGAAGCCAGGAAACTGCTTTCCCGGATAAAGGGAATCTCATTTATAGAATTTTCAAAGGAAGATGTTGTCAGACACCGGTTGGTGTCCGATATCATAAACGCTTATGAAAAAAGCAAATAACCAGGGTTGGCTTAAGCAGGCAGGGCAAGTCCTGTCACACACCCCGTACCTGCCGCCGGCAATGTTTCTTCTGGTCGTAACGCTGTTCGTTCTGGCCCAAACCTTTGACCACACTATCGAGTCATATGTATACCAAATAGGGGATGTTGCGAGCAGGGATATCAAAGCACCCAAAGATTTCTTCATAGAAGACAAGGCCACCAACCTGGCCAAAATGAATTCTGCCGAAACCTCCGTCAGAACGGTATATGATTTTGATGCCAATTTATTGGAAAACATAACCTCCGGCATTGCATCGGCCATGCATTTTGGCCGGGAGATGTTCCAACACCCGGGCAATGCCCAGAAAAACACCCCAACTGAATCTCCGGAAACAGCCTTACGTGAATCGCAGGAGACCGCCTCGCCTGAATCGCCGGGACTCTCCTTCTCCATGGCCCTGGCTTTAAAGCCCGAATTTGAAAAAAAACTGGGCATCAAAATTTCCAAAGGCGCATTCCAAATCCTGTTCAATGAAAAATTTTCCGAAGAGGTCGCGGGATATCTTACGGCCATCATAAGCACTATTTTGACCAACGGGGTCGTAAGCAACAAAGAGATTCTCCTGGCTGAAGAAGAAAAAGGAATCACCCTCAGGACCATCCAGCCCCACAAGGAGCGTGTTGTTACCAATCTCAAGGTGTATTACGGACCGGACCAGGCAAAGACCATGGTAAGGGTCGTTGGTCAGCCCATTCTTAAAGGCGTTAGCTACAGCCTGGCCAACCTGGTTGTGGATATCTGCCAGCGGCTTTTACGGCCCAACATCACCCTGAATAAAAACGAAACCAAAAAACGTATCCGGGAAGCCCAGGCAAAAATCAAACCCACCCTATACCAGATCAAGGCCGGCGAAATGATCCTTCGGGAAGGGGAGCGGGTTGATGAACTCAAACTGGTCAAGCTCAACGCCCTGAGCGAACAGGTCGAAGATAAAGATGTGATCATGACCATTACCGGCATCGGCATGTTCACCAGCCTTTTGCTAATTGTAGTATATTTTCTTTATCTTAAAGATCATCCAAAGCTTAGTCGGGATATGAATAAACACATGGCCTTTTTAACCCTGGGCCTTTTGCTTTATATTGGATTTACTGAGCTTGCCGTATACATTGCCCACGCCTCAAATCCGGAAATGACCGGCAAAATCACCTCAAATGCAATATATATGGTGGTGCCGTTGCCGGCCGCAGCCATGATCACCTGCATTTTTCTGGGGTTTGATATCGCCCTGTATTTTTCTCTGGTACTTTGCAGCTTATGCACTATATCCTTTGGCGGCGGGTTCCAGGTCTTTTTGTTCTTTTTTCTGTCCAGTATTACAGCGGCTTACTGGATTAAGGAACGAAACGAACGTCATCATTTCATCGTAGCCGGTTTCAAACTGGCGATTTTTAATGCATGCCTTGCCATTGCCCTGGGGTTTTTCATGCCCTCCCAGGCACTACCCTGGGGTATATTGACGAAACAGGTAACAATGGCTGTGGGCGGCGGTGTTTTTGCTGCCATTCTTACAGTGGGATTCACACCCTTGATCGAAGTCCTGTTTAACTATACCACAGCTGCAAAGCTCCTGGAATTTTCAAATCTGGATCAGCCCCTGATCAAAAAATTAATGATCGAGGCCCCGGGTACGTACAATCACAGTGTCATTGTGGCGACCCTTGCTGAAGCCGCCGCATCCGCCATCCATGCAGACAGTCTCAAGGCCAAGGTCATGGCATATTACCATGACATCGGTAAACTGGACAAAACCATGTATTTCATTGAAAATCAATCTGACGGGCGGAACCGCCATGACAAACTCTCCCCGTCCATGTCCGCGTTGATCCTCATCGGCCATGTTAAAAAAGGCGTGGAAATAGCTAAACAATATAAACTGGGTAATGAAATTGTGGAAGGCATTATCCAGCACCACGGCACCTCCCTGATAAAATATTTTTATAACAAAAGTCTGAAAGCCGGAAATGAAAACATTAATGAAGATGATTTCAGATATCCAGGCCCCAAACCCCAGACAAGGGAGGCGGGCATCGTCATGCTTGCAGATGTGGTAGAAGCCGCGACCCGGGCACTTGAACGTCCGACCCCATCCAGAATCAAGGGCCGTGTAAAAGAACTGATCAATGACATATTTGCCGACGGTCAGCTCGAAGAGTGCGAAATGACGTTAAAAGATCTGCACCAAATTGCTAAAAGCTTTAATAACATTTTAACCTCTATCTACCACAGCCGCATTGAGTATACGGACAAGACCCAGGATAAAAAGCAGGACAAGAAGAATGGAAAACCTAAAGATACTGATAGACAACCAACAAAAGGAGAGGCTGCCAACGGCGCCCCTGCACCAAAAGACCGAACAGATCTTAAACGCCTTGGGTTGTGATAACCACGAAATTTCCATCGTGATTACTGATGATGTCCAGGTCAGGGATTTAAACCGGTCTTACCGGGGCAAAGACACGCCCACCAATGTGCTCTCATTCCCCATGCAGGAGGGAGAATTCTCAGATATTACCCCGGGACTTCTCGGGGATGTGGTAATCTCCCTTGATACGGCCCGTGCAGAGGCCCAGACAGCAGGCATTTCCACGGATGAAAGGATGTCCCAATTATTGATTCACGGCATTCTTCATCTGATTGGATTTGATCATGAATTAGGTGAAACCCAGGCCCGGGAGATGGAAGAAAAGAGCCTTGAACTACTCAGGCTTATAGAAAAAAATCTTGATCTGAAAGCCTTCTAAAAAGTTGTCTATTGCCAGAACAAAAACCCTGTTTGGGCGAGAAGTTGCCCATATGCAAGGCGCAGATGGGTGACTTGTCGTTCAAACACGACTAAAACAAAAGGATATTAATATGGCTGAATTAGCTGTTAATGTAGACCATGTGGCAACCCTTCGCCAGGCAAGAGGCGCCAAATACCCGGAACCGATCCAGGCCGCTCTGGCCGCAGAGACCGCCGGAGCAGATGCCGTTGTGGTCCATCTGCGAGAAGACCGCCGCCACATCCAGGAAAGAGATGTCCGGCTGATTTCCCAAACAATAAAAACCCGGTTGATTCTTGAAATGGCTGCCACCAGTGAAATGCTGGGCATAGCCCTGGACATTAAGCCCGATACCGTCACCCTGGTACCTGAAAAAAGAGAAGAACTGACCACCGAAGGCGGACTGGATGTCATTACCCATATGGAGCACATCCGGCAGGCTGTAACCACCTTAAAAAATGCCGGCATCAAGGTCTGTATATTCATTGATCCGGATCTGGATCAGATCAAAGTGGCCCACAGAATTGATGCCGATTCAATTGAAATACATACAGGTGCATTCTGCGATGCCACAACCTCGTATGACCGGGATAGGGAGTATACAAGGATTGTGGATGCAGCAAAAATCGGTGCCCGCCTGAACTTAGGGGTCCATGCCGGGCATGGCATCTGTTACCAATCTATCAAGGAATTCAATGGATTGTCAGAAATCACTGAATACAGTATCGGACATGCCATCATCTCAAAAGCCGTCATGACGGGCATGGACACAGCCGTCAGGGATATGGTTCAATTAATTAAAGATCTGTGATTTACATTTGTTTCATTGATCTGGTATATTAGCGTCTTAAATAAAAAGAATTTAAAATCTTAACAAATACCGGAAAAGTGGTACTCCCCGGTGAATAAATTATTAAAATGCACCAGGAAACACTTCTAATTATAGATGATGAAATCTCCATCAGGGAAAGCCTGACCGATTTATTTGAAGATCAGGGATACCGGGTTTTCACTGCAGAAAACGGCCACGTCGGCCTGGACCTATTTTTCCGTAAAAACGTAGACGTGGTCATAACGGACCTGCTAATGCCGGTCATGGACGGCCTTGAGGTCATGCGCACCATCCATGAAGCCGACCCGGGTCAGCCCATGATCGTAATTTCAGGCGCAGGCAAAAAGCAGGATGTCATCCAGGCCCTTCAGATGGGCGCCAAAGATTATATTTCAAAACCCATAATTGATCTGGACATCATCATTCATGTAGTAAAAAAAGTCTTTGAAAACCGCCGACTGGCCCTCGAAAATAAAGCATACAGCGAACAGCTGGAGAAAAGTGAAAAACAATACAGGACCATTACCGAACAAATTGCAGAAGGGGTACTCACCGTAGATGACCAGGAAAATATAACTTTTGTCAATCCGGCATTCTGCAAAATGATGGGCTATCCACCTGACAGCCTGTTAACAATGAACCTTGAACAAATCTCAACCCAGGACAGTTTCCAGACGATACTTGAACAGACCCAAATTCGGAAAAAAGGCGGAACCAGCAGGTATGAAATTCAACTGGTGCATGCAAACGATCATATTGTACATGTGGAATTAACCTGCAGCCCCATCAACCAAGGCAAAGATCAGACTTACACCGGCACCATTATCATGGCCCGGGACATATCCCGGCGCATTAAACTGCAACGCCAATATGAACAATTCATCAAATTCCCCCAGGACGTACCCGAGCACGCCGTTGCCATCTGCGCCAACTGCAAAAAAATCAGGGGAAAGGATAATCAGTGGACGGATATCGAAAAAGCCTTTGATCACTTGATATTTTCCCACGGAATCTGCCCGGATTGCTGCGAGAAGCTTTACCCCGGCCTAAATCTCAATGAGACCGAAGATGACCCGGGCCAAAGCTCATTGTAGCAACCCAGCCGACTCTGCCGCCCAGCTCACGCCACATTCATTATTTGAACCTGAGGGTAGAAACTTATATTTTAGAGATTTTGGGCTGTTATCCATTAAAAAACCCTGCCCTGCCCAACCTAGAAGATCTTCGTCATTATAATCGTTCCCCACGGCAGTCACCATTTTCCGCCCGACACCAAGATGTCGTGCCAACCATTGGGATGACCCACTTTTACTCACCGCGGAAGGAAACACCTCTATCCACAAGGATTTATGATCCAAAGGAGAGGTTGCTTGAATCACGCTGAATCCGGAAAGTTCACGGCGAAGCGCTTTTAGTTGGCACTGACGAAATTCACCAGGCACAATGGCCAGAACCTCGGTGGACTGATCATAAATCATAGCGTCGTCATCCAAAGGCATACCAAAATTCGAATACATTGACATTCGATGAAAAAAGTCTGGATTACTACCGGAGGTAAACTTAAACAAAAAATACGAGGTATCGGGAATGGCTTTGTGGATCATATAATCAAAGCCATAACGATCAAAACAGGCTGAAATTTCCAAAACCTCGTCTTTAGGGATGGAGTAAGAACGGATCAATTTGCTCTCGGGCCAGGACATGATACCGGCACCTGTAGAAAAAATCAGATAATCCAGGGGCAGATCTTCCGGGGCGAGCCCCATATGCTCAAGGGCGCGCCTGAAAGAATAAAGACTGCGCCCTGTGGCAACGACCGTAACCACACCAACAGCTCTCAATCTAGCCAGGGTATCAAGATCCCGACCGCGGATACGCCTGTGATCCGTAAGCAGTGTACCGTCAAAATCGGTGATAAACATTGCTGACATGTTATCCAAAGCACAGGAACAGAAGGCGAACCTCTATTTCTTTTTTTCCAATGCTGCGCGCAAAATACTTTCCATAGACCCAAAAGAAGAACCACCCTTGGCACTTTTTGCAAATTGCTTCCAATTACCGGATGATTTCTGGTCCGGAGGAGCCAGGGTCATACGCCGGTTATCCTCGTCCACTTCCTGAACCAGGACCTGTAGTGCATCCCCGGGTTTCAGGGCCTCAATTTTTCCTGCATTCGCAGACTGGCGCAGATTTGACATGGGCATCAAGCCTGTAATACCGGGCTCAAGCCGGATAAACAGTCCAAAACCTTCTTTTTTCTCCAGGGTAGCATCCACGACACTGCCCACGGGATATTTGGCCAAAACACCGGTCCAGGGATCGCCTGCCGCATCTTTCATGCTCAAAGATATCCGCTTGCTGTCCATATCAATGGCCTTGATTCTCACCTGGATGGTCTCACCGACGCTCACCTCATCCTCGGGTCGCAGCACCCGTTTTACATGGCTCATTTCAGATATATGAACCAGACCATCAATGCCCGGAGCTATCTCCACAAACGCCCCGAAAGAGGTCAGACGAACCACTTTACCGCTGACCTGGTCTCCAGTGCTAAACGTGGTACCAATGTTATCCCAGGGATTACCCGAGGTCTGTTTAACGGACAGAGAAATTTTGGGAGAATCTGAAAGGGGCTTTTCAATCTTTAACACCTTAACCGGCAGAATATCATCCACCCGGACAACTTCTTCAGGTTTTTCCACCCTGGACCAGCTTAATTCAGAAATATGGGCCATGCCTTCCACGCCGGGGGCAAGTTCGATAAATGCACCGTAGGACATCAGCTTGATCACCTTGCCCTGAACCGTGTCTCCCTCGGCCAATTCCTTCATGAATGCAGCACGTTCTTCTTTGATCTGTTCGTTAAGAAGTTCCCTGCGGGAAACAACTATATTCCGCCCCTTTTCCTCATACCGGGTAATCAAAAAATGATGGGTCTGCCCCTCGTAATCCTCGGGGGTCTCCACATATTTGACATCAATCTGGCTCACTGGACAAAACGCTCTTTTACCCAGGACTTCAACGGAGAAACCGCCTTTGACCACACCGGTTACCCGGCCTTCAACCGGAGTATGCCCGCGGTATGCATCCTCAATCATGGCGGCCATCCCGGCCCCGGAAACCGCCTTAGACAAAATCACTTCACTTTCGCTCAAAGAAACCACATACAGTTTGAGGATATCACCCACTGAATACTGAAATTCACCATTTTCATCCAGCAACTCGGACTTATCCACCACACCGTCGGACTTTGTTCCCGTGTCCAGATAAACTGAATTTTCTCCAATGGAAATAATCTGCCCTTCCACCATATCCCCGGGCTTGAATTCCCGTCCGATTTTTGAATCATAGGCATCAAGCATCTGCTCAAAGCTCATTTCATCCATGCCCTGGTCAGTATTCTGGGTGTTCTCGTCCTCAAACCTGTCGTTCATTTTCTTCTCCCGGCCCTCAGTTTGTTTAATCTTACGGGTCCGTTGTTAATTGGGTTTTCGCCAAAAAATTGGATCATAATACAATCATTGAATTTTGTCGAAGCAAAACAACATCTAATAAAACAGTTAAGCATAAATGTCCACTGTGAGATGCAGCTTATTCAGCCAGAACCCGGAGCAGATTCTTTGCCATTGCAGGCGTAATACCAGGAAGCGCGGCAAGGGATTCAGGAGACTGGGTTCGGATATTATCAATACCCTTAAAGGTGGTAATCAGCAACTTCTTTTTTTTCGGACCGATGCCGGGGATACCGTCAAGTACGGAGAGCTTTCCCCGCTTCTCCCTGCGGGAGCGCTGGAACGTAATAGCTGACCTGTGGGCCTCATCCCGGATCTGCTCTAAGAGAAATAGCGCCTTGGCAGACTGGGCTGTATTCAACGGATTTGACCGCCCCGGCAGGTAAACCTTGTCTGCCTTCTCCCCCTTGTCTGCATCCTTTTTGGCCAAACCAGCCAAGGTAAACTGACCCTCCAGCCCCAATTCCCTGACCACGCTCACAGCCATGGACAACTGTCCCTTACCGCCGTCGACCACCAGCAGGTCCGGCAGGGGCATATCTTCCCGGTCATGCCGGAATCGGCGGGAGAGCACATGGGTCATATACGCATAGTCATCCTGATGATCAATATCCTTTATAATGAATTTACGGTAGGCGTTTTTATCAGGCCTGCCACCCGTAAACACCACCATGGCTGCCACGGGGTCTTTTCCCTGGAGATTTGAGTTGTCAAAACACTCCATACGTTCGGGCGGCCGGGCCATGCCCAGAAGGTGCTGGAGCATGCTAAGCCCTGCCCGGGCCTCTTCCTCCCTGGCCAGAATTTTTTCCAGCTCTGCCTTGGCGTTAAGCCGGGCCATGTCGGCAAGCCGTTTCTTTTCTCCCCGGACCGGATAATGGAAATGCACCCGGTGATCGGCTACCTCATTAAGCCGGGCTTCTGCCCGCACCATGTCGTCGGACGGATGGCTGAACAAAACAAAGCTTGGAATCTGGGCGGCTTTCTCATAATACTGGGTCACAAAGGCGGCCAACACCTCATCCGATTCTTTGAATCCCAGATCCAAAGGATAATAGGTTGTATTTATCAAATGCCCCGACCTGACCTGCATCACAGTCACCACAGCCCGGTCCCGGTCCCAGGCAAGCCCGATCACATCACGGTCCTGTCCGTCTGCGCAGACCACCACCTGACGTTCCATGATCCGTTCCACGGAAAAAATGGTGTCCCGGACCTGGGCCGCCTTTTCAAAGGCCTGCTCCCCGGCAAACGCTTCCATCTCAAAACGCAACTTTTTAATCACTTCCCGGGTCCGGCCCCTAAGAAACAATACCGCATCCTTGACCCTGGCCTGGTACTCTTTGGGGTCAACCTCATTACAGCACAGGCCAAGACAGGCCTTGATCTGGTAATTCAGACAAGGGCGGGATCGATTTTTAAATTGGGCATCTCGACACTTTCGGAGTTTAAAAATTCGCTGGATCTGCTTTAAAGCCTGGTTCACACTCTTGGAAGAAGAATACGGCCCGAAATAAAGCGCCTTGTCTTTTTCAATACGCCGCACCCGCTGGATGGAAGGATAGGGTTCATTCATGTCAATACGCAGCAACGGATAATTTTTGCCGTCTTTTAGAATAACATTATATTTCGGCGAATTTTTTTTGATCAGGTTGGATTCCAGGATAAAGGCCTCCTGATCGGACTGGGTCACCACTATATCAAAATCATCCACCAGGGATAGAAGCGCTGCGGTCTTGGGTTGGGGCTGATCCTTTTTCACGAAATATGAGGCCAGCCGCTTTTTTAAATCCTTGGCCTTGCCCACATAAAGAATCTTTCCCTTTTTATCCCGCATGAGATACACTCCGGGGGCATGGGGTGCCTGGCCGTACTTTTCTTTTATTCTCTCATTGATCATATTGTCTTGTCACTGATTATAACTGGGCTGCTTGATCTTTTCAGCTCCCGGTTCTTCCCCGGCAATAGGTTACCTACTTAAATTTCAGATTCTCTGCCACTTGCATTATCTTTATGAATTTATATATAGGAGATCACCACCCCATGGAAGAGAAAAAAGCCCCTTTACCGTTACAGGTATAACCATAACCCCCGTAGGGCGAAAGATGGTCTGCGACGCCATCAAATTTATCTATAGTTCTTTATCGCATGCTGCATGCAACGCAAAAACATCTTCACCCCCTTCCCCCTATTACTTTTTTATCATAACTAACTACATTTTTACCGATTTTTATTACATTAAATTCCCATTATAATTTTTTTATTATGAAACCAGTCATCTGGTTTGACACCGCAAAATATATCCAGCTTATTGTAAAGATCTAATAAACACGCCAAAGGCAGCACTAAGCCGTATGATTGCCACTTTAACAAAACCCGAACTTTTACAAAAAACATTTAATACAACAAAAGTATTAAATGCCGGTATATATTTTGCTGTTCTATATAGCATATTGCTATAATTCATAGCATAGTTAAAACGAAAATATTTTCAAAAAACTTACGAAAAACTTTTAAAAGACAGAAATACCTCTTTATAAAAGTTGGGAGGGCGTAATGTTTAGATCCAACGTTACAACATCGTTATTATTCTCTTGCATTGCATTCTTATTATCCGTGTCTAATTTGCATGCATTAACATTAACACCAGCATCCTTCACGGTGGAGGGCATGACCTATTCACCCACCAAATCAACTTATGACGAAATCGTTAATTCGGGTTATGACCCGCTTGCCGATTATTTTGATGTAAATTACAATAATCTCTTGGATAGCACACATGTATCCACCTATACCGCTGGAATCAACGAAAAGAATGATACTGGAAATCTAAAGCCGGAGAACAACATTGGACAGGCAGGTGACGGACTATTAAACGGCGAAGGGGGGTATTTCACGAACGGTGCATTTATCGGATACGATAGTGAGGGGAATACTATCGGATTGGATGATGAGGGGAACCCTTATGAGGGGAACGCGCTGCAGGATGTATATATTAATGATGGAAATGGGCCAATTGATCCAGGCTGGATCATGTTGGCAGAAACTGAAATTAACCCAACGACGGCGGACTATCAAAATTTAGGAGCGGACGGACCTAACATCGGGACTTTATTGCAGATCACCTTTGATTTTTCAGTAAACTGGACAACAGGCAAATGGGTACTTTGGACAGATCCCGATAAAATGGCAGAGGTTGATGATATATTAGAATACGGAGCTTTTGATAATTTAGCCCTTGTGATTAAAACCAGCGACGGTTGGGCTGTTTATGATCTTAACTTTAACACCATATTTCGAGAAGAAATAGAAGCCGGCAACACAAACACATTCAGCTTTAAAACTGCTCATACATTGTGGGGCTCATTTACCGATGTCGACTTTGTAAATGATAATAATGAGGTACAGGACATTTCACATCTTTCACTTTGGGCAAGAGATCCAAATCCTTTGTCAGCTGTTCCCGAACCGGCAACACTGCTTCTTTTAGGTTTTGGCCTTTTAGGGATTGCAGGCGTCAGCAAAAGAACAAGCAGAAATATGAATAAAAATTAATTTTTAGAATAGAGACGCCGGTATCCAGATACGACCTCAGTTAAATATTTAAGATGGGCCCTTTTATATCAATCGGGCCCTCAACTCCTTCGGAGTTTTAGGATTATCCGGTGACGGTCACTAAATTTCGCCCGCCTTTTTTTGAACAATAAAGCCTATTGTCGGCTGATTTCAGCATATCTGAAAAATCGTTATCCGTATTAAAAGATATACCGATACTAATTGTCACTGCCAATTTTTGATTTGCATCACCATAAGCTATTTTTGTGGTCTGGGTAAGGACCTTCAATGCATTAAATCGTTTCTCAATCTGATTTCGGAAGTCATTTTTATCTTCCCCATCCCTTCCAGATATCACAAAACAGAATTCTTCACCGCCCAGCCTGGCTATCAATTCATTTTGTTTCACGAAATTTTTGAATATCTCTGCCAATTTTTGAAGCACCAGATCCCCCACATCATGACCATAAGTATCATTGACCTTTTTAAAATGGTCAACGTCAATCATGGCACAGCACAAGGGCCGATTAGACTGCCGGGATGACAAAAAAAGTTTTTCACCCTTCTCAAAGAAGAACCTGCGGTTATAAAGGCCTGTTAAATAATCCGTAATTGCGTCCAATTTAGTCTGCTTCATCAAACAAACATTTTCAATACACTGGGCGACACGGCAGTAAAACTCTTCTCTGATAAATGATTGTTTAATAATGAAATCATTGGCACCACTTTTAATGAATCGGGCAGCCATAGTTTCGTCTCTTTCTGAGGACATCCCGATAATGGCAAGTTCTTCTTTGCTATAGGTTTCACGAATAGTTTTGCACAAAAGGCACCCATCCATTCCAGGCATATTGAAATCTGTTATAACCAGTTTAATTTCGGGATACCGTTTTAGGGCTTCCTGTGCTTCTTTACCATTTGTAGCTGTGATAAGCTTGTATTGATGCATGTACAACAGATCTGAAATGGCCCTACGAAAAAATAAGGAATCATCTACAATCAAAATGATATGATTTTTATTTGCCTTTAATTTTTTAAGCGATGATAAAAGATAGCCTAAACTGCTTTGATCATCTTTTAGAATATAATCTACAATCTTTTTAGACCAAACGATTTTTCTTAATTCCGAGTTTATAACACTTGTGAAAACAATTGACGGAATGCCTTTCTGAGTAACAACATCTATAATTTCGCCATTCGTAGCATCCGGGAGCACAAAATCGAGCACTGCGGCAGAATAACGCTGACTGCTATCTAAACAGGGAAGCGTTTCAGCCAAAGAGGTTGTCCAGGTCACAGGATCTTTGATTTCTGATTCAAGTGCTTTGACAAGGTCTTTTCCAAAGACCAGATCATCTTCTACCAGTAATATTCTCTCACTTATTTTTTCAGATGACCGCATCAATTAAAATTGTCCTTTTATAAGGATAATATTTTTGGATAAAAACCTATTCACTCAACACAGACGGCTCTCGTTCGTTATCGGCTGGACCACGTTAAAACAATGAAACTCTGAATCATTCCATAGGCATTATATACTGTTTAATGATATTTCACTACATTATTTAATTATCGTTAAACAACACCTACCAAATTTCAATTGTTGTCAAAAAACAATGCGAATAGACATGAAAAAGCACATCAGCAAAAGAGATCAAGGATTATTTGTTTTTTGTATAACAATGGCATTCCTCTTGCTGTAACATCTATACAGAATGTTTCTGAAAAGGTAACCCGTGGGTAACCACGGCACACAAAACTTATGGGTCCGTCACTGACGGATGGCCGAGTTGCCGAAGAAACAAGTTTTTCGGCCATTCTGGATGCTTGTTTCCTGGCAAGTAACTAGTGCACGAACGAAAACATTAATTTTGCCGATTATTTCGCTGGACGAAATTTAATCCCCGAGCGCCAGAGGCGCGTATGCGCGCATATGTTGTCCCTGCTTGCTGATAAAATTTACGCTCGCATTTGTACTCGACAAAATTCCAAAGGATCGTTCAAACACTAATCAATGGAGGTTCAAAATGGAAAAACGACGCAGACTTAGCTTACAGACAATAACGACCATTGCTGCTCTAATGGTGTTGACTCTATTTGTATCCGGCCTTGCTCAAGCGAGCGGCAGTAAACAATTTGTACCAGGGGAACTTCTTATCCAGGTAAAGCCGGGGGTTGAAAAAGGGACAGTGGATAAACTTCTTCACTCTCAGGGGGCTTTCACAGCCGGAGAGATAGAAAACATAAAAGTACACCGAATCAAAGTGCCGGAACATGCCCTTGAACAGGTAAAAAAAGCGTTGTCAAAAAATCCGAATATCGAATTTGTGGAAGAAAATTATATTGCTGAGGCAGGATATGTGCCCAATGATGAGCGGTATCCTTCCCAGTGGCACCTGCCGATAATTTCCGCCCCCGGCGCATGGGATCTGACCACAGGTTCCCAAAGCGTTCCCATCGCCATCATCGATTCCGGTGTTGACCCCACCCATCCCGATCTTGCGGACAATCTTATTGCCGGATACAACTTTCTTGGCGACAATACGGATACCCAGGATATTCAAGGACACGGCACGGCTGTAGCCGGGTCTGCCGCAGCTATGACAGATAACCTTACCGGTGTTGCCGGCGTGGCTGGAGACAGTTCCATCATGCCTCTGGTGGTTGTTAACGCTTATGGTTCCGCCACTTATTATGATATCGCCCGGGCCATCAATTACGCGGCTGACCAAGGTGTCAGGATAATGAACATCAGTATCAGCGGCTCAAGTTATTCTTCCACACTTCAAAATGCGGTTGATTATGCCTGGGACAAGGGTGCGGTTATCATTGCCTCTGCAAGTAACTATTCAACTGAAACACCGTACTATCCAGCAGCCTGTACCAATGTGGTTGCAGTATCTGCAACCACGTCTGCCGATACGCTGGCAAGTTTTTCAAATTATGGGGACTGGGTCGATATATCGGCACCAGGCCTCTACATTCTGACAACTACCCGGGGCGGTGGATATGGAAATATGAGCGGGACCTCCTTTTCCTCACCCATCACCGCCGGTGTAGCAGCACTGATTCTTTCGGCCAATCCGTCGTTAAGCAATGCCCAAGTTGTTGATATCCTAACCCAAAGCGCTGACGACCTGGGAAGCACTGGGTTTGACAACTATTTCGGTTACGGCAGGGTAAACGCACATCAGAGCATACTGACGGCATTGGCTGCTGTGCCGGTTGAGGATACTGTTGATCCTTCCGTGAACATTACATCACCCCAGAACGATATAACCGTCAACGGCAGCCTAACTGTCAGCGTTACAGCAGTGGACGACAGTGGCGTGGATCGAGTTGAACTGTACGTCAACGGTGAACTTTTAGCGTCTGATACCACATCACCCTACACTTTTGCCTGGGACACTTATGGCTATGCAAACAGCTTACATGAACTGATGGCCGTGGCCTATGACACTTCTGGAAATGCAGGTTGGTCCAATGTTATTACAGTAACTATAGCAAATGAAAGTGACGATGATATACTGCCTCCGGTTGTTGCCATTACATCGATTCAGGATGGCGCATCTGTCAGTAGCGGTATCACTGTAGATGTCTCTGCCGCAGATGAGGGCGGTGTGGTTCAGGTGGAACTCTATGTTGACGGCGAGCTTCTTGGCAAAGACATTACCTCCCCCTATGCATTTTTCTGGGACACTACGACCTATACCAACGATACTCATGCGTTAGTGGCCATTGCCTATGATACGGCCGGGAACCAAGGCGTATCCGAAGCAATTACTGTGAGTGTAGACAACGTTATCTTTGAAGACACCGAAGCGCCTGTCGTGACCATTACTTCACCCGGAGATGGTGCATCAATCGGCAACCGGGAAACGGTTCAAGCTTCAGCTTCGGATGCCGGCGGCATCAACCGCATGGAACTTTTTCTGAACGGAGAGCTTAAAGCGGTAAAATATAAAAGTGAATTAAGTTGGAACTGGAATACCCGGAAGCTGTCAAACGGCACTTACACAATTTCAGTAAAGGCATTTGATGCGGCAGGAAATGAAGGGATAGATACCATAACAGTTTACAAATAGTCATTTTACGGCAATCATGAATGAGGGTTGCCGTATCCAAAGACAAAAAAGAATCAAATTGGACAATGGTCTTTTGTAAAAAAAGATCACCGGACATACAAAGGCAGGGTTTAGATATTACCGACCCTGCCTTTATTTCATGACATGCTTATCTCAGGAGTTGTTTCTTTCTTCTTGACAATTTTGATAACCCCAGCAGCCCGGCTCCAAAAAGTAGAAGGGTTGACGGTTCGGGGACAGGATCAACGTCATCTGGGGTGGCATTCCCTGTAGATTCAAATACTGTCACATGGCTGACCGTAACTGTACCATCATTAATATTCATAGTGCTAGGGAGATTTGAAGCATCAAAAACAGCCCAGCCAAAATCAGATTTATTTATAAACAACGCGATGTATGTAGCGTTTTTAACAAGAAAATAGTCATCATCAGAACTCGTAGCTGACATTTGGACCGCGTATAAACTACTATTATCGTTTACTTTATAAATCGTTAGCGTTGAGTCTTTGACAACATAACTTACGGTTTCGCCTTCTTGTTCGAGATAGTCATTAACCCAGGTGGTTTCGGTATCAGGATTACTATTACCTTGCATTGAGGCCCACGTTAAGAATGTATCTTCAGAACCAACATCAGTAATTTCACCATTAACGGTAATAGTATAAGAGAAACCAATAGTGGTCATAAAGAGACACAAAACAGCACTTACCAGTAACAATTTAAGAATTTTCATCTCCATTCCTTTTTAGTTTTTGAGCTCGTAAAATAACTACTAAACTATTCATAAGTTCGCACTACACGAACAAGCAATAACCATTCACAATTCATACCACAACAAAAAAAACAAGCGACAACAAATAATAAACTTTACATATCGTGTTATTACATAAGCATTTAAAAAAATATACAATCAACAAGTGTTCATTAACAAAAAAAGAGCATGTAATTTATTTCCCAGCATATATGTAATTTATTTCCCAGCATATAAGAATTTTCATACCCACCAGCTAACAGGCATAAGAAAACATTTTAGATCGGAGTATCTATACGCAATCGGTTTGAATGTCACCGTACTGATTATTAACATGCTAAATTTTATAGGTATAGCCCTTTCAAACTTTCTATTCAATCTATATAATTTAAAATGCATCGGGGAATGCGGTGTCTTGACCCAAAAGAAGCATTCCGTTAGGATAGAGTCTCAACAAAACAACATCGCGCCCCACTTATTATGGCTGCGTAGTTTTAATCTTTTTCAATTCCCTGATCTTGTCCCGATATTGTGCAGCCTGTTCAAACTCCAGATTTTCAGCCGCTTCATTCATTTTTGCCTCAAGGTCCCGAATCACATCTTCCAGATTCAACTCGTCCGCATCATAGGCTTTGAGCTCCTCGTTTACAGCTGCTTCAACCGTATTGGCATTCATGTCAGCCATGGTGTAATCAAAGCTGTTGATCTTTTTATTGATGGTGGATGGTGTAATGCCGTGGGCCTGGTTATAGGATTTCTGAATCTTTCGGCGGCGGCGGGTTTCAGCCAGGGCCTTTTTCATGGAGCCGGTCTCTTTTTCCGCATACATAATAACCCGGCCATAGGCATTACGCGCTGCCCGGCCGAAAATCTGGATAAAAGAGCGAAAGGAGCGTAAAAAGCCCTCCTTGTCCGCATCGAGAATGGCCACAAGCGACACTTCCGGAATATCCAGGCCTTCGCGCAGCAGATTAATGCCGATGAGCACATCAAACAACCCCCGTCGAAGATCCTGGATAATATCAATACGTTCCACCGTGCCGATGTCCGAATGCAGGTATTTTACCTTGAGGCCCAAATCTGAATAGTAATCGGTAAGATCCTCTGCCATGCGTTTGGTCAACGTGGTCACCAGCACTCGTTCCTGTGCCTCCACCCGTTTGAGGATCTCCTGGTACAGGTCGTCAACCTGTGTCTTGGCATCACGGATCTCCACCTGGGGATCGAGCAGACCTGTGGGCCGGACAATCTGCTCGGCTACCCGAACACCAGCCTTTTCCATCTCATAGTCTCCGGGGGTGGCCGACACAAAAATGGTCCGGGGCACCAACCCCTTGAACTCCTCAAATTTCAACGGCCGGTTGTCTACAGCAGAAGGCAGACGAAACCCGTGCTTGACCAACGTTTCTTTCCTGGACCGGTCTGCTTTGTACATAGCTCCAAGCTGGCCGACCGAAATATGACTTTCATCAAAAAAGAGCAAAAAATCCTGATCCATATAATCTAAAAGCGTGGGCGGCGGCTGACCCGGTGCCCGGCCAGTTAGATGCCGGGAATAATTTTCAATGCCGTTGCAATACCCAATCTCCTCCAGCATCTCAAGATCGTACCGGGTGCGCTCCTCCAGGCGCTGGGCCTCCACCAGCAGGTTTTGGTCATTCAAAAAGGCCAGGCGCTCTTTGAGTTCAGCCACAATACGCTCTACGGCCTGCTTCCGGGTCTTTTTATTGGTGACGTAATGGGAGGCCGGATAGATAGCCATCTGGTCAAATCGATTGATCACCGTACCTTTCAGGGCATCAATCTCACTAATCTCTTCAATCGTATCACCAAAAAAATCAATGCGGACAGCCTTATCCTCTTCATAGGCCGGAAAAATTTCCAGTCGGTCACCCCGGACCCTGAAGGTACCCCGGTGGAAATCCACATCATTGCGGGTGTACTGGATATCCACAAATTTACGGATCACATCCTCCCGTGAGATCTCCATGTCCCTGCCCAGGGTCACCCGCAAATCCAGATATTCCTCGGGCGCCCCCAGACCGTAAATACAGGAGACCGAAGCGACCACAATCACATCCTTGCGGGCCAAAACGCTTCGAGTCGCCGAGTGCCGCATTTTATCGATCAGTTCATTGATGGAAGAATCCTTCTGGATATAGGTATCTGAAGACGGGATATAAGCTTCTGGCTGGTAATAGTCATAATAGGAGACAAAATACTCCACGCAATTATCCGGGAACAGCATCTTGAACTCATTGTAAAGCTGGGCCGCCAGGGTCTTGTTGGGTGCAATAATCAGGCTTGGCTTTTCCACCCGGCTGATGATATTTGCCATGGAAAAAGTTTTGCCAGAACCGGTTACGCCCAAAAGCACCTGGTATTTTTCATCCGCCTCGACCCCCCGGACCAGATAGTCAATGGCCTTGGGTTGATCCCCGGCCGGGCCATAGGGAGACACCAAATTGAACAGTCCCATATTTTTTCCTTGTACTTTCCTTTGGTCTGGATAGATACTTATTAACCAATGTTTGAACGAATTAGCATACAGGAGATACAAATCCCATGGAAGAAAAAAAAGAGACCGTTGCCGTGGTAGGTGCAAGTCCCTTAAAGGACAGGTATTCCAACAAGGCCCAGGCCATGCTTGAAGAATACGGGCACACCCCCGTACCCGTAGCCCCCAAACACGAAACCATTGAAGGCAAAACAGTTTATCATGCGCTTTCAGATATCCCCCAGCCCATTGACACGGTGACCATGTACTTAGGCCCGGCCCGGCAGGACAAGGTCATTGAACAGATTTTGAACATCAAACCCAGGCGGGTGATCTTCAATCCCGGCACGGAAAATCCCCAGGCCTACGAAAGACTCAAATCGGCTGAAATCAAAGTTCAGGAGGCCTGCACCCTGGTACTTTTGAAAACCGACCAATATATGAAACCCTTTAATCCTTAATATGAATATGATATTTTGTGTTTAGACTAAAAGGCATCCATCTGCGGCGTTACAAAAAAAATGTATAATCCTCACAACCATGAGGTTGCTCCGGTTATAATTTTTTTTGCGCCTTGCATCTGGACACCTTTTAGTCTAAACACAGTTTTTTTTGTCTAAACACTACTTAAAATTTTATACAAGCCATCTGGAAAGAAGACGAAATGGATACACAAGCCGCCAAAGGGCATTTTATTGAAAACATTATCAAAGAAGATCTTGCCGGAAATAAAAACAATGGTCGCGTGGCCACGCGCTTTCCGCCGGAACCTAACGGTTTTCTGCACATCGGCCATGCAAAATCCATCTGCCTGAATTTTAAAATGGCCCAGCAATTCAACGGAAAGTGCAACCTGCGGTTTGATGACTCCAACCCGGCCAAGGAAAAACAGATTTACATTGATTCCATCAAGTCAACGGTCTCATGGCTGGGCTTTGACTACGACACCCCGTTCTATGCATCAGACTACTTTGACGCTCTTCATGACTATGCCGTTGAACTGATTAAAGCCGGTAAAGCCTATGTATGCAGTCTCTCTGCAGAAAAAATGAGAGAATATCGCGGCACGCTTACCGAACCGGGTAAAAACTCACCTTACAGAGACAGAAGTGTAGAGGAAAACCTGGATCTGTTTGGACGGATGAAGGCTGGGGAATTTGATGAAGGCGAGCACATCCTGAGAGCCAAGATCGACATGTCCTCCCCCAACATCAACCTGAGAGATCCGGTAATCTACAGGGTCAAAAAAGCACCCCACCCCCGCACCGGAGACAAGTGGTGCATTTACCCCATGTACGACTTCACCCACTGCATCTCAGATGCTCTGGAAGGAATAACACACAGTCTGTGCAGCTTGGAATTTGAAGATCACCGACCCTTGTACGACTGGATTCTGGACAATATCACCATACCCTGTCATCCCCAGCAGATCGAATTTGCCCGGATGAACATCAACTATACGGTGTTAAGCAAAAGAAAACTCCAACGCCTGATCAGCGAAGAAGTCGTTTCCGGATGGGACGATCCCAGACTTCCCACCCTGGAAGGCATGCGCCGCAGGGGTTACACCCCGGCTGCTATCCGCAATTTCTGTGATGTAATTGGGGTATCCAAAAAAGAGAGCCGCATTGACATGGGGCTGCTTGAATCCTGTCTCAGGGACGACCTCAACGAAAATGCCCCTAGGGTTATGGGAGTTATCCGGCCTTTGAAAGTCACCCTGGAAAACTATCCTGACGGTCAGACCGAAACGCTGGGGGCCATGAACCATCCTAAAAAACCGGAAGCAGGCAAACGCGAAGTCAGTTTTTCCAAGCATCTCTATGTTGAACAGGATGACTTTATGGAAGATCCACCCAAAAAATTCTTCCGACTGGGACCGGGCCGGGAAGTGCGCCTGCGGGCCGCTTACCTGGTCACCTGCAAAGAGGTTATTAAAAATAAGGCCGGGGAAGTGGTTGAACTGATCTGCACCTATGACCCTGAAACCCGCGGCGGCAACGCCCCGGACGGCAGAAAGGTCAAGGGCACCATCCACTGGGTAAATGCCCAAGACTGCATTGATGCACAGGTCCGGCTTTACGACAGGCTGTTCAAGGATGAAAATCCGGAAAAAGACGGGCAGGATTTTGTGGAAAATCTCAACCCGGACTCCCTTGAAATTTTGGAACACGCTAAACTGGAAAGGAGCCTTGAAAAGGCTAAACCTGAGGCAGTTTACCAGTTTGAACGTTTAGGCTATTTCTGCCTGGATTCAAAAGAGAGCACACCGGAAAAACCGGTTTTCAACCGGACGGTGACGCTCAGGGATACCTGGGCAAAGGTAGCAAAAAAATAGTGTTTGGATAAAAAATCACCCATCTGCGGCGTTGCAGAAAAATTTGCCCAATTATACGATCGGGCCTCACAACCAAAAGGTTGCTCCGGTTACAATTTTTTCTGCGCCTTGCACTTGGGCAACTTTTTAGCCAAACTCAGCACGGCATAACCATTGATTTTTAATTAAAAAAGCCCTTCACGGAAAAGGCCAAATTTTCCATGAAGGGCTTTTTATTTTTACTTTACGCCGCGAACGCCTTACGGCTTCTTATTCAATACGCCAGGTGGTGCCCTGGGGCCCATCCTCCAAGACAATTTTCATTGCCTGAAGCTGATCCCGGATTTCATCGGCCCGGGCAAAATCTTTAGATTTTCGGGCAGCAGCCCGCTCAGCAATAAGCCCATCAATCACGGTAGGATCTACATCCTGGTCAGCCATAGCTTTGTCTTTTTTATCGGCAAAATAGTCATCCGCCGACAACATAAAAATGCCCAAAATTTTTGAGGCGGCCCTGATATCCGCATAGATGCCGGCCAGTAGTTTTTTGTCACCCTCTCCGGGCGCATCACCGGCATCATCCAGCAGCTTATTACCGGTCTTAACCACATCAAATACTTCGGCCATGGCTTTTGCGGAGTTGAAATCATCGTTCAACGCATCAACAATCTTTCCCCACAAGGCGCCATGTTCTTCCCCGATAATTTCCGGGGTAATGCCTGCCTTATCCAGACGCTCCAGGAAAGCATAAATACGATCAAGCCCCACAGACACCTCGCGCATACTGTTTTCACTGTAATCAATGGGCGAGCGGTAATGCTTGGACAACAGAAACATACGGATAACTTCGGGACTGTAGTCGGCCAGCACCTCCTTGATCATGGTGAAGTTACCCAGGGACTTGGACATCTTTTCATTGTTAATGTCCACAAAACCATTGTGTATCCAGTATTTGACAAAGGGCACACCAAAGGACGCCTCGCTCTGGGCAATCTCGTTTTCATGGTGGGGGAAAATCAGATCCTTACCCCCGCCATGGATATCAAAGCTATCCCCAAGATATTCATAACTCATGGCTGAACATTCAATGTGCCAGCCAGGCCGACCTTTTCCCCATGGGCTGTCCCAGGAAGGCTCGCCGGGTTTGGCCGGTTTCCACAACGTGAAATCCAAAGGGCTTCTCTTTTTCTCGTCCACGGCAATCCGGGCACCGGCCTGCATATCATCGGGATTGCGGTGGGACAATTTTCCGTATTCTTTAAAAGATGAAATGGAAAAATAAACATCTCCGCCTTCCACATGATAGGCCTTACCCAGATCAATCAAGCGCTGGACAAAACGGACAATGTGATCAATGTGTTCGGTAGCTTTGGGTGCGATGGTGGGCCGAAGCACATTAAGCGCGTCCATCTCATTGTAAAATTCGTCAATATATTTTGTGGTGATGGCAGTACAGGAATCGCCGGTCTCATTGGATTTTTTGATAATCTTATCATCCACATCCGTAAAATTACGCACATAGGTCACCTCATACCCAAGCTGCATAAGCCACCGGTACACCATGTCAAACACCACCACAGATCTGGCATGGCCGATATGACTGGTATCGTATACAGTGGGACCGCACACATACATCCCGGCTTTATTGGCTTTAATTGGAACAAATTCTTCTTTTTTCCCGCTCAGGGTATTATAAATCCGTAAACTCATAGCTTTTTATCCTGTATCTTAACTTTCATTTTTATACAGCAGTACCGTGGCCTGGGCCGCAATGCCCTCTTTTCTGCCGATAAAGCCCAAATGCTCGGTAGTGGTGGCCTTGATGTTCACACAATCCGGAGACAATTCCAGAACCCGGGCGATACAATCGGCCATGGCCTTTTTATGGGGACTCATTTTCGGGGCCTGGGCAAAGATGGTGCAATCAAGATTGCCGACCATAAATCCTTTATCCTGAATTTTCCCGTTGCATATATTCAGAAACCGGGTGGAATCCATTCCTTTGTATGCCGGATCCGTATCCGGAAAATGCTCTCCGATGTCCCCCAAGCCCGCAGCCCCTAAAAGGGCATCACAAACGGCATGCAGTAAGACATCCGCATCCGAATGTCCTTTTAACCCCATGGAATGTTCGATCTCAACCCCGCCGATAACCAGCTTAGGGCCGACAACCAACTCATGGACATCGGTTCCTGTACCCACCCTTATCTGCATCAGCAATCAAATCTCCTTTTGAACTAAATTGGCCCAATAGTATATTCATCTTGAACCCAAAAATCCAGTTTTAAAAAATGGGGATTATCGTCCAACTCTATTTTTTTGAAAAAGGTACGCTCTGCATGCCCACTAGCCTGGCAATGAGAACAGCCAGATAAATCTGGCCGAAGATGGCCTCCATGCTCGCCAGGGTCTGGGATTTATCGTTAACAGGAGACAAATCACCATATCCCAATGTCGACAAGGTTACCATGGAAAAATATTTTAAAATTCCAGGATTGTCGCGGATGGTTTCATGGGAAATCGAAAACGATCCCGGATATGCCAATTCCAGTATAAGATACAATTTGGCAAAAAGCATGGCTGAGAACAGATAAACCACAAGGGCTGCCGAGACCACGTCCCGGGTTACAACGGGTGATCGAAAAATAAATAGAATAATCAGCAGGGAGATGTAAGATAAAAACATAGCCTGGAGCACGGCAGAGGCTAGGAGCATATGTTCTTCAAGGGTATAAAAATATGCCTGCCAGACAAAAAACAGGCATGGCAGCATCAAGACAAAGGATGCGGCCTGGGACATTTTTTTGTCCCTTGTCACAGAAAGCACTGCCGTTAGCATAATTAATGAAAAGGTCATGTTAAAAAACAGTTCAGGACGATTAGATTGTGAAAAAAACGGGGCGGCAATGACATTGAGCAGTACACTGCATAAAAGAATGGTGTATTTATTTTCTAGAAAAACACGCAGCATCTTCTTTAATGCACTCCTTTTCGAGCCTGAAAAAATAAATAATGTCCGAAACCAACTAACTAATGTTTCGGACATTATTATATATGATCGCTGTGTAAGCAACATAGATCTTTGAACGTTCATTGCATGCTGAAACACGATGACAAATCAGGTCAGCTCGGGGCGGATATGCTGTCTTCCTTTTTACTCAAAGGTAATCGGAGAATAATCCTTGGGCAAATGGGCCGTGCCCAGAGTACAGGGCAGGCCTGAGGCCTGGGAAATATTGGCTGCGATCTTTTCAATATCCGAACAAAACCCACCTTTGGTCTTATCCCATCCGTCTTCGGTTTTGGACGCAAATGAGCAAGTGCACAAATGAATCGCCTGGGCCCCTTTGGACTTTAAAATTTTTGCCATGTCCGCCACATTGTCTCCGGGGCACCGGCAGGTAAAAACACCTGCCGGTGTGCAGGCATCATAACCGGCAAATCCCTGGGTGGTCTCCATCATTGTCTTAAAACAATTGGTCAAAGGACATCTGGTTTCATTTTTTTCGCACCGGATTAGTCCGACTTTTGTCATATGTACCTCCTATTATCCTTAAATTTTTATATTCCTAACGCCGTCGCCCCATGCCGCTACCGCCGCCCATGCCTCGGCCACCGCCCATACCGCGCCCGCCGCCGCCACCCATGCCACGGCCGCAGCCACCCATACCTCGACCACCGCCGCCCATGCCCCGACCGCCGCCACCTCCCATACCTCTACCGGCACCCATACCGGGAGGTTGAAAATTAGAGTCATTCATGGGTCTTTGGGGAGCAGATGCCGGGTTCATGCCGGACTTTTCTTCGGCTGTTGCCTGGGTTACACTTGTCAATTCATTGTTTTTCAGCCGGGTCACGGCCTGGGCCACGGTACCTGCCTGCCCCGGATACACAGCCACGTCTGCGGAATTAAACACCTCCATGGCATTGGGACCGCAACTGCCGGTTAAAACGGCCTGAACACCTTTGGAAATCACAAAGGAGGCTGTCTGAATACCGGCGCCTCCCGTCAAATTCATACTCTCATTGGCAAAGCTTTCATAAGCCATGGTATCCGTATCAACGATCAAAAGAAAATCACACCTGCCGAACCTGGGATTGATCTCAGCATCCAAGTCCTGACCATATGCGCTGATTGCGACTTTCATAAATGCTCCTTAAATATAAAGGGTTGAAAGATTGCTGCACCAGCAAATATTAGCAAGACCCGTACCACTTTAAATACAATATATTTTCAATGTGTTATATTTTTAAGATTCCATCATCAGCAGTAAAAGAAGAACCAAGGGTCGCACAATTGCGACAAACTGGCATTGGCATAAACATCAGCCGGACCAAACAACATGACCGATGAATTTCATAATTTGCCAAATTAATTCATCCTTACCTTCCGTTTTTTTTATTTGCCCTCTATAATGCCCAAATGACTGAAATGCCACACAGCGGTAAAGCACTCGTATTCACAGATCTTGACGGCACCCTTCTGGACCATGACACCTATGGTTTTGAACCGGCGTTGCCCGCCCTGGTCATGCTTGCCCAAAAAAAAATCCCTGTCATCCTTAATTCCAGCAAAACTCTGGTTGAAATAGTTAAAATTCGCAGCGCCCTTGGCAATTGCCACCCTTTTATCGCAGAAAACGGCTCTGTGGTGGCCGTACCAGAACAGACATTTCCCGGCCTGGCCCAAAAAAATTCTTTATTTCAACAGCAATCAGGGCTCCTGGTTAAACGGCTTGGGGGCGACAGAAACACGGTTTTAGCCATACTAAATCGTTTACGGCAGACACATGGCTTTTCCTTTGAAGGCTTTGCCGATATGAAGCCGGCCCGGCTTTCACAGGTCACGGGACTAACAGAAGCGCAGGCCATACAAGCAGGGCAGCGCCTAAGCACTGAACCCATTCTTTGGAAGGGATCCCCCGAACAATGGGAGGCGTTTACCGGACATCTCGCAGACGCCGGCCTTGGCTGGGTCCAGGGCGGACGGTTTATCTCCATATCCCGACCCTTTGATAAAAAGGACGGGGTGGCCTGCCTACTGAAACTTTATACCGCAGATACGGGCAGGGCACCCCTCACCATAGGCCTTGGCGACAGCCCCAATGACCAGGCGATGCTGAATATGATGGACATTGCGGTTGTCATCCGTTCAGCCCGCTGTGATCAAATTACGTTAAATCAACCCCACACCGTTATCCGCACCACAGCAAAAGGGCCTGAAGGGTGGCAGGAGGCCATGGACGCGATTTTCAACACATAAAGGAGGCTTTAACACATGGGCGATTTTCATCAAAACGGTATTATCACCATCTTGCACAACCTCTCCAGGAAGCCGGTGGAAGAGCTGGAATTCCAGCTCAGTGAATTTTCAAGAAAACGGCCGCTGGGCCTGGTGCTGCCCTCTCTTTTTTCCGAGCTTGAAGGCCCTGCCCTGGCCCATATTGTGGAAGAACTGGCCAAGGTCACTTATCTGGATCAAATTGTCATCGGGCTGGATCGGGCCAATGAAGAACAGTACCGGCACACCCTTAAATTTTTTTCCCGCCTGCCCCAACACCACCGTATTCTCTGGAACGATGGGCCACGATTACGCGCCATAGACAAAAAACTGACACAGCTGGATCTGGCACCCACGGAAGCAGGCAAGGGCAGAAACGTATGGTATTGCTTTGGATATGTTCTGGCATCGAACCTGGTGGATGCCGTGGCGTTGCATGACTGCGATATCTTGACCTATGAGCGTTCCCTGCTGGCCCGTCTGATCTATCCTGTGGCCCATCCCGAATTTGCCTATAAATTCTGCAAAGGGTATTATGCCCGATTTACCGAATCCAAGGTCAATGGGCGGGTGAGCCGGCTTCTGGTATCGCCTTTGTTATCCGCTTTGAAAAAAATCTGTTCATCATCCGACTCTTTAGATTATCTGGAGAGCTTCAGATATCCTCTAGCCGGAGAATTTTCCATGCGAACGGATGTGCTTGAAGAGTTACGGATGCCAACGGACTGGGGGCTTGAGGTAGGTATTTTGTACGAAATGAAACGCAACTACAGCCTAAACCGCATTTGTCAGGTGGACATTGCCGACACTTACGACCACAAGCATCAGCCATTAAGCTTTGATGATGCGGATGCAGGGCTCTCCAAAATGAGTATTGACATTGCCAAGGCCATCTTTAAAAAGCTGGCCACAGAAGGTGAAATTTTTACCGCTGAAACCTTCCGGACCATTAAGGCCACCTACTACCGGCAGGCCCTGGATTTTGTGGAAATCTACCATAATGACGCTTTGATGAACGGATTGACCCTGGACCGCCACAAGGAAGAACAGGCTGTGGAGCTGTTTGCCGAAAACATCCTGGCCGCGGGGAACAGTTTCCTTGAAGGTCCCCATACAACGCCGTTTATCCCGGCCTGGAACCGGGTGAAATCCGCTTTTCCCGAAATTATGGATGACTTAAAAGACGCGGTTGAAAAAGACTATGAACAATACCACCCTTAAAGCACCGGCCTGCCTGTTTGACAAGGTTAAAGCCCACCTTGAAATCATTTACCCCGGGCAAGACGCAGATGCCCTGACCCGAAAGGCCATTGCCTTTTTCGAGCCAATCCACGCAACCCTTGATGACGGCTGTGTTTCCGCTATCCCCCTATGGTCTGAAAAGGACATTGCCCTGCTCACCTATGGCAATTCCCTTGTGGAAGAAGAGACGCTACCCTTAGAAACACTTGACCAATTTCTAAAAAAGTATACCCAAGACCGGTTCTCCATTGTCCATATCCTGCCCTTTTTCCCCTATTCCTCGGATGACGGGTTTGCGGTCATGGACTACTACACGGTAAACCCGAGCCTGGGGGATTGGAAGGACATCCGCAAAATTGCCGGACACTGCCGGCTAATGGCCGATCTTGTGGTCAATCATACATCATCTCGTAGCAGATGGTTTGAAAACTTTAAAAAAAGCATTCACCCGGGAAAGGATTATTATGTGACTGTGGACCCACAAAGTGACCTGTCACAGGTGATCCGGCCCCGGACGACGCCCCTGCTCCGGGAGGTGGCCACACCGGATGGCCCCCGACACGTTTGGTGTACCTTCGGCCATGATCAGGTGGACCTGAATTTTAAAAACCCGGACGTCCTCATGGAATTTTTAGCGATTATCCGCCATTACCTGGATAACGGGGTAGAGGTGTTCCGGCTGGACGCTGTGGCCTTTCTATGGAAAGAGGTCTGCACCACCTGCCTGCATTTAGGCCAGACCCATAAAATCGTCAAACTTATGCGCACCCTGATCCAGGCCCACAACCCCAGGGCCATAATTATCACGGAGACCAATGTGCCGGCCCGGGAAAACCTCTCCTATTTCGGCATAGGCGACGAAGCGCAGATAATATACAATTTTCCGCTGCCGCCATTTTTGCTCAACACCATGATCACAGGCAACAGCAAAGGTATAACGGATTGGCTGAAAACCATGCCGGACACCATGGAAAGCACCACTTGCCTGAACTTTATCGCCTCCCACGACGGTATTGGTCTGCGGCCCGTGGAGGACTATTTTTCCCGCCAGGAGATGACACAACTCATTGATCTGATGAAGGCATTTGGCGGCAAAATTTCCACCCGCGCGCTCAACGACCACAAGGACAACCCGTATGAAATCAATATCAGTCTTTGGGATGCCATGAAAGGAACGATTCACTGCCGGGAAACTAATTTTCAGATAGAACGGTTTATCTGCGCACACACCATCATGCTGGGCCTTAAAGGCATCCCGGCCATGTATATCCATAGCCTGTTGGGGACGGAAAATGATTATGAGCGCAGGGAAAATCTGCAATCCAACCGCGCTGTCAATCGACATATCTGGAATTATCCGGATCTGTGTGACAAACTGGCTGATCCCGACGACCACCACCATCAAGTGTTTTCCACCCTTTGCGCACTTGTGGACAAAAGAAAGCTGCAACAAGCCTTTCACCCGGATGCCGGGCAGATCACCTTTAACATAAACAGAAAAATTGTGGCATTCCAGCGCAGGCCGGATAACGAAAGCAACGCCCCTGCCCTATTCTGCATTCACAACATCACGAACCAGGCCGTCACCATTCCCCCAAACGACCTGCCCGAACCGTGGCGGCAGGCAGGTGGTGTGGATCTAATATCAGAAAGCCCGATTCAGCTCGATACAAATTTGAATCTTACCCCTTACCAATCCATGTGGATTAAAAAAACTGCAACCCCAAAATCTTAAGACAGGATAATTTAATGACGCCCAGTGACATCTCCGGTCTCTCAAGACTGGATCTTAACTTATGGAAGGAATACCTGGATATTGCCCAGGAATTCTGGCTGCCCCAAAGCCTTAAGAGCCGGACACGGTTTATTGTAATGTTGTGTCTTTTGATGGCCTTTGTCGCATCTGTTCTGTTTTTGTTTGTTGCCACCGCCACAATCGCCACCCATACCTTTGCACCCGAGTTTGTTACCAAAACGGCTCCGGGCCTGATGGACTGGATCCAGGGCATTATCCATTCCAGCCTGATCTGGGTTCTGGCTGCCGGTTTTATAGTGCCGGCCCTGATCTTTTCCCTCTACTCCAAAAAACTGAAAGGGTTCTTTCTGCCCTGGGGCATCCTTGGGATTCTTCTTTTACTTTCATTCACGGTGTCAGGACTCAATGTGGTCCTCAGCTATGTGGGTCGTTTTTTCCAAACCGCCCTGGCCCAGAAGGATCAGCCCACATTCTGGCGCTTTCTCTACGTGTATGCCTCGGTATTTGTAATCGGCACCCCCATTGTGGTGATTTACTCATACATCAGGAAAAAACTCGGGCTGTTCTGGCGGGAGTGGATCACCACCAGTTTCATTGACAATTATCTTAAAAACCGTGCCTACTATGCCTTGACCACCAACAAGGAAATTGACAACCCGGACCAGCGACTGGCTGAGGATTTGAGAGAGTTCACGGTGACCAGTTTAAGTTTTTTGCTTATCATTTTAGGCGCCATCATTGACCTTGTGGCCTTTACCGGCATTTTGTGGTCCATTTCCAGGCTATTGTCGGGCATACTGTTTGTATATGCCTTTTGCGGAACCCTTATTACCATATTCATAGGAAAGCGCCTGGTGGGGCTCAACTACAACCAGTTGCGCAAGGAAGCCGATTTCAGGTACGGCCTGATCCATATCCGGGACAATGCCGAGTCCATTGCCTTTTATCAGGGCGAAAAAGGGGAAAAGGAACAGATCTTCAAGCGATTTAAAGCGGTGCTGAAAAACTTTAATTTTCTCATTGGCTGGCAGCGGAACCTTGATTTTTTTACCACCGGCTACAATTACCTGGTCATTATCCTGCCTGCCATGATTGTGGCACCCATGTATTTTGCCGGCAAGGTGGAATTCGGTGAAATATCCCAGGCCTCATTTGCCTTTGGCCAGGTATTGGGTGCCTTTTCCATCATTGTCCAGTATTTTGACAGTATCAGTGCCTTTGCCGCCGGCATCAACCGTGTTTCTACATTTAAAGACAAACTGTTCACGGCATCCGGCTCCAAAACGTCGGGCGATGACAAAAATCGGACTCGAATTCAACGTGTGGCCAAAGAGACGATCCGGGTGCAAGACCTCACCTTGCAAACCCCTGATTATAAACGCACCCTGATCCAAAATCTGAGTATTGACCTTGATAGGGGTAAAAGCATCCTGATCATGGGTCATTCCGGTGCGGGAAAAAGTTCTCTGCTGCGGGGTATTGCCGGGCTCTGGGCGTCGGGTTCCGGAACCATTGAACACCCACCGGTGGACAAGGTCATGTTCCTGCCCCAGAAACCCTATATGGTGCTGGGAAGTCTACGGGAACAGCTCCAATATCCCAGCGGGCATCACCTAGACGACACTCAGATCAAAGCGGTCATGGAGAGGGTCAATCTCACGGACCTGTATCAAAAATTGCAGCGTGCTGCCGGGAACAACTCTTTTATTGACGCGGAAAATAACTGGGAAGAGACGCTTTCCCAGGGCGAACAGCAACGGTTGGCCTTTGCCAGGCTTTTGACAACGAAACCCGAGTTTGCCATTTTGGATGAAGCCACCTCCGCTTTGGACGTAGACAATGAGAAGGCTTTGTACAACATCTTATCCCAACTTAACATCACCTATATCAGCGTGGGCCACCGTCCTACGTTAAAAGCCTATCATGATAAAATTCTGTTCATAAGCGGTGACGGTGGATGGGAAATCAATGAAGCGTCAACCAACTAGGATTTTGTTTAACAACCATGGGCTGAATCTGGTCTATTAACGACCAGATTCAGCCCACAATGAAGGAGAGAAGACCGGCACAAAATAATAGGTCTTCTCTATATCACTACATTGTTGTATAAAAATTTTCTAACAAAACAAAAAAGAACAAAAAAGAAACAAATAAATATCCCCCAACGCAACAGCCTATCTCCTCTCATTTTCAAAAAACTATAACTCACGATATAAATACCCGGATAACCAATCCATAAGATCTTGGATCATTTTCAGCGCCAATCCATTTGCTAACGATCAAGCTCACTACGAACAGATCACAACCCAAACAAAACACACAAAAACACAAAAACACAAAAAAGTAAGAGCAAAGATAGAGATAAGAACGCATATTTGTAATAAAATTACCAGTAAGCAACAAATAGTGCGAGCGTACAAGCAAGTAGTCCCGATATCATGTTGCTGATATTTAAAATAATACTTTATAAATACAACCACTAAGGCAAAGTCTATTTTAAAAAAAATATTTTTTTTATTTAACTTGTCAATATTGGCTTATTTGTTGCATAAGAGGATTTCCATTGATAGTGACAGGACTGTCTTTTTTAGACATTTCCGCCAACAATTAATTTTAAAAAAAAATGATTGGACTTAAAATGACTCTTAAACGTTTATCCCACAAATTTTTGCTTATCACTTCGGCTCTTTTCTGCTGTCTGGCTATCGCCGCTTCAGCTTCTGCCAAAGACACCATCAAAATAGGGGTGCTGCACTCTCTGTCCGGCACTATGGCCATCAGCGAAACTACCCTGAAAGACACCATTTTGATGCTGGTTGACGAACAAAACAAAAAGGGCGGCCTGTTGGGCAAACAACTTGAAGCCGTTGTAGTTGATCCGGCCTCCAACTGGCCGCTGTTCGCTGAAAAAGCAAGAGAACTGATTGAAAAAAACAAAGTGGCTGCAGTTTTCGGATGCTGGACATCCGTCTCCAGAAAATCCGTCCTTCCTGTGTTTGAAGAGCTGAACAATCTGCTGTTTTATCCGGTTCAATATGAGGGCGAAGAGTCTTCCAAAAATGTTTTCTACACCGGTGCCGCGCCAAATCAGCAGGCCATCCCCGCCGTCGAGTATCTTATGAATGAAATCGGTGTAAAACGTTGGGTTCTTGCCGGAACCGATTATGTCTACCCCAGAACCACCAATAAAATTCTGCAGGCGTACCTGAAAAATAAAGGGGTAGCCGATGCCGATATCATGATCAATTATACACCCTTTGGCCACTCTGACTGGCAGTCTATTGTTGCAGATATCAAAAAATTCGGTACCGCCGGCAAGAAAACCGCGGTGGTATCCACCATCAACGGCGACGCCAACGTTCCTTTCTATAAAGAACTTGGAAACCAGGGCATTACCGCAGACAATATCCCGGTTGTAGCCTTTTCCGTTGGAGAAGAAGAGCTGTCGGGTATAGACACCAAACCCCTTGTGGGGCACCTTGCTGCCTGGAACTACTTCATGAGTGTTGACGATCCTGCCAATGACGAATTTATCGAAAACTGGCTTACATTTATTAAAAACGACAAACGGGTTACCAATGACCCCATGGAAGCACATTATATTGGTTTCAACATGTGGGTTAAAGCCGTTGAAAAAGCAGGAACCACCGATCCCAACGCCGTCCAGGATGCCATCATCGGCGTTACCGTACCCAACCTGACCGGCGGTTATTCCGCCATGATGCCCAACCACCATATCACCAAACCCGTTCTCATTGGTGAGATCCAGGACGATGGGCAGTTTGAGGTAGTTTGGCAGACCCCGGGATTGGTTGTCGGAGATGCATGGTCCGATTACCTGCCCGGCTCCAAGGACCTAATCTCTGACTGGCGGGCCCCTTTGAAAAACGGCAACTTCAAGGTAACAAAATAATCTGAACCAACCTTAAGTTAACGTACAATCCCGGCAGAGGGAATTTCCCTCTGCCGGAATCCGACACCCCATTAAAATGACCGGCCCTTTTCACGGCAGATGCCTGACGGCTTGGCACAACATTTTCCTTGAAGGATTGGGTTCTCATATGTTTACTTCCCCAAAGGACCGTTTTCCCGCTCTACTTTTTATTTTGGCTTTTGCAATATGTGCGGCATTTTTTGATGTTCCACCCGCAAACGCAGCGGCCAACGTATTTGATCAGGGGCTGGAAAAACTTACCCAAAGAAATTTCAACATAAAAATACAGGGTCTTGAACAAATCTTCCAAAGCGAAGACCCTCAGGTTGAAAAACTTTTTTCAGCGCTTCTTGAAGGCGACCTTTACTACACCAAAAAAGACAAAAAAGTGGTGTATGCCAAAAAAAAAGACGGGCAATACACCACCACAGGGGTGTTGTCCAATGAAGTAAGGCAAGAGGTCGGCAGCAGAAGTATCAAAAAAATTGGAATCAACAATAATATTAGAAAAAAACTTAAGGGATGGCTTTCACTGCTGCAACTCTATCATGGAACCCCTAGGGAACGTACCGATGCTGTCTACCGGCTTCTCGGCAAACTAAATCCAGACATGGTGGAGACGCTCAAAAAGCTGTACGCGCAGGAGACCAGCCACAAGGTCAAACAAGCCATTGCAACAGCCATTGCTCTTGACTCCATTGAAACCGGAAATGACGAGGAAAAACGATCAGCCCTTCATAGGCTCAAAGGCTGCCTCTACCCGGCCGTCAAAACGGGCCTGCTCAACGTCATTAACAATGAGGCCGACGAACAGGTTAAAAAACAAGCCGAGCAAACGCTTCAAGGCATTGAATCAAAAATCGCTTTTTACGGATTCATAGAAACTCTATTTTTTGGATTGAGCGCCGGTTCCATCCTGGTTCTTGCGGCCATCGGCCTTGCCATCACCTTCGGGGTTATCGGCGTAATCAACATGGCTCACGGAGAGCTGATCATGATCGGAGCATACACCACCTGGGTGATTCAGCAATTGATGCCCAATCACTTAGGCGTTGCCATCTGCCTGGCCGTTCCGGGTGCATTCCTGGTGTCTGCAGTTTGCGGCATTGCCATTGAACGGTCCATTATCCGATTTTTGTATGGCCGACCACTTGAAACCCTGCTGGCAACCTTTGGGGTCAGCCTCGTGCTTCAACAGGCGGTTCGATCCATCTTTTCGCCGTTAAACCGTGCGGTCAGCGCGCCGGACTGGATGAGCGGATCCCTTATGCTCAACCCGGTTCTCTCCTTGACCATGAATCGGATCGTCATCTTCTTTTTTTGCCTATTTGTATTTGGGGCATTGTTTTTAATCATGAGAAAAACATCACTTGGCCTTCAGGTCCGGGCGGTTTCCCAAAATCGGGCCATGGCCAGAGCCATGGGCGTTCCGGCGTCACGGGTGGATGCCCTGACCTTCGGGCTTGGGTCGGGTATTGCCGGTGTGGCCGGTGTGGCCTTAAGCCAGCTGACCAATGTGGGCCCTAATCTTGGCCAGGCCTATATCATTGACTCGTTTATGGTCGTGGTGTTCGGTGGTGTCGGCAATCTTTGGGGAACTTTGGTTGCGGGCTTGACACTTGGAACGGCCAACAAGTTTATTGAACCGTTTTCCGGGGCCGTGCTGGCTAAAATTATTGTCCTAGTGTTTATCATTCTCTTTATTCAAAAACGTCCCCAGGGGCTTTTTCCCCAGAAAGGGAGGGCCGCAGGTTAACTTATGCAACGATTATCTTTTATAACTGATGACAAACTGGGAATCCCTTTGCTCATTGCCTTGGGAGCCGCCATGATCCTGGTACCGGTGTTGAATCTCATGGTGCCGGAAACAAATTTTTTTCACGTCTCCACCTTCACCATGTCTTTGTGGGGAAAATACCTGACCTATGCCATGCTTGCCCTTGCGGTTGATATTGTGTGGGGATATCTGGGGATCTTAAGCTTGGGGCATGGAGTATTCTTTGGCCTGGGCGGTTATGCCATGGGCATGTATCTTATGCGCCAAATCGGTACAAGGGGCGAATACGGCCACCCCATCCTGCCCGATTTCATGGTGTTTTTAAACTGGGATAAGCTTCCCTGGTTCTGGCACGGGTTTGATATGTTCCCCTTTGCCGGAGTTATGATTGTGCTGGTTCCCTGTTTACTGGCCCTGGCATTTGGTTGGCTTGCCTTTAAATCAAGGGTTACCGGCGTTTATTTATCCATCATTACCCAGGCATTGACCTATTCGCTCATGCTCGCATTTTTCAGAAATGAGATGGGATTCGGCGGCAACAACGGACTGACCGATTTCAAGGATCTGCTTGGATTTTCACTGCTCAGTGACGGGACCAAGGCCGGGCTTTTTGCAGCTACGGCAGGCACCCTGATTATAGCCTATCTTGCCTGTCGCTACCTGGTCTCCTCAAAACTTGGACGGGTCCTGGCAGCCGTACGGGATGCCGAAGACCGGGTCCGATTTCTCGGGTATGACGTTGAAAGCGTAAAATTGTGGATCTTTGTCTTTTCCGCAGGTCTTGCCGGAATTGCCGGTGCTCTCTATGTACCCCAGGTGGGCATTATCAACCCGTCGGAATTTTCTCCGTTGAACTCCATTGAAATTGTGGTTTGGGTGGCCGTGGGCGGCAGAGGAACCCTTTATGGCGCTGTTGCAGGCGCTTTGGCTGTCAACTGGGCCAAAAGCTATCTGACCGGTGCGTTGCCCGATGCCTGGCTCTTTGCCCTGGGTGCCCTGTTTGTTGTGGTCACAATTTTTCTTCCCAAAGGAATTGCAGGCCTGATCCGGCTTAAAAAGGAGGCCGCATGATTCAACCCATTAAAGCGTTTCGTGAATTCTGGCCGAGGGATCGTGTATTTGATTTTCTAATCCCTGACATCCCACCTGTTTTGGACACCAGCCACAAGGTCATTTTATATCTTGAGGGGATCAGCGTCAGTTTTGACGGGTTCAAAGCCATCAACGACCTGAACCTTTATGTGGATGAAGGGGAGTTACGCTGCATTATCGGCCCCAACGGTGCGGGAAAAACCACCATGATGGACATCATCACCGGCAAAACCAAACCCGACTCGGGTGTTGCCTGGTTCGGCCAGACCATCAACCTGCTAAAGCATACTGAACCAGAAATTGCCGAAGCCGGTATCGGCAGAAAATTTCAAAAGCCCACTGTGTTTGAAGAACATACGGTGTTTGAAAACCTTGAACTTTCCATGTCAGCGGACAAACGGGTGGTGCCCACCCTCTTTGCCTCTCTTACGGGTGAGCAAAAGGATATGATCGACCAGACCCTTGAAATCATCGGCCTGTCTGAACTGTTTAAAGCCCGGGCCGGTTCCCTTTCCCACGGCCAGAAGCAATGGCTTGAAATCGGAATGCTTTTGATGCAAAAACCTGTCTTGATGCTGGTGGACGAACCGGTGGCGGGCATGACCCGCCAGGAAATGGAAAAAACAGCTGAATTATTGACCTCCCTTGCCGGAAAACGGTCCATTGTCGTTGTTGAACATGACATGGACTTTGTTCGATCCATTGCAAAAAAAGTAACGGTGCTGCACCAGGGATCCATTCTGGCCGAAGGCAACATGGACGAAATCCAAAACAATCAAAAGGTCCGGGAAGTCTACCTGGGGGAATAAGAATGCTTACAATAGAAAACCTGAACCAGTATTACGGTGAAAGCCACACCCTGTGGGATCTTTCACTTTCCATCAAAGACAAATGCTGCACCTGCCTGATGGGCAGAAACGGCGTGGGCAAAACAACCTTGCTCAACTGTATTATGGGCCTGGTTCCCGTAAAAAGCGGGAGTATATCCTTTCAGAGAGACGATATCATTAAAAAAAGGGCTGAACACCGGGCCGGCCTGGGCATTGGCTATGTTCCCCAAGGCCGCCAGATTTTCCCTCTCATGACCGTTGAAGAAAATCTGACCATCGGCCTGACTACGGTGGGAAACGGCAAAAAAAAGATCCCGGATCTGGTTTTTGAACTTTTTCCTGTGTTAAAAGAGATGTTGAAACGACGGGGGGGCGATCTTTCGGGCGGGCAGCAGCAGCAGCTTGCCATTGGAAGAGCCCTGGTGCTGGACCCTTCCCTGCTGATTCTGGATGAACCGTGTGAGGGCATCCAGCCCAACATTGTCCAGGAAATCGGGGATATCATTAGAAGACTGGTCCAGGAGGTAGAGATGACGGTGCTTTTGGTAGAACAAAAACTTCATTTTGTCAAACTGACGGCCGACCACTTTTTTATCATGGACCGAGGACGACTTATGGCCGACGGCACTATTTCACAGTTAAATGACGAACTGATCAGCAAATATCTGACCGTATAATTTTAAAATGTGTTCGTTCAAGCCCATACCTACCGATGCAGGCAAAGAAGGCTGGCACGCATCCTTGCATCTTTATCTTGAAAAAAAGGAAAGCAAAACCATCCTTTCAAATACAAGCCGCAAGGGCCCGCTGACCATTCAGCAGCCCTTGTATGCCGAAGACGGCACCTGCCACATTTATCTGCTGCATCCGCCGGGCGGCCTTGTGGGCGGGGATGTGCTTGACCTTGCCGTTTATGCAGGGGAAAATACCCATACCCTTTTAACTACGCCGGGGGCGACCAAGTTTTATCGTTCCCAGGGTCAGCATGCGGTGCAAACCCAAACTCTGACTGTAGCCGACGGATCAGTGCTGGAGTGGTTTCCCCAGGAGACCATTTTGTTTGAGGGTGCCCTGGGCAACCTTGAAACAACAGTTCACCTTGCTCCCACCGCCGTATTTATGGGATGGGAAATTTTGTGTTTGGGCCTTCCGGCTGTCAAAAAGACCTTTGCCGAAGGCCGGCTTCAGTCAACGGTCACCCTGTTTAATGACCAGGTCCCGCTGCTGTTTGAAAAACTTAGAATTGAAGAACAAAACGATCTGAGCCGACCTGCGGGATTACGAAACGAACAGGTAACGGCAACCTTCTGGGCCTATCCGGTCCAGGCACAACTTTTCAGCCAAGTTGAAAACAACGTCCCCTGTTCTAATAAAAATTTCGGCATGACATTAATAGACGATTTGCTTGTGGCAAGATACCTTGGCAATCATCCCGGGCTGTGCAAAACACAATTTGAAAATCTGCGGCAGATTCTTGCCCCTGAGCTGACGGGCAGACAGGCCGCCGTACCCAGAATCTGGAACACTTAACCAACAAGGAAACACAATGGACCTTACCCCCAGAGAAAAAGACAAACTGTTGATCTTTACTGCGGCCCTGCTTGCCGAGCGGCGCAAGGCCAAAGGGCTGCTGCTCAACTATCCCGAGGCGGTCGCTTTTATCAGTGCGGCGGTCATGGAAGGCGCACGAGAAGGCAAAACCGTGGCCGAGCTCATGGATCACGGCCGTACGCTTCTGAGCAAAGAAGATGTCATGGAGGGCGTTGCCGATATGATCCATGATGTGCAGGTTGAAGCCACATTTCCCGACGGCACCAAGCTGGTCACTGTCCACAACCCCATACACTGAAAGAGAGGTGTTCATGATTCCAGGAGAAATGATCACACAACCAGGAGACATTACCATCAATGAGGGACGGCAAACCCTGAGCCTTACGGTGGTTAACAGCGGCGACAGACCCATTCAGGTGGGGTCCCACTACCATTTCTATGAAACGAATAAAGCACTCTCTTTTGACCGGGAAAAGGCCAAGGGGTTTCGACTCAACATTCCGTCGGGAACCGCCATTCGGTTTGAACCGGGCCTTGAGCGGACCGTGGCGTTAGTGTCCTATGCAGGAGACCGCAGGGTGTTTGGATTCAACCAAGCCGTCATGGGAAATCTTGACAGCGAGTCTAAGTAAGGAGGGGACATGACAACCATCAGCAGAAAAGCCTATGCAGAGATGTTCGGCCCCACCACGGGAGACCGGGTAAGACTGGCTGATACCGAACTGTTTATTGAAGTTGAAGAAGATAAAACCATTTATGGCGAAGAGGTCAAATTCGGCGGCGGGAAAACCATCCGGGACGGTATGGGGCAAAGCCAGGCCTCATGCAAGGATGCCGTTGACATGGTGATCACCAATGCCCTGATCATCGACCACTGGGGAATCGTCAAAGCCGATGTGGGGATTAAAAACGGACGGATTCACGGTATCGGTAAGGCCGGTAACCCCGACGTACAGCCAGGCATTGATATCGTTGTGGGGCCGGGTACGGAAGCAGTGGCCGGAGAAGGCCATATTCTTACGGCCGGCGGTATTGACGCCCACATTCATTTTATTGCCCCCCAGCAGATTGAAGAGGCGCTTGCTTCGGGTATTACCACAATGCTTGGCGGCGGTACAGGCCCTGCCACCGGTACCAATGCCACCACTTGCACCCCTGGGCCATGGAATATCGTTAAAATGCTCCAAGCGGCTGATGCATTTCCCATGAATTTAGGGTTTATGGGAAAAGGGAATGCCAGTTTACCCATAGCCCTTGAAGAACAGGTGGCCGCAGGAGCCATGGGTTTAAAGCTCCATGAAGACTGGGGAACCACGCCTGCAGTAATTGACAACTGCCTGGCTGTGGCAGACAAAATGGACGTACAGGTCGCCATCCACACGGACACCCTCAATGAATCCGGATTTGTGGAACAGACCATGGACGCATTTAAAGGACGCACCATTCATACCTTTCACACCGAAGGGGCCGGCGGCGGCCATGCCCCGGACATCATCCGGGCCTGCGAACTGCCCAACGTGCTGCCCTCGTCAACCAATCCCACCCGGCCCTACACGGTCAACACTATTGACGAACACCTGGATATGCTCATGGTTTGCCATCACCTGAGTCCCAAAATTGCCGAGGATATTGCCTTTGCAGAATCCCGCATCAGAAGGGAAACCATAGCGGCAGAAGACATCCTCCACGATCTGGGCGCATTTTCCATGATCGCATCTGACTCCCAGGCCATGGGCCGGGTTGGCGAAGTGATCATCAGAACCTGGCAGACCGCTCACAAGATGAAAGTACAGCGGGGAAGTCTGAAACAGGATCCTACCACCCATGATAACAACAGAGTAAAACGCTACATTTCAAAATACACTATCAATCCGGCCATCTGCCACGGAATTTCCCATGAGGTCGGCTCTGTTGAGAAAGGGAAATTTGCCGATCTTGTTTTGTGGAAACCTGCCCTATTCGGGGTCAAACCCTCCATAGTCATTAAGGGCGGCATGATTGCGCTGGCCCCCATGGGAGATCCCAACGCATCCATTCCGTCACCCCAGCCGGTCCATTACCGGCCCATGTTCGGTGCCTTTGGAAGGGCCCGGCATGAAACGTCCATCTCCTTTGTATCCGGCACTGCCTTGAAAAAGGGTATGTTGGACAACGCCGGCCTGCAATCAATTCTTATTTCGGTCAAAAATTGCCGGGCCATCGGCAAAAAAAATATGATTCACAACACCTATCAACCCCATATGGAAGTTGACCCGCAAACTTACGAAGTTAGGGCCGATGGAGAGTTATTAACCTGTGAACCGGCGTCGGTACTTCCCATGGCGCAAAGATACTTTTTATTCTAAAAATGATTGAATTAACCCATATAACTTTAGACCAAAGCCCCGAAACGACCACCCTGACCTTGCCGTGGGAAAAAAGGACAAAAAGCAGGCAGCGAGTGATTTTGGACAACAAAGATGAGGCCGGACTGTTTCTTGAGCGAGGACAGATATTAAGAAATGGGGATATGGTGAGCAGCGACGACGGGTTCTATGTAAAAATCATTGCCGCCCGGGAAAAAGTTTCCACAGCCCGGGCCCAAACCGCCCGGCAGTTAAATCTTGCATGTTACCATCTGGGTAACCGCCACGTTGATCTTGAAATCCAGGACGACCTTATTCGCTATCCCCATGATCATGTCCTGGATGACATGATCATGGGACTTGGTCTGACCATCACGGTGGAGCAGGCCCCTTTTGAGCCCGAAACAGGAGCATACGGCAATGGACACCACCATCACCACAAATGAACCCAAATCGTTGGAGCCTTACATAACGGAACAATGGCTGATACGGCTCATGCACCTGGTGAGTCCATCGCTGCCCACCGGAGGGTTTGCTTATTCCCAAGGCCTGGAGTGGGTGGTTGAACAGGGCTGGGTCAATGACGAAACTACGCTTGAACAATGGCTTTCAAATGTTTTGGAAACCAGCATGACCCATGTGGATATCCCACTGCTTCAACGCCTTTACCGGGCGGTTGAGCATCAAGACCTTGCCGCCTTTACCAAGGCAACCCAGTGGGTAAGGGCTAGTCGGGAGACAAAAGAGCTTCGCAACGAAGAAGAACATCGGGGCCGGGCCATGGCGGCCATCATCAAAGAGTTGGGGCTTTGCCATGACAGCATGCCGGCGGCGGCTGAAAACTCAACCCGTGAAGGCTGGCAAAAAATCATTGCCTCATCCCAACTGGCCGGCTTTGCCTTTACCGCAGCGCAATGGGATATTCCAATCAGCCCCGCAACCCAAGGATACCTGTGGTCCTGGCTTGAAAACCAGGTGCTGGCCGCCGTAAAAATTATCCCGTTAGGCCAAAGCTCAGGACAGAGGATACTGGCAAGGCTTTCCCCTATAATCAATATTGCGGTTGCCACAGGATTAAAAATTAAAAACGTTGAACAAATGGGGAGCTCTTTACCGGCTCTAAGCATGGCCAGCAGCTGCCACGAGACACAATACACAAGACTTTTCAGATCATAAGGAAAACAAATGAACAAAAAAGCACCCCTTCGCGTAGGCGTTGGAGGACCCGTCGGCTCAGGTAAAACAGCCCTTCTTGAGGCGCTTTGCCTGAATATGAGAGATCGATTTGAACTTGCCGTGGTCACCAATGATATCTATACCCGGGAAGACCAGGATTTTTTGATCCGCAGACAGGCCTTGTCTGCAGATAGAATCATGGGGGTTGAAACCGGGGGGTGCCCCCACACGGCCATCCGTGAAGATGCATCCATGAACCTGGCAGCGGTAGAAGACCTCTGCCAAAAATTTCCGAATCTTGATATGGTACTGGTGGAAAGCGGGGGCGACAACTTGAGTGCCACCTTCAGCCCAGAGCTGGCAGATCTTTCCATCTATGTCATTGATGTTTCGGCAGGGGACAAAATCCCACGGAAAGGGGGCCCCGGCATCACACGGTCCGATCTTCTGGTAATCAACAAGGTAGATTTAGCGCACATAGTCGGCGCATCCCTTGAAATCATGGAACAGGATACCCTCCGAATGAGAAAAGACAAGCCCTTTGTATTTGCCAACATGAAAACCGGAAAAGGCATTGACGACATCATCGAATTTTTAATTCATGAAGGAATGCTTAAATCGTAAGCCGTTAATCAAACGCCCAATTAAGAACGGCGGACAAATTTTCTGCGACGATATGGAATGACTGGAACTTACATTTATTATGGAACTATAGCAGCCCGCAGGGCCGCGGAATATGCATTGATAACGAGATTTTTCTTGTCAGTTCCATAATATTTCTCGCTCCCCTCTTTTTTCTGCTCCAACGGTAGGCTATCGGGGCTTGATCCTGACCCAAAAAAGAAATGGTATAAATTTTTCCCGATTGGCTTGTTACCATAAGCTTTTCTAAATTTTTCGGAAGCTGTTCTCAAATTTAGCCGAAGCGCTACGGCTGGGTTATCTTCTACATAGGGATACTCTGAAAGCTCTCCGATCTTTTCAAACAAAAGAATATCTTCGTAAATTTTTAAATATTTGGGGTGAACAGTAATTAATAGGTCATCCGCATGGAGGACTTCAATAGCATGATTATAAATAAATCTATTCATAATCATAGGAACATTTTTATTTCCTTTGCGGTATGTCGGATCTGATGCTAAGCAGCCGACTTCAACAATACGCCGTTTCTTCTTTCTTAACTTGTTCACCTCCCGTTCAAATCCCTCATCCATGGGGAGGCCTAGTTCATTGTCCGCAAACATGCTGGCAGTATAAATGGGCCTATGTTCAGCTTGCTCATCTGCCAAGCACCCCATAAAGACCATCGTTTGAGGATCTGAGTGGTGCTTGATAATCCGGTATGGAAGAGAGGACGGCTTAATAAACCCAGCTTCTAGATAGACATCATATACGAGTTTGAAGCAGGACATATAATCTTCGGCACGAAATACTTGTTGAAAAGTTACATCTTCCAAGCTGGTTTGAAAATCAGGAAGACCTCCACGGATAATTTTTTTCCTAAAATTCCCAGGCAGGCAAGGCAAAAACGAGTTCAATAGCAAATCTGATAGGTTCATAATCTTTAATCTTCTCTTAATAGTGGATCTGCGTTAATTTTTAAATTCAGCGTAGTGATTTCAATTACCAAATAGCAATTTTAATACCAGCCTCAAAATATCTTAAAAAAACCTAAAAAAAAAGGGTTTTCAGACGATTTAGCTATCGTCGATCATTCAATAAAAGCCGGACAAAGTTACGAAAATTACAACAGTCGGTTACCAAATTTGCACTTCTGAGTTACCCCGCCATCTCTGTTAAACAAAAAGGTGGGGCTTGGGGAGAACAATATTAGGTACATGCAGCGCCTGTCATGCCGCAAAACAGATCAATAATAACCCTACCAGGGTAAAAAAACGTTGATGCAACAACTAAGCCGACGAATACTGTAAAAAATCCTTCGACCATCTTAAAACCTAACCCAGATGTGATTATGATGGCACATTGCTCAAAGTTATTGTATAACAGACGTGGTCTGGCTTGGTTTATCAACACTCAGGTCATACACAGCGAACATTGAAAAATCTGTGGAAATGACACAAGCTTTGTTATAAAAAAATTCGTCATGAATACTATCAAACGTTGCGGCTGGGTAACCAGTGACCCCATATACATCAATTACCATGATTCGGAATGGGGAGTACCGGTTCACGATGACCGAAAAATTTTTGAATTTCTCATCCTGGAAGGAGCCCAGGCGGGGTTATCCTGGCTGACAATTCTCAAGCGCCGCCAGGGATATTTCAATGCCTTCTGTGGGTTTGACCCTGAAAAGGTAGCCAGGTTCAGTGAAGCCGATATCCAACAACGATTAAACGACACAGGCATCATCAGAAACAAACTCAAGGTCCGGTCTGCGGTAACCAATGCCCAGGCATTCTTAAAAATCCAGGAAGAATTTGGGACCTTTGACAATTATGCTTGGCGGTTTGTGGACGGGGCACCAATCATCAACCACTATACCAGCCAGGACCAGGTTCCGGCTACGTCCAGCCAGTCCGACGCATTTTCAAAAGACTTATGCAAACGCGGGTTTAAATTTACCGGGTCCACCATCATCTATGCCCATATGCAGGCCACGGGCATGGTGAATGACCACCTGGTCTCCTGCTTCAGATATAAAGAGGTAATGGCCTAAAAAAGGAACGTAAATCATGATCATTGTCACCACTGAACAGATGCAGCAAATGGATAAAAACACCATTGAAACTTTTGGCATTCCCGGCCGGGTACTCATGGAAAATGCAGGCCGTGGTGCCCTGGAGATGCTTTCCGACTATTTTGACTTTGAAGGTGGCAGGGTGGCTGTGGTGGCTGGACGGGGCAACAACGGCGGAGACGGATTTGTGATTGGGCGCTACCTCATGGAGATGGGGGTAAGCGTCAGCTTCTTTCTTTTGTCTTCCCGGGACCGGGTCCAGGGAGACGCCAAGGCGAATATGGATCTGGTACTGGATCTTATGCCCGAACATTCCCTATCACAGTTCATTGAAATACCGGACAAAGCATCCTTAGATGAGGCAACCGAAATCCTGGAGGATTACAATCTGTTTGTGGACGCCATTTTCGGCACAGGGCTTAATTCCGATGTCCGGGGCATTTACCGTCACGTTATTGAATTGATCAATGATTCGGGAAAATCAGTTTTCAGCGTGGACATCCCTTCGGGAATCAATGCAGATACAGGTGCCGTCTGCGGGGTGGCCATCCAGGCAGATGCCACAGCCACTTTTGCCTTTGCCAAGGCCGGGCACATCCTGTATCCGGGCAATTTCCATACCGGTAACCTGGAGGTTATTGATATCGGCATTCCCGGTCATATTGTAAAAGCACAATCTCCCAATATTTTTCTGCCTGAACCCCATGACATTTCCGGACTGATACCGGCCAGGGATTTTAACGCCCACAAGGGCAGTTTCGGTCACCTGCTGGTACTGGCCGGTTCGCCGGGTAAAACGGGTGCCGCGGCATTGTGTGCCAACGCGGCCATGCGAACCGGGGCAGGTCTTGTAACCCTGGGGGTTCCCGAGAAATTAATGCCCGTCATGGAACCTATGGTCATCGAACCGATGACAACCGCACTTGCCCAGACCCCTTCGGGTGGCCTGGATGCCGCAGCCCTGGATGACATTATTACGCTTCTGGCAGACAAGGCCGCTTTGGCATTAGGCCCGGGCATAGGTACGGATTCCGGCACCGGGGAACTGATCAAAAGCATTTTAGCCATTTCGTCCGTTCCTATGGTCATTGATGCTGATGGCCTGAACTGCATTGCAAAAGAACTTGATATTCTAAATACGGTCAAGGCCCCGGTGATTCTCACCCCCCACCCCGGTGAAATGGCCCGCCTTACCGGGAAAACCACGGAAGATATTCAGCACAACCGAATGGCAACAGCCCGGAAATTTGCAGAAAAATACAAAGTTATTCTAGTACTCAAAGGAGCCCAGACCCTTGTGGCCTGCCCGGACGGGACAGTATCCATATGCCCCACGGGAAATCCCGGCATGGCCTGCGGCGGTATGGGTGATGTCCTCACCGGCATAATCGCAGCATTCCTGGCCCAGAACCTGCCCCCTGAATCCGCAGCCCTTGCAGGCGTTTACGCCCACGGGCTATGCGGGGATCTTCTGGCCGAAGACCACACCTTTGGATTTTCTGCATCAGATATGGTGGCGAGCATTCCCCAAGCCATAAATACCCTTATATCATGATAGAAATCATATCCCAAAATCCGGCACAGACCCAGGACCTGGCCAGGCGTCTGGGGATATATATCCGGAAACAGAACATAAGCTGTGCCATGGCCTTGACAGGAGATCTTGGCTGCGGCAAGACCTGTTTTGTCCAGGGCCTTGCCAAGGGGCTGAACGTGGACGACGGGTATTATATCACCAGCCCCACATTTACCATCATGAATGAATATCCGGCAGAAAAAATGCGCCTGTACCATTTGGACCTATACCGACTTTCAGACCCGGACGAGTTGGATTATATCGGCATTGAGGACCAGGTGGGACAGAACAGCGTCACTGTGGTGGAATGGCCCAAGCTTCTCATGGAAACCGGATTCGTATTTGATCTTCACATCCATTTTGAACTTAATACTGATTTTTACAGGAAAATAACCCTTTCCCCATCTGGACAAGCCGGAACAAATCTGCTAAGCAATCTATCCTTGTAAGTAAATTTTATTAAGAAAGTCTGTGCAACTTACACAGATCTTTCAATTTTCGTTGTGGGCTAAGCCTGGGGATTGATAGACCAGCTCAGCCCATGGCTGTTATTAACAAAAGCTAAAATTTTGGGAGACATAATGGCGTTACGGGTGCAAAAATTTGGCGGCACATCTGTGGCAGATATCGAAAGGATCTCCAGAGTGGCTGACCGGGTACAAAAGGCCCATGAAAACGGAGACCAGATGGTGGTGGTGCTTTCAGCTATGGCGGGCGTGACAAACAACCTGATCAGCCTTGCTGAGCAGGCATCCAAAACCCCGGACAAACGGGAGCTGGACGTTCTTTTGGCAACCGGAGAGCAGACCACGGCGGCATTAATGGCTATGATGCTAAAATCAAGGGGTCTTAAAGCCAAATCATTTTTAGGTTTTCAGGCCGGCATCCACACCGATCACATGTCAGGCAAAGCCAGAATCCGGGAGATCGACAGCCAAAACCTGCGCGAGGCCCTGAATGAAGGAAATATTGTCGTAGTGGCCGGATTCCAGGGTGCAGATGACCATGGGGACATTACCACCCTAGGCCGGGGCGGATCCGACACCTCAGCCGTTGCCATTGCCGCATCCCTTAAAGCCGATGTTTGTGAGATCTTCACTGACGTGGACGGGGTCTACACAACCGACCCGAGGATCTGCCCCAAAGCAAAAAAAATCAGCAAAATTTCCTATGATGAAATGCTTGAAATGGCCATTCTTGGAGCAAAGGTACTCCAGATCAGGTCAGTAGAATTTGCAAAAAAATATAATGTGCCCGTACATGTCCGGTCATCATTCAATGAGGAGGAAGGAACCATGGTTGTCAATGAAAATGAAGATATGGAAAGCCCGGTGGTGTCAGGCGTCACCTGTGATATGAATGAAGCAAGAATTACGTTCAAGCGCGTCCCTGATCAGCCAGGCATTTCAGCCAAGGTCTTCGGCAGCCTTGCCGAGGCCGGCATCTCCGTGGATATGATCATCCAGAACTCTCGCACCGGCGGCGAAACCGACCTCACATTTACCGTAACCAAAGACGATTTTAACCGGGCAAGGGAAATTTCCGAAAAAGTAGCCGGTCAAATCAATGCAGGCGAGATAAGAACCGCCACTGAAATTGCTAAAATCTCAGTGATCGGTCTTGGAATGAAAAGCCACTCCGGCGTAGCCGCAGTGATGTTCAAAGCGCTAGCTGAAGAAAACATTAACATCCGCATGATTTCAACGTCTGAAATCCGTATTTCATGTGTAATTCTGGCCAAATATGCGGAACTGGCCGTAAGAACCCTGCATGCAGCCTTTGGCCTGGACAAAGAATAATAATTGATTTTTGAACGATAACTCACCCATTTGCCGCGTTACAAAAAAAGTTAAAATCCTCACATACCATAGTATGCTCCGGTTTTAACTTTTTTTGTGCCTTGCATCTGGGAAAGTTATCATCCAAAAACGGTTCTTTGTCCAGACACTACTTTAAAACAAATTTTTTCGTTATTTCTTGTGCCAGCCCTTACGGGGCAGAACCTGACAGACCAGCTTCAATTTCTGAGGCCACCTTTTCAGCGGCCATAGCCGGATCTTCAGCATCCCGGATAGGTCTGCCAATGACAATATAATCAGAACCCGCCTGCACAGCCTTAGCTGGGGTAACTACCCGTTTTTGGTCATCTCCAGGCGTCAGACTCCATTGGGGCCGGATTCCCGGCGTAACAGTCAGGCACTGCCTGCCCAGTTGCGTTTTCAACATGGCGGCCTCCTGCCCTGAACACACCACGCCTGCACATCCGGCCTCCAAGGCCATGTGAGCCCGCAACAGCACCAGTTTTTCCGGGGCATTAACATATTCATCCTTAAACCCCTGGACACGAACCGTATCTGCATCATTATCCGTAAGCAGGGTCACGGCAAGCACCTTGGTATTTCCTGCATTTTCAACGGCTGATTCAAGCATTTTTTGTGAGGAAGACCCGTGGATGGTTACCAGATCAACACCAAGCTCGGCGACCCGGGCCATGGCCCGACCGACCGTGGCAGAGATATCATGCAGTTTCAAATCCAAAAAGATACCGGCACTGGACAATTTTCTGACCATCTCCACCACAGCCGGCCCTTGGCGGATAAATAGCTCAAGACCAATTTTAAACATGCCCACCCGGCCGTCAAGCTGCCGGATATGCGATTGTGCGGCTTCCATGGAGGGGAAATCCAAAGGAAAAATAATATATTCTTTTGCTGTCTTCTGCATGAGTACCCTTTGTGATCTTAAATGTCTTACATAAATAAAAATTACGTGGATCTTACCACAAAAGAGGACTTTTTACCTTTAAAAAAACATAAACCTAATTAGTTCTCTGCTGTCCAAAAATAAGATTTTTTATTGCTTCTGTAGAGGATTTCATGATAACAAAATTAATGTTCTTATCTTCCAAGTGCCCAATGGCTATTTTTTAACTGCAAATGTAACGCAGAATCAATAACCATTAATTTCGAGGCCAAATAAAAGATAACGGAAGTACACTTAATGCTAAAAAATTTATATCTCGATTCCCAGGAAGCATCAGGAAGATATCTGCGAATAATCCTCAAAGAGCTCTCAGAGCTCAAACTTCCCTATACCCCTATTGCCTATTCGGTGTGGTATGAGTATGCCTCAGGCCAGAATTCTAAACTTAACAAGGATATCCAGGCTGCCCGCGAAAACAAAGAACTCATAGATTACCAAAAGGTCCTTGAATGGTTTAGACACCACGTTTCCGACAGACAGTTCCTTAATACCGAAGAGCAAACCAAAAAAGCGGGAAGCCTTCTTCACGGAATGACCTCCCGCCTTACCGAGGCCGGAAACCATATGGGCGAACAGAGCAACCTGCTTAAGTCCCATGTTGAGGACTTGAACAATGCCTCAAACGAACCGGACATTAAAAACATTTGCCGGGATATTGTTTTACAAACCCAGGGAATTATTGACAGCAATACAGATCTTAAAAACAATATCCACAGCACCATCAACGAGCTTAATGAACTAAAGCTGGAACTTAAAAACCTGAGAAAAGCGGCAAAAACGGATATGCTCACAGGTCTTCTTAACCGCCGAGGTTTTGAAGATGCCGTCGAGCAGCACATGAAAGAGGCCCAGCAGGAGCCCCCCCCTTTAACTCTGATCCTTGCAGACATCGACCGGTTTAAGCGAATAAATGACACCTATGGCCATCTTACCGGCGACAATGTACTTAAACTGATATCCAAACTTTTACAAAAACATATAAAAGGCAAGGATATTGCCGGCAGATTCGGCGGTGAAGAATTTATCATGGCCTTGCCTGAAACCAAAATAGACGGTGGATTTACCGTGGCCGAACAAATCCGCATAAGCCTTGAAAAAATGAGATGGCAGTCCAAAAGCTCAGGCAAAGATATCGGCACCATCACCATCTCCATGGGCGTAGCCCAATTCATTCCCGGCGAAGACTTAGATACCTTCGTTGCACGGGCGGACAAAGCGCTATATACAGCCAAGGAAAACGGCCGTAACCGCACCTGCACCCACAATGGCAAAGAGGTAACGTCCCCTTGAAAAAAAACAGATACACCCTGACCATGTTGGTTGAAAATGAACCTGGAGTGACGGCCAGAATCACTGGGCTTTTTGCCGGCAGGGGATATAATATTGAAACCATCTGCGGTGCGCCCACGGCAAATCCCAACATGTCCAGAATCACAATCACTACCTACACACGCCCGGAAATTTTAGAGCAGTGCATGAAACAGATCAAACGTCTGGTAAACGTCATCAAGCTCAGGGACATGACCGTTGAAAAGGCCGTAAAAAGGGAAATGGCCCTGATCTGCGTCAAGGCCCTGCCCGAAAATCACGATGAGCTTAAATCCTTAATTCAGGCGTTCAAAGGCACCATGATGGATGAAGGCTCTCGGCACTTTATTTTCGAAGTGTGCGGAGATGAGAACACCATTGACATTCTTCTTGAAAAATTGTCACCCTTTGGCATCAAAAAACTTGCCCGGTCCGGTGTGTTAGCCCTTTACCGTGAAGCCTGATCCGGTTAAACAGGCGGTTTGCGTTTCCCCGCCTGTTTCCCGGTTTTGACTCTATATTAAAAATCCGGCGGATTTGTTTTTCCATGTCTTGAATCTGCTGCATCATCTCTTCCAAAAAATTTTTAGCCTCGGTCTGCCATGTTTGTTCCATGGAGAGCGGGGTTTCATTTTCCAGGGGTACGGAAAGTGTTGAGGATGCATTGATCCCCTGGGTCAGATCGGCCGGATTGTCTGATACAGACACCAGGTCCACTTCCGTAGACCGTGCGGAAAGATCAATCTGCTGGATCATACCCACATTTCCGTTTTCAAACAAAAACAGGCCTGAACGCGCCACCTCCCCTGTAAGGGAATTCTGCGCATCAGTCAATTCAAATCCGGTGGCGGCATTGTCAAGGTAAACAGCGCCAATGCCGGCATCTGCCAGGGAAACAAGCAGATCATTGCCGGCTTCATCCCGGGTCCAGACGGAAAGCTTGGAAAACACGTCATCATTCTCATCAATCCATCCGTTATTATCCAGGTCATAGGCAGCCAGTTCATCAAAGCCGTTACTCGTATTCGGGCCAAACAATTCGGAACCATTGTTAATAGTTCCGTCGTTGTTCCTGTCAAAACTTAAAAAGCCGGAGCCGGATGCGGCAAAATTGATCTCTTCGGTAGCACCGTCATTGTCAAGGTCAAATTCAAACCGGGTATCGCTCAATGCAGGTAAACCACCATCAAGGTTTATAATCAAAGGATCTATCAGGGTCACTTGCTCTTGCCAGGTGCTTATCAATGCCTGCTCGCGGGTTTCGGTCATCGTTGTTCTATCCATGGCCAGTTCCAAGGAAAAATCAATGGCCCAGCCATCCTCGGTCAACACCTGTCCCCGGGAAGCAAAGGTCATCTGTTCCTGTTCGAAATGGCTTGTAGTTCGATCCAGAGCAATTGTGGTCTTTGCGGAACGGGCCTGCCCGGAAAAAGGGCTGTCAGTCACTGACTGCGGTTCTGCGCCAAGGGCTGTAAGGCTTAAGGAAGAGACATCTTCTTTAACCACAGTAGAGACAATCTTTTCCACCATCTCCTGCTGGGAAAAATCAGCGGTTTCGTTTTCGTGGGCAACGCAGATACAAGACTGAGATGACAAAGAATGAGTATATGTCGAACGGCTTTCCCGGATGGCCTCCCCGGCAATACTAACCCGGTCTACCACTACCTGGGGCAGGCGATCATCAATTTGGGGTGCCCTAATATTGCGAGATGATGAAATGCCCGCAGAGGTTGTTTTTGAGGATGTTTTCTCCTGAAGTGTATCCTCTTGCTCAAAATTATAAGCGGACGACAACGCCACAGTGCTTTGTGCTATCTTCATGGCCCCTCCTTTGACGCTTGCGAAATTTTCTTAAATAAATCTGGTTAAAAAAAGAGATCGGCATCAAAAACTTAAAACTTTACCCGGACCAAAACGCCCGTTACTGTGCCCAACCTGTCAGGTTAGAAGAGATTAGGGTTGAATCCCTTCGGGAATTAATGATAATTAAAGCTATTAATGTGAAAATCAGTATCGTTATTTTTTTATTGGATGACCACATACAAAACGAATACATTCCCCCAAAAATTGATCAGGAAAGTGCATCCTTGGCCCCGTGCACAAACGATCTGCCTTAGTATATACTGACATAGGAAACGCCCCATGAAACAACCCATGCCTGATAAGCATTTACAATTAAAATCCCTGCCCGGTGTGGATCATATTCTGGCCCTTGCCGAAACAGATGAACAATTTAGACAAATACCGCGCAGCCTTATACTTGAATCCATTCGTAGGGCCATTGACAATACCCGCAAACAAATACTTAAAGACAAACCTGCAATCACCTCTGATGAAGCGATTCTAAAGCAGACGGCCCTGCTTGCCGGCCAAAAAATGAAAAACAGGCTCAATCCTTTGATCAACGCCACTGGTGTGGTGTTGCACACCAATCTTGGCAGGGCGCTGCTCTGCCAAGACGCTTTGGATAATATCATGGCCGTGGCATCCTCTTATTCCAATCTTGAACTCAACCTATCAACGGGCAAACGCGGCATCCGCTACGCAGCAATTGAAGAACTGATCTGCGAATTGACAGGCGCCCAGGCCGCCATGGCCGTAAACAACAATGCCGGCGCAGTACTTCTGGCCTTAAACACCCTTGCCCAGGGACGACAGGTCATTGTGTCCAGAGGAGAACTTGTGGAGATCGGCGGTTCCTTCAGGGTGCCGGACGTCATGATAAAAAGCGGGTGTATTTTAAAAGAAGTGGGGACCACCAACCGTACCCACCCTCATGATTATGCCAATGCCGTTACCGAAGAGACCGGGCTTTTACTCAAGGTCCACACATCCAATTATAAAATTGAAGGATTTACCAAATCGGTTTCCCTCAAGGAATTAGTGGGCATCGGAAAATCCCATGGCATTCCGGTAATGGAAGACTTAGGCTCGGGTACACTGATTGACTTCAGCGTGTTTGGGCTGCCGTCTGAACCCCCGGTGTTTGAACAGGTGGCCTCGGGTGCCGACGTTGTCACCTTCAGCGGAGACAAACTCCTTGGCGGCCCCCAGGCCGGCATTATTGTGGGAACAAAACAGTACATGGACCAAATCAAGGCTAACCCGCTGACCCGGGCCCTGCGCATCGACAAAATGACCCTGGCAGGTTTGGAAGCAACATTCAAGCTTTACCGGGATACCCAGGTGGCGATTGAAGAGATCCCCACGCTGAGAATGTTGACCGTGCCCTATGAACAGCTCTGTCAGAAGGCCGAGGTTCTGCTTTCTCTGGTCACCCAAGCTGTGGGGAACAAGGCGGAACTTGCCTTGGCAGATATGGAGTCCAGGCCGGGCGGCGGTTCTTACCCCGGATTGACCCTGCCCACCCGGTGCCTGACCATCCGGCCCAACGCCATGTCCGTAACAGCCCTGGATAAAAAACTGCGGGACTTTGATCCGGCCGTAATGGGACGCATTGAGGACGATTGGTTTATCATAGACCCCAGAACGCTTCAACCCGGTCAGGACAAGATCCTTGCCAATATCTTAAAAAAGCTGATAGATTAATCATGATGCTAAAATTCACTGCAAAAGAGATCCAATTTTTAAAAACAACCGGGGATGCGCCAGACCTTAATTCCCCGGACGTTTACTATTCGGACCTGATTAGCCGGCCATCAAAGGAATTTGAAATTTTTACCCGGCGTATCGCAGACACCTGCACTTCCCAAAAAACGTTTACTACAACGGCGATACAAATTGATCCGGCAGCACCGGAAGATGTGATTGACAAAGCCAATGAAGTTTTCCACAATTGTTTTCATTCGGTGCTCGATGAAGACAGAGGTATCTGGGAATGCCTTGACCCCTTCACGGCCATCTTTGGATTTTGGGATTACCAGACCCCTGAACAGGGTAATAAACTGCTTAATCTGCTAAATAAAAAAATCTCCCAGGCCCTGAATATTGAACTGATTATGGGAACAATTTGCTTCCCTTTCCATTATTTTCCGGTTGAAGAAATGGCTGGGTGTGCGCTCAAAGCCCTTGATCACGCCGCATTTTTCGGCCCCGGACATGCCGTTGCATTTGACGGTCTTACCCTGAATATCAGTGGAGACAGGCTGTTTGCGCTCAAAAAAATTGACGCAGCCATTACTGAATATGAAAAAGGCCTCTCCATTGCCCCAACCAATATTAACCTGCTCAACAGCCTGGGCGTGGCCTTTGGGGTAGACGGGTACCTGGACAAGGCCATAGAGTTCTTTGAAAAAGCCCGCAATATCAACCCTGAAGAAGTGATGGTCATCCACAACATCGCTCTGGTCCATCGAATCAACGGCAATAACGATTCAGCCTTGGCCTACCTTAAAAAAGCCCATGGCATCAACCCCGATATTTTTGAAATAGAACTGCTTTTGGGGTATCTTTTGTCTAAGGAAAAAAAATTTGATGACGCCATGACCCACCTGGACGCCGCCATCGGGCTCAAACCCGAATCAGGTACTGCGTTCAGAATAAAAGGACAGATCTTCATAGAAAAAGAAGATGCCCCGGGTGCCGCAGCCCAGTTCAACCAGGCAATAAAACTCAACCCCAATGATCCGGAGGCGTTGTCCGGCTATGCCAGAGTCATGGCGTTCCAGAAAAAAAATCTGCCCATTGCGCTGAGCTTTGCAAAAAAAAGTTTGGATCTTGACCCTGAAAACAAACGGTACCAACAATATCTTGAAGAGATTCAAAACCTCCAAGCCCAAATTGAAGAAAAAAATCTGGACAGTACCATCAAATCAGCCTGACACCGTCAAGTACCGGTAACTTGTATACAAGTTCAAGGCAAGGGGATTTAAAAGAAAAGGAAACAAATGAAAGAACTGATCCGGCAGACTGTTCAGGATGCCATTGACACCAAGCAAAATTTTTTTGCAGCCCATGAGGATCTTATTGAAACCTGTGCGCAGCAAATGGCAGCCACCCTTGAAGCCGGCGGAAAACTGCTGCTTTTTGGCAATGGGGGGTCTGCGGCAGACTGCCAGCACATTGCAGCAGAATTTGTCAACCGGTTTCAGATGGAACGTAAACCATTACCCGCCATTGCCCTGACCTGCGACACATCTATTATCACCAGTATCGGCAACGACTACTCCTTTGACGAAATTTTTTCAAAACAGGTCCAGGCTTTAGGCCACAAAAATGATATGGCAATTGGGATCTCTACTTCAGGCAATTCTCCCAATGTAATCCGGGCAGCAGCCGTGGCAAAGGATCAGGGGCTTACCCTGGTCTGCTTTTCCGGAGCCGGGGGGAAGCTCAGACAAATAAGTGATATGGCTTTTTGTGTGGACAGCCCCGTAACAGCCCGTATCCAGGAGGTTCATATCACTCTGGGCCATATTCTTTGCGATCTTTGTGAAAGGATGCTGTTCCATGCCCAATAAAAACGGAACAAAACAGTCCCCCCACTATGGTTCAAAACCGGATCATTCAAAACTGGACTACTCAAAACTTTCCACCTATTCCATTAAAGACAGAAAAAGCCTGGTATCCCGGGATGATTTTGCCACCCCCTGGACAAAGGGCGCAGGCCTTGGGACTTTCTTGGACCGGCTCCCCGCCATTCTTGCAGGCAAAGATATCCGGAATGTGGTTAACGCCATTGCTATTGCCGCCAGGAAACACCGCAATGTCTGTTTCGGCATGGGCGGGCATGTGGTCAAAACCGGCATGGCCCCCATCCTGATTGATCTCATGGAAAAAGGCGTAATTACCCATCTGGCCATGAACGGATCATGCATCATCCATGATTTTGAAGTCGCGTTCACCGGCCGCACCAGTGAGGATGTGGCCGAAAGTCTGGGATCAGGCAGCTTCGGCATGGCCCAGGAAACCTCGGAACTGCTCAACCAGGCCATTGCCATGGCCGATGAAAAAAAAATAGGACTGGGACGTGCCGTGGGTCAACTTATTGAAGACCTAAACCTGCCGTTTAAGGACTCAAGCCTGACCGCTGCCGGTGCTCGCCTGGATTTACCCGTAACCGTCCATGTGGCCATTGGTACGGACATCATCCATATGCACCCGGGCTTTGACGGCGCCGCCTGCGGCGAGGCAACCCTTCATGATTTCAAGACCCTGGCCTCAACCCTGGCAGACCTTGAACACGGTGTATTCATCAATGCAGGATCAGCAGTCATTCTTCCTGAAGTATTCTTAAAAGCCTTGACCCTGGTTCGAAATCTGGGCCATAAGGTGGATGATTTCACCACGGTGAATCTGGATTTTATCCGGCATTACCGGCCAATGACCAATGTGGTCAACCGACCGACCCAGGGCCGGGGAAAAGGCTATGCCCTTGTGGGGCATCATGAAATATTGATTCCTCTGATTGCTGCTGGGGTAATTGAAGCCCTCTAAATAGAAGTAATGTTTGAACGAAAAGTTGCCCATATGCAAGGCGCAGAGAAATTTGGAACCGGAGCATACTATTGTATGTGAGGATTGCAAATTTTTCTGCAACGCCGCAGATGGGTGACTTTTCGTTCAAACACAACCTAAAACCACCGTATTAACATGGTCCCGCTAATTATCAACGCGACACCGGCAAGACGAGGCCAGTTAACCGGCTGAACCGGCATACCGAACAACCCAAAATGATCTATGATCACGGCCATGGCAAGTTGCCCCGCCACCACCAGACCAAAGGTCAGTGCCGTGCCCAGCCTTGGTGCCAGTACGATGGTCGCGGTCACATAAAAGGCACCTAAAAGTCCGGCCAGCCAAAGACTCCAATGAACGCCTGAGACGCTCCGGATGACGGCAAAATCCATTCTGCCGATCAACGCATAGCCTAAAAGGCCTGCCGTACCCACGGCAAATGAAATAAGCGCCGCATAAAAGGGATCATTCAAGGCTTTTCCGACCTTTGCATTCATTCCGGCCTGCACCGGTCCCAGCATGCCGGCAGCAAAGGCAAGTACCAGCAGAAATATGAATTTCATACAATTAAATTCCTTAATTTTAAAAACGCAGTATAGCCTTTTGTTTTCAGGGATACCACAGTATTTTAAAAACACAATTCGTTCCGGCGTGATATTTTAACCAAATCTTGAAAATCCTATTGATTAAGCTTCAAATTTAAATATATGTAACTTTTATTATTATAAAACTTTTTATTAATCATGAAGTTTTACCCTTTGGAATTGTCGTGAGATGACTATCATAGAGGAACAGATCAGATCCATATTAAAAGCCCACGAACAAGATTTATTGTCCGTGGTAAATAAAATCCATGACACGCCGGAACTTTCCGGCCAAGAGATTCAGGCATGTGCCTGGCAGGCAGATCTGCTCAGCGCCTGGGGATTTTCTGTGGAAACAGACTACAAGGGCCTTGCCACGGCCTTTAATGCGACAGCAGGCCAAGATGGCCCTCACATCTGTTTCATGGCTGAATATGATGCCCTGCCCGGCATCGGTCACGGGTGCGGCCATAACCTGATTGCAGGCGTGGCACTGGGAGCGGGGCTGGTGCTGAAAAATCTCTTGGATTACCACCATTTACCAGGCAGAGTTACGGTGATGGGCACCCCTGCCGAAGAACAACGGGGCGCCAAGATTGATCTGATCAAGGCTGGTGCACTGAAAGATGTGGACCTCGTGCTTATGGCCCACCCGTCGGATGATGCCACAGCACCTTATGCCGGAGAGTCAGGTATCAGGCAATTCATGATCTCCTTTGCCGGGAAAACCGCACATGCCGCAGATTGTCCGGAAAAAGGCGTCAACGCTTTAGACGCCATACGGCTTCTTTTCAATGGCGTGGATGCCTGGCGCCAGCAACTCACTGAGACCAGCCGGGTCCATGGCGTGATCCGGGACGGTGGCCAGGCCCCCAACATTATTCCGGATTTTGCCCAAGCCGAATTCTATTTACGCGATTTTGATCTTAACTATCTTAACCAAATGCAGGTCCGATTTGAAAATATTGCCAAAGGCGCGGCACTGATGACCGACACGACGCTGAAATTTTCGGCGATACTCAACCCTTACAAGCCGGGTATTCCCAATGCCCCGCTCAACCAGCTCTTTTTTTCACTTGCCCGGGATGCCGGCATGCAACCCCAATGGACCAAGCCGCCCCGGGGATCTTCGGATTTCGGAGATGTCACCTATGAAGTACCGGCCATGCACGCCTATTTTAACATTACCCAAAACAATCCGGACATCATCATTCACTCCAGAAAATTTGCCCAGGCGGCGGCCACCCACTTCGCATTTTCCCAAATGAAAAAAACCGCCCGGATTCTTGCCAGGATTGCCTGGCAGTTCCTGAGTGAACAAAATTTCAGAGACACCGTTGAAAAGGCTTTCCCCTTTAAAAAATAAACAACAGTTCTCCACCCCAACCGTTATGGACCGCTACAAACGATCCGGCAACAATACAGTTTATTGAATCATAACCTTGAAAAATAAGCCCTATGTCTTTATATTGGTACGTTATTTTTAATTTTAAACTAACAAAAGGGGCGGAAGAATGCCGATTTATGAATATACCTGCAACGCCTGCGGTAAAAACTTTGAAACCCTGGTAATGGGCAGTGATATCCCCACGTGCCCGGCATGCAGCAGCGAAGACCTGGCACGAATGATGTCAAAATGCGGATTTGTATCCAAATCCACGGGTCCCGGCGGCCAGATTCAGACAACCAAATCAGCCGGCAGCTCTGCCTGTAGCGGCTGCACCTCAACCAACTGCAGTTCCTGCAGCAGTAACAGCAGCAGCCTAACGATCGGGTAAACATGAAAACAAATATCTGCATTGGCACCCGGGGAAGCATGCTGGCCCTGTGGCAGGCCAACCACGTAAAAGAGACTATTGAAAACGCCTTTCCTGATATTCAGGTTGATATAAACATTATCAAAACCACGGGTGACCGGGTAACAGACCGGCCGCTTGCCATGGTGGGCGGCAAAGGCCTTTTTGTCAAAGAGATTGAATCAGCCCTTTTAGACGGGACGATTGATTTAGCCGTTCACTCTATGAAAGACATGCCTGGAGAACTGCCCGAAGGATTGGTGATCGGAGCCATACCGGAACGGGCCAACCCTTTTGATGTACTCATATCCGGCCAGGGGGCACTTTTCAAAGATTATCCACAAGGTGCTGTCATCGGCACCTCCAGCCTTCGCCGGGGCTCCCAGCTAAAACACCTTCGCCCGGATCTTGAAATCAAATCCATCCGCGGCAATCTGGATACCCGCCTTAAAAAGCTTAAATCAGGTGAATATGCTGCAATAGTACTCGCGGCAGCCGGGCTTGAACGTTTGGGCCAGGGCAGTGAAATCACCGAGTACCTGACTGAAACCGATATGGTGCCTGCTGTGGGCCAGGGGGCGCTTTGCATCGAAACCCGGGAAAATGATCCGGACATGGCCGACATTTTATCCGTTCTCGACCATGACCCCACCCGGATCTGTGTAACCGGCGAACGGGCATTTCTCAAAGAGATTGAAGGCAGCTGCCATATCCCTGTGGCTTGTTTCGGTAAAATCCTGGACAACCGGGTGATACTGACGGCAGTGGTGGCGTCGGAGGACGGAGAGTCTTTAATCAAAGAAACAATTGAAGCATCCCTTGAACAGGTAACTGAAAAGGGTCGGGAACTTGCAAAACTTGTTCTTGATAAAGGCGGAAAACGCATATTGGAGGCACTTAATATCCCATGACACAATCCAGGGGCAAGGTTTATCTAATTGGTGCAGGACCGGGAGACCCAGGGCTTATCACCGTAAAGGCAATGGAGTGCATTCAAGCTGCGGATGTGGTGGTTTATGACTACCTGGCATCCCCATTTCTGCTTGATTATGCGAAAAAAGACGCTGAAATCATCTACGTGGGCAAAAAAGGCGGGGACCACACCCTGACCCAGGATAAAATCAATCTGCTGCTGGTAAACAAAGCCAGAGAAGGCAAAAATGTGGCCCGTCTCAAGGGAGGTGATCCCTTTGTTTTTGGTCGCGGCGGAGAAGAGGCTCAGGAGCTGTTGGCTGACGGCATCAGTTATGAGGTAATTCCCGGTGTTACATCTGCCGTGGCAGCCCCGGCCTATGCCGGGATCCCGGTGACCCACAGGGACCATACCTCCTTTGTCTCTTTTATAACCGGTCACGAACGGCCTGATAAAAAAGAGTCCCGGATGCAGTGGGACATCTTTGCAAAGTCAGACGCCACCCTTGTCTTTCTGATGGGGGTTAAAAATTTATCTAATATCGTCACCAAACTAATTGAACACGGGAAACCCTCGGATACACCGGTGGCACTCGTACGCTGGGGCACCACTACCCGCCAGCAGACGGTAACCGGCACCCTTGAAACGATTGTTGACGCAGTTAAAAAAGCAGGGCTGAAATCTCCGGCCATCATTGTTGTGGGACATGTGGTTTCTTTACGGGAAGAGCTAAGCTGGTTTGACAAAAAACCGTTGTTCGGAAAAAAAATTGTGATCACCCGGGCCCGGGCCCAGGCATCCGGCCTTGTGGCTGAGTTAAATCGCCTTGGCGCCCAGTGTATAGAGATCCCCACCATTAAAATCGCACCGCCTGAAGACAAAAAACCACTGGAGACGGCCATTGATAACCTGGACCAATATGACTGGCTGGTGCTGACTTCGGTCAACGGCGTAAAATTTTTCTTTGATACCCTCTTTGAAAAAGGCAAGGACGCCCGCGCCTTGGGCCATCTTAAATTTGCCTGTATCGGCCCTGTGACCAAAGAACGACTGGCAGATTATGGCATTATTTCTGATATTCTGCCCGAAACATACCAGGCGGAATCTGTTGTGGATGCGTTTTCAGGTCTTGATATGACCGGTAAAAGGGTATTGCTGCCCCGGGCAAAAAAGGCGCGCACCATCCTGCCTGAGCAGTTGACACATATGGGGGCTCAGGTGGATGAGGTCACCGCGTATGAAACCCGACTGGCAAGTGAAGGCAAAGCGTTGCTGATTGATATGCTCAAGGCTGGGGATATTGACGCTGTAACCTTTACCTCATCTTCCACGGTAACGAATTTCTTAACCCTGCTTGACGGGCAAAACATCCCTGCCCTGCTTGACGGGGTTCTGCTTGCCAGTATTGGTCCCATCACCTCGGATACCATCCGGGCCCAAGGGCTTAAACCGGATATTGAAGCGGACGCTTTTACCATAGACGGCCTGATAGCCGCCTTGCTCGAACATTATGAAGGTGCATTACCTGAAGTATAGAAAGTTAAAGTACAATGATTGCAGGAACCAGAAACATTAATTATTTGAGAATCTCCGTCACGGACCGATGTAATTTCAGGTGCAGGTATTGTGTGCCTGCAGCCCCGTTTAAGGTTATTGAGCATGAGCGCATTGCCCGGTATGAGGAGATATTAAGAATTGTCCGTATCAGCTGTGACATGGGCATTAACAAAGTCAGAATCACCGGTGGAGAACCCTTTGTCAGAAAAGGCATTTTCTCCTTTCTCCACCGCCTGTGCCGCATTCCCCAACTAAAGGACATCTCTATTACCACCAACGGTTCCCGCCTGAACCGGGATAAAATAAACGAGTTGATGGATATGGGGATTCAAAGGCTCAACTTCAGCTTGGATACCCTGGTGCCCGAAAAATTTCTTAAGATCACCCGGCGGGACCGGTTCCAAAGGGTTTGGGATAGTATCATGGCAGCCCATGACTTGGGCATGTCACCCATAAAAATCAATACGGTGGCGTTGAAAGGGTTCAACGATGATGAAATCCAGGCCATTGCCGGCCTGACTCTGAAATACCCCTTCCATGTCCGCTTTATTGAATATATGCCCATGGGAAATTCAGATGTCGGGGCAGACGGGCAGATCCTGACCCAAGACATTAAAAATCTGATCACTAAGGCCCATGGATCATTGACGGTTGTCCCTAAAAAAGCAAATGATGGTCCCGCAAAACTGTACAAACTGGCCGGGGCATTGGGAATTTTAGGGTTCATCACACCGGTCAGTTCCCATTTTTGCAGTGAATGCAACAGGTTGCGCCTGACCTCCCGGGGGACCATTCGTCCCTGCCTGCTGAGCAACAAAGAAACTGACATTCTCACACCTCTACGAAACGGCGCCGATGATGACAGTCTGAAACAAATCATAGTAACTGCTTTGAAAGACAAGCCGTTACACCATAGCTTAGAGAAAAGAACTGCCCGGGATCTGCCATTAAATCATATGACATCCATCGGCGGATAGCGCCCACCTGTAAATTATTTTTATTTCGGTGAGTTTTTTTTAATTTTCGGTGTCTATACTGTTAAACAGGCTGACTTTTAGCCTGAAACAGCAAACCAAGGAGGACACCATGAAAAAACACATTGCCCTTGCAGCAGCAGCCATATTCATAACAAGCCTGTTTGCCGGAGTTGTCCAGGCAGGCCCCGGCAGGCATGGCCCTGATCGAAGCCATCACCATCGTCATAACCATCAGGACCACCACAACAACGATGTTCTTAAAGGTCTCGTTGTGGGTGCAGGTGCCCTGATCCTGGGAACAGCCATTGCCCAGAGCCTGAACAGGCCCAACCAACCTGTTCGGACTCATGCCGCACCAGTCCCTCCCAAGCCACACTATTATACAAATCATCATGCTTGGAAACCCAATGGTCACTGGGCAATCAAAAAAATCTGGGTAGCACCGGTATATGAAACCCGGTGGAATCCCGCCCACTATGATCCCCGCGGCAAATGGGTCCGGGGCAGACACCAACAATTTCTTGTGGCAGAAGGATACTGGAAAAAAGAAAAGGTGTGGGTTGGCCATAGAGTCACATATTAATGAAAATTGAAACGTTGATCTAATTAATACGATCAGGCATAACCACTAAATAGCCTTAATCTGCTATGCCTGATAAAAGGGAATGATATTGCCCCGGAATGCTAAGGAGTCAAAAAAAGAACCTGCCGCCAACAGCCCCCCGGAAAAATACCCGGGACACCCTGTGGACGAAGACGATCTTATACGACGACTGAAACAGGGCCAGCAGTGGGCCTGCAATACTCTGGTGGATTTATACCAGGAGCGTCTGCTTAAACTGGCCTGGGGCATTACCCTGGATAAAGAAGAGAGCAGAGAAATTGTTCAGGATATTTTTTTCACAGCCATTAAAAAAATCGACACCTTCAGGGGAGAATCAAGTCTGTGGGCCTGGTTGCGAAAGATGACGGTCAATGCCTGTCTTAATTGGAAGCGTAAATGGAAACGACGTTTTCGATGGCACCACACCCCCATTGAAACAGAAACCTTGATTCCGGCCCAGGCCGGGAGAACACAGGAAGATACCCCCGAAACCCTTTTACAGGAAAAACAGGCGTACAAGGCAGTGGCTGATGCAGTTGCGCGGCTGCCGGAGGATGTAAGAACCGCATTTGTTTTGTGTTCCTTTGAAGGCTTGTCCTACCAAGAAATTGCACAAGTCCTGGGAATTAAAAAAGGCACCGTCAGTAGCCGGGTTTTCAGGGCAAGGCAGATGATCAGCCGGTCCATAGAACCAAAACAGCACACCAAGAAATAAGAGGAAAAACTTGCCATGACCTGCCATAAGTTTTCCAATGAATTTATCTCAAGATTTATAGATAATGATCTTGATGAAGAGGATCGAAATGCTTTTATCCGCCATAAAGCCCAATGCCCGGACTGTTGCGCAGTAGAAACTCGCTTCAAACAGACAGGGATGATATTTAAACAACAGGCAGACGACATTACCAGACTATTATTGAAAGATACGCCTGAAATCTTTATAAAAACAAAGGAGAGAGCCTATAAGTTCGGTAATGGCAGGATAATGAAACCCAAATCCCGAGGCGCACGGGCTGTTTTCGCGATGTTAAGCCTTGCTGTGGTGGTAGCAATCATGTATCTGGGCCCTTGGTACCAGGGGAAACCGTCAATCGGATTGTCAGTGCCGGGCCCTTCAGCCGTGGTAAATTCTGTTAATGCATATGGATCCTCAGTTATGATCCTGGAAACAGCAGAAACCCACCATACGATTATCTGGTTTTCCGAAACCTGAAAGAAAGGAAAGAGATGCGTACAGCTTTTTCATTACCCACATGGATCAAAGGAACCTTTGCCGGTCTCTTTCTCATGACGGCACTTTATAGTCCGCTACTGGCAGGCCCTGTTTACCAGACTCGGGTAAGGGTCGTCAACGCAGACAACGGACCCGCTCGAACGGATCCAGGCATCAAGGACATGATCAAAGAAATCGGCCCGGTTTTTAAGTATACCCGATTTAGACTACTCAGTGACAAAACCATGTTATTAAAACCAGGCCAAAAAAAAGTCATGCCCTTACCCGGAGCCAGACGACTGTCCATCACCCCCCGGGGAATGAAGCACAATCGTATTCAGTATCATCTGCGGGTAGATACCACGGATTCGCCGATATTTGAAACAGATGTAGGCCTTAATAATAACACCAGCGTCACAATTGGCGGACCGAGAGTCAAAAACGGTGTAATGTTAATAAACATACAAGGACGCACCCGTAAACTGCGTTAAGCACAATTTAGAGATTGTCTCTTTTCCATTTTTTATGGCTTTTTACATTAGTTTATATTAGACTTTTCAATAATTCGATAATTCAGTCTAAGGAATTTTTCCGGCCATTGATCACATTATCCCAAATTTGGCGTCATAAACTTAAAAATAAATTGCTGCTTTCTTTCTTTATTATTTTTACGCCATTAATTCTCATATCCAAAACAATAGTCTTTATTCTAAGCCGAAAATTTGACGAAATCATTCTCCCTTTAAACACACTCTACGCATTAATTGCCCTGGACATTTTATTTTTTCTTCTGGCTTTGGTTATTTTTGCCTATCTGTTGTCACGATCTGTGACGAAACCACTGAAAAAATTTACAGATACGATAGGCAACAGTAAAGAAGGGGACTGCAGTATTCGTTTGCACTATAAAGCCGGAGATGAAATCGGCAGCCTTGCACGATATTTTAACGAGTTCATGATCCGAATGGAAAAATATCATGACCGATTAAATGAAAAAGATCTCAAAACAATGGAGATCCGGAAAACCCTTAAAGCAGTAGAAAAAGAACGTTGTAAGCTTTTGATTCAATTGCAAAAATCTCAGAAAATGGAAGCCATTGGAACCCTTGCCGGAGGCATTGCTCATGATTTTAACAATATTTTGTCAAGTATTTTCGGCTATGCGCAACTGGCCCAGATGACCGGAGGAGATCAAGAAAAATTAAACATTCATATGAATCAAATTCTTAAAAGTGCACAGCGAGCAGCTGAACTTATTGAGCAGATTCTAACCTTCAGTCGCCAGACGGAGGATGAAAAAAGGCCCCTGAAACTCCACCTTGTTGTTAAAGAAGCACTTAAGCTTCTCAGGGCGTCCATACCCGCCACAATTGAGATGGTCACCCAGGTGGAGACGACAGACATGGTGCATGCAAATCCTACCCAGATGCATCAAATGGTCGTACACCTGTGCACAAACGCCTATCATGCGATGATAACATCCGGTGGAACTTTGACGGTAAGTCTGACCACAGTCGATGAAATTCAGTTTGAACACCAGAGCAAAGACTATTTTCAGCCTGGACCATTCCTAAAATTTATGGTTAAGGATACCAGCACCGGCATGAATCAAGAGACCTTGGAAGAGACATATGAAGAAGACTCCACAACCGACAATGACGGACAGGAAGCAGGATTAGGGTTCACCCTAATCGAGACAATTGTCAAAGATCATAATGGCCTTTCTTACATTGAACGTATTACAGGACAGGGAACCTCATTTTTTGTTTATCTGCCGATTGTAACGAAAAGTGTTTCATCAGCAGGCCGTCTCACTGGTATGGATGTATCTCTGAAAACAGGTAAAGAGACCATCATGATCGTCGAGGATGAGCATGATCTGCTGGTTTTAATTGAAGAACTGCTTAGAAAATTCGGTTATTCAGTCCACCCATTTAACAACGGAAAAAGCGCTTTGGATGCCTATCAAAGAGCAGAAAACAACTTTGATATGGTCATTACCGACATGACCATGCCCCATATGACCGGAATTGCCCTGGCTGAAGCCATATTATCTATAAATGAGAATATGCCCATAATTTTGTGCTCCGGCTATAATGAAACCATCAGCAATTCTCGGATCAAATCCATAGGTATTCAAGCCTTTCTCAAAAAGCCCTTGGATACATCTGAGTTACTTAACACCATAAGAATGGTACTTGATAAATAAAAAAACTTTGACAGAAGGTAGATATCTAATGTCAAAGTTTTTTAAAATCTGAAATTTCAAATGGGTATGGCGTTTGCTCACACCCATTTATACGTCTCAATTAATCGGTGATTAACTCAATCTGGACCATCGGAGCAACATCCCCTTTACGCGGTCCAAGCTTGGTAATTCGAGTGTAGCCACCCTGCCTTGAGTCAAACTTCTCTGCAACCTCTTCAAAAAGGGCATGCACAACATCTTTTTCACGGATTACGGCCATAGCTTGGCGTCTGGCATGAAGATCCCCACGCTTGGCGAGGGTAATCATTTTATCGGCAATCTTACGAAGACCTTTGGCTTTGGCCTCAGTGGTCTTGATGCTGCTGTGTTTGAACAGAGAAGTTACCATGTTCCTAAACATCGCCTTTCTATGGGCGGAGGTTCTGTTAAGCTTTAATACGGATTTTCTATGCTTCATGGTATTTATTCTCCTTCCTGAGTATTCACATCTTCCGGCGGCTCGATCCCCTCAAGGTCCATCCCCAAAGACAATTCCATTGAATTGAGCACTTCTTTGATTTCATTGAGTGATTTTCGGCCGAAATTTTTTGTCTTGAGCATTTCGCTGTCGGTTTTCTGAACCAGCTGGTAAATGGTATGGATTCTTGCATTTTTCAGACAGTTTGAACTGCGAACGGAGAGTTCGAGTTCATCCACGGAACGGTAAATATTCTCATTGAATCCTTTTTCACCTTCATCGGTCTTATATTCCGATTCATCAGGTTCAAGTTCTTCATCAAAATTGATGAATGGATTCATCTGCTCCTTAAGTATTTTTGCACCGTAGGCAACAGCATCATCAGGCGTAACACTACCGTCCGTCCAGACTTCAAAGGTCAATTTGTCATAGTCGGTTTTCTGGCCGATACGAGACGTCCCAACCACATATTTTACTCTCTTAATGGGGGAAAACGCTGAATCAATGGGGATGGTTCCGATAGGGGCATCGTCATCCTTATTTGCGGATGACAGGGCATAGCCCTTGCCTGTTTTCACAACCATGACGATATTGAGTTTCCCATTTTTATTTACGGTGGCAATATGCTGCTCCGGGTTAAGAATTTTAACCCGACCTTCCGGACTGACGATGTCCGCACCGGTAACCTCTGCCTCGCCGGTTACGTTAAGGGTCAATATTTTTTCTTCTGGATCGTCCACCTTGAGCTTTAATTCTTTGAGATTAAGGATGATCTCGGAAACATCTTCCCTAATATCTGATATAACGCTGTATTCGTGAAGCGCATCATCGAATTTCACGGAGACTATGGCGGCGCCATAAATGGATGATAAAATAATTCGCCGAAGCGAGTTACCAATGGTGATGCCGTATCCCCTTTCAAGGGGTTCACACACAAACTTGCCATAGGTGGAAGTTGTGGTAACATCAAGCTTTTCCGGCTTGATCATCTCTCGCCAGTTAACATATGCAAGATTTTCAGATGACATTTAAATCTCCTGAATAGATAATTTGGTAGATCATGTATATGATAAACCTATTTTGAATAGAGCTCGACGATCAACTGTTCCTGGATCGGTAGTGAAATATCTTCCCGTGCGGGAAGTCCTTTAATTTCACCTTTAAAACTGTCTTTATTGATTTCTAACCACTGGGGAATACCACGCCTTACAATGGCGTCCAGGGAATCGATAATAGCCTGGATAGTTCTACTTTTTTCAGAAAGTTCGATAACATCCCCTTTTCTTACCTGATAGGATGGAATATTAACCTTTTTCCCGTTTACGGTAAAATGATTGTGACGAACAAAATGGCGACCCTGATTTCTGGAATTTACGAATCCAAGTCTGAATACGGTATTATCTAACCGAGTCTCAAGTAATGTCAACAAATTAATACCAGTAATGCCTTTTTGACGGTCTGCTCTTTTAAATGTGTTTCTAAACTGCTTCTCAGATACACCATAAATGCGTTTAACTTTTTGTTTTTCCCGAAGCTGCATTCCGTAATCTGATTGTTTAACTCTTTTCTGACCGTGTTCACCCGGGGGAAACCCTCTACGATCAAAACTGCATTTATCAGAAAAACAACGATCACCTTTTAAAAAAAGCTTCATATTTTCACGTCTGCACTGTCTGCAGACAGAACCTCTATATCTTGCCAAGTTTCCTCCTTTATCGATTTAGATAAAGTTTACACGTCTAAATTTTTTCGAAATATTCACTTGATATGTCCGAAATGAAAAGTATCTTGTTCCTGGTTGGGACGAAGACTTGCCCAATTGCAAACCGCAGATTGTGAGTATTCGTTCAAACAATTACACACGTCTTCTTTTGGGTGGACGGCATCCATTATGCGGTACCGGGGTAACATCCTTGATCATGGAAATATTGAACCCCAGTGCATGTAGAGCCCGAAGCGCAGACTCCCGTCCAGGGCCAGGACCCTTAACATAAACCCCAACGTTTTTCATTCCATGTTCCATTGCTTTGGCCCCTGCATCTTCAGCAACCAGTTTGGCCGCAAAAGGTGTGGATTTTCTAGATCCTTTGAAACCCTGCATTCCGGCAGATGACCAGGAAATGGTGTTGCCATTTTCATCTGCAATAGTGACAATGGTGTTATTAAAAGTTGACTGAATATGCACTATGCCGGTTGATATATTTTTCTTAACCCGCTTTTTGGCAACGACTTTTTTAGACTTTTTCGCCATAATTATTATCCCTTTTAATTAAGTCCTACTTTTTCTTCTTCACTGCCGCGCGTTTAGGACCTTTTCTGGTTCTGGCGTTGGTACTAGTCCGCTGCCCGTGGCAGGGCAGGCCTTTACGATGGCGCAGTCCCCTGTAGCATCCTAGGTCCATCAACCGCTTAATGTTCATGGACACTTCAGAACGCAGTTCACCTTCAACCTTGAACTCGGCATCAATGACCTTCCTGATTTCATTTACCTGTTCTTCGGTCAAATCGTTTGCTTTGATTGTGGGTTCAATACCCGTTTTTTCAAGTATCTGCTTAGATCTGCTGCTACCGATACCATAGATATAGGTTAAAGCGATCCACGCATGCTTATCTCTTGGTAAGTCAACTCCAGCTATACGTGCCAAATTTTTCTATCCTCCTATCCTTGACGCTGTTTATGGCGCTTGTTGACACAAATGACTCTGATGACACCGCGCCTTTTAATAACCTTGCAGTCTCTACAGATTTTTTTTACGGATGCTCTGACTTTCATCTAACTGCTCCTCATCTCATTATTCCAGTATATACTTCATTTTCATTTTTGTTCTTAACCGATAGATATTATTTATACCGGTAGGTAATTCTGCCACGGCTTAGATCATAGGGAGATATTTCCACGGTCACTCTGTCGCCGGGAAGTATTTTTATAAAATGCATTCTCATTTTCCCGGATATATGTGCCAGCAGAACATGCTTATTTTCCAATTCGACCTTGAACATGGCATTGGGAAGCGTTTCAAGGACTTTACCATCTACTTTAATGGGCTCTTCTTTGGCCATAACTAATTTCTTCTCCTTTGTGGTGCCATATCAGGACCGGCTTTTGATCCGTTTATTTCCCGAACGACCCAAAAAACCATCATAATTGCTGGTAATCAAATGAGACTCTATCTGGGAAATGGTATCAATAGCGACACCAACGACAATCAACAGCGCAGTCCCGCCGAAATAAAAAGGTACGTTAAACTTATTCATCAAGACTGTAGGCAACACACATACGACTGAGACATACGCAGCCCCACCCACAGTAATTCTTGTAAGCACCTTGTCAATATATTCAGCTGTCCGCTTGCCAGGTCGAATGCCCGGGATGTACCCGCCGTTCTTTTTCATATTTTCGGCAACATCTTCAGGATTAAATTGAACTGCAGTATAAAAAAAGCAAAAAAAGACGATAAAACCAACATATAGCAGGTAATACCAAATTGTTCCCGGACTAAACATGTTGGCCATAGTCTGCATAACAGGCAGATTGATAAACTGGGCCAACGTGGTGGGGAACATAATGATGGAAGATGCGAAAATAGGCGGAATAACACCAGATGTATTGATCTTAAGCGGAAGATGCGAAGTCTGTCCGCCATACATTTTTCGACCGACCACGCGTTTGGCATAATGAACAGGAATTCTACGTTGGGCAAGTTCCATGAAAATAATGGCAGCAATCACAGCAACCATCAAAACAATGAGAATAATGGTCGAAAACAATCCCATCTCGCCAGTACTTAATAACCGTCCCATCTTAATACCTGCTGAGGGCATATTGGCTACAATACCGGCAAAAATAATCAAAGAAATACCATTACCAATCCCTCTTTCGGTGATCTGCTCACCAAGCCACATGATAAATGCGGTTCCCGCTGTCAGGGTAATAATAGTGATCAGCCTGAAGGCCCACCCAGGATAAGGTACGATGGGTATACCGGCGGGCGATGTCATGGATTCAAGGCCGACAGCAATTCCAAAGCCCTGTATGGCGCTTAAAACAACAGTACCATACCTGGTTAACTGTGTCTTCTTTTTACGACCGGCATCCCCTTCTTTTTTAAGCTGTTCAAGATAAGGAACAACCACGGTCATCAGTTCCAGGATAATGGAAGCACTAATATAAGGCATGATACCTAAGGCAAAAATAGATAGCCTCTGGAGCGCTCCACCAGAGAACATATTGAACATGGAAAATAATGTGCCTGAAGCCGACGCAAAAAAAGATTCCAGTGCCGCCCCGTCAATACCAGGCGTCGGGACATGTACCCCGACCCTATAGACAAAAAGCAATCCAAGGGTTATCAGTATTTTACGTTTTAACTCCGGCAGTTTAAGCATATTCTGGTAGCTGTTCTGTATCATTGGAACTTTTCCTTATACCTTAAGGCTTATTCTACTCTGCCACCGGCAGTTTCAATTTTTTCTTTGGCACTCTGGGAAACCAAAAGATTTCTCAAGACAAATTTCTTGCTGACTTCGCCATCACCAAGAAGCTTAACGCCATCCACAACCCCTTTGACTAGACCGGCTTCCCTGAGAACAGTTTCAGTAATTTCCGCACCGTCTTCGAACCGATCAAGATCTTTCACATTGAGAATGGCATTATGGGTTTTGAACATATAGTTTTTAAATCCACGCTTGGGCAAACGCCGGTAAATTGGCATCTGACCACCTTCAAAACCGGGGCGAACAGACCCACCAGAACGAGCCTTTAGGCCTTTATGCCCTCTCGTAGAGGTTTTACCCATACCGGAACCTGGGCCACGCCCTACTCTTTTTCTATTTTTTCTGCTACCGGGAGCAGGAGCCAGATCGTGTAACTGCATCCTAAACCTCCTCTACTTTCACCAGGTGTGATACCTTTTTCACCTGCCCCATAATCACAGGGGTATTATCGTGCTCCACAGTATGGTGCATACGTTTAATGCCCAGGGAGCGTATAATCCGTCCATGCTTAGCAGGACGACCGATGGCGCTTCGTATTTGTGTAATTTTAATTTTATCAGCCATTGTTCGCCTCTTTATATTTCTTCAGGGTTAAGCCCGCGTCGTTTGGCAACTTCCTCCTTGGTACACAAGGACTGTAAGCCTGCCATGGTGGCTCTTACAATGTTCTGGGTGTTGTGGGAACCAATGCATTTGGTCAAAATATCAGTTACACCAGCTGCTTCAAGGACCGCACGGATACCACCGCCGGCAATCAGTCCGGTACCGGGAGAAGCCGGTTTGAGAAGAACCCGGCCTGATCCGGCGTGCCCCAATACTTCAAAGGGAACCGTCCCATTTAAAATAGCAACTTTTTTCATATTTCGTTTGGCTTTTTCCATTCCCTTTCTAATCGCTTCAGGAACTTCTTTGGCCTTTCCCAGTCCATATCCCACGCTGCCTTCACCATCACCTACCACAACCAGGGCAGTAAAGGTAAAATTTCGGCCACCTTTAACGACCTTCGCAACACGGTTAATTCTGACGACCTTGTCGATCAGACCTGTATCTTCCATCTGCTGTTGTTGTCTTGCCAAGGGTGTTCCTCCTTAATTAGAATTCAAGACCGGCTTCCCGGGCCCCGTCTGAAAGTGCTTTAACTCGTCCGTGAAAAAGGAACCCATTCCGATCAAAAACAACCTTTCTAATTCCTTTATCCATTGCCCTTTTACCAATAAGGTTACCCACGGCCTTTGCAACATCCTGCTTTTTACCCTCAACCGGAGAATCTTTGTATTCCTTGTCAAGAGTTGAAGCTGCAGCCAGCGTAGTTCCTTTTGTGTCATCTATAATCTGGGCATAAATATGCTTGGCTGTTCTAAAAACGCTAAGTCGGGGACGTTCCTGATTGCCAAATATATTTTTTCTAATCCGTTTTTTTCTTTTAAGCCGTGCAACCAGCCTTGGTGATGTATTTGCCATAATCTATATTCCCCACCTTTTAATCTTTACCAGCAGTCTTACCTGCTTTTCTGATAATTCTTTCGTCAGCATACATTATGCCTTTGCCTTTATAAGGCTCGGGAGGTCTAATAGCTCTAATATTTGCTGCGGCCTGACCCAAAAGCTCTTTATCTATGCAGCTAAGGGTAACTTCAACGTTTTTGTCCACAGCTGCCGTTACACCATCAGGCAGGGCAAAATCTACTGGGTTTGAATATCCAACAGACAACACCAAATTTTTTCCTTTGGCCTCAGCCCTATACCCAATGCCGGAAAGTATCAATTTTTTCTCATAACCTTGGGTAACACCATGTACCATATTGAAAATAAGAGATCTGAAAAGCCCCTGAAGAGCGACTTTCTTTTTATCAGAAGTGTCTGTGGATACATTCAATACCTGGTTATCAATTTCAATATTAACTGCCGGATGCAGCTTGCGGTCAAGACTGCCTTTAGGCCCTTTGACATTGATGGAATCGCCATCAAGGGTGATCTGAACCTTATCTGGAAGCTGAACCGGCTTTTTTCCTATTCTGGACATCTTATAGCTCCTGTCTTACCAAACGTTACAAAGAATTTCACCGCCGACCTTTGCTTCTTTAGCCTGCTTGTCGGTCATCAACCCCTTAGAAGTGGAAATGATGGAAATACCTAAGCCATTTAATACCGGCTGAATATTTTTTGATTTAGCATATACCCTGCAAGAGGGTTTGCTGACACGCTGTATACCAAAAATGGTTGGTTCGCCTTCTGAAACATATTTCAAGAACACCCGGATAACTCCCTGGGTCTCGTTTTCAAGAAATTTATAATCTTTGATATACCCTTGCTCTTTCAGCACCCGCACCATTTCACGTTTAATTTTTGATCCGGGGATATCCACCTTGGACAAACCTGCCTTTCCACCATTTCTGATTATGGTCAGCATGTCTGCAATTGGATCACTAGTTGCCATTTGAAAATCTCCTTAAATAAGCTGATATTTATACAACTGTTAGAATCTGTACCCGTTACCAAGAAGACTTGGTTACGCCGGGCAATTTACCCTGTGAGGCAAGCGTTCTAAAACAGATTCTGCAAATACCAGCTTTTCTAATAAATGCACGTGGTCTACCGCATAAGGGGCACCTGTTGTAGGCCCGTACACCAAATTTGGGTTTTCTTTGTGCCTTTGCGATTAAAGCTTTTTTAGCCAAACTATCTTCCTCCTTAGGTCCTTAGTTTTTAAAGGGCATTCCCATTAACTTAAGAAACGATTTCCCCTCTTCGTCAGTTTGGGCTGTGGTGACAACCGTTACATTGAGGCCCTTGATAGCATCAGTCTTATCATAGTCTATTTCAGGAAAAATAATATGTTCAGTAATACCTAAGCTGTAATTGCCCCGGCCATCGAATGCTTTACCTGAAATACCTCTAAAATCCCTTACACGGGGAAGAGCGATGTTAATTAGTCGGTCAAGAAAGTCATACATTTTTTCCCGTCTAAGCGTAACTTTGCAGCCAATAGGAAGATCCGCACGCAATTTAAAATTTGCGATCGGTTTCTTTGCCCGGGTGATTACAGCTTTTTGTCCTGCAATCAATCCAAGCTCCTGGGCTGCTGTTTCAACAATTTTCGGGTTTCTGACTGCCTCGCCAAGCCCCATATTCAGTACAATTTTCTCCAACTTCGGCACCTGGCACTGATTTGTGTATTTGAACTCGTCTTTCAGTGCGGGAACTACTTCGTTGGTATACTTTTCCTTAAGCGTAGTCATTTATTTTCTCCGGCTTTAGGTGTTATGAGTCTATCTGCTGACTGCATTTTTTACAGACTCTTACCCGTTTTCCATCCTCAAGCTGCTTGATTCCAATACGGGTCGGTTTGACACAGGAATTGCACATCAGCATAAGGTTGGATACATCCATAGGCATGGCTTTTTCAACGATGCCTCCCTGGGGGTTTTCCTGGGAAGGACGCTGATGAACTTTGACCACGTTGATATTTTCAACAACAATCCGGTTCGTCTTTTTGACAACTTTAAGCACCTTGCCAATTTTACCTTTGTCCTTGCCGGTCAACACCTTAACTTTATCGTCTTTTTTTATTCTTATTTTCATGACTTATTTTGTTCTCCCTGGCTTGGATCAAAGTACGTCAGGTGCAAGAGAGATAATCTTCATAAAACGTCTTGCCCGAAGCTCTCTTGCAACCGGTCCGAAAATACGGGTTCCCACCGGTTCGTTATTCTTATTAATCACAACAGCGGAATTATCATCAAAACGGATAGATGATCCGTCGGGACGGGAGATCTCTTTTTTAGTTCTGACAATAACTGCTTGAACAACATCTCCCTTGCTGACCTTTGAATTGGGAATAGCCTCTTTTACGGAAACAACAATCACATCTCCGATGGTGGCGTATCTTCTTTTAGAGCCACCAAGAACTTTTATGCAGTACAGTTCTTTGGCGCCTGAATTGTCAGCGACTGTCAGTCTGGTTTCACTTTGAATCATTATTCAACTCCTTAAACACTAGACCGCTTTTTTAACAATTTCAGTAACCCGAAACCGTTTTAATTTGCTTAGTGGCCTGGTTTCGATAATTTTGACTTCGTCACCAATTCTACATTCGTTCTGCTCATCATGGGCATGATATTTTTTGTAGCGTTTGATGTATTTTTTATACACCTTATGCTGTACAAATCTTTCCACCCTTACCACCACGGACTTATCCATTTTGTCGGACACGATCAGACCAATCAGCTCTTTTTTATTTTTTTTTATAGTTTCCATATCGATACTCGTTAGTTAGCTAATTTTGATGTTCATTTCTTTGGAAATCGTGTAAAGCCTGGCGATGTCTTTTCTTACACTGGACAGATTAGCAGTATTCGCGAGCTGACCCACATTATTCTGAAAACGAAGGTTAAACAGTTCCTTTTTAAGCTCAACGATTTTATCTTTAATCTGACCTGGATCCATATCCCTGATTTCACTGCCCTTTAACATTATTTGCTCCTTTCCACAAAACGGGTTTTCACGGAAAGTTTTCTGGCAGCCAGCCTTAAAGCCTCTTTAGCCAATTCTCTATCAACGCCTTCCATCTCATAGAGAATTTTGCCCGGTTTCACCCGTGCCACCCAAGCATCCGTTGCGCCTTTACCTTTACCCATTCTGACCTCAGCCGGTTTTTTGGTAATTGGATGATCAGGAAAGAAACGAATCCAGCTTTTACCCTGCCTTTTAGCCTTTCTGGTCATCGCGACCCTGGCCGCCTCAATCTGTCTTGCATTTACATACCCACATTCCACAGCCTGGAGTCCATAATCTCCAAAACTCAATGTATTGCCCCGAGTGGGTGTTCCTTTGGTTCTACCGCGGAACTGTTTACGGTATTTGATATTTCTGGGACTCAGCATTTGCTAATTTCTCCTTATCACCTTTAATTAGTTGCCAGAGTCTGCTCACCAGGGTTTATAACTTCCCCTTTGAATATGAACACTTTAATACCAATGGCCCCATAGGTAGTCTTTGCTTCAATGAATCCGTAATCGACATCAGCTCTAAGCGTATGCAAAGGAATTCGGCCTTCCTTGTACCATTCTGTTCTGGCCATTTCAGCACCACCCAGACGACCTGAGCAGATAATTTTAATACCTTTGGCCCCGAATCTCATGGCAGAGGAAACACTTCTCTTCATAGCCCTTCTAAAGGCGATGCGTTTTTCAAGCTGGCTAGCAATATTTTCAGCCACCAACTGTGCATCAGTTTCAGGTCTTCTGACCTCTTTAATATCAATCAAAACTTCAGGATTAAGCATTTTTTCAAGCTCATTTTTCAGCAAAGCGATCTCTGCACCCTTTTTGCCGATAATAATACCGGGTCTGGCTGCAAACACTCTAAGCCGAATTTGTTTAGAAAACCGCTCAATCTCAATTTTGGAGATACCGGCGTGATACAATTTCTTTTTCAAATACTTTCTAACTTTGAAATCTTCTTCAACAAAGCTTGCATATTCTTTGTCAGCGTACCATCTGGAATCCCAAGTCCTGATGATGCCTAATCTTAATCCGGTAGGATTTACTTTCTGGCCCAAGCCTTTTCCTCCTTGTTTAAACGGTTTCTTCTACAACCACTGTTAAATGACTGGTTCTTTTTAGAATACGGGCAGCTCTTCCCCTTGCCCGCGGCCTGAACCGCTTCATGGATGGTCCATGATCAACAATCACATTTTTCACTACCAGCTTGTCAACATCCATCTCATTGTTATGCTCAGCATTGGCAATGGCGGACTGCAGGGTTTTATACATAATCCCTGCTGCCTTCAATGGCATAAACTTTAATAAGGTCAGCGCCTGCTCGGCATTTTTGCCTTTAATCTCGCTGATAGGCAAGCGCAGCTTAAACGGTGAGATCCTTGCGTATCGTGTAGTCGCTTTAACTTCCATTTTTTAAATTCCCTTTAAATCCTTGCAGATTACCGTTTGGATTTTTTATCTGCGGCATGACCCCAATAAGTTCTTGTGGGTGAAAATTCACCAAGTTTATGCCCCACCATGTTTTCCGTCACAAACACAGGAATAAATTTTTTCCCGTTATGGACGGCAAACGTATTGCCAACCATTTCAGGTAAAATAGTGGAACGGCGCGACCAGGTTTTGATTACTTTATTGCTACTGGACTTCTGGGCTTCAAGAACCTTTTTAAGAAGCTCAGGCGCGATATAGGGTCCTTTTTTTAATGATCTTGGCATAATTATTCACCTATTTCCTTTTAGCCCTTCTTTTAACAATATACTGATCTGTCCTAGCATTTTTACGGGTTCTTTTACCCTTGGCAGGCACACCCCATGGAGAACAAGGCTGCCGACCGCCTGAAGAACGGCCTTCACCACCACCCATTGGATGATCCACAGGGTTCATAGCAACGCCTCGAACAGAAGGACGCTTTCCCATCCATCTGGTACGGCCTGCTTTGCCTATACTGACATCGCTGTGTTTCTCATTCCCAACGCGTCCGACAGTGGCTTTACATTTAACATGGATCATACGAACTTCACCTGAAGGAAGTAGGATCTGGGCGTAAGCGCCTTCTTTGGCCATAAGCCGCGCATATCCGCCGGCACTTCTGACGATCTGCCCGCCCTTATTCTGCTTCAATTCTATATTGTGGATTCTGGTACCAGTAGGTATATTTTCCAAGGGCAGACAGTTACCTGGTTTGATATCAGCATCAGGACCGGTTTCAAGGATATCACCCACTTTAATATCAAGTGGAGCCAGAATATACCTTTTCTCACCATCAGCATAGGTCAACAGAGCAATCCTGGCTGATCGATTTGGATCGTATTCAATTGCAGAAACTTTGGCTGGAATTCCGTCTTTATCCCGTTTAAAATCGATGATACGATATTTTTTCTTTGCCCCGCCACCTCTATGCTTAGCGGTTATTCTTCCGTATGAATTTCGGCCGGACCGTTTATTGAGTTTTTTAGTCAGCCTGCGTTCTGGTCTATCTTTTGTAATTTCTTCAAAAGATAAATACTCCTGAGCGCGTCTTCCCGGAGATGTCGGCTTGGTCTTAACTATTGTTGACATATTAATACCTCTTTACACACCTTCAAAAAAATCAATTCGTTGTCCGGGCATCAGAGTGACAACGGCTTTTTTCCAATCTACTTTTTTGCCGATAATTCTGCCACGCTGTTTTATTTTACCTTTGACCTGTATGGTCCGAACCTGTTTAACCTTTGCATTGAACGCTTTTTCAACAGCATTTTTAATTTCAACCCTGTTGGCATTCTTGGCGACTTTTAAAGTCACCTGGTTGAACAACTCTCTTTGAAGTGTGGATTTTTCAGTTACCACAGGTCCACGGAGGATGTCATATTCAATCATTTTAGCTCAGCCTCCCCTTGATATTTTCAATACTGGGTTCAACCAGTAAAAGATTTTTAAACTTTAATATATCGTAAACATTGAGACCTTCGGTCTTAATCACTTTAACATCCGGAATATTCCTGGAGGAAAGAGCAAGTTTTTCATCGTCATTGTCTGAAACAATAAGAAGATCATCAAGCTTCAGGGCTGAAAGAACATTTGCCAATGCCTTTGTTTTAATTTCTTCAAGTTCAAGAGCGTCTATAACAAAAAGCTGACTGTCAGAAACTTTCGCGCTTAACGCCATTTTAAGGGCAAGTTTTTTTACCTTTTTAGGCACTTTTATTTCATAAAATCTTGGGCTAGGGCCAAAAATGACGCCACCACCTTTACGCAAAGGGGATTTTATACTACCAGCCCGAGCATTACCGGTTCCCTTCTGCCTGAATAATTTCTTTGTAGAACCTGAAATCATCCCCCTGGTCTTAGACGCAGCTGTCCCTACTCGCTTTGACACGAGCTGGGACCGAACGACCTCGTGAAGAACACTTGTTTTAACCGGTATGCTGAAAATATCGTCAGGTAGCTCAATTTCAGACACTTTAGCACCTGTACTGTTTAACACCTCTACAGCAGCCATTATTCTTCCTCTTCAATTTTGATCGACTATGCATCACTGCGAAATATTTGCAATACCCATAGCCGCTATTCGTCTATTTAATTAGACTGATGCTCTGCCGTGTTGTCAAAAAATTTTATATCCAACACGACATCAAAAACTGTTTTATTTTGTTACATCAGCTTTACGCACTTCTACAACGCCTGTCTTGCAACCTGGAACAGCGCCTTTTACAAGAATAAGATTGTCTTCGTGCTTAATATCTACAATCGTTAAATTTTTAACCGTAACTTTGTCTACACCCTTATGACCAGGCAATCTTTTACCTTTAATGACCTTTGCAGGCCACGCGGAGTTACCAATTGAGCCTGGTTTTCTATGGTTTCGGTTACCGTGAGTTTCCGGGCCTCTAGAGAACCCATGACGTTTGATAGTCCCCTGAAAGCCACGCCCTTTTGATGTACCAGTTACAGTTACTTTGTCACCAATTGAAAACATATCCACACCGATAGTAGTACCGGGTTCAATCTCTTCAGCTGGCTCTCCTCTAAATTCTCTTAAAACGCGAAAGCCTTTATCCGATGCTTTTTTTAAATGTCCTGCAATGGGTTTGTTTAAACGCTCAACCGGCTTTTCATCAAACCCGAGCTGCAAAGCTGTATACCCGTCAGTCTCTTCTGTTTTTATCTGGGTTACGACACAGGGTCCAACCTGCAGCACTGTAACAGGAACGAGCTGTCCATCGGAGGCAAACACATTGGTCATCCCGATTTTTTTTCCTAATAATCCACTCATCATAACAAATATGTCCCTGTTAATGCACTATAATTTAATCTCGACGTCCACACCGGGGGACAGGTCAAGTTTCATTAACGCGTCTACTGTCTGCTGTGTCGGCTCAAGAATATCCATCATTCTTTTATGCGTTCTAATTTCAAACTGCTCACGGGACTTTTTGTTCACATGAGGAGAACGCAACACAGTAAATTTGTTGATCCTGGTAGGCAGGGGAACCGGTCCCACGATTCTGGCACCGGTTTTCCTTGCTGTATCAACAATATCTACTGAAGACTGATCAAGCAGCTTATGATCATAAGCTTTGAGCCTAATTCTGATTTTAGTCTTCAACATTGTTATTGCTCTTTCTTAATCTACTATTCTATAATTTCGCCAACAACACCAGCACCAACAGTACGACCACCCTCACGAATAGCGAAACGCAGCTCTTTTTCCATGGCGATGGGGTTGATCAATTCGACGTTAATGGTAGCATTATCACCGGGCATAATCATCTCAACGCCTTCGTCCAGCGTCAAAACGCCTGTAATATCGGTAGTCCTGAAAAAGAACTGGGGCCTGTAACCGGTAAAGAAAGGTGTATGACGACCACCTTCTTCCTTACTCAGGGCATACATCTCAGCTTTAAACTTGGTATGCGGCGTAATGGTGCCGGGCTTGCAGACAACCTGACCACGCTCAACCTGATCACGCTTCGTACCGCGCAGGAGCAGACCAACATTATCACCGGCTTGACCTTCATCCAGAAGTTTCCTGAACATTTCAACACCGGTACACACCGTCTTAGCTGTATCCCTGATACCAACGATCTCAATTTCTTCACCGGTCTTGATCACACCGCGCTCAATACGACCGGTTACAACCGTACCACGCCCGGAGATGGAGAACACGTCCTCAATTGGCATAAGGAAGGGTTTTTCCGTATCTCTTTCAGGCTCAGGAACATAGGAGTCAAGAATATCTAGAAGTTCAAAAATCGGCTTGGCTTCTTCTGCATCAACGTCATCACACTCTAGAGCTTTAAGCGCAGAGCCACGAATAATCGGAGTTTCATCTCCTGGAAATTCATAAGTATCAAGAAGCTCTTGGAGCTCCATTTCAACCAGTTCAATCAATTCCTCATCATCGACCATGTCGCATTTATTCAGAAAAACGACGATCTTAGGCACACCAACCTGACGGGCAAGCAAGATATGCTCACGAGTCTGGGGCATGGGACCGTCGTCAGCGGACACAACAAGAATAGCGCCATCCATCTGGGCGGCACCGGTGATCATATTTTTGATATAATCGGCATGGCCCGGGCAATCAACATGCGCGTAATGGCGGCCTTCGGTCTCATATTCAACATGGGCCGTAGCAATAGTAATACCACGCTCTCTTTCTTCAGGAGCTTTATCAATTTCGTCAAAGGGAACATACTCACCATTCCCCTTCATGCCGGCAAGTTTAGTAATCGCCGCAGTCAGAGTGGTTTTCCCGTGATCGATATGCCCGATTGTCCCGATGTTTACATGCGGTTTGTTCCGCTCAAATTTCTCCTTAGCCATCTTCTGTATTCCTCCTGTGGAATGTTTACAAAGATATTTTTAAATCTCTACCACCTAAAATGCGCGAACGCCTTATTGGCTTCTGCCATCCTATGTGTATCTTCTCTTTTCTTGATTGCCCCGCCACGCTCGTTATAAGCATCCATCAATTCAGCAGCAAGCTTATTCGCAAAGCCCTTTTCAGAACGACTTCTGCTGAAATTGATAAGCCACCTGAAAGCCAAAGCTGTCTGACGACCGGGTTTTATATCAGTGGGCACCTGATAGGTAGACCCTCCGATCCTTCTTGATTTCACCTCAACAGAAGGCCTGATATTATCAATCGCTTTTTTAAACACTGCCAGAGCAGGTTCACCAATTTTATCTTCAGCAATCATCAACGCATTAGCCACAACTTTCCGGGCAGCATTCTTTTTGCCGTCTTTCATAACACAATTGACAAACTTGGCTGCAAGCTTTTCTTCATGCGTGGCATCCTGCATGAAACCTTCTTTAAACACTAATTTTTCTGCCATCTTAAAAAGTCCACCAAATTTATATATAATTAATATGAATGCTTAAATACCCATCATGACTACTTGGGACGCTTCGCACCATATTTTGAACGCCCCTGGCGACGATCGTCTACACCCAGCGTATCAAGAGCACCCCTGACAATATGATAGCGCACACCTGGAAGGTCTTTCACCCTGCCACCCCTAACCAGAACGACAGAGTGCTCCTGGAGATTATGCCCCATACCCGGGATATAAGCCGCAACCTCCATTCCGGTTGTTAAACGAACCCTTGCAACCTTTCTCAAGGCCGAGTTCGGTTTTTTAGGCGTAGAAGTATACACCCTGGTGCAAACCCCACGTTTTTGAGGCCCGCCTTTCAACGCCGGCGTACTAACTTTTTTTTCAGCTCTCTTCCTACCTTTTCTAACCAATTGATTTATGGTCGGCATAACTCCACACGCTCCTTCATCAAACATAATAAGTCGCCATACACGACAAAATATTTAATATTACTTATAATTTCCTAAAATGTCAACAATATTTTATTTTTCTATACCTCAGCAAATTTACCATGCCCAACTTCCAAATTACGATAGCCTGGAAATCCAGTACCAGCCGGGATAAGTCTGCCCATGACAACGTTTTCCTTTAATCCCTTAAGGCTATCATATTTACCTTCAATGGCCGCAAGCGTCAGTACCTTGGTAGTCTCTTGAAAAGATGCGGCAGATAAAAAACTGTCTGTGGACAAGGAGGCTTTCGTAATACCAAGAATCAAAGGCTCACCCTTGGCCGGTTCACCACCCTCCATGGCCACTTTGCGGTTGGTCTCTTCAAAAAGAATACGATCTACCTGCTCATCTGGAATAAAATTGGTATCTCCGGTGGATATCACTTTTACCCGGCGCATCATCTGGCGTATAACAACCTCAATATGCTTATCATTGATTCGTACACCCTGAAGCCTGTAAACCTCTTGCACCTCGTCAACCAGGTATTTAGCCAGAGCGACTTCACCCTTGATATTCATTATGTCCTGGGGATTGGCAGACCCTGCGATCAAGGGGTCGCCTGATTTGACATAATCGCCGTCATAAACAGACACGTGCTGACCTTTCGGAATGGCATACTCCTTAACTTCTCCAACATCACCAGGCTTGACTGTAACCTTCTGGCGGCCTTTGGTCCCCTTTGATACCGTGACATATCCGTCAATTTCAGTGAGCACGGCAGGGTCCTTTGGTTTTCTAACCTCAAAAAGCTCGGCAACACGTGGCAGACCACCGGTAATATCTTTGGTCTTAGTGGTGGCACGCGGTAACTTAGCAATAACATCTCCGGCCATGATGTTATCATCTTCTTCCACTGTAAGAATAGCGTTTACCGGCAGATAATATCGGGCAGGCGTCTTGGAGCTTGGCAATTTGACCGCTTTACCCTCTTTATCCTTTACGGTAATTCTAGGCCGGACTTCAACATCCTTGCTTTCTATGATCGTTCTTGACACCTTCCCGGTAACCGGGTCGATCTGCTCTTGAACCGTATTACCTACGATAATATCGGCAAATCTTATCCGACCGGAGACCTCTGTGATGATCGGCGTGGTAAAAGGATCCCAAGAGGCGATAATATCACCGGGCATGATCTCCTGTCCGTTCTTAACATGGAGGGTCGCACCATAAATAACATTCTCTTTGGCACGCTCACGACCCTCCTCGCCGACAATAGTCACGCCACCACCTTTACGGTTCATAACAATGACATCGCCTTGGGCCGAGGTTACGGTTTGAATATCTTCGTTGAACTTCAAAATCCCACCGACACGAGCCTTGACTTCTGCAACCTCAACCTTTCTGGATGCCGTACCACCGATATGAAAGGTACGCATGGTCAACTGGGTTCCCGGCTCACCAATGGACTGAGCAGCCACAATGCCAATAGCCTGACCAATTTCCACAGTAACTCCATGAGCAAGGTCGCGGCCATAACATCTTGAACAAACCCCATGTTTTGAATTGCATGTCAATACGGATCTAATTTTTACCCGCTGAACGCCTGCAGCTTCAATTTTGGCCACATGAGACTCGTTAAGCTCCGTATCAGACGCCACAATAAATTCGTCGGAATAGGGGTCGCGAATATCTTCCTGGGTAACGCGTCCGAGAATTCTTTCACCCAAGGTTTGAATAATCTCCCCACCTTCATACAGCGCTTCAACTTCAATGCCGTTGATGGTACCACAATCAGGCTCCACGATGGTGCAGTCCTGACCCACATCTGCCAAACGCCGAGTCAAATAACCGGAGTTGGCTGTTTTCAGGGCGGTATCGGCCAACCCCTTACGCGCACCATGAGTAGAAATAAAGTACTGAAGTACAGACAAACCTTCACGGAAACATGCCGTAATGGGATTCTCAATAATCTCCCCCGAGGGCTTGGCCATCAATCCACGCATACCGGCAAGCTGACGCATCTGATCTTTGGAACCACGGGCACCGGAATCCGCCATAACATAAACGGCATTAAGTTCTTCTGAACCGTCGGCTCCCTCTTTTTTAGGCGGATTTTTCATAACTTCCATCATAGCATTGGCAATATCGTCTGTGGCCTGGGCCCAGATATCAACGACTTTATTGTATTTTTCACCCTGGGTAATCAGGCCTTCAGAATACTGGTTCTTGATATCTTCAATATTTTTTTCTGCTTTGCCAATGAGATCCCATTTATGTGCCGGAATAATCATGTCATCTATGCAGATGGACAGACCGCCAAGCGTAGAATTTTTGTATCCAATATCCTTAAGGCGGTCAGAAAGGATGACTGTTTCCTTTAAGCCAATATTTCTGTAGGCATAGTCAATGAGATTTACAATTGACTTTTTATCCATCAGCTTATTTACCAGACTAAACGGCAGTGTAGAGGTTCTTTCATCAACTTTGAAAATGGTATACTTATCGCCCACCATCCTCACATCTGTGAACTGGCCCTGCTTCAGTCCATAAAGCTGCTCCACGACCACATCAGAAACCTGAAAAATATTTTTAAATTCCTTACGTGTTAAAACACCGGTTGTGCCCCGGGTCTTCTTAATTTCTTCATCCCCATATTTATCCAGGACAACATCAAATTCTTCACCGGACTTTAGTGCAGCAAGCGCAGCTTCAGCGTCCTCCAGGCTTTCGGTTCGAATACGACTCATGTTCAGCAACACATCGCCGGGAATGGTTTCCCACAAAAGAATCCGGCCGGTAGTGGTTTCATAAATCACATCGTCAATGCGAACCTTGATTTTGGCATGAATATTGAGTTCGCCTGCGTCAAAGGCGAAGCGGACCTCGTCGATACTTGAAAAGGTGGCCCCCTCACCCTGCTGGCCTGACATTGCACGGGTCATATAATAGATACCCAGTACAATGTCCTGGGTGGGAACAATAATGGGCTGCCCGTTTGCCGGGGACAAAATATTGTTTGTGGACAGCATCATAACCCTTGCTTCGAGCTGAGATTCCAAGGACAGGGGAACATGAACAGCCATCTGGTCACCGTCAAAGTCAGCATTGAATGCCGGGCACACCAAAGGATGAAGCTGAATAGCCTTACCTTCGATCAATACCGGCTCAAAGGCCTGGAACCCTAGACGATGCAAAGTAGGTGCACGGTTAAGCATTACCGGGTATTCTTTGACCACGGCCTCAAGGGCATCCCAGACTTCGGTCTCTTCGCGTTCTACCATCTTCTTGGCGCTTTTAACCGTGGAGACCAGGCTCTTCTGCTCAAGGTAGTTGTAAATAAAGGGTTTAAACAACTCCAAAGCCATTTTCTTAGGAATACCACACTGGTGGAGCCGAAGTTCAGACCCCACGGTAATAACGGTACGACCGGAATAGTCCACACGTTTACCTAAAAGGTTCTGGCGGAAACGCCCCTGTTTGCCTTTAAGTGTATCAGACAACGATTTCAACGGACGTTTATTTGTACCCGTAACCACCCGTCCATGGCGTCCATTATCAAAAAGCACATCCACAGCTTCCTGAAGCATCCGTTTTTCATTTCGAACAATGATATCAGGCGCATTAAGATCAACCAGACGTTTAAGGCGATTATTGCGATTGAGCACCCGGCGATAAAGGTCATTAAGATCCGAAGTGGCAAACCTACCGCCTTCAAGTGGGACAAGCGGACGCAAATCCGGAGGCAGAATGGGGCAGGCAGTCAGGATCATCCGGGACGGCTCTATACCAGAAGTTAAAAAGGCATCAATAACCTTCATGCGCTTGGCCATTTTTTGCTGCTTGGCCATGGACTTGGTCAACCCAATCTCTTCGGTAAGCTCATCATGGACCGCTTGAAGATCAATCTCATTTAGCAAAGTCAAGATAGCTTCAGCGCCGAGCCCGGCAACAAAGCCTTCTTCCCCGAACTCTTCAATGGCCTCATAATACTGGTCATCGGAGAGTAACTGCATTTTTTTCAACCCGGTGTCTTTGGGGTCGATAACGATAAACGAATCAAAATAAAGAACCTTTTCCAGATTCTTCAATGTCATATCCAGAACATTGCCGATCTTGGAAGGCAGACTTTTCAGAAACCAGATATGGGATACAGGCGCGGCAAGTTCAATATGCGCCATACGTTCGCGTCTGACTTTGGACTGAATAACTTCAACCCCGCATTTTTCACAAACGACCCCTCTGTGCTTCATGCGTTTATATTTACCGCAATTACACTCGTAATCTTTAGTCGGCCCAAATACCTTGGCACAGAAAAGACCGTCACGTTCGGGCTTAAACGTTCTATAGTTGATAGTCTCAGGTTTTTTTATTTCGCCGTAGGACCATTCCCGAATCTGATCTGAAGATGCAAGGCTGATCTGAACGCCCTGGTAACTTTGAGGATCCTTGGGTTTTGCGAAGAAATCATAAATATTATCCAATGTCTTCTCCTTATTTGCTGCCTTCTATAAGATTCATATCCAGCCCCAGAGCATTGAGCTCTTTTATCAGAACCCTGAAAGATTCAGGCATTCCAGGTTCCAGGACATTCTGGCCTTTAACAATTTTTTCATACATACGGGTCCGGCCGGTCATATCATCGGATTTCACCGTAAGAAATTCCTGAAGCGCGTGGGCAGCTCCGTAGGCCTCCATGGCCCAAACCTCCATCTCCCCAAGTCGCTGACCACCAAACTGAGCTTTGCCACCAAGAGGTTGCTGGGTGACAAGGGAATAGGGTCCGATGGACCGTGCATGCAATTTATCATCAACCAGATGGTGCAGTTTAAGCATATACATGGTTCCTACAGTAACCGGTTTATCAAAGGGCCTGCCGGTACGCCCGTCGTAGAGAATAGACTGACCCGAGGGGTCGCTTCCGGACATGCTGATCAATTCCTTAATCTCTTCCTCTGTGGCACCGTCAAACACCGGTGTGGCCGTATGAACACCGTTTTTGTAGAGGGAGACAAACTCCATGAATTGTTCATCATCCATGGCATCAATGTCCCTTACAATGGCATCATCCACCTGCCCTTCCCTTTGTTTACGGGTCAAGGAGAATATCTGTTTGGCCTTATTCCGGAGTTCGTCCAGTCGTTTTTCCTCAATCATCTCATCAATCTGCTGGCCCAGAGCATAGGCCGCCCGGCCTAAATGAATCTCAAGAATCTGCCCCACATTCATACGGGAAGGTACACCCAAGGGATTAAGCACCATATCAACAGGCCGACCGTCTTCAAAATAAGGCAGATCCTCAACCCGAAGAATTCTTGAAACAACACCCTTATTACCATGGCGGCCAGCCATTTTATCTCCCACGGATAGGACCCGCAACATGGCAACGGAAATTTTAATAAGCTTGAGAACTCCAGGAGGAAGGTCATCGCCCTTTTCAAACCTGGAGACCTGACGGTTGAAATGCTCCCTGGCCTTTTTTATCTGCTCCTGGGCCTGCTCAAGGACAACCTGAACCTTTTCTGTTAATACAGCATCCTCAACTGTAACGTTTACCAGTACGGACACTGGAACTTTTTTAAAAGTACCGGACACCACTTTAGTGCCGGCCTTTACCAGGACCTTTCCATTTCGCTCCAGATCACTGAACAGTGCATGACCATCAAGTACGGATTCAACTTTTTCCCTGCCAACATCGGAAATAATTTTTATCTCATCATCCCGGTCTTTTTCAAAACGCTCGATCTCTTCATCTTCGATCTGGCGTGTTCTGTCATCCTTGGGCAGACCGCGGCGTGAAAAAACCTTGGCATCAATTACTTTTCCATGCACGCCAGGGGGCACACAAAGAGACGTATCTTTTACATCCCCTGCTTTTTCACCAAAGATGGCGCGTAACAGCTTTTCTTCAGGAGAGAGCTGGGTTTCACCTTTAGGGGTAATTTTGCCCACTAGAATATCGCCGGGTTTAACTTCGGCACCCAGCCGGATGATACCACTGTCATCCAAATTCTTCAAAGCATCTTCACCAACATTGGGAATGTCCCTAGTGATCTCTTCCTTGCCAAGCTTGGTATCCCTGGCCAGCACCTCAAACTCCTCAACATGCACAGAGGTGTAAACACCATCTTTGACCAGCCGCTCGGATACCAATATGGAATCCTCATAGTTGTAACCGTCCCAAGGCATAAAGGCCACGGTTACATTTTTTCCAAGGGCCAGTTCCCCCAACTCGGTGGACGGCCCATCTGCAATAACCTGCCCTTTTTTAACCCGCTCCCCTTTTTTCATTATGGGCCTATGGTTAAAACAGGTATTCTGGTTGGACCGGACAAACTTGGTACAATTATAGATAGAAACAGCCTTATTAAATTTGGGATCATCACTGTCATCATTTTTGACAACAATACGCTTTGAATCTACATCAACCACCACCCCATCACACTCGGCGACGATGGTTACCCCGGAATCCCTGGCAACGACAGCCTCCATGCCGGTACCCACCAAAGGCGCCTCGCTGCGAATCAACGGCACAGCCTGGCGTTGCATGTTGGAGCCCATAAGCGCCCTGTTGGCGTCATCATTTTCAAGAAAAGGAATCAGGGATGCAGATACGGATACCAGCTGATTTGGAGACACGTCCATAAATTTTATTTCTTCGGGTGCCACCATCTCAAATTCCCCTGCAACCCGTGCGGATACAGTGGAATTAACAAAATTCCCGTCAGCATCCAAAACGGCATTGGCCTGGGCAATGGGATGCTCCTTTTCTTCAAAAGCGCTTAAATGCTGAATTGTTTTGCTGGCATTGCCCTCATCTACGATCCTGAAAGGGGTCTCAATAAACCCAAAATCATTTACCCGGGCATATGTACACAGAGAAACAATCAAACCGATGTTGGGCCCTTCAGGGGTCTCAATGGGGCAGATACGGCCATAATGAGAGGGATGAACATCACGTACTTCGAAGCCTGCTCGCTCACGAGTCAAGCCACCAGGCCCCAAGGCGGAAAGGCGCCGTTTATGGGTAGTTTCAGACAGAGGATTGGTCTGATCCATGAACTGGGACAACTGTGATGTACCAAAAAATTCACGAACAACTGCCGATACCGGTTTGGGGTTAATAAGGTCGTGGGGCATCATGGCATCCACTTCCTGCATGCTCATCTTTTCCTTGATCGCCCGCTCCATGCGGACAAGACCAATGCGGTAGTGATTTTCCAATAGCTCACCCACCGCTCTGACCCGCCGGTTTCCCAGATGGTCGATATCGTCAACCTGGCCCTGGGTATCCTTGAGCTCAATCAACGTGGCTGCGGTAAGCAGAACATCCTCTTTTCTCAGAGTTTTTACATCAATTTTGGTATTAACCCCAAGGCGATGGTTCATTTTAAGGCGCCCAACCTTGGACAAGTCGTAATATGCCTGTCGAAAAAACAGATGATCAATAAAATCCTGGGCCACCTCAATGGTGGCAGGATTGCCGGGACGAAGCCTGCGATAAATATCCATCAAGGCCTCTTCCTTTGATTCAATCTTATCTGAAACCAAGGTTTTTCGCATGCAGTCTGAACTGCGTGGATCTACATAGAGGATTTCAAAGGTATCAATATCCTTTTCCTCAAGCAATTCAAAAGTATCTTCTGCAATGGTATCACCGGCCTTAAACAAAGGAGCAGGATCATCGCTTTCAAGGAAAAAATTACCGGCGAACGCTTTGCCAATGAGTTCCTCTTCAGAAATAGGGATAAAATCCAACTTTTCATCTGCAAGTTGTTTTAAAGCGCGCTTGGTGAAGATTCGACCGGCCTTAACCACGACATCTCCGGATTCAGGAGATTTAATATCATACCCAGCCCGTTGACGGACCAAATTCTCAGGTATGAATTCTCTGAAATAAGAGCCGTTTTTGCGTACAATTTTCTCCTTAGTATAGAAAAAATCAAGGATATCTTCCCCGGTATATCCAAAAGCTTTGAAAAGAATGGAAACAGGAAATTTACGTCGGCGGTCAATACGGATATAGACAATATCCTTAGCGTCAATTTCCATATCAATCCAAGAACCACGTACAGGGATAATCCTGGCATTATAGATAATCTTACCCGAAGAATAATTTTTTCCTTTGTCATGATCAAAGAATACACCTGACGACCGGTGAAGCTGGGAGACAACGGCTCGTTCAGTACCGTTAATAATAAAAGTTCCCCTGGGTGTCATCAAAGGGATGGTGCCAAAATAAATTTCCTGCTCTTTAATATCACGAATGGTTGACACACCAGTGTCTTTGTCATGGTCATAGACGACAAGCCGAACCCTTATATTTACCGGAATGTCATAGGTCATCCCGCGACTGATGCACTCCTGCATGGAGTGCTTGGTCTCCCCAAAAGAATAAGAGACATATTCAAGGGAGGAAGTATCAGTAAAATCCTTAATGGGAAATACGGACTTAAAAACCGAATGCAGGCCCTTTTCCTCTCTATCCTGGGGTGAAACATCCCTTTGAAGAAAACCTTCAAAGGAATCTCTTTGCATCCCTATGAGATCAGGGATGTCTATTATTCTGCGTTTACCGCCAAACTCTTTTCTAACACGCTTGTTCGTCAAAAGACTTCCGGCCATGATATCTCCCGATGTGAGTTTTTCCAACTGTAAAAGCGGAGACACGACCCACTGGCCTTGCCCCCGCGTATAGTTTATGCACAAACTATTTGTGCTTATAAGCTATGCTAAACTACTTTACAGACACCTGAGCACCGGCACCCTCAAGCTGTTCTTTGATCTTGTCTGCCTCTTCTTTGGCAATACCCTCTTTTACAGCTTTGGGTGCTTCTTCAACAAGTGCCTTGGCTTCTTTAAGCCCAAGACCGGTGATAGCACGAACTTCCTTGATCACATTAATCTTTTTATCACCGGCAGCTTCAAGGACAACGTCAAATTCTGTTTTCTCTTCAGCGGCAGCGCCACCGGCATCACCACCAGCAGGCATCGCACCTGCAGCAAAGGCAACAGGTGCGGCTGCGGATACACCAAATTTGTCTTCAAGTTCTTTAATCAGTTCGGAAAGCTCCAGAACGCTCATATTTGAAATAAATTCAATTACATCATCTTTTGTAATATCAGCCATTTTAATCTCCTGAAAATATACGAATATTTGGATCGTATTTATAAATCTAAAGTTTTGGTTTATTGTAGTTTACGCTGCATCTTTTTGATCTTTAACAGCATTAAGCACATTGAGAAAAGATCTTGGAACACCGGCCAGAACGTTGACAAGATTCGTGGGGACGGCATTGAGTGTGCATACCAGTTTGCCCAACAACTCTTCTTTGGACGGCATTTTTGCAAGCTGCTTAACGTCTTCGTCGCTTAAAAATTTTCCACCCAGGGACGCACCCTTAAGCTGCATTTTCTCATTGGTTTTCAGAAATTCTGAGATGACCTTGGCTGGTGCCACAGGATCATCTTTGGAAATGATGATCGCATTAGGTCCTTTAAAAAGATCAATTAACACCTCTGAGCCGGTTTCTTTCGCCGCCAACCTCATCAAGGTATTTTTCACAACTGCCATCTGAGCGCCGGCTTCCCGAAGTTTTGCACGAAGTTCGGTCACCTGGGACACAGTGAGTCCCTTATAGTCGATCAGAAAAGAGATCTCTGCTTCGCTGAGATCCTTTGCTATTTTTTCGACCAGTTCTTTTTTCTGGGAAATATTCAGCATTTTTTACACCTCCTTCCATAATTAAGTGTCGAAGGTGCCAACGAAACCAAAACAAAATTTATTTTCTGTCTCGGCAGGCCGGCAAATCCGATTATGCATATAATATGCACCTACTGTCTATGACAGGTTTCAAGCGTATTTCACTTTAAAAAGTGAAATACGCTTATTATTTACTTGATTAACAAAGGATCAACTTTAATACCAGGACCCATTGTTGAAGATACGCTGATGGATTTCAGGTAAGTTCCTTTGCTTGCTGCAGGTTTGAGAGCGAGAATTTTATCAAGAAAAACAGTTATATTTTCAAACAGCTTTTCGGCTCCAAAGGAAATTTTACCGACAGGGACATGGACAATACCGGCTTTTTCAACTCTAAAGTCAATCTTGCCGGCTTTCACTTCATTAATAGCTTTGGCAAGCTCAAAAGTTACAGTACCGGTTTTGGCGTTAGGCATGAGCCCTCTGGGACCGAGTACACGTCCAAGCTTACCAACAGTCCCCATCATATCCGGCGTTGCAATCGCTTTATCAAACCCGAACCAACCGTCTTTAATCTTCTCAACGATCTCATCTGTGGCAATGAAGTCTGCGCCCGCATCAAGGGCTTCTTGTTCTTTTTCACCTTTGGCAAATACCAGGACCTTAACCTCTTTACCCAGTCCATTTGGCAGAACAACGGTTCCACGAACCATCTGATCTGCATGCCGCGGGTCAACCCCCAGCCTTACGGCGACATCAACCGTTTCGTCAAATTTTGCATAACTGGAAGATACAGCAATTTCCAGGGCATCTTTGGGTCCATACTGGACCATTCTGTCCACTTTGCTCAGTGCTTCGTTATGTTTTTTACTCCGCTTAGGCATTTTAATCACTCTTATACTTGAAAGTTAAACGACTTCTATTCCCATACTTCTGGCTGTGCCTTCAATAATCCTGACAGCAGCATCAATATCCGCAGCATTCAAATCCGGCTTTTTGGTTTCTGCAATTGCAACAACCTGATCCCTTGTTACTTTGCCAACCTTATCACGATTTGGCTCGCCAGACCCTTTAGCAAGTTTGGCCGCAGCCAAAAGCAGTCTTGAAGCAGGTGGCGTTTTGGTTATAAAACTGAAAGACCGATCCTGATACACGGTGATAACGACCGGAATAATCTGACCCGCATCATTAGCAGTTTTAGCGTTAAACGCCTTACAAAAATCCATGATATTGACACCGTGCTGCCCCAGAGCCGGACCAATTGGAGGGGACGGATTTGCCTTGCCGGCTTCAACCTGAAGCTTAATTTGTGTCATTACTTTTTTTGCCATTTTTTTACTCCCGAAACTCTTTATTTACAACCCGACTAAATCTTGGTTACCTGTATGAAATTCAATTCGACCGGCGTAGCTCGCCCAAAAATACTGACCAGCACCTTTACCTTCTCTTTGTCTGGAGACACTTCTTCAATAGTACCATTGAAATTAGAAAAAGGCCCGTCAACAACTCGCACATCATCACCCGGTTCAAAATAATATTTGGGCTGAGGTTTTTCTTTCCCTTGCTCCATCTTCTCAATGATGCTTTGGGCTTCTTTCTCGGTTATGGGCGCAGGTTTATTTTTACCACCAAGAAAACCGGTAACCTTAGCAGTGGAACTCACAATATGCCATGTCTCGTTATCCAAATGCATGCGCACAAGAATATATCCAGGATAAAATTTTCTGGAAGACTGCCTTTTTTTTCCATCCACCAACTCAACGACATTTTCGGATGGAATCAGGATGTCACCGAATTTTTCCGGATGTTTTGATCCCTGGATCTTTTCTTCCAGAGCAAGCTTTACCTTTTGCTCATGGCCGGAATAAACGTGAACGACATACCACTTTAAAGACATTTTATTTCCCTTAGCCTCAAGTAAGAACGACTTGGACAAGCTTGGACAAACTGTAATCAAAAACCCCCAGAAAAACAGCAACAACAAACACAAAGATAATAACCACTACCGTTGTGCCGGTTGTCTGTTTTCTAGTCGGCCAGACAACTTTTTTTAATTCAACCTTTACTTCCCGAAAAAATTCTGATGCCCTCGCAAAAACATTACCAGCCCCAGGCTGCCCTACCGGCTTCTCAACCTTAGAAGCCGATGACATATGCATCGGCTTTCCCGCCACAGTCGATTTTACAGCTGACCCGGCGTCTCCATCACTCCCAGTAACTCGTTTTCGTTTCTCATTCTGAGGCTTTTTTTTCTGTAATCTCGACATATCCCACCGATGAATTACCTCCTGCTCGACATCAACGGTCGAACAGGAGGTCAAAAAAAGTGGCAGGTCAGGAGGGAGTCGAACCCCCAACAGCCGGATTTGGAGTCCGGAGCTCTGCCAATTGGAGCTACTGACCTGCAGGGTAAACTATTTTATTTTTGTTTCTTTGTGGACGAGATGTTTATTACAGAATTTGCAATATTTTTTAAACTCAATCTTGTCCGGAGTCTTGCGTTTATTTTTGGTCGTTGTATAATTTTTTCTCTTACATTCAGTACAAGCAAGAGCAATAAGCACTCTGTCCACTTTCAACCCCTTGACGTTTATTTTTAATATTGCCTACATCACACAGCCGCTCAAGAACCCATGCTACCTTCTTAAAGCGGGTATAAATCTCTTAGCACAAATTGGAGCCCATGACCAGAATCGAACTGGTGAACCTCTTCCTTACCAAGGAAGCGCTCTACCGACTGAGCTACATGGGCCAAAAGTACATACCATCTAAACCAGCATACAGGAGACTACGAATGGAGCGGGAGACGAGGCTCGAACTCGCGACATTCAGCTTGGAAGGCTGAAGCTCTACCAACTGAGCTACTCCCGCTTATGATAAGACTGATTAAGTCAATCAACCAAACATACTATGTAGTCCCAACAATCTAAATATGTAGATCTCCTACATTCGTTTTGGTGGTGGGGGGAGGATTTGAACCTCCGAAGGCTGAGCCGTCAGATTTACAGTCTGATCCCTTTGACCACTCGGGAACCCCACCTAAGCTATTTTGGAGCCGATACCCCGAATCGAACGGAGGACATTCTCATTACAAGTGAGATGCTCTACCAACTGAGCTATATCGGCCAACTTTAAGCCACACACTCTGCTGTAGCAAAAAGACCGGGCAAAGATAGCAGAAGATTTTCAATATGGCAACCCCTTTTTTTCATAAAAACATATTTTTTCCCCAGCGTAGATCAGTTCACATGTGTTTGACCCGATTATTTCATCCGTTTTGGTTCCATAACACCAAGACAAAAACTAATTGTACGCTATCGCGTAATATAACTTTCATTAATTTTTACTATAAATTGTCGAAACTCAATAAAAACAATAGTTCCACGATATTTTTTCATTGACATTCCACGCGATCTTCATTACACAAAAAGATATTCCAAATAACAGCCCTAAGCTGACTTGGTCTATCAATACCTTAAGTTCTTTTCACATTAAAATACAATAGTAAATTAGCAGCTTATTTGAACGCTTCATAACACAGATAGCGGTAAGGAGACGAAGTGAATATTCACAAACTGGCCGCATTTATTTTTGCCTTATTTCTAATTACCGGCTGCCAGCAGTCCCAATTGTCAGCCAACAAGCCTTTAACTGACCAGACTTTTAAAGCGCCAGAACCCCAGGGCCAATGCATTCTTCAGCCTGAAACAAAACACCAGAACCAAGTCGAAGACTCCGATCAAAGGAAAATAGATCAGGCCTTAGAGCTTTGTAATGTCGCACAAAATTACTGGGAAGAAGGAAACCTTGAAGAAGCACTATCAAGCCTTGATGCTGCCTATGCCTTGATGCTTGAAATTGATAAAATAGATGATTCCGAAGTAAATCAGCAAAAAGAGGACATTCGCTATCTTATCTCCAAACGTGTTCTCGAAATTTATGCGTCTCGGCAAATTGTTGTAACCGGCCATCATGACGCCATCCCCATCACCTTGAATGATCATGTAAAAGCTGAAATTAAACGATTGACCGGCCCGGAACGCAAATTTTTCATCCGATCACTTAACCGTTCCTGCCGCTACCGGCCCTTCATTGTTCAGGAGCTTAAAAAATCTGGATTACCCGAAGAAATTTCCTGGCTTCCTCTAATAGAAAGCGGCTTTAAAAGCAGGGCATTATCTCCTGCAAGGGCACTTGGCCTATGGCAGTTCATACCATCAACTGGAAATAAATTCGGTTTAAACCGAAATCACTATATAGATGAACGCATGGATCCTGAAAAAGCGACCAGAGCCGCCATCGATTATCTCAAGGAGTTGCACAATTTATTCGGAGACTGGACCACTGCCATTGCAGCTTACAATTGTGGTGAATACCGAGTACTCAAAACTATTCGCAGACAAAAGCTTAACTATCTGGATAATTTCTGGGATTTGTACCAGAGCCTGCCCCGGGAAACAGCAAGGTACGTGCCGAGATTTTTGGCCACGGTTCATATTGTCAAAAATCTTGAAAAATATAACATTGACATAGATAATCCGTTAACTCCTCTTGAATACAAACCCTTTGACATAAAAAAACAAGTCCGTTTAAGTGAAATTGCAAAGGCAATCAATGTAGATGTAACCACGCTTGTATCTCTTAATCCGGAACTGCGTCATGAAGTCACGCCCCCTGAGCCCTACACCATTAAAATCCCTGTGAATCATGCAGAACTGTTTATAGCCAAGATAGACGGTATTAAAACGACTTACCGTCAGCCGCCCCGGTATAGGTACTACCGCGTACGAAAGGGAGATACATTATCCGGCATTGCACGTAAATTTAGAACATCTGTAAGTACCATCGCCAGGTGCAATAAAATTTCAAAAAAAAGCTGTATTGCTATTGGCAAGGTATTAAAAATTCCAGGCTCAGGTTACAAAGCAAGCCCCAAAACGGCCTCAAAGACCTACGCAAAATCAACAAAAATTACATATACCGTACGCCGGGGAGATAACCTGTGGCTGATTGCCAAAAAATTTTCTACAACCACTAAACGCATTAAAATACTTAATAAATTATCAGGTAACAGACTCAGCATTGGGCAGCGCCTAATAATTGTCACCGGAGATAAAGGATCCAGCAAAAAATATTCAAAATATAGAGTTAAATCCGGTGACAGTCCTGTGGGTATCGCCAAAAGACACAACATGAGCCTTGCCCGACTGTTGTCATTAAATCATTTGAACAAGAGAAGCAAAATTTATCCTGGTCAGGACCTGCTTGTGGAATAAGGCTTGAAAACCAGCCGTATCATATCAATTCAATAGTTTGCTTTAGCGCATTTCTAATTATAAACTTTGGAGCTCCTGTGCCTGTGCCTTGCATGGCCTGGGCACCGTGTTTCGAAGAATATTCAACAGCACTTGTTGAATTTTTGCACCTTCACACAGCAACATCGGCAGATTTTCGACATACGCCTTTATGATTTCAATGGATTTAAAATCATATTGTTTTTTAAGATCATAATCGGTAGCAGCCAACTCAAGGCTTTCATCCATCAACTGATCCGGATAGTGAGAGGATATGGAAGCATCAGACTTCCTGGCAAAACTGAGCATGTTGCTGACGATCTCTGCTGCCCGTGATCCGGATTCATGGATTGCGTCCAGCATACGAAAAATTTCTCTTTTTTCCATAAAAGCCCTGATATCTTCCATGGAAATCCCGAGTTTTTTTGCCACCCGAAGATTGGCCGGCATAGCAATATCTTCTAATCTATTTTTCACTACGTTTGCACTTTGCATCATGCCTGCCAAGGGATTATTGATCTCATGGGCCATACCTGCGGCAAGACCGCCTACAGATAAAATTTTTTCCGATTGGATCATCAATGCGAATAACAGCCCCCTCTACACCGTTGGACGTCAGCGGATAAATGGTGATGTCCTCATAGATTCGTCTGTTTTTCTCCATTCTTGGACGACATGACACATGATAGACATTTCTTGATTCAATGGATTTTTTCACCCGGTCCAATTTAATGGTAAATTGGGGAAAAACCGTTTCAAGCAACCGACCTTTGGCCGTCTCAGAAACGAGCTATTAACTCTCCTATTTGATGAGAAAGCGCCTCCCCCTTTTCCTGAGCCCGCATGCCGGATAAATCAATGTGAAGTGCTTTTGCTAATCTGTCATATTTTTTGAAGACGCAGGGTAATTGAACCGGATAACATGTTCAAGCAAAAGTGCATTGCACTCACCATGGGCCAATCCTAAAGCGGCCCCAAGGCTGTGCGCCATCCCATGAACCAATCCAAGGCTCGCATTTGAAAAAGCAAGACCCGTCATCAGGCTCGCCGTCATCATTTTATCCCGGTAAATAATATTTTTGGGTTCTTTGAATGCGTTGTATAGATTATCCGCAGGCTTTCAGACTTTTTTCTACGACAGTTGTCCATCCGGATTTTCGTACACCAGGGTCAGTCACAATAAACACTTTAGATGTTCCCAAATTTTCCGCATGACGACCGGACAAGGAAATGGATCCTTGGCCATAGACAATTTAGGGGACTAAAAATTTTCTAAGATTCAGAAGAGAAGATTTGTTCATTAAATTTATCCTGTCACTTTTGGAACGCATAACTTTATATACACTTAGCGTAATTTGTATCATTGCACAATATCCAAAACTCAGAACAAAGATAAGAAAAAACACCAAGCACGATATACCCCACACAAAAATCACGCCCGAATCAATTTATCACTTGCTTTCATAATAATTTTAGAATATATCCAGATTTCCCATTAATTTGGAGGCTTGAGTATTGTCTAAAAGGGCAGTTTATGATACTTATAGCCCGAATTAATAAGCATGTGCCCCCGTAGCTCAGTGGATAGAGCATAGGATTCCTAATCCTTGAGCGCAGGTTCGATTCCTGCCGGGGGCACCAGTATTTTAACAAAACTTAATTTTTAATGGACTTTGGCTGTGTTGGCGTTTTTGCAGCAACTGGGATACAATGCCGGATGTTTTAACTAAACCTGAGTTGCTTGCACCGGCCGGCAACTTTGAAAAACTTGAGATTGCAGTCCATTACGGCGCAGATGCGGTGTATCTCGGCGGCAAAGATTTCAGCCTGAGAAATTTCTCAGGCAACTTTACCGACAGTGAACTTGAAGATGCGATAAAATTTGCTGAAAAGCACCAGGTCAAAATATATCTTACCTGCAACATCTACTCTCGCAACCATGAACAGGGCAATATCGAAGCTTTTCTGGAAAGAATCGGCAAAATCGCGCCCCATGCGATTATCATTTCAGACCCAGGCATTATTCTCAAAGCCAGACAGATTATCCCACACATTGACATCCACCTAAGCACCCAAGCGAACACCACAAATTTCAACGCGGTTTTATTTTGGGAACAACTGGGCGTCAAACGAATAAACCTGGCTAGAGAATTATCCATTAAAGAAATAAAAACAATTACATCTCGCACTGCAACCCAAATAGAGACTTTTGTCCACGGCGCCATGTGCATGTCTTACTCAGGCAGATGCCTTTTGAGCAGTTTCCTAAGTAACCGGGACAGCAACAGAGGGCTGTGCAGCCACCCCTGCCGCTGGAATTACGCTGTAATGGAAGAACTTCGACCCAATGAATATTTCCCCGTTCAGGAAGACAGACGCGGCACCTACATTTTTAACTCTAAAGATATGTGCCTAATAGACCACATTCCAGATCTAATCCATGCCGGAATTTCCTCTTTCAAAATAGAAGGTCGGATGAAAGGAATAAATTATCTAAGTTCTGTGGTAAAAACATATCGTAATGCGATTGACGCTTATATCGCAGATCCAGATTCCTATTCCGTCCGCCCCGAATGGCATTCAGAACTATACCGTATATATCACCGGGCCTATTGCACCGGGTTCTATTTTGGTCATCCGGACGGCGATGCAAAAAACACTTTGAATACCGGCAACATGCACAAAGGAAAGATCCATAGTTTTATCGGCAAAATCCTTGAATGCCGTGGAAACAATTTATATTTGGTTGATATCAGAAACAAACTGATCCCTGGTGACGAAATCGAAATCCTCAGCCCCCAGGGCCCCGCACGTCAAACCAAAGTATTGTCAATGACGAATGAAAAAGGCGAAGCCGTGGACAATGCGAAACCAAACACCCGTATATTGATTCGTGTACCTCTTGACGCTTGTCTCAACGATATTGTTCGCAAAATATAAGACATATTAATAACAGTAGCGGCTTAACCAAGTCTTCCACCATGAATCAGGGCACAACGAAAGCTAAAAGATCTTAATAAATTACAAAGTGTTACTGATAAAAACCAGACCGTATCTTTAATTTGACTTTACATTATATCTTCTGTAGATTATCTTAATATCACGGCTTTAAATCATTTCTATGACATTCTTTCAGGAGTTTTAATATGTTTGAAGACGACGAAACCCTACAGATGTATATTGAAGAATCGCTGGATCACTTGGCAGATATTGAAAGTGATTTACTGACGATTGAGGAGGGCGGCGCAAACATTGATCTCGATCTGGTCAACAATGTTTTCAGAGCGGCCCATTCCGTCAAAGGCGGTGCGGGATTCATGGGACTGACAACCATTAAAAATCTTGCACACCATCTTGAGAATGTACTAGGGATGATCAGAACCAAAGAACTGACCCCGGATTCTGAAAAAATCAGCATATTGCTTAAAGGATTTGACGAACTTGAAGGACTGTTGAACAATATTCAAACCAGCAATGAGGTTGATATTTCTGCCCATGTCCAGGCGTTAGAAAACATAACCAGCGCGTCTGCGCCGGAACCGCCCCAGGAACTTGGACAACAAGAGGCCCAGGAATCGAGACAGCCTGAAACACTGGCAGATATTGTACTCCAGGACGGAAGAATGTTCCAGTGGGTGCCTCTCAAACAAGTTGAAATCAGCAAGGCTGAAGGCAAAAATCTGTTCCTTGTTGAATATGATCTGATCAGCGATTTTCATAAGCAATCCAAAAAGCCCATGGAAATTTTAAACAATCTGTCTAAAACCGGGACGCTTATTGAAACTAGAATTGATACCGATAGTGCAGGCACGCTTAGCGATGCGGACATGCCCGACAAAATTCCTTTCCAGATACTGTTTGCGTCTATCATAGAACATGATATGGCCGAAACGCTTTTTGGTGTCGCAAATCGGCGCATCCACATTATTACAGACGATATGATCAGCGCTGCAGCAGACAGTGGTGACGAAATCCCGCCCCCTCTGCCTGAACCTGTTGAAACCGTAAAGGCAGCGCCCCAGCCTGAGGTGGAACCCCAACCCGTTGCTGTCGCTACCCCGACACCCACTGTGGTACAACAGCAAAACACCCCGGAAGTCCAGGAGGCATCTGTGGCAAAACCCCAGGAAAAAGATTTGGCAATCGGCGGCAAGCCACAAAGTTCTCTGCGTGTCAATGTCGGACTGCTTGACACTTTGATGAACCTTGCCGGAGAACTCGTACTCAGCAGAAACCAGCTTCTTCAGGGCGTTAATTCGTCCAACGTAAAGGCGACAGAACTGTCCAGCCAGCGAATTGACATGATCACATCAGAACTCCAGGAAGCGATCATGCGTACACGCATGCAACCTATTGCCAATATTTTAAACAAATTTACCCGGGTCGTTAGGGATTTGTCCCATCAGTTGGGAAAATCCATAGAACTGGATATAGAAGGCAAGGATGTTGAGTTGGACAAAACCATCCTGGAATCCATCAATGACCCGTTGACCCACCTTGTGAGAAATTCCGTTGACCATGGGATTGAAACGCCCATGGAAAGGGAACAAATGGGCAAAAAGGAGACAGGGAGAATCACCCTAAAGGCTTTCCACGATGCAGGTCAAGTCAACATCGTCATCTCAGACGATGGCCGGGGATTGAATCCTGCTAAAATCGCCTCATCTGCCATTGAAAAAGGCCTGATATCCGAATCACGGGTGGCGGAAATGTCGGACAAGCAGAAAACAGAACTGATTTTCTTGCCAGGCTTTTCAACTGCCAAAGAAGTTACGGATGTATCCGGCCGTGGTGTCGGCATGGATGTAGTGGTCACAAACATTGAGGCATTAGGCGGTATAATAGAACTGGATTCTACACCCGGCCAGGGAACAGATATCCAGATCAAGCTGCCTTTGACTCTGGCCATCATTCCCAGCCAAATCACCTCTGTTGGAAATGAGCGCTATGCGGTGCCCCAGGTCAACCTCAACGAACTGCTCAGAATTCCAGCCAGCCAAATTAAAGAAAAAATCGAAAAAGTGGGGGATGCTGATGTTGTAAGACTCAGAGGCGAGCTTCTTCCACTTCTAAACCTAGCGGATATGTTAGGCATAGAACGCACTTTCGTTGACCCTGAAACCGGCGAAGAACATGAAGACCGCAGAACCAGCCTTTCGGACCGCAGGTCAAAGGTGCTCATTCCAGAAGAGGGTGCTGATTCTGGAGAAAAAATTGAAAAGGGAACCCAAAGAGCAGAAAGCGACCGCCGGTATCATGCCGCATCTGCTATCAATATTGCCGTAGTTTCTGCCGGGGCATTTAAATACGGTCTTGTGGTGGACCAACTCCATGATTCTGAAGAAATTGTTGTTAAACCAGTGGGGCGGCACTTAAAAAAATGCACTGCCTATGCCGGTGCCACGATTATGGGAGACGGTAAGGTTGCTTTAATCCTTGATATTTCCAACCTTGCCCAGATGGCAGAACTTTCCGCCATTGCTGAAGCCAGCCAAAATGCTGCCAAGGCCGCAGAGGAAGAAGAGGCGGCCAGAGCCGATAAGGTTGCACTATTAACATTCAAAAACAGTGAAACAGAACATTTTGCGGCGCCTTTAAGTATTGTAGAACGAATTGAACGGATCAAAACATCCGACATTGAACAGGTCGGCGATCGCAAAGTTGTGCAGTACCGCGGCGGTTCTTTACCCCTGTACGAACTGTCCCAGGTGACGAACGTTGAACAACTACCGGAAAGGGATCAGCAGGAAGTGATCGTCTTTAAAGTTAAAGACCGGGAATTAGGCCTTATGGTCACTCCGCCGGTAGATGCCCAGGAAGTTGTACTCAACATTGACACCTCCACCCTAAAACAGCCGGCTGTCAGCGGCTCCATGATTATAAATAATCATACCACGTTACTGGTGGATATTTTTGAGCTGGTTAAAACCATAAACCCGGAATGGTTTGACGCCGAGGCCAAGGCAGCAGCAGCCATGGCTGAAGACGGTGAAAGAATCATTCTGTTTGCCGAAGATTCAGCCTTTTTTAGAAACCAGGTTAAAAAATTCATGGAAGAGGACGGCTTTAAGGTCATTGAAGCGGAAGACGGCTTGATTGCCTGGGAACTGTTAAAAGAACGCGCCGAAGAAATTGACCTTATTGTAACAGATCTGGAAATGCCCAATATGGACGGCTTTGAATTCACCAAGCGGGTTAAAACTGATCCCAAATACTCTCATCTTGGGGTTATTGCCTTGACGTCGCTTGCCAGCGAAGCCCATATTGAAAAAGGTAAATCCGTGGGTATTGACGAATATGAGATAAAGCTTGACAGGGAAAAATTAATGGCTGTTATCAGGCAATATACAAATTTGTAAGGCATCCAAAAGCAGATATCCGTTAAGGAGATTCACATGGAAAAAGAGACCAAAGAGACCACATCCAATGACATAGAGTTTTCCACTTTCTATGTTGGCGGGGCCATTTGTGGCATCGACATATTAAATATCCAAGAAATCAATAAGCATTTTGAAATCACCCAGGTGCCCCAATCATCTGAATACGTCAAAGGCATATTGAATCTTCGGGGCAGAATCGTAACGATCATTGATCTTGGAAAAAAACTAGGGTTATCCCCTGTGACTCCAAGCAAAGACAACCGCAACATCATTGTTAATTCGGAAGATGAGCATATCGGCCTTTTAGTGGATGCCATTTCCGATGTGGTCATCACCCAAAAAGAAAACATAGAGTCTGCGCCTTCAAATATTGGTGGTGTTAAAGGCAAATACTTCCAGGGAGTTTTAAAAACAAAAAATCAGTTAATCGGTATTCTTGATATTGACGAGGTGCTCAAAGAATAATGAACACCATCAAAGCGCTTGTTGTTGATGATACAATTGTTTATCGAAAAATTGTCGGAGACGCACTCAAGCAGATGCCGGGCATTGAGGTGGTGGGCACAGCAAATAACGGAAAAATTGCCCTTTCAAAAATTAAAACGCTTAAACCGGACCTGATGACTCTGGATATTGAAATGCCGGAAATGAACGGCATTGAACTCCTTCAAAAACTTCAGCAGATAGACAAGCCCCCTCTGGTGATCATGGTCTCTACATTGACCCACCAGGGAGGAGAGCTGACCCTGCGGGCAATGGAATTAGGCGCATTTGACGTTCTGCCTAAGCCTGAAGAAGGCAAGATGGCAGAAAACATGCGCAAAGTCAAAGAAACGCTTGAACCGATTGTAAAACATGTTAAACGCCATAAATTTGGCATAATCGATCGGCCGGTGAGGCCTAAACCTGCGGCCAAGGTTACGGCGAGGACTCCAGAATTAAAGGCAGCCGGCCGGCCGGTACAATCCAAACCGGCGGGCATCAGGTCCAAATCTGAAATTATTGCTATCGGGATATCCACCGGCGGTCCAAATGCATTATCAAAAATGATACCCATGCTCCCCAAGGATCTCAAGGTACCGGTTCTCATTGTGCAGCATATGCCGCCGGTATTTACAGAATCTCTTGCCAATAGTCTGAATAAAAAATCAGGCCTTGAAGTTTTAGAGGCCAAGGATGGGGATACGATTAAGCCGGGGACCGTATTCATTGCACCCGGGGGGAAACAGATGAAAATTGTAGCAGGAGCGGACGGTTTGACCCGAAAAATAAAAATCACGAATGATCCACCGGAAAATTCGTGTAAGCCCTCAGCAGATTATCTGTTTCGTTCCATTGCCCAGCACTATGTTGGAAGAGCCACAGGCGTCATCATGACCGGTATGGGTTCTGACGGATCAAAGGGACTTAACCAGATGAAAAACAATGGTAGTTTCATTATTGCCCAAGATGAAAAAACATGCACTGTTTACGGCATGCCCAAAGAACCCACTGAATCCGGGATAGTCGATGTCATCGCACCACTGGAAAAAATCGCAGATGAAATCGTAAAGACCGTTTAACCAGAAACATAACGGATACCGACACGATACTTATGAGCAAAATCAAAGTAACGCCAGAAGAATTCAAGACATTTGCCAAGTATATCCTGGATATATCAGGAATCGCTTTGGATGTGGGGAAAGAATACCTTCTGGAAACCAGACTCAATCCTCTGCTTTCCAAATACCAGTGCAGTTCATATTCGGATTTAATGAATAAATCTAAACATGGTTTGAAAAAAGAGCTGGAAGGCGAGATTATAGATGCCATTTCCACCAATGAAACTTATTTTTTCAGGGACAAATCGCCGTTTAAACTTCTCCAGCATAAAATACTGCCGGATCTGATTGATAAACGGTCAAAAAAAAGTTTCGGCAAACCGACCATAAGGATATGGAGTGCTGCCAATTCAACGGGTCAGGAGATATACAGTCTTGCCATGACAATGATTGAAATGGGTGTAACCATTGACAAATACAATATCAGATTGTTTGGGACAGATATCTCTGATGCAGCAATTGCCAAGGCAAGTTACGGCGTTTACAACAAATTTGAAGTGGCGCGTGGTCTTGAGCCTGCAAGGCTTAACAGATTCTTTGAACCCAAGGATAATCAATATAAAGTTAAAGACGAACTTCGGGCGATGGTTCAGTTCAAAAAGATGAACCTGATGAAACCGTTTATCGGTATTGGAAAATACGATATTGTCCTATGTCGAAATGTGATGATTTATTTTACCTCTGAGGACCGCCGAAAAATTTATTCAAATATTTCAAAAGTCATGGAACCGGACGGATATCTTTTAATCGGATCCACAGAATCCCTGGTAAATGATACAGACCTTTTTGCATCTTTCAGATATTTAAACTCGGTATTTTACCAGTTTAAAAGTTAGCGGGGTAAAGTTATGAGCGGAATCAATGCGAAAGATTTTATCGATGAACTGATATTCTGTATTAACGAAAAAGATACGGTAAAAGCCAAGGCCCTGCTCCAATTTGCATCGGATGCCAACGTAGATGTCAAGGTGCAAAAAATGGCCTTGGCAGAACTTGCAAAAGGCCCCGAAGATGTTGTGTTCCCTCTGCTTGAATACCTTACCAAAATAGAAATTTCAAACACAGAGGTTCAAGAAAGCCTGTATGATTTAATTTTGGACAAAGCATACGGCAACACCAATCTGGTCATAGAGTATATTAGCAACAACGAAAAAAAGACCCGGATTCAATTCATCCGTGCTGCCGGTGACCTGTTCCTCGAAGACACAATCCCGGTTTTGATACAGGTTGTGCAGGGGGAGACCGATCCAGACATCGTTACGCCTGCCATCAATTCACTTGCGGCATTCCGCAAACCCGAACATATTGAAATCTTTTCTTCGTTAACCACGCATTCAGATCCCGACATTATCCGGTCCGCTATTTTTGCCATTGGTGCGCTGCCAAACCCCCAGGCAGCAGATGCTCTGACAAGCTTTTTATGTGAAGATGGAACCATAAACAAATTAGTTGTCCAAGCCCTGGCAGAAAAACAGGATCTCTATGATCTTGAAAAAATTACCCATCTTTTATCATCCCCTGTCACCATTATCAGAGACACGGCCATTGATGAACTGATCAATATGGGCAAAAAGGCAACACCGCTTCTGACCAAGGCGTTCCAAAATGCCGAAGCCGACTATATGGTACACTTGGTTACGACACTTGGTTACATAGAGGATCAGGCTGCCATTCCCGCCATCATGGACATTATCAATACACAACCCAAGGATGTAAACATCCGCCAGGCCGCATACGAAGCCATGGAACGGATTCCTTCGCCCCGCACAGCCATCTGCCTGGTCCAGGGTCTCCAGGACCCGGAAGAAGCCGTGCGCATGAGTGCAGCCAGGGCTGTTGACAAAAACCTGTCAAAACCATTGGTAGCCGGACTGAAAAATATAGTCCGTGAGAAATCACCGGAAGCGGTATCAACGGTAAGCGCACTTATAGATACGGATGCAAGCAATATTTTCAACTTTCTGATGAATGAAGATTCTTTTAAGGAACTTGCCGGTAAACATATTGCCGAAAAAGCATCTCCAGCCACCCGCAAAGCCTTCTTAAAAAATATGGCAGCCACGGGTCAGATTGAATTTGCTAAGGAAATTGCAGCCAAAATAACCGGAACAAAGCAGAAAGAAGCGTCGTCATCTATGCAGATTGTTGTTGTAGATGATTCCAAAATGATGCTTAAGCTCTACCAGAACAAGTTGTCAGTATTAGGACTTGACTGTGAAATTTACCACCGCCCGGAAGAGGCGGTGAAGAGAATACTGTCCGGCAAACCAGATCTCGTTATTACGGATCTGAATATGCCCAACATCAGTGGTATAGAACTTACCATGGAAATAAGGCGTAAATTTCCCCGCGCGGATCTGCCCATTTTAATGATCACCACCCAAAGTGATTTTATAGAAGAAAAAGGTGATGTAAATGTAAATGCGTCCCTTTTAAAAAAATCCGGCATTAATAGGATCCTTCACAAACCCTTTAGTGACGAGGATTTCAAAGAAGCTGTCTTTAAGCTGCTGCCCACCTAATTTTAATAAACTGACATAAAACATTTTGGTATACCCAACCCAATGGACATGGTATAGTTGTAGGGTTTAATTAATAACAAGCAAAAAAATTTTAAACACGGATATCCGCCGAAGGAAACCCTATAAACGGAAATTTGACCCATGATTAGAAAAGCCCTCATCCATGATGTTGCACCCATACATGCCCTGCTTCAATTTTATGCCGACAAAGGAGAGCTTTTAGGTCGACCGTTAAGCAACCTCTACGACCATTTACGAGATTTCTGGGTATATGAAGATGAGGATACGGGTATAATAACAGGTTGTGCAGCACTTGCGTTTTGCTGGGAAGATATTGCCGAAATCCGCTCCGTTGCAGTAAAAGAAGAATACAATGGCCGGGGGATCGGATCGGCCCTGACGGAACGCTGTATCCAGGAAGCCTTCTATTTTAAATTAAAAACATTGTTTGCACTGACCTACCGCCCGGATTTTTTCGCCCGTTTTGGATTTGAAATAACTGAAAAAAAAAATCTGCCCATGGTTAAAATCTGGGCCGGATGCCTAGATTGTGTCAAGTTTCCGGATTGTGATGAAATCGCAATGATCAAAACATTATAGTTCAATTCACGCATAAACCATCTTGTAAGGAATAGGCGAATACTTTGTTACGGACGGTTTAGGGAGGATATGCTCTTCGGCCACTGTCAACCAATTATTGTCCGGATTCAGTTCCCGCAAGCGCCCGCCTTCCGAGGGTAGTGCATGAACCGTGTAATCATACCATACATTGAAAATACAGATATAAAATTTCCCTTGGCGGGCCACCACATAATTATTGGTAAAGGTGCTTTGGGGAATATCCTCCTGCTGGGACAATGCTTTGACCTGGTCAACTTCAAGCTTCACCAGAACGGATTTTGACACGCCTTTTTCATCAAAGCGCAGCAAGCTTCGTGATTCGCTGGACGCTACATAGACCGTAGTAATTGAGTCAAGTTGCCTAAAATACTGGGCAGCGACAATGGCAGCCGTCCTTCGTCCACCGGCCAACACGGGTACCCCATAATATTCAAACAATTTTTTTTGCATATTTTCAGCGTAACAATCTCCTTTTTCGTACAAATCTTTAGAGATATAACGTAAAAATTTGGCAAGATCTTCCGATGCATCAGCAATGGGCCAATCCACCCTTACATGAAAATGGGTCAAAGCATACTGGGGCTTTCTCCGTTGGTTGGGCTGGATTAAAATAGCATAATCGACAGGCATTAAGTTTTTAAGAAGAGAAAAAAATCCGTCAGACTCAAAACACTTTATGTTCCGGTTATAATTTTCAAGATCAGGAAAATCTTTAAGCGCGAGTAGATTAGTTTTAGTGGTTTTATTGACGTCAAAATACCGGATATACTTTTTGTGAATTTTATCAATATAATCTTCACAAAAAATGATCAGAAACGAATTTTGTGCTTCAAATTCCACGGAAGGAATTCGCGCCCTAGGTTTAAGCTCCCTTAACTCGACAAAGGGATAAGGGGTCCGGATCTTTAAAAAATTATTGTAAGATCCCACAAGGCAGTAATCCAGGACAAACTGATCCAGCTCATCCCTTAATACCTGGTAATAAGACCGACGCAGTCGGTCCTCCCTGCTCAACGCATGCCGTAGTTTGCAAAATTTCACCTCTTATTAATCCTTTCAGATTTAACTAATACTCACTGGGGAACCGTGTTTGGACGAAAAGTTGCCCAGATGCAAGGCGCAGAAAAATTTGGAACCGGAGCAATCTCACGGTTGTGAGGATTGCAAATTTTTATGCAACGCCGCAGATGGGTGACTTTTTGTTCAAACACAACTATTCCAGGGCTGCCACGCCTGGCAGCACCTTACCTTCCATCATATGCAGAAAAGCCCCGCCCCCTGTAGAAATATAGCTGACTTTTTCGGTAATCCCGCATTGCTTAGCGGCAAGGCCTGTATCACCACCGCCCACAACGGAAAAGGCGGTAGATTCGGCAATGGCATCTGCGACAATCTGGGTGCCTGCAGCAAACCGGTCCATTTCAAACACCCCCATGGGGCCGTTCCACACAATGGTACCGGCACTGGCGATGGCCTTGGCAAAATTGTTAGCCGTTTCAGGACCAATATCCAGGGCCATCCATCCATCGGGAATTTCATCTAAAGAAACAATACGCGATTGGGCATCCTTGTCAAACTGCTCGGCGACAACCAGATCGACGGGTAAAAGAAGATCAATGCCCTTTTCCTTTGCCTGAGCCATAATATTTGAAGCGGTCTGAATCAAATCCGGTTCAATCATGGACCCTTTGGTATCCACGCCATTTGCCGCAAGAAAAGTATTGGCCATGGCACCACCGATAATCATGCAGTCCACAAGCTTGAGCATATTTTCAAGAGCAGCCAGTTTACTGGAAACTTTTGCCCCGCCGATCACGACAACCAAGGGCTTTTTAGGATTTTCAACAGAATCGTAGTATGAACGAACCTCTTTTTCAAGCAGAAAACCCGCTGCAGAAACTTTGGCATACATGGTGATGCCGGTCACCGATGCCTGGTCCCGGTGGGAAACAGCAAAGGCATTGTTCACATACACATCGCAAAGGTCGGCAAGGGCCTTTGCAAATCCAGGATCGTTTTTCTTTTCCTCTTCGTGGAACCTCAAATTTTCAAGCATGAGAATCTGGCCGGGATCTAACACTTGAACCTGTTTTTTCACCGTATCCCCAATACAGTCATCGACAAATGCCACAGGCATATTTAAAAGTTCCGATAATCTTATGGCAGCGGGCTTAAGGCTGAATTTTTCATCCCGCCCACCTTTAGGACGCCCAAGATGGGAAGCCAAAATCAGTCTGGCTTTTTTTTCAATCAAATAGGTAATCAGGTCCAAAGTAGCCCGAATCCGGTTGTCATCAGTAATATTCCCATGGTCATCCATGGGTAGATTGTAGTCCACCCGGATAAAAAGGGTTTTACCGTTTACATCTATGTCTCGAACCGATTTCATATCCCCTCCTAATCTATAATGTTTGAACGCAAAGCCACCTATATATGCCTTGCATATAGGCAACAGAACCTTTCAAACACAAGGCTGCCGTTAAGCATTATTTTTTCATTTTCAAACCGCGCCGATGTGCCTGTTTTTTCCTGGACCATCGTTCAAAAAAAGTGACGGTACCGGCTTTGGTGGAACGTTCAATAACCTCTTCTTCAACCTGCATTCCGTTCTTTGTGGCCATGGCCTGTTGAAGGCACTTTGTTTTCACCGGACAATGATAAAAACATTCTTCAGGGGTTTCCCTCAATCCATTGGGCCCCATGGGAAACACCTTTTCAAGATCCCCAAAGCAATCGGGAAAATCGTCTTCATTCGTCATTTAAGCTGCTCAAACTCCTTTTGAAACTGCGTCATTACCCCCTGCTCGGCAAAACTGTAAAACCCCTGACTGCCTGTAACAATATGGTCGTGAATATGAATGCCGGCAAATGCCAGGGCAATAAACAAGGTCCGGGTAATGCGAATATCCTGGGCTGAGGGTGTAATATCCCCGGATGGATGATTATGCGCTAAAACCACTGACGCCGCATTGTGTGCAATGCTGCGTGCAATCACTTCCCGTGGGTATACAGCCGAGGTTGACAGGGTGCCGGTAAACAGCACCTCCGATGCCATAACCTTGTTTTTGGCATCCAGAAATATCCCTACAAAATGTTCTTTGTTCTTGTAACCAATGGTCTGGTTTAAATATGCCATCAGGCTTTCAGGGTTACTGACCACATCCATCTTGCGTATCCGGGTTTCAAGATAGCGGTCTGCCACCGCCTTGATCAGATGAATTCCAAAGCTGTTGACAGGACCCACCCCTTTAACCCGACAAAGGGCCTGGGTATCCGCCTCCAGCACCCGAGGCAGGGTTTTAAATTCCGCTAAAAGATCCTTGGCCGCCTGCTTGGTATCCTTCCGCGGGGTATTCAGGGCCAAAAGCAGTTCCAGGACCTCATAGTCATGAAACCCCGACAGACCAGCCTGAAGGAACCGTTCCCTCAGGCGCTGCCTATGTCCGGCACCCTTATTCGTCGTCTCCCTGTTCATCTATCGGGTCATCCGTATCAAAGTCTTTTGGATCATCTAAGATATCGGCATCCTCCTCATCAGAAGAGAAACACGTATTATCAACATCAGAATCACCATCCTCTTTAGGCAGTCGGGCAATGCCGATGAGTTTCTCCCCCTGGGCCAGGTTAATGAGTTTGACTCCCTGGGTATTTCTGGAAATCACGTTGATTCCGCAGATATTGGTACGGATCAATTTGCCTTTATCTGTAACCATCATCAACTCATCACTGTCACCCACCAGTGCAAGGGCCATCATTTTACCGTTGCGCTTGGAAGTTTTAATGGAAAAAACGCCTTTACCGCCCCGGGCCTGAGTTCTATACTCTTCAATGTTGGAACGTTTTCCATAACCATTTTCCGTAACGGTTAACAGCGTATCCTCATCTCCAAGCACCTCCATACCAACCAACCGAGCACCCTCGTCGATACGCATGCCCCGAACGCCCATGGAGCCACGGCCCACATCACGAACATCTGCTTCATTAAACCGGATGACCTTGCCCCCCTCGGATCCCAAAAAAATCTCCTGGGCACCATCGGTGATTCGCGCGGCAATGAGTTCGTCACCCTCAGCCAGCTTCACACCGATGAGGCCGCCTGCCCGGGGACGTGAATAGGCCATCAATTCGGTCTTCTTCACCCGGCCTTTTTTGGTGGCCATGACCACGTAACGATTCTCCGTGAATTCATCCACGGTGAGCACTGTGGCAAGTTTTTCACCCTCATCAAAATTAAGCAGATTCACAATAGCCTTGCCAAGTGAAGAGCGGCCGGCCATGGGCAGTTCATACACCTTTGCCTGATACACCTTGCCAAAATTTGTAATAAATAAAAAAGTAGCGTGGGTGGAGGCCACAAACAGATGTTCCACAAAATCGTCGGATTTGGTCCCCATGGCGGTTTTGCCTTTTCCTCCACGGTGCTGGCTGGCATAAAGGGTCACCGGATTGCGCTTGATGTATCCGCTGCGGGTCACCGTAACCACCATGTCCTCTTCGGCAATAAGATCTTCAATGGAAATTTCCGCCGTACTCTCCATGATGCGTGTACGACGCGTATCCCCGAACTCATCATTGAGTTCGGTCAATTCATCTTTGATCAGCCCCCGGACCACGGTTTCCGAGCCAAGAATTTCCTTGAACCATGCAATATCCTTGAGCAGACCCTGGTATTCTGTTTCAATCTTTTCACGTTCCAGCCCGGTAAGCCGCTGCAATCGCATGTCTAGGATGGCCTGGGCTTGAATCTCAGTCAGATCAAATCGGTCTATTAAACCATTCCTGGCCTCTTCCGGAGATCCGGAGGCCCGTATCAGGGCTACGACTTCATCCAAATTATCCAGGGCAATCTTTAACCCTTCCAGAATATGGGCCCGCTCTTCCGCTTTGCGCAGATCGTATTGGGTACGCCGGATAATAACATTGGCCCTGTGGGAAATAAAATGGGTAAGGATTTCTTTAAGGGAAAGTAACTCTGGCCGGTTATTAACCACCGCCAGAAAAATAATGCCAAAGCTGGTCTGCATATTGGTGTGCTTGTAAAGCTGATTGATTACTACTTCAGCGATCTGGTCGCGTTTGAGCCCAATGGCCATGCGCATACCCTGACGGTCGGATTCATCCCGAACATAGGAGACACCGGTAATCACCTTATCTCTAACCAGCTCAGCAATCTTTTCCACCACCTTGGCCTTGTTCACTTGGTAGGGCAACTCCGTGACCACAATGGTTTCCTGGCCGTTTTTCTTGTTTTCTTCCACCTCGACTTTGGCCCGCAACGTGATAATGCCCCGCCCGGTATCATAGGCTTCAAAAATCCCCTTGGTGCCGTAAATATGCCCATAGGTAGGAAAATCCGGGCCCGGAATGTGGGCCATCAGCGCCCGTGTATCTATGTCCGGATTGTCAATGAGCGCCTTTAATCCCTTAATAACTTCACTGATGTTATGAGGCGGCACATTTGTGGTCATGCCCACGGCAATGCCCGAGGACCCGTTAACCAATAATGCCGGGAATTTAGTGGGAAGCACAGCAGGTTCTTCTATGGTTTCATCATAATTTGGAATGAACTCTACGGTCTCTTTTTCAAGATCAGCCAGCATCTGGTGAGAGAGTTTACGCATACGGATTTCCGTATAACGCATAGCAGCCGGGGAATCACCATCCACAGAGCCGAAGTTGCCCTGGCCATCCACCAGGGTATAACGCAAGGAGAAGTCCTGGGCCATGCGGACAATGGTGTCATACACGGCAGAATCTCCATGGGGGTGATACTTACCAATCACATCACCCACAATACGGGCAGATTTTTTATAGGGTTTATTCCAGTCATTGTGAAGCTGCTGCATAGCATATAACACGCGCCGATGAACCGGTTTCAATCCATCCCGGACATCGGGCAGCGCCCGCCCGATAATGACACTCATGGCATACTCGAGATAGGACTGCCTCATCTCTTTCTCAATACTGGTACTTTGGTCTTGAATCATCCTAAATTAACTGCTCCCGATTAAATTGCTTATGAAAAATCCCTTCAAGCCGCTTTCAGATCTTGTTTCATGGCGTGTCAAGGGGGAAAAACCCGGTGAAATTATTGCTCAGGCCATGAATCCAGCATCCCTTTGCCCGGTTCCACCATGGACTGAAATGTGGAAAAATAGATATCGGAAAGGGTTAAAAACAATGTAGCGATTAAGGGCCCGTAAATTATACCTAAAATTCCATATACTTTCAAACCGCCAATAATGGCAAAGAAGACAACAAGCGGATGCATAGACACCCTGTCTCCCACCAGCTTGGGTTTAAAAATGTACTCAATCCCCCATGACAATACCCCATAAAATACAACAATAAAAAGGCCTTTACCCAGACTGTCTTTCAAAAGAAAAACCAAAGCCGTAGGCAGCATGACCACACCGATGCCGACAATGGGCAAAAACGCCAAAAACCCCATGATCACCCCCCATAAAAAGGGAGAGTTCAGTCCAAGAAACCAGAAGAGTCCACCGCCGGCCACCCCCTGGATCAATCCACCCAGTCCGTTGCCGATGAGCACGGCCCCGGCCATATCGTTGAACTTTTCGAAAAGCTGACGGTCATGCTCGTCTTTAAGCGGAGACAAATCGTACATGTACTGCATGAACCGTTCACCATCCATGAACATGTAGAAAACTACAATGAGCATCAGGCAAAAGTAAAATACCAGGTTCAGTAGGTTGGAGGTTAAAAACTTGGCCTGCTGAAACAGGGAAAAGCCTAAATTCTTTCCTACTTCCGTCAAAGGGTCAATCAGCTCGCGCCAGGAGATCTGGGTGTGAATATTTGCCCTGATTAAAAATTCGTTGATCCGCTCAAGGGCCCGGGTGCTTTCCAAAAAATGAATAAGATTGTTGGAAAAAACCGCGTCCTTTGCCATATTGTAAAGCCCTAAAGCTTCCCTGGACAAGATACCCACAAAAAAGACAACCGGAATAAAGACAATGAAAAAAACAGCCAGGCAAGTGATAACAGAAGCAACCCGTACAGGCATGTATCTATCCAATGCTCTAAATACAGGCCTGAAAATACCCGCAATGACAACACCAAGAAGCAGACTGGCAAAAAACGGGGCAATCACTTTACCCACAAGGAAAATGGATATACAAAACAGCGTCAGAAAAAAAAAGAACACTGCGCGCTGAAAAATATTCTGCTCCAAATATACCTGCCTGGTGATCGAAAACCCGATTAATGGTAAAAAGGAAAGGCTTAGTTAGTGTCTAAACGAAAACCTGGAAATATTGTCGAGTACAAGACGGGCTGAAATTAAAACCTTCGAAATACATTGCGTATTTCGAGGATTAAAATTTCAGACCAACGCCGTAATCGGCAAAATTTACGGTTTCGGTCGGGCACTAAATAACGAGATAAAGCCGCATCATGCAGAAGGTTCTCCTGCACAGGTGCGGCTTTGCCTTTGATGTACGAAATGCCCGGCGTTAACTGCTGATAAATCCCAGGGCAGCCAGCACCAGCAATACTTCCCAGATAATAACCTGGGTAAAACTTCCAAAAAAATGGTATACGATGCCGCCGCCTACGATGGCAGGAACAGCAGTGTATATCAGAATCCCAAGTTTGCGTGGAATATCCATGGTTTTACACCTCTTTTTTCAATTCAATTTCAATCAGTTATACCGGCAATGTCAATACATCCGTTTATCATTTTCAAGGTCCGAAGTAAAGAAGAACATGCCGGAAATTCCCGGAACCTACCGCTCAATAATCATTGCCATGCCCATACCACCACCGATACACATGGAAATTAGACCGGTATTGTAATCCTTTCTTTTCATCTGGTGAATAGCGGTGACCATCTGACGAGCCCCCGTGCAGCCGATTGGGTGACCCAAAGAGATGCCCGATCCCAGTTCATTGGGTTTTTCCACATCAAGGTCCAATTCCCTCATGCAGCCGATGGCCTGGGCCGCAAAGGCTTCGTTCAGTTCGATCATCTCAATATCGGACAATGCCATGCCGGTTTGCTTGAGCACCCGCTTCACCGCAGGCACAGGCCCAAGGCCCATGTACGCAGGATCAAGGCCGCCGGATGCAAAGCCTTTGACCTTTGCCAACACCTCAAGTCCAAGATCATCGGCACGCTGGGCCGTCATCATAAGTACAGCCGCAGCCCCGTCGTTAATGCCCGAGGCATTTCCAGCAGTTACAGTACCGTCTTTTCTAAAGGCAGGGCGCAGTTTAGCCAGTTTTTCCATACTGGTTTCCATGGGCCGCTCATCTTTATTAACCACAATGTCCCCTTTGCGGTTCTTAATGACAACAGGAACGATTTCTTGGTCAAAGGTGCCGTCATGAACGGCACCCAAGGCCCGGGTATGGCTTAAAAGCGCCAGCTCATCCTGCTCTTGGCGTGTGATACCGTATTTTTCAACAATATTTTCTGCGGTCTGGCCCATGTGGTAGCCGTAAAAAATTTCATAGAGACCATCATACACCATCAGATCATGAACCGGCCCCTCACCGGTCAGCTCCATGCGATGGCCCCATCTGGCCTTGAGCAAAGCCATAGGTGCATTGCTCATACTTTCCTGGCCCCCTGCAAGAACTACCTCAGCCTGGCCTGCCATAATGGCCTGGGCACCCAAAGCAATAGCTTTAAGGCCGGACCCGCAGATCTTATTAATGGTCATGGCCGGAGTCGTACGACTGATACCGGCACTGATCATAGCCTGACGGGCGGTATTCTGACCCTGGCCGGCCTGAAGCACGTTGCCCATAATGACTTCATCCACATAAATGTCTGTCAAGTCATCGGCATAATCATATCCTGTCCCTTCAATCTCTATCATACCCTGATCTTTGAGGGTTACAGGGGAACAGTCATCATTGCCCGGATCCAGAGCCGGTTTAAGCCCGACACGCTTTAATACGTCTTTCATGACATAGCTGCCCAGCTCCACCACCGGCACCTTTTTTAATGATCCGCCAAAGGTCCCCACAGCTGACCTAACACCACTTACAATTACCACTTCTTGCATATCCGCCTCCAATTGGATTGATTTCTCCAAACCATTGGTTCAAGTCTCAACAATTTGGTTCAATTGCCATAACAAAATGATTTGCAAAATACAAGAAAAACGCCGTCAGGTATCTTTGGCGTTGTTTTTCAAATTCAGCCAGGCTTCCAGGCGTTGTTTCACAGTTTTCTCATATCCCCTGGCAGTGGGATGATAAAACCGTATGCCTTCAAGGGGTTCGGGCAGGTAGGACTGGGGGGCATAGCCGTGTTTATAATCATGGGCGTATTTGTAGCCTTTGCCGTAGCCCATCTGTTTCATCAATCCGGTAGGCGCGTTGCGGATATGCATGGGCACCGGCAGTGCCCCATATTTTTTTACTGCGTCTTGAACCTCTCTTTGAGCCGCATACACGGCATTGCTCTTAGGCGCTGTAGCAAGGTAAACAGCGACCTGATACAACGAGCCATCGCCTTCGGGACGTCCCAGACGCCGAAATGAGCTATCCGCATTCATGGCTATGGTCAATGCGCCCGGATCAGCGAGGCCGATATCTTCAGTGGCAAGACGGATCATCCGCCTTAATATGTAAATGGGGTCATCCCCTGCCGCCAACATCCGTTCAAGCCAGTACATGGCTCCATCCGGATCGCTGCCTCGTACACTTTTAATAAAGGCGGAGATCAGATTAAAGTGTTCTTCACCGGCCTTGTCATGCCGCAATAGCTTTTGGCTCACCATGGCCCGGATATCTTCCACATCCAAAGCTTTGCCTTCTCTGCGATTCAATGCACAGGCTTCAAGATTTGTCAGGGCGGCCCGTGCATCGCCGTCAGATACAAGGGCGATATGATCAATAGCCCCTTTGGAAAAAATATCCGATGCCAATCCAAGTCCTTTATCTTTGTCAATTAACGCCCGGTGCAGAATTTGGACAATGGCATCTTGGGACAGGCTGTTCAATGCAAAAACCCGACACCTGGATACTAGGGCGGGATTGACTTCAAAGGATGGATTTTCCGTGGTGGCGCCAATCAGGGTGATTAATCCGTTTTCCACATGGAAAAGAAAGGCATCCTGCTGGGATTTATTAAACCGGTGGATTTCATCCACAAACAGCAGTGTCCGCCGGTTATGAAGCCGCCTTCTCTCCTTTGCCGCTTCAATGATCTGTCGGACCTCTTTGACGCCCGACAACACCGCAGAAATTTTCACCCATTGATTTTTGGTTTGTGTTGCAATGACATTGGCCAGGGTGGTTTTTCCACACCCAGGCGGTCCCCACAGAATCATGGAAAAAACCCGGTCTTCGGACACTGCCCGTTCCAGCAAACTGCCTTGGGCCGTAATGTGATCCTGCCCCACAACATCTTCCATCCGCCGGGGCCGCATACGTTCGGCCAACGGTGCCGCCCCTGCCATATCCTGGTTCGCGGTATGGTCAAAAAGATCCATTACAATGAATTCTTCTGATCCCGTTCGCGTTTTTTACGACTCTGCTCTTTGCGTTGCTTATCCCGCTTTGTCATCACCTTTTTTTTCTTCTCCTGGATTCTCCGAAACTCCTTTGTGTTGCCGGAAAACTCAATTTTACCGGTCTTTTCCCTGAAATAAAGTTTAACAGGCGTCAAATTCAAGGGGATCATCTGGCGCAGTTGGTTGACCAGATACCGCTTATAAGAAAAATGTACGGCTTCGGGATAGTTGACAAAACAGACAAACGTAGGGGGTTTGATCGCCACCTGGGAAGCATAAAAAAACTTGAGGCGTCGCCCCTTGTGAAGAGAGGGTTCATCTCTATATACAGCGTCCTCGATGATCCGGTTAACCATGCCGGTATTGATTCTATGGCAGTACTCATTATAAACCTTTTCCACCTCACCAAAAATCTTGTGACAGCGCTGGCCGGTTTTGGCTGAAATAGTTATGGCTGGCGCATAGGCCAGAAACCGGGCTTTCTGGCGCAACTCTTTGAGAAACGCTTGCTGCCCTTTTTCAGACTTATCCACAAGATCCCATTTATTGAGCAAGAAAATAGCCCCGCATCCCCTTTTCTCCGCATACCCTGCAATGGTTATGTCCTGGTCTGTTATGCCTTCGGAACAATCGATGAGAATCAAGGCCACATCACAATCTTCCATGCTGTCCAGGGCTTTAAGAATGGAAAATTTTTCAAGTTTATCCGTAACCTTGCCTTTACGGCGGATGCCTGCGGTGTCTTTGAGGATAAATTCCCGGCCTTTCCGGTCCACGGACAATTCAATGGCATCCCGGGTGGTGCCGGCCTTATCATTGACCACCACACGCTGTTCGCCGAAAAGCCGATTGGCGAGGGATGATTTACCTACGTTAGGCCGCCCGATAATGGCAATGCGGATAGGACCGTTATCGTCATCATCCTCCTGTTCTTCCAATTCTGCCGGGGCATCGGGCAGCTGGGCCACCAAATCTGAAAGAAAATCCCCTACCCCTAGGCCGTGTTCGGCAGAGACCCTGTAAAACCGGTCCACACCCAGGGTGTAAAACTCTCCAAGCTCATCTTCCTGGCGGTGCAAGCTTTCAATCTTATTGATCAGATAAAAAACAGGCTTTTCGGTGCGGCGTAAAAGATCGGCAAGATCCCGGTCATAGGGAGAGAGTCCTGCCCGACCATCCAGAATAAACACCAGGACATCAGCCTGTTCCACGGCCCGCAACAGCTGCTCCTTGATCTGGGATGCAAAATAGTCGTCATCCGCACTTAAAAAACCACCGGTATCAACCAGAGTAAACTGTTTATCCTCCCACTGCGTATCGGCAAACTGCCGATCCCGGGTAACACCGGGCATATCATCCACCAGGGCCTGGCGGGATTTTGTAATTCTGTTAAACAGAGTGGATTTCCCAACATTGGGGCGGCCCACAAGGGCCACAACCGGTTTCATATTTATTTCTCCCGGACAAAAAAGGGGTTAAAAAATTCAAATAACGGCCATGGGCCGACCTGGTTTATCAGCAACCAGGCTCGCCCCACAACAAAACATAAAAGCAACTTAGCAACTTTTTGGTACTTTCATATCAAATTTTATCAACATTTAAGACACAATTATATACCATAAAATTAAAAATCAATCTTGGATGTTGGCTTGCCTAAAAAGTTGATTTAATTTCAGATTAATGTGCGAAATGAGAAAGGGCAAACGTTACCCGCTCTTCAATTGAATTTAATTCATGATGGTGTTTTTCAATCAATTTTAATCGGTGCAACAGTCCGGACTGGTTGGCAATCTGGATGTTCAGACCGGGGCGGGCATTAAGCTCGAGAATCATTGGTCCCTTGTCTTTATCCAGAACAATGTCCACACCCTGATAAACAAGCCCGGTCAGTTCATAACACCGGGAGGAAAATTCCAGCAGTTTTTCCCAGCAAGGAATTTGAATATCAGCGACCGGATGCCGGGTGTCCGGATGATTCGTAATAATCATATCTTTCCAGACAGCCCTAAGCGTCCTGCCGGTTGAAAGATTGATTCCCGCACCAATGGCGCCCTGGTGCAGATTGGCTTTCCCGTCCGACATTCGGGTGGGCAGGCGCACCATAGCCATGACCGGAATACCGAAAAACACAATAATGCGAATATCAGGAACACCCAAATATGAAATAGATTCAAATATCTTGTCCGGCTGTATCCGATATTCAATGATGGCTTCGTCGGGTTGCCCTCCCAGACTATACAGACCACTTAATATGTTCGAGATATGATATCTGAGTTCTTCTGTCTTAATAATAGTGCCGTTTGCTTTCCAATACATGGTTTCATCATGGTCAGCAATCACGACGATTCCGTTGCCGCCGCTTCCCCGGGCAGGCTTAACAACAAAGGCGGACTGGTTTTGAGTAATATCATCAATATCCTGAATCTGCCGCTCAATTTCTATGACGGCATACAGTTCGGGGACGGGAAGCCCCGCTTCAACGGCAAGCTGCTTGGTCTTTAATTTATTATCAACAATGGGATATTTATTCCGGGCATTGTATTTTAAAGTATAGTTTGCGTTCCGGTTGTTTATACTCAAAACCCCTTGTTGAGAAAGCTGTCTGAAAATATTAAGCATTCTTATGTTTTCCTGACAAATTCTTTGAAACGATAAAGCTCTATCAAACGGAAACCTGAATACCGCCCCAACAGCAGAGTGATGCCGAATAGTATAAACAGCAGCTCCGGAAAGAAAAACATGATGTGCTCAATAGTTTGATTTTTGATGACATAATATATGACAGCCGCGACGATTAAGGTCCCTATTCCCTGGCCTAGTGCTTCTCCTGCGCCTCTTTCATCCCATAGAATGGACATCCTTTCAATTGCCATTGTTAATATAACAATGGGAAAAAGAGAAACAGACAACCCGAGGGGAAGTCCCATATTATAGCTTACTATATTCAGGCCGGCGATGATGATGATGACGGCGATCAATATCGCCGATAGCCTTGGGACAACCAGCAGCTTTAACGTCTCCAGATAAAAACGTACGGTCAGGCCGATGGTAATCACCATGGAAAACAGAATCACTCCCCACAGAAGCTGGGTCTCTCGAAAGGACAGTGCAATCAAGACGGGCATAAAAGTTCCGAATGTTTTAACTCCGATGATATTTCTAAAAATAACCACCAGCAGGGCCCCTAAAGGGATCAGCAGCATGATGCGGTATACGAGCTGGTTCTGCATGGGCAGATTCAGCAAGGAAAATTTCAAAAAATGGGGTGCAGTGAGCTTGCTTTGGGTAATGGCGCTCTTAATAGCTTCCGTCTCATTTTTCAGGGCCGTGATCCTTATCTGCGGATTTGTCCCGCCCCAGATTTTGAATATGGGCTCAGAGCCTCTCCACCAGGCCATATAGCTTTCAGGTAAATCCACGCCTGAATTGTCGGGAAGATAGCTTTTCCACCTTCTCTTGTAATAGACTTCCAGCCAGTTAACCATTTTAACCTGCAGGAGTTCTTCTCTTAAATCAAAACCGTGAACCAGCTGAGCCGGGATGCCTGCCAGTGCCAGCAATTGTATAGCAATTTCAATTTTTCTTGTTGAAGAAACGGTTTCATTTCCTAAAAGCAGCGCAACATTTTCATCGGTTTGAGGGCTATTCAGATGTTTGAACAAATTCCCAATCACAGTATCCAAATCTGCGGAATGTTTGTAAACATCACTCCACAAGCTATTGGCAGCACTTAAATAGGGACCCTCAAGGGATGTCTCTGATATGTCAGACGGTCTTGATCTGCGCCGTTTTTTGTTGGTCGCTTTCTGGACAAGTACCTGGTAATACAGGTGCTGCCTTCCTTTTGTTCTCCGGATAGACCAGACGGCCTTTCTGTTATCATTCTCTTTTTCAGTAACCAAACCGTATTTTCCTGACAGAAAATGTTCTGAATTGATGGTAAAATTTTCAGACTCACCAGGTAAAAACAGGCTGGCTTTCAACGCTTTGTTTTCAGCATTAGCAGACAGCCGAACCTCAATGTCCCAGAAATTCGATGTTGTGTCAGGCATAATAGGAAAATTCAGGAAATAATATTTAAAAATAAACAGTCCTGCACCAAGGAATATCAACGCGCCCGACAAAATGAATAAATGATTCTTTTTCATTGTTAATATATTTTTGACTTGTATTATTTATCTATTTCAATCGGCATCTTACACAACGGTTTTCTGGTAAATGTGGCAGATGGGTCGACAATAAACGTATTTTTCAGATCGACCCTGCCGATCAGGACCTGGTAGTTGAAATTGGTTCTGTCCATCAAACTCATTCTGATCTCTTTATGGACACCCCCTAAACAAATATCCAAGTTGACCACAAGGCGCTCATCAAGTCCGCCTCCTTTGCGTTTGATTCTGACAGAATCGACTACTTTCTTTTCAAGAAAAATATGCTTGGTTTTGGCCTTTTTTGAATAATCTCGGAGCTCAAAACTAACCCAAGTTTCATTGTCTCGTTCGAATTTTTTAACATTAAAAGCGTTTATTGCCGACCCCTTTGCTCCGGTATCCATTTTTGCCCGAATTTTCAAATTTCCGGGATACACTCTAATCATTTCCAGCCAGCCGATGATCTCCTTGCTGTCAGCGGGCATAGAAAACATTGATAAAAAAAATACGGAACAAATGGAGAGCACGATAATCTTTTTTTTCATCGATAGTTTCCCTCAAGATTGCAGAATTCATAAGGGTTTTATGCATTAGGGGGATTCCCCTTTCCAATCTCAAACCGTCCCCTTATACCTTCTATTTTTTCAGATTGCAAAAAAACTCGACACAAAGATGCTGGATTGTATTTAACAAGAGAGTCTATATGGGGGCGTTTGATAAATTAGACAGGATCCGAAATAAAATTACCATCGAGCCTCTTCCTGGGCATTAACTTTAGGCATTGCACAATGCCTTAGCCCCGAGGCGCCTCTTTGTTTTTATAACTTTCCTTGACCAAGGCGTGTTTTTTCATCAATTTATGGAGCTGGCGGGTGGTGATGCCGGCAGCAGCAGCCGTCGCATTTATTTTTCCATTGCATTTTGTTAAGAGCAGGTCCAGGTACCTATATTCAACCCTGCCAAGTTCCTGCTTCCTGAATTCGGAAAGGGTTAAACTGGGGTTAATCGTATCGGACATCGGTTTAGGCGGACATGTAAACAGTTCCACCGGAAAATTTTGAGGCCGGAGAATGGATGTTTTTTCTAAAATATAGGCACGTTCCAGAATATTTTCCAATTCCCTGATATTTCCCGGCCATGAATAGGCCAAAAAAGCCTCAAGAACCCTGGGGTGGACTTCCTTAATGTCCTTGGCATGAAAGGTGTTGAGTTTTGCCAGGAACAGCTCTGCTAATTGGGGAATATCCTCTTTTCGTTCCTTGAGGGGCGGCAGTTCCACAGGAAAAACATTCAGACGGTAATACAGGTCCGAACGAAAAAGCTTGTCTTGGCACAACTGTTTCAAATCAATATTGGTGGCAGCGATAATACGCACATCAGACCGGATATCCTCTTCGCCGCCCACCCGGTGAAAGCGGCCATCCTGGATAACCTGGAGCAACTTGATCTGTGCCGGCGGGGTAATGGTGCCGATTTCATCGAGAAAAATGGTACCTTTTCCAGCAATTTCAAACTTACCCAGTTTACGCTTAATAGCACCTGTGAACGCGCCTTTTTCATGACCAAACATTTCACTTTCTATCAAGGTATCCGGAATCGCGCCGCAGTGCACCTCGATAAACCGCTCGTTCTTCCTTAAAGACAGCCGATGAAGGAGTCGAGCCGTAAACCCTTTGCCGCTGCCGGTTTCCCCGGTTAAAAGCACGGTGCTTCTGGTGGCGGCCACAGCACGGATCTTTTCAAATACTGCTTTCATAGCCGGACTTTTGGTGTGAAGCAGTTCGAACTCGTCTTCCTGCCAGACCTGCTCTCTGAGATAATCCAGCTCCGATTCCGCCCGGGTCTGTTCAACGATACTGTTGACCACCAGTCGTAGCTCGTCCGGCACCAGGGGGTAAGTCAGATAAGATTCCGCACCTTCATGGACAATTTTTACAGCCTCCGACAACAATTCAGGGCAGGCCATGACAATAATACTGATATTGGGACAGACCAGACTGATGGTTTGAAAAACCGCTTTATAGCTGCTTTCGGCAGCAGCCTGCTGAAGGATTTCAATGTCCACGAACACGAACTCCGGCCGGGTGCGCCGCAAGATCTGAAGGGCCGCACTCAATTGCCGGTTTGAATCAATCTGATAAACCGATGACAGACTATCCTGGATGTCTTTTAAATCATATGTCCGCCCGAGGATAAAATGAAGTTTTTTCAACGCAATGTTATGCCTTTTGTTTCATCACATCATTTCAGCCGAAGTGACCGCCTAAAAAAAGAATTTAAAATTCTTATTTAAATAATCCCAGCCGAAAAAGCAATGCTTTTGTTTCTTGAAAGGCCACAACAGAACGCCTGGTTTCCGGAATTGATTTCTCAAATCGTTTCCGACAGATAATTATCAATTATTTTACCCAATTTATAACATCCAGCATCTACACGTTCATCAGAAACCGTGCCGAAACGAAATCCAGACCGTAACCGAATCTCATGACAGAGAGCCGCCTAAAAAAGAATTAAAAATTCCTTTTTAATTATTCTACAGAACATAAAGCCGTCTCGAACCCATGCGCCTTTTGTTTTTATCCCCCAACACAGACACAAAAAATAGCTCATAAAAATAGCTGGTTAGTCTTTATTTACAGATCGCTAAGTCTTCCGAATTCCCTTTTTACCGCCATTGGCGCATTTCATGAATCACAAATAGCATCTGGGAATAACAGGAAAAACGATCCAACAGGTTCGGGACGACAGATATGATAGACAATACTTTCAAACATAGAACAACTAGACTACAAGGATATGACCTGGCAAGAGGTGTGGCTATATTTGCTATGGTAATCATTGATTTCAAAGAATTTTTCTGTACCAACGAAATTTTCCCGGAATGGCTTTATGCCCTCATTGGATATATGGACCGAAGAGCCGCCGCCACCCTGGTGCTAATTGCCGGTGCCGGCATGACACTCATGTTCCGCAAAACCGACCCGAAAAAAAGCCGGGGTATTTTTTTTAAAAGGGTTATATTTCTAATGCTTTGCGGGACTCTGATTTCCAAAATATGGGCGGCGGATATCCTGCATTTTTACGGATTTTTTATCTTAACCGGACTGGTCATGGTTGAGCTTTCCAGTCGGGGACTTTTGGCAGGTGCTGCCGTTTGCTGGTTTGTCAGTTTTCTAAAGCTTTCCAATAATATATACGGATATCTCGAAGGCCTTACCGCCGGCAGTCTGTCCAGGCAGCTCGCAGACCTTTTTTTCACAGGGTTTTACCCGGTTTTTCCATGGGCCGCGCTCTATCTTTTGGGCATGTGGCTGGGACGTCAGGATTTAGAGAACCGCCATGTTACAATCACACTTTTAGGTGCAGGGTTTTTAGCGGCAATCTTAGCAGAGTGTGCGGATTATTTTATTCCAACCATGGCCGTCAAAACCATTATAGCCCACGGCGCCTCGGATGAAACCGCAGCATACCTCTTTATCCTGCTGTCCAAGTTGACTGTTATAGACCTGGCATTGCCAAGCCCGGTTTCCATTGTATCCGGGGCCGGCACCGGACTCTGCGTTATTATGCTGAGCTTTTTATGTGCTGTTGGCCTAAAACAAGGCCCGCCGCAATCTATTCTGATCGCTGGAAAAAACACCTTGTCTTTATATGTACTGCATATCCTTTTTATCAAAGGGGTGGGGAATCTTCCGGGTGTAGGGGATGACTACTCGGCCCTTTGGTGCACGGCAGGGGCAATACTCTTCATTGCGGCCTATCTATTGTTCATGAGCTTATGGCTGAAAAAATTTGCAATGGGCCCGCTTGAAGGTGCCATGAGGTATTTCCCCTTTGTTAAGGCAGACCGAATCGTGAAAGTGCATCCGGGCACCAGTGCCGGATAACAGCACGAATCTTAATCGGAATAAAAAAGTCTTATAGAAGAAAAAAAAAGAAACCTATTTTCTTATTTTGCCGACCTCAGCACCTGCAAACAAACCCGATTAGCAATAAAATAAAACAGATAAGAACCAGCTCAGATGTGGCACAGGCATTGCTAAAATGCTGCCAATGATTGGCCGGCGGCCTATTCCGCTATACCAAAATCCATTTTAAAAAATGATATACACAGAACTACATGGAGAGCCAAATTGAACAAAACTGCTGCTATGACAATGAAACCTACCGTGATGGCTCATCCGGTATCCGCTTCCGGCAACATTTTAAACGGAACCGCCGCTATCAACAGCATGTTATACAACGTATCCTTAATCACCCTGGGGGCCATCCTTTGCGCCTGGACAATCAACACGATCCTTGTTCCCCATCAGTTCCTGAGCGGTGGGCTGGCAGGGGTTGCCCTAATAATACACTATGTTTGGCCCGAAACCTCGGTGGGCAGCCTTAATTTTCTGTTGAATATCCCGATTCTCATGGTGGGATGGTTTTATGTAGGCCGCCGCTTTATGTTATACAGCATTTTTGGGATGGTTGTTTTTTCCTTGGCCGTGGAGTGGATTCCCGCAACCCAACCCATTGAGGATCCCATGCTGGCAGCTCTGCTTTGCGGCATTGTTTCAGGTGTAGGCTGTGCGCTCATATTAAAATCCGTGGGATCAGCCGGAGGAATTGATATTATATCGGTTATCCTGCTCAAACAATTCTCCATCCGGTTAGGTTCCACCACGCTTTTTGCAAATGCTGCAATTCTTTTGGTGTCCACTGTTTTGTTCCCCATGGAATCAATTCTTTATACATTGATTCATATATTTGTCGCCTCCCGGGTGATTGATCTGGTTATTACAGGTATGAGTAAACGCAAAGCCGTGTTCATCGTCTCAAAACAGTGGCAAGATATCCAGCAGCAAATTTTCAACCAGTTAAACCGGGGCGTAACCATCATTAACGGGTGCGGCGGATATACGGGCGAAGAGGCAAACCTGCTTTACACCGTTGTCACATTTGGTGAGCTGAATCGTTTAAAGGCCCTTGTAAAAAATACGGACCCAAACACATTTTTGGTGGTTTCCGATACCGTTGAGGTTATGGGACACGGTATTGGGAATCAACCCCACTGGTAATCTAAGATAGCGTTCACAAGTCAGATTGCAACAAAAAGGGCACGGGAAAAATATTTCCCGTGCCCTTTTTGTTTTTTTTCATGTCCTCATGACAATCCCAAACAGCCCGACCTTTTGATCTGAACGCCTTACACTACAATATTGAAAGTAGACACTGGCCTTGTGTCAGGCATTTCCCGATTCTGTTCTTTTCCATCCCCACCGTTCCGATCTTTCGGAACAAGTTTAAAATCGGTATGGAATTGGTACCCACAATTGGGGCACTGCATGAGCATTCCCCCAATATCTGTCGGAATCCGAAGTGGCGCATTACATTTTTTGCAATCTTTGATAAAATGATTTTTCATATGTATTGTATCGGCAAGAGTGTTACAATAATTAACTGTATTTGAACGGTTTCTGATTTTTCCATGCGCCAAAATCTGTTATCCAGCAAGCCATAGCTTCGGACCGCCAAATAGTTTCACAGAGATAAAGGAGACGTTTTTAACATCCTATGTATTTTCTTCTCTTATTTTTGATCGTTGTCATCTTTGGTGTTCAACTGTCAAATATTAAAAAGTCGAATATAGAGCTTGAAAAAAAGTTAGGAGAGCTCAAGAATCAATTTGATCGACTGTATGATACGGTTCAAACTTTAAAAGCTATAAAAACTGAAAAAGGCTCCGCTTTCAGGGATAGCTTTACATCCGAGGACTCGGTCGTTGAGCGTATTTTGGAAACCAAGGATACCATCGATTCTCCCGAGGCATCAGCCATTTCTCAGTCTTTACAGGTGCCTGATTATGATTTTAGCCCTGTGCAAGGGAAGACGACAACAGATCCGATTTCACCGAAAGCGCAACAAATCAAACCGCCGGTAAAACCGGATAAAAAATCCGTACCCTATATTCCCCCTGCTGCGTTAAACGCCACTGCAAGCAAAGGTCCGGTTTCCAAATCGCCTGATGTTTCCCTTCGCCAAAAAATTAGCCGGCTCAACATCAACTGGGAGCTTTTTACAGGGGCCAGGCTTTTTGCATGGGTGGGCGGTGTGGCCGCCTTTATCTGCATTGGCTTGCTGTTAAAACATTCCATTGAAAAAAACTGGCTTCCGCCGGCAGCACGGTTGGCGTTTGGCGCAATTCTTGGAACCGGATTAATTCTGGCGTCTGAAAAATTTAAAGAAGCGCGTCTGAAAATTTTCCGGCATTCTGTGACGGCCACGGGTATTGGCGTGCTTTACATTGTGATATTTACGGCCACCCTTTATTACGATTACCTGCCGGCCATGGCAGGATTTGCCATGCTTGCCCTGGTCTCTGCGGCCGCATTTGTACTGGCGGTGTATCAACAAGGACTGACGGTTTCGGTTCTGGGCGCCATCGGGGCCTATGTCACGCCCCTGATGATCAATACCGGGTCAGGAAACCTGGTCGGTTTGTTTATCTATCTGGCCGTGGTCAATACGGCATTATATCTGGTATCTGAAAAATTAAATTCCGCAGGTCTGTTATTGACAGGTGCCGCCGGCACGCTGGTAACGCTGGGCCTGGCGGTTCTTACTTTGTTAACCCAGAAAAGCGGATTTACCATTGCAGGGGTCTGGGCTGCCAATCTTATACTGTTTACCGTTTTTCTCTGGCGCCAGGGCTTGAATCCCATGGAGAAAAAATCCGTACTCTGGAGCGGGGGCGTTTTGTACCTGTCATCGGTTGCCATGGCCCTGCTTTTGATCCTGGAAAAACCGGGATGGCATCCGTTAATGCTGCTGACCATTGCCATGATCTGCGCCATCATGCTCGGCATCAAAAACAAAGGCTGGACCCAGGCTTTCATCCCTTTTTCCTCAATTGCTTTTATTGCCGCAGTGGTATGGGTAGTCACTCGGTTTGATGCCACCGGTTTTTCCTTCAGTTATGTGCTGATCCTGGTGTATGGGGCTGCCGGATGTTTGGGCCCTGTGTTCCTCGTCATGAAGTTTGGAAAATCCAATCTGATGCTTCAATGGTTTAAAGTATTCCCGGTGAGCCTGTCCCTGATGTGCCTTGCCGGGCTTGTTTTGAATCCCATGTGTGCGTTTTATTTCTGGCCCATGATGCTGGGAATCCAGATCCTTGGACTTTTTGTCAGCCTGATTTTCCAAGCCGTTATCCAGGTATTTTTGCTGTTGGCCATATTTGTTGCCGGCGGCATTTTCTGGATGCTCAATATTCCGGCAGATGCCATGGGGGCGGGATTTTTTATCTTTATCCTGGGAGCCGGATCGGTCCTGAGTGCAGGCATCCTTGTGGTGGCGATACAGCTTCCCCGGATCCTTGCGGCCATCAAAATGACATCCGGAAAGGAAAAATCCGACACCCTGATACCTGAAAAATGGCTTAGCGCCGCACCCGTGGCAGGGGTATTTATCCTGATCGGATTTTCCTTTTTTGTAAACCATCCCCATTTCCCGCACATGGGAATGGCCACCCTGGCCTGCTTTCTGACGCTGGCTGTTTTCTTTGCCAGCCGGGCCCAATTCCAGCCTGTTGCAATCATTGCCCTGGCAGGCGCTGCGGCTGCCCAGGCCACCTGGATATTGAATACAAGCCATCCTCAAGCTGTAATGCTGTCAGGGGTATACTGGTCCGGGGCTCTATTTGCTGCGGCACTGGTGATCCCGTGGCTGTTTTTTAAACACATTGAACACTGGAAATATCTGTGGAACATGTGGGCCGTGTATGAGGTGCTCCAGGCAGTGTTTTTCTTTTATTCAGTCAAACATGCCGTTCACAGCCCTCTGGCAGACTGGTGCCCCATGTTGATGATTGCAGCCAAACTGTGGCCTGTGGCAAGGCTGCTACAGCACCTGGCTGAAAAGCCCCATAGAAATTCAATCCTGGCATTCCACGGCGGCGCATTATTGTTTTATGTGTCTGTACTTCCGGTGCTGGTGTTAAGCCAAGGCTGGATCGGACTCGCCCTGGTGCTGGAAGCCACGGCATTACTGTGGCTCAATACCCGGATCATTCACCCGGGCCTGCCGAAAACGGCTGTAATCATGGCGCCGGCAGGACTTTTATGGCTGCTGATTTCATTACCCCAATTAAAAGGTCTGGAAAGCCTGCCGGTTTTGAATCCCGCCGTTTTTGCCCTGGCACTGGCGGTGACAGCCCTTGGGCTAGGCGTGCGGTTTGCAAAATTTTGCGACCAAAAAGTACTGCGGCTGGACGCGCCTGATTTTTTCCGCTGGCTGTCATTAGGTTCAGGCTTTTACCTGATGAACCTGATCATTGCAGATATTTTTTCAGGACCGAACCGGAAATTCAGGATTATGCCCGGATCTGATTTTATCCAGGCTGCGGTGTATGCCCTGTCATGGGCGGGGGCCGGTGCCCTGCTGTGGCGAATGGCCCGATTCCCCATTATCATGCGTCTGACCGGATTAGGGGTATTGGCGGCAGGGACCTGTGGGATGCTTGTCCTGCCATTTTTTCTGGGCAACAGTGTGGCCCAGATGGCGCCGTTTTTCAACGTCGGCCTTTTGGCCTTTGTGCTGCTTTCAGCAATCCTTTATTTTTCCAGTTCAGTTCACACCGGTATTGCGTTTGATGATTTGGCCAAAAAACTGATCACAGCCGGTTTTATAACCGCCCTGTTCATGGCCTTTCATCTGGCTTCGGGAACCGTTTTCCAGGCCGGGCATCGCTTTTCTCTTTTTTTTGCACTTACCCTGAACCAGGAAATTGTATCCATCCTCGGGTTTGCAGGTTTCGGACTTGGTCTACTTTTATGGAAAAAGGGCCTGAACAGATCTTTTCGCATGGCAGGGCTTGTGCTGATCATCATCGCCCTTGCCAGATCCCTGGTGTTCCCTTTCCGGTTCAGCCATCAGTTTACCGCAATGATGCCCCTGGTGAATTTCCCCACACTGATGTACGCACTTTTATTGGTTCTGCCGGTATTTGTGATGTATAAAAACCCCAAACAAAAATGGCCGGTCGACCAGATATCGGCCCGGCAATTTATGGGGGTTGCCCTGGCCGTTGCCGCCTTTGCCGTGATGAATATTGAAATTGCGGCTTGCTTTGAACAACCGGGGCACACCTTTTCTTTGCTTGCCTCGGGAAACTATATGAAATTGCTGGCATACAGCATTGGCTGGATGGTCTTTGCCATTGCAATGCTTGTGACAGGCATTCGCTTTTCCCTGCCGGTGTGCCGGTGGGTGGCCACAGGCCTGATATGCATCACCGTGGTCAAGGTATTTATTGCAGATACGGCAAAACTGGACATGGGGTATAAGATTGCCTCGTTCAGCATCCTCTCCCTTGGACTCTTTTTTGTTGCCTATCTGTACCAAAAATTTATTTCAGATGACCCCAAAAAACGAAAGCAGACAACCGCCTATGATGAAAACAGCCAAGTTTAAATTCTCACTTTTGGACTATTTAGTGTCTGAACGAAAACCTGAAAATTTTGTCGAGTACAAGGCGGACAAAAATTTTAACCGCAGGCATATATTGAATATTCCGAGGATTAAAATTTTTGCCCAACGAAGTAATCGGCAAAATTTACGGTTTTCGGCCATTGCCCTAACCTTTATTTATATGGTGATCAGTGCGGCAATTGCTTCCGACTGCACGGCAAAACCCTGGCAGGCCAAGGCCTCAATTGATGTTGACGGCACAGGCCTTATTCAGGCCGTTTTGCCTGCACCGCTTTTAATGAGCAACAACACCGGATCATATGACTTGATTCTGAACGGCCCGGACAACAATCCCCGGGCCTTTGAACTGTTCATGAAAAACAGATCCGAATCAAAACAGGTGATATTGAAACCGACCAACATCCGGCTCAACCAGGCAGGAGGGTTTGTCTGGGAGGCGGATATGCCTGACTCCAAGGTTAATGAAATCCGTATTGAAATGGGTGACCGCAACTACCTTGGCCGGGTGGACGTGGCGGTGCCAACGGATACCGGCTGGCAAACCATTGCCCGGAACCAGGCAATTTACCGAACAGCAGAGACGGCCAACGCCGCCATCCCAATAAAACAGGACATCTATAAAAAAATCCGTTTGACATTTACCGGGTTTGACAAGTCGTATGAACAAAAAATCATTCCCATCCGGCGTGTCACAGCATTGCACCAGACAAAAGATGAAGAATATACTGAAATGCAACTTGTTCTGACCGATCACATACAGGTCAACAGGGTTGATGACTTTACAGAATTAAAAATGATTCTGCCGGGCAAAGGGGTCAGAATCAAAGAGATCCGGATCACGACAAACAGCCGTTTCCAGGGAAACTGGAACCTGGGCCGGGAACAGATCCGGAACAACAGAATTCAGTTTATTCCTGAACAGTCCGGACGTATTTCCGGCGTGGCCGGCGACGGACGCCTGATTTCAATGGACATCAACAGGGTATGGCGCACCAACGGCCTTGTGCTTCGGTTAAAGCCGGATTCAGGATTTCTTGGCCCCATTGACCAGGCCGTTGTTGTCGCACAACAGCCGAGGATACTTTTTTCCGCTGATATGCCGGGACGCTATACCGCCTTGGCTGGAACGGGCCGACTTGTAAATCTAAAGCAGTTCGCAGACATTTCAGGAAAGGCACAGGTTCGTCGCCACCTTGAATTTGGACCATCTGAAGTTCAGCGCTGGTATACGTCACAATCTCTGCTTAAAAAATTCACAATCAAAGGCGGACCCTTTGACGAAGATGACAGTTATCTTTGGAAAAGCCCCGTGAAGATCGAAAAAGTCGGGTATTACAGGCTCATGTTTAATTTGGAAACAAGCCTTGATAGAACCCACCCGTATATCCGGCTTGTCAAAGAAAATGAACAGATACCATTTTTCTGGGGACAGCAGACATACAGATGCCATGAACTATCAGCCAAAACCGAATATGACCGAAAAACAAACACAACGTCCTGGGAAGTATCATTACCCGTAAAGTCGGGGGCGTGGCAAACACTGGTGTTGACCGGTTCGGGAATTTTTTCAAGGACAGTGGTGTGTTACAGGGAGAAATCAGGGAAAACAGCATGGGAAAAGGCAATGACCCGAAACTGGTCCCACACCGAACAAGGGGTAACCCGGCTTGAAATTAATTCTCCCGGACGGTTTATGAATGGCCAGCGGTTTAAAATCAGCATAGACCATGGCGACAACCAGCCCATTGAAATTTCAAAAATTGAAGCTGGATTCATGGCGCCTTCAATCTGCTTTCTAGCGTATGAACCCGGGGACTACTTTCTTTTTGGGGGAAATAAAAACGCAGGCCGGCCCAGTTATGATTTGACCTTGATCCAGGAGCGCCTGATGGCCTCTTTGCCTGAACCCATTGAAATGGCCCCAACGGATGTCATAGAAACCTCAAAATGGAATCAATTAATGGAACGCCTGTTCCAGGGGAAAGGGATCGGCCTGTATGCAGCGTTAGCGCTTGTAACCCTGATCCTTATAGGGATTATTGTCCGGCTTTTTCCCAAGGCTGGTTCTCAAGGGCCCCAAAACTGATCTGAGACCTGTGTTAGGGGCTGCAATCATTATCCGCCTGCCGATTTAAATTTTGCATATGAAATCAATTTGTTGTAAATTGATTTCATATAGTTCTCTTCTCAAAATGTCTGTTCCCTAAATCGTAAAAATCAGGCACTCCTGTTTACAACAAGACCCGGTGCCTGTAACAAAGACAAAAGGTGCCTTAATGGGTTCCCAAGACTTTTATGCCAAAAAAAGCTATCCGGCAAAGATGACGCCATGGATTTTAGTGATTCCGGGCCTGTTGATGTTATTGTTTATCGATCAGTATCAAGTTAAACACTGGCAAACGGAACAAAAGGCGGAGCTTTCTGCAACATTGAAAAATTGTAAAATCCGCCTGGAAAGTTGCCTGGCAATAAGGTTTGATGCGTTGGAGGCCTTGTCATCATTGTTTATTTTGCACCCCCATACCACAGCCGAAGAGTTCGCTCTTTTCGCGTCACAACTGATCAAATTTCATCCGCCTATCCGAGCCATTCAATACGCGAATTCAGACACCCAGGTGACTTATGTATATCCTCAAAAAGGCAATCAAATAACAATCGATAAGCCAATGGTCCTTTTGAAAGACCCAAAGCGCGGTCCTTTTACCCTCCGAGCAATTCAAAATAAAAAAGCGGTGATGCAGGGGCCCTTTGAATTACGCCAAAAAGGCAAAGGGATGGTTCTGCGCTTTCCAATATTTAAAGACGACACCTTTATCGGCTTATCTATTGGTGTCTATGACCTTGATGTTCTCATTGAAGGCGCCGTAAAAATTCTGGATCTTGGAAAAGCGGATTTCAGTCTCCTGGATCAAGATGGAAAAACCATATGGCGTTCCGGAAAGTTGGCGCCAGGGTACCTTGAAGAGCCTATTACCGTTGCCGATACGTTTTGGCGTGTGCGTGGGAATATACCGGACAGGCTTGCCCCGCCGCTTTTACCTCGATTATTGATTTGGGGCTTTGGCGCAGGATTTGTGGTGGCCACCATTTTTTTTATTAATAATTTGCAAAAAAACAAAAAACAACTTGAACAACTTGTCGCTGAACGAACAAACGAATTGTATCAAGCTAAAGAAAAGTATCGATTGGCCATGGATGCTACCTTGGACGGTATTTGGGACTGGAACATAAAAAACGGCAACGTCACCTATAGTCAGAACTGGCTGAAAATTCTCGGGGAAGAAGAAGTTGCACCCGACTATCAATCCTGGGAATCTAAAATTCATCCCGAAGACAAACCCCAGGTTTTATCTTCCCTTCAGGATCATTTGGCAGGCAAAACACCCCAATGGAAGAGGGAACATAGACTGAAAACAAAAACAGGGGAATACAAATGGGTTCTGGGCAGAGGCAGGGTGGTTGACACCTCATCCGATGGAGAGGCGTTAAGGATGGTTGGAACCATGACCGACATATCTGAACGAAAAAAACTGGACGACAGATTCAAACAGATCCAAAAAATGGAGTCCATCGGCAATCTTGCCGGAGGAATTGCCCACGACTTTAACAACCTTTTGTGTCCCATAGTGGGAATGTCTGAAATGTTGCTGGAAGATCTTCCGGTTGACAGCCCTGAGCATAGAGATGTTCAGGAAATTTTCAGCGCCGGAAAACGCGGGGCGGATCTTGTCAAACAAATTCTGGCTTTCAGTCGCCAAAGTGAACATAAAGTAATTCCCGTCAGTATACAAACGATTCTAAAGGAGGTGTTAAAACTAAGCCGTGCAACCATCCCATCCAATATTCAAATCGTTGATGAAATTGCGCAAGACTGCGGCATGGTGATGGCCGATCCCACAAAAATACACCAGGTCGGCATGAATATCATTACAAACGCATTCCATGCCGTAGAGGTGGAAGGCGGCACCATCACAGTTCAACTCAAAGAAATCTTGGTAAAAAAGGAAACCGATCTACCCTCATTGGGCCTAAAGAGAGGCAGATACGCTCAACTGAGTGTTGCCGACACCGGACACGGTATGCCCAGGGAAACGATGGACAAAATCTTTGACCCCTATTTTACCACTAAAAAACAGGGAAAAGGTACCGGACTCGGTCTGTCCGTAGCTTACGGCATTATAAAAGAACACAACGGAGATATTTCGGTTGAAAGTGAGTTAGGCAAAGGCACCGTCTTTCACATATGGCTGCCCGTCATGGAAGAAAACATTGTCCCCCAAAATAACGGGGAAGAAAAAGTGTTTCTCACCGGCAATGAAAGCATCCTTCTAGTAGATGATGAAGAATCCGTTGCCAGGCTTGAAGCTCAGGTGCTGACCCGATTGGGGTACAATGTCACATTTTATGTCAGCAGCCGTGAAGCGTTGGAAGCGTTTGACCAACACAGCACAGGGTTTGACCTGGTCATTACGGATATGACCATGCCGGACATGACGGGCGACCAGCTATCCCGGGCAATCCTGTCGATCCGGCCGGATATGCCTGTTATCATCTGTACAGGATACAGCGAGCGCATCAATGGAGAGCGGGCTGAGCAAATTGGTGTAAAGGGTTTTTTAATGAAGCCTGTTACGAAATCTGATATGGCCGTTATGGTTCGAAACGTATTGGACGATTCCAAAAGACCTGATACCGGATAACTTTCACAATAAGGAATCCGTAATGTCAGGTAAAAAACAAAATTTTAAAAATGCATGGCCGCATGCAAAAAAGCCCGTGGGCAAATCCAATTCATCTGCACTTGAGATCCGCCATCTGAAAGTCGGGCAGCAAGTTGACTTGATCGTTCACACACTCACAACCATTGGGATAATGGCAGTGGTTGATAATCGATACTATGGAATGATGTACCTAAATGAAACCTATCAAAAACTATCGATCGGGGATACATTCAAAGGGGATATCATGCGAATCCGTGAAGATGGAAAAATAAATTTGAGTATGAAAAAACCTGGACACAAATCAATTCCAAAATCTGCGGAGGTCATTTTATACCGACTCAATAAATCCGGGGGATTCATCCCCTGCTATGATAAAAGTTCTCCTGAAGAGATTCGCAGGCAATTTTCAATGAGCAAAAAAAAATTCAAAAGGGCTGTGGGTAATCTGTATAAAAAAAGGCTGATAGAATTAAAAGACAACGGGATTGCTCTATTAATCCAAAAATAATACGCGTACATGTCAATGCAAAAATGTTCTTTAGGATTTTCTTTAACCCCTGACCCATAAATATTTTTTGACCAAAAATAAATCTTCATGTATAGTTTTTATGTTCTTACATTTCCTTATTAATCCGGTTTATTCTCTTTCGCGCACCAAGCTGACGATCCACGGATTTAATTGAATTTTTTACGCCAACGGAAACGATATTGACGAAAATTCTGTTTAAAAACAAGGCAATCAGAACCGACAGACAAGCAAAAGATTATCACACGTTTAGTATTGTACTTGGCCACTTAACCGTGGCACGCCCCTGAAACCAAACGGCTATTAACCGCTAAATTAAAGGCAAAGGAGCAGGTATGAAAGAGCAGCAATCCCAAGTTTTTTTGCAACGTGCCCGATTTTTCACCATGATAAGAAGACTCGCATTTTTACTGGTCAGCCTTACCTTGATTTACTCTTTGGCCGCTGTGGTCTATTCCACCCAGGTGATTTACAAGGTTAAGTTCAACTATGCTGTTATCCTTGAGCAATTTGGCGGAGAAAGAGAGGCCGTCACCGATGTGGGCTGGCATTTCAGGCTTCCTTTCTTTACCCGGCTGGAAAAAGAGGTCCCCTTGATGAACCAGAACATGTACATCGGCGGTGCCACTGAACCCATTAAAATTATTTCCCGGGAAAATGTGGCTCTGTGGACATCTGCCCTGATGACGTTCCGGATAAAAAATTTGAAAACCTGGGGTATTGAAAATCTGTCTCCTGAGACCCTGCTTCAAGGAGATTACGACGGTATTGCCAAAGATATTCTGCAGGGCAAAGAGGTCAACAAATTGATCTCGGACAGAGAGAGCATCAAAGAAGAGATTTTCCATGCATTGAAAAACCGCCCCATCAATAAAAACGGCCCCACCCTTGAAGGGAAATACGGCATTGAAGTGGTCAGTTTTGTGCTCAACGAAACAAGATTCGGCGACAAACTGGTGAAGGCCACGGAAGAGAAAAAGCGGCGCCAGCTCATCGCAGAAGCCGACAACTATGCCGCCGACCAGGAAGCCCAGAGAATTAAAAAACTTTATACAGCCTACCTTGAGGGCATAAAGTCTTTGCATCTTGCGTTGGGCGGCCGGGAAGGCCAAGAGGTTAACCCAAACCTGTTTGAATTCCTTACCCAGCAAAAATGGGCCACCGCCTATGAAAAAAACGAATCAAACCAGAAAACCTTTGTGCTCCACGACGGTGGGAAATCACCCGGCATCACCCTGCCCTTCCCGGCAGACAGCACAGATTCGGATTAGGCCAATACTTCTGCAATAGATGTCTTATCAAACACCTAACCCCTGCATAAGGATGAACCCATGGCCAAACGACATACAAAGGAAAAAAAATATATTGCCCTGCCCGAAGAGGCCATCCATAAAATTGAATCCATGGTGGAGACCTGGACCTACGACACCAAAGCCTTTGTCAGGTCCAGACTCAACCAGTACAGACCGCCCAACCCCTTAACCTCTTTGCTGAAAACGCTTTTCTTTTTAATTTTTTTCATGAAAAGAAAAAAAAAGCGAATGAACGTCCTCAACAACCCCCAAATCCTAATAGACTGGAAAAAACGATTTTTATATTCAGGAGAAACCAATCCAGCCGCCTCCTGGAATAAAATCATTGACAAAGAACTGACAAAAGCTGAATACCACTACCTTATCGCGGTTCTGGACAGAGAACTGACCGACCTTCATGTCCCGATGGAATTAGAAAAGATCTTTGAAAAAATCTATAGGGTTCATATCAGAAAGGAACACTTAGAAGACCCCGATGTTCCCAAAGCACCTATCATGCTCATTGAAGGGACGTCGGGTTCGGGGAAAAGCGCGACAGCCAGAGAAGCCCTTGAAAAAGTGGTTTTTAGAAACGAGGTAATTCCCACGGTGGACTGGCGAAAAAAGCGGGACGAGATTTTAGGAAAATACGGCCTGTTTACCCAGCTTGAGGACGTGGACCCTGAGTTTGCCATGCAGATTGCAAAAAAGAAGAAAACCGACTTTTACCTGCGTCTGGCAAAACTCCCCGTTCTCAAACAAATTTTCAGAAAACGGATCATGCATAACCTGACGGATTTTGAAGACTTAGGTATTGTCGTGGACATGTCCGTTATTACGCCCAATGATTACCAGACCGCCCTGTCAGGAGAACCGGGCAACTATTTCAAGCGGGCCATGGGGCACCCGAAGGTCACGTCAATACGGCACATTGAAGAGGCCCATTCGGCCTTTGGAAAATCGGGGTCCGAATCCGGAAGCGGAGGCGGCGGCGCAGAAAAGCAGCAAAGAACCCTGATTGACACCTCTAACATCGTCCTGGATGAAATCATCGACGGAAGACGGGACTGCTTCATTATTGCCACCACTGACCAGTCCCACCGGTTTGATTCAGCCATTTACCGCAGATTTATTGAAAAAGGCGTGATCATCGACATTTCAAAATACTGGATGAACCGGGAAAACCTAAAAAAAATCATCACCCTTGAGATCCGGCGCTACCAGATTCCAACCAAATTCAATCCGGAATCAGAACAACTGGATGATGCCGCAGATAAAATATATGCCATTTTCAGGGAGAGAAGTCTGAAAATCACCCCGGCCTACGTTAGAAAACTCATTGAATCGATCACCTCTATCCAGGGGGATTTTATCCTGGAATTTTTAGATGATGCCGTTTTGATCCGAAAGGCCTTCCAGCTGGTGGCCAAAAACGTGTATGGAGAACTTTACGACAAGGTTGTTGACAAGATGGACCGGAATCTGAACTGGGAAAAGTATGTGGGCGATATCAAGGATAAATTCTCTGAGATGGCCAACAACTGTTTTCATTACGGGGTCAGCGAAGACAAGGGCGTGGTCCTCACAGGCCCGCCGGGATCGGGCAAAACCTATCTGGTCAGAACCTGGCTCTCATCCAACCGCAAGGTCCATGATATTGCCACAAGCCCCTCGGCGCTTCAGGACCCCTCAAGCCCTGTGCACGGCGCCGTATCCAACCTTGAAAAAGTGTACGATATTGCAAAAATGATCGCCCCCACGGTGATATTTTTTGACGAGGGAGATGCGCTTGCCCCAAGACGAAGCGGTACCGGCGGTCACCCTTCGGATGCCCTGACCAACAAATTTCTAAATATCATTGACGGTGAAATCCCTCTAAATAAGGTATTTACCGTTTTAACCACCAACCGTCTGGATATCCTGGACCCTGCTTTGATCCGGTCTAAAAGACTGAAAACCCTTGATATATCAGGACACATGCGGCAAAAGGATGTGTTTGAAATCATCAAAAAGCAGTTTGAAAATGTTCCCCACCCACGCAAATTCGGGGTGGAAAAAATCATAGAGACAGCCCAGGGGATTTGCAATACCCCGGCAGACTACACATCGTTTACGGAAAAAGCCATTGCCCTTTGCACCACCGAATTCAAAGTTTTGCTCAAACTTCGGGATCTTAAATCTTCTACCCAGGATGAAAAATATAACTTTGTCAAACTTAATTTTAAAACCGTTATAGGCATTCTTGATGCCCTTAAAGCCCCACCCCTGATCAAATCCAAAATCAAAACCGACCTGAAAAATTTTGTGGAGCATTACGACAAGATCCTGGAAAATGTGGATCATATTACACGGGAAGAGGAGTACCCCATTGTTGTGACCCACCTGGAATCCGCCAGAAGGGAAATTTCCCAAAGCCCGGTGCGCAAAGGCACCATCCAGCTCAACGAATTTTTAGAGACCGAGCTGAGCCAGGAACCCCAGGTCGGTTTTATTATCGGCGTAGGCGCCAATGACATGACCGGCATGCTGCTGCCCATTGCCACAAGTCTGACCGGCAGAGTTGAAAACACACCGATCATTGTAACCGGGGCTGTTGCCACGCCTTCGGCCGAGACCTCCCAGCTGGATATGGCCGTAAAAATGACCAATCAGTCGGCCCAGGAAGCCTTGACCATGGTGAAAAACTATATCCAGGGCCTGAGCCCGGATATCAGTATCCCCTGGCTGTTCGGGGATTTCCTCCAGCGGTATTCCATCCACCATCAGCTCTTATCTGCATCCTACAACGTCGGCGGCCCCTCCGCAGGGTATGCCCTGGCCCTGAACACCCTGTCGGTCCTGCTTCAGATTCCCCTTTGCATTGACTTTGGCATCACCGGCGCCCCTTGGACCAAAGGGGTCAAAAAGGACCAGATCGGCGGTTCGGTGATCATCGGCGGGCACCGGAAAAAAACAGAAAAAGTGCTACTCTATCTTCGGCGGATGTACATGCCGTTGCAGAACTACCAGGATCTTGAGCCTGAATTTCTTATCGGCTACTGGGAGCGTGACAAGGATATTATTGCCGTAACCCATTTTGCCGACCTCATGCCCGAGGTGCTTTGCATAGATGAGGCCCACGATAAAATGCGCGAAGACCTAATTAAAAAGAGAATAAAGAATAAAACGGAAAAATATTATGACACTGAGCATACGGCGAATCTGGAAGAAGACATTGCCCAGGTCAAAACATTGATGAGAAAAAGAGCCGAAGATGAAATTCTCAAACGGGTCAACGCCATCAGGTTCTATCTCCAGGACCCTGGCCGGGAAAAATATATTTCCCATGAAAAGATATTTCAAACCTACATTGAGATAAATTGATCGGAAAATCTTACAAGCGGCATTACGCCGCAACAAAGTGTTGTTTTCTTGCCAACACATGATTGATTTTAATTGCGTTCATATTTTGTTGTGGGTTGCGCCTGGGTATAGATAGCCCAGGTCGCCCCATGGCCGTTCATGAAAATCAAATTTTTAATTTTATATCCAGCACCGGCGTCCCGTTGACGGCATCCAGTCCTTCAACAAACAATGTAGTGCCCTTGATATCCAGGAGTTTTACATCCTGTATCCCGATCCTTGAGAGCCTGTCCGGGGTCCGGGAGGCAAATACGCCGACCTGTTTGCCGTCAAGCCCCCGCTTAAAGCATGTCCTGACTGAACGGGCTTTATGCAGGTAGTAAACGATTGTGATTTCAGGTTCCTGTTCAAGTCCGGACATAAATCGCTTTTGGGAAGGTAACAGCTCAATTTCAGAAACCGTGCCGGTCCCTTTTCTTCCAAATGGTGTTTCATCCCTTTCAAAATTGTTCTTTACAATGCCAATAGGGTAAATAGTGACAGCTGAAGCATCTCCAAAAAGACATTTCCGGCACACCAGCCGGTCGTCGATAATGAATAGGTTTTCACGGTTGCAGGCAGAACTGCACTCAGAACAGTGGCCTGTCTTATCTTTTTTAGATTCCACACTGATATCCTTATTACTTTTTTACATCAAACATTAAATTCAAAATGTTACTCTAAAGGGGGCAGGAATGTCTGAAATCCATGCGTGTCAGCCTTTCCCTGTGCATAATCTTGGTGCCATTCCAAAGAAACCGGCATTTTTTCATAGAGCATTTCTCTTTGAGCCTCTAAAAGCCGACGCGGTACGCCCATAAAGTCAGCCGCACAGAATACCCGGCGGCCGGATTCGGACGAAAGACGGTCCAGCCACAGCAGTCCTTCAATGCTTCGCATCACGTGATGATCCAGTATCAATACCTCCACCGAACCAGCGAGCCGTACCGCGTTCTGCCAGGCCCGGTTACGCAAGTTCGAACTCAGTTGCTCAAGGTATAGCGGTGGGCCGCCGACCAGCAGGATATCCGGCTGCCACTTGAGTACAAGATCAACGGTGTCGTCATCCAAAAGCTGAATATCCGGGGCGTGAACAAACACAGTGCCATCCTTAATCCGGGTCATCATCACCATTTCCTTGCGCGCTGTTTTTCTTCCATGGGGCACCGGCACTGACAAACGCAGCGGGTCGACGCCGGGTGTTCCTTCCTGCCAACGGGCATCCAAGCGTTCTTTGAGGGCTATATATCTTTCTCGTTCTTTAGCAGATAAAAATTCGGATGATTTTGTCCAAATCCGTACTCCAGGATTCAAGTCTGCCACCCTGACGACACCAAGCTGATAGGGATTTGCATCCGTTAAAGGGACATGATCGCCATGGAAGTGGCTGAAAACAATGTCCGTGGCCTTCCCCCAGGCATGTATAATTTTTTCTCTGATCACCTCGCCCACTGCCACTTGAACCGGGTGCGGCATCTGGCCTTTGCGAAAAAAACCCAGCGCAATCCCAGGATCAATGAGGATTCTTTGGTTGGCAACAGACAGAAAACAACAAAGTCCTCTGACACCAAGTGACTCAGCGCCAATTATTTCTATCTTCATGATAAAGCGGTCTTTTAGGCTTTATTTCTGCGGTAAAGTAAGGCTTATACATTCTTTCTTATTAAGCTCCAACAACAAAAGAAGTCAAGACTAATTCAATATAATCTTTGGCCGGTTGATAAGACATAAGGCTTACTTTTATTGCGATTAGTTTTTTCTGTGAATGGGAAGTCGAATAATGAAATTCGCTCCGTCTCCTGGTTCAGAAATTACGTCTATTATACCTTATGATGGGTATAGCTATTCCAACCTCTCATTTTTTACATATCACATATTTGACTACAACCAATTGAAATTACTAATAGCTATTCGGCCATTATAGACTTTTTATGGGTTCATCAAATCGATCAACTATGAATCAAACCATATGAAATAATAGGAAATATATGCGATTTTTGATGTAATATGAGGTTTGTTAAAATATAAGAATTGGGACTTGACTTGAAAGGAGGTATAAGATAATTCCAAATTCAAATTATCTTCGTTTTTGTATTTAATTCAGGATGAAGATAGGGTGGACAGCATTTAAATTTTAGGATACGCGGTTAGCTAAAGAAAAATAAGAGCTTGTAGTTACAGGAGATAAAACGAGATGAATTCGGAAGACATCGCACTACTGAAACAATATAGGATCCAATGTCTCAATGATAAAATCAAGCGGTATAGTGGACTCTTGGTTGCTGCTGGAGGGATAGCAGCAATTGTTTTGTTCGATCTTCCCACTATAAGTTGGGTAGCTGTTAGCTTTACCTCTATCATCTTGGCACTGTTCATATTTTGGAGATTACAATAACAGGCCATGGGCCGTCCTTGGTCTATCTGCACCCAGGCTTCGCCCCACAACAAAGATAGAAAGATCTGGGCAACTTACATAGTCTTTCATATAAAAAACTATAGTTAAATCTGAGCCTGAAACCAACCAGAGCCCCTATAAGAGGCCCTGATCAGAATATTAGCGTACTACATTTAATTTACTTCATTTTTTTCGGATGCTCCCAGCCAGACATAAAAAGCCGGAGCCAAGAAGCAGGAAAGCGGAAGGTACCGGTACCGGCGCAGCGTATTCCACAACATAACCATAAACCCTGGAGGCGCTATAGCCGTCCTCCAGAGTATCGTTCCAGGTCCGGTTTTCCGTATCAGCCATGGGATAGTAATGAAGATAATAAATCTCACCTTCTGTGACGGCAGCCACACCATTGGGTTGATCTGAAGCCCAATTTTCATATCCCCATGTCTCGCCGTCAGCCCAGGACCAGTTCCCGGATACCCAGACATCCTGACCATCTGACACAGCAGATCCTGTTGCACCCAGCCAAGGGCCATATACTGCTGAGTCCCAATCAACGCCGTTCACCAGATTTGAAACAAACTTGTTCTCATCCTCGGAAGTGATGGACGCAAGATTCCCGATTAAACCATTCCAGGTACTGCCCGTAGCAGCTGCGTAGGCCTCAGTCCAGGTAATCCCGTCGAGGTCATCAATTTTAATTACTTCATACCAATGATTATTCCCGTCTTCTCCATCCCATTGTACAGGTTCTGCAAAAACAGACGAATTAAACCCCAGGGTCAGCAGAAGAACGAAGAATAAGACGATGGAGTTGATTTTCATAGCGGTCTCCTTATCAATTATTCAAACTTTTTCTTTCAACCATATTCCATCTTTTGTATATCCTTAACACCTCCTTTCCTGAAATTATTATTGCCAAATCCGCAAACCGCACGAATAAAAAAGATGATTTGGATGAACAACCCTGGCGACTTGTAGTTTTTCATGGATATAGAAAGCGTTTTCCATCACAGCCTTGCACCTGTTTTTTGAAAAGTATTTTCGGTTTCCCTGTTTTCAACAAGAACCGCAGTTCCCATCCGGTTAATTGGGAAGTAACAAGCATAGGTTTTCCCAGTGAACCATCAATTACACTTAAAACTTTAGGAAAGATTTAGAAATGTTAGATTAGTTTTAATAAGAAATTAAAATATATGAACGAACTTCAAATTATTTAGTGCCCGACCGAAAACCGTAAATTTTGCCGATTACTTCGTTGGACGAAAATTTTAATCCTCGAAATACTCTATGTATTACTCCGGTTGAAATTTACCTCCGCCTTGTACTCAACAAAATTTCCAGGTTTTCGTTCAGGCACTATTTATTGGGTAATTTAGGCATTGCGCAGAAATATCCGTATCATCCACGCTCTGTTGCCCGTAATTCAAAATCTTGAGCATATGGTCCTCTCTTGATGCTCCCACAACCTATTCTCCTACTATTCAAGTGTCAGCCTTTTTTACAGCTTGAAAAACGTATCGACGAAGCGAAGCCTTACAAGCTCACCTGTCCGCTGATATAAAATCAATATCACCTTTAATTTCAGCTTATTAAATTTTACTTATTCCTGTTTTTTATCCGGCATCATAGTTGCTCTATACAATGGCAATGCCGGACAAGGGAACCGTCTTTTCAACACAGAACAAAGGGGCAAATCTTGAACAAATTAAAACAGAACAGACAGTGGCTGAAAAGAGCAATTTTTCTTAATATGACTTTTTTCCCCATGATCCCTTTTATTATTGCTTTGGGGATCAGCTTCTATTTCTTTTCTTCCGCCCTGGATAAATCCACCCAGGCCAGCCTTGAAAGAATTTTGACCGACCACCGCAAAATGATTGAATCCTTCCTGCTTGAAAGAAAATCCGATCTTGAACTGATCACACGGGCATACACATTTGAAGACATCATGGCCGACAAGGCCATCACCACCATCTGCCAGAGCCTTCAAAAGCGGTCTCCCGCCTTTGTTGATTTAGGGCTGTTTGACGAAGCGGGCAATCATTTAAAATACTCCGGATCATTTGCCCTGGCAGGGAAAAGTTATACCCAGGAACCCTGGTTCCAAAAAACCATGCTCCGGGGTTTTTACATCAGTGATATTTTCCTCGGGTATCGCAATATCCCCCATTTTGTTGTGGCTGTGCGTAAAACTGAAAACAACCGAACCTGGGTGCTGCGCGCCACCATTGACACCGTGTTTTTTGATTCCATGGTATCCGGAGTGCGCATTGGCAAAACAGGTGAAGCATACATTTTAAATAACGAGGGAGTTGCCCAGACCGCACGACGTTCCGGGGATATCGCCCTTCTTGATAGAGATCCGGCCTTTGGGTGGATGAATGAGCAGTTTTCCTCCAGCCAGCAAACCTTCCAGCTTTCACCCAAAGGCCAACCCTTTATATATGCAGTATCCAAACTGGCCAATAAATCCTGGTATCTGGTGGTTCGCCAGGAGAAACAAGATGCCTACAAAGCGCTTTACTCTGCGATCTTGATCTGTGTAATCATCGCCATTTTAGGCTTGGCAGCCCTGGTGGTCCTGGCCTATTTCACCTCCGAGACCATCTGTCGGCGCATGGACCGTCTGGACGAAGAAAAAGAACAGCTGGGCAGCCAGTTGATCCGGGCCGTGCAACTGGCGGAAATCGGAGAAATGGCCGCCGGCTTTGCCCATGAAATCAACAATCCCTTACAGATCATCAAAAGTGAATATGCCCTAATTAAAATCCTTATGGAAGAACTGTACCCGGGCAAAGAGGATAAGGATAATTCTCCCGATCCCAAGACCCTCAATGATATCCGGGAAAGTGTGGACCAGATTCACAAACAGGTGGAACGTTGCCATGAGATTACCTCCGCCATCTTAAAGTTTGGTAGAAAAAAAGAGGTCAAGCACACCACCCTGGACCCGGGTACAGTTATTCCTGAAATTCTCAAGCTGGTTGAAAACTCCGCACGTACCAGTGGCGTAGAGATCACCACCCGGATTGAAGAAAAAATACCCAATTTCATGGGCGACCCAGGACGATTCCAGCAGGTCATGCTCAATTTAGTCAATAACGCCATACATGCCGTTACCAGCCAACATGGCGCCAACGGCGGCAAAATTGAGATCAATGCAGCCCAGACCCGGGACGATGAAGGCCGGGCCATGGTTGACATTCAGGTTAAAGACAATGGGTGCGGCATCGCGCCTGAACACATGGATAAAATTTTTTCACCCTTTTTTACAACAAAAGCCGTTGGCAGAGGAACCGGCCTAGGACTTTCGGTATGTTTCGGCATCATCGAAAGCTTTGGCGGCACCATGTCCGTGGACAGCCGTCTCAACGAAGGCACCGTGTTTTCCATCCAGCTTCCGGCGCATGAAAACCAACCGTCTTAAAGGAGGACAACCTAATGGAAAAGATGAAACTGTTATTGGTAGATGATGAAACCCGCTACCTTGAGACCACCAGCAAACTCATTGAAAGAAAGGGTTACGACGTATGGACAGCCCCAAGCGGAGAAGAAGCCCTTAAAATCCTGGCGGCCCACAATATCCATGTGGTGGTTCTGGATGTGAAGATGCCCGGGATGGACGGCAATGAGACCTTGAAACACATCAAAGATTTATACCCATTAACTGAAGTAATCATGCTCACCGGCCATGCCACGGTGGACTCAGCCATAGACGGACTGAAATCAGGTGCCTGGGACTATCTAATGAAGCCTGCAGATATTGAAGATATCATTGAAAAAGCAGAGCTGGCGTTCCAGAAACGTATGAATCAGGAAGAAAAAATTCGTTCTGCCCAGGCCAAACAATATCTGAAATCCCCCCGAGAAATTCTCAAAGAAGGGAACGAGTAAACCTGAACACAAGGAGTAAATTGAATGAAACAAGAAAAGAAAAAAGTCACCGGGTATGACAAATACATCGACTGGAAGATCTTTATCGTTCCTGTGGTCCTGTTCTTTGCAGTGCTCTTTATGCCCACCCCGTACGGCATGAAGGATGTGGGCATGGAGTACACAGTTGCCCCGAAAAAAGTGGTCTCTTACATTACCAATGAACTTTTTTCAGTCAAGAGTGAAGAAGCTGATCAATGGCAGCTGCTCACCGCCCAAATTATGGAACAAAACATGCGCATCGGTGCGCTGAGCAAGGAAAGATTCCTAGACCGGGATGCCAAGTGGTGTAAAAAATATAAAATCTCATCCCAGAAGGCAAATCTTGAAAAGGCACAAGCGTATGTCAAAAACAGCATCAACGATGCTGATTTTAAAGCCCTGATGGCCAATGCATTGGAACTGCGGAAAAACGGGCTTAAATATGAAAATTTAACGGACAAGGATAAGGCAAATGCAGACGGTGGTGCCTGGAAAATAAAGGTTTCCATTGCCATGGGTATTTTTGTGGTTCTCTGTTTCTTAACCGAGTGCATTCCCTTGCCGGCCGTTGCCTTCTGTATCGGCCTGATCCTGGTCTTCACCGGTGTCATCAGCCGTCAGCAGGTAGCCATGCTCTACTGGTCCGACGCCTGCTGGTTCATCATGGGTTCATTGATGTTTGCGGCCGCCTTTGTAAAAACCGGGGTGGACAAACGGGTGTGCATGATGATGTTCAAACGTTTGGCCGTGCCCAATCCCAAATGGATCACCCTGATCTTCTTTTTAATCATCACGCCTTTGGCGGCCTTTATATCCGACCATGCCCTGGCCGCCATGTTCCTGCCCATTGGTATGCTGCTCTACCAGAACAGTTTGACCGATGACGTGCCCGAGGACAAAGAGCTTGCCAAACTGCTGATGATCTCCATTGCCATGGCCTGTAATATCGGTGGTCCGGGTGCCCCCTCCGGCGGTGCAAGAAACGTTATCATGATGACCTATCTCACCGATATGTTCGGCCTTGATATCGGTTACTTCCAGTGGGTCACCTACTGTTTCCCCCTTCTCATCGTCATGATTCCGGTTTCCTGGTTTATCATCAACATGCGCTTCAGGCCTAAAACCGTTACCCTGGCACCGGCCATGGACCACCTGCGCCGTGAAATAGACCGCATGGGCTCCTGGAACAAACAGCAAATCTGGGCACTGATCATTTTCCTGGTCATGGTGTTCGGCTGGTTTACGGAAAAAGCCTTTTACAATATGGGGATCTACCCCATTCGTCTGGGTATCGGCGTTATTGCGGTGGCCGGCGCCATCGCCTACATCATGGCCGGCGTAGTCAACTGGCGAGACTACCAGGACCGTGTGGACTGGGGTGTTGTCTGGCTCTATGCCGGGGCCATCATCTTTGGACGGACCCTTGATTCAACGGGTGCCGCATACTGGCTGGCCCGGTCCGCCATTGAATTCTTGTCCAATTTCGGTATGGATTCAGGCCTGCCGTTGATGGCTGTCTCCAACGGCCTGACCGCTATCCTGACCAACCTCATGGCTGACGGCCCTGCAGCGGCTTCCGTAGGCCCCATCACCCTGAATATGGCCGGTATGGTGCATCCGGGCAGTTCTTATCTGCCCTTCATGGCCATGGCCACGGCAATTGCTTCATCTTTTGCATACTGCCTGATCATCGGCACGCCCCCCAACGCCATTGTATATGCCAGCGGTTACCTGGAACCCAAAGATTACCTGAGGGCCGGCATTCCTCTGTTCTTTGCTGCCAACGTTGTACTGCTGCTGCTCACCGGTGTTTACTGGACCGTTAGAGGATTCGGCACTTTGCCTGGATTCTAACAGGAAATTGACGGAGGACGCGATGACACAGAGATCAAAGAAACCAAGCTCACAAACAACCAAAACCAGGATCTACTTTTCAAAAGAGACGGAACGACGGGTGTTTTTCTACATGACACTGATCATGCTTGCCGCAGGGGTTATAAGCAAGCTCTTTTAACAGCCATGGGCTGACCGGACCTTTCAATACCCAGGATCAACCCATAACGAAAGTTGAAAAATCGTAGATAGTTACCCAGATTCTACTAAAAAAAATAGGCGATGGAGGACAGTCCAGTGAAAAGTCTGCCAGAACACACCTTTTCACCTAAGGAGGAGAACATGAATACACCAGGGGCACTTTCGGCATTGAAATTTTACAACCAGGGTGTAATCCGGCTGCTTATCGAACCGGTCCTGTTTTTTGCAGATCTGCCCGGGGTCCATACCACGGGAAGGGCTTTGGGGTTTACAGCCCTGTGTGCCGGATTTTATGCCGGTGCCGGCCTGCTGACAGGCCCTGGCCCCCAATCTCCTGTGGTCATGGCATTGATCTATTTTATCAATGCGGCGGGCATGGTGCTCATCAGTGCCGTTACAGGCTTTTGCACCATGGTGATGATCTGCGGCAAAAAACAGGACTTTTCCCTGGTGTTCGGGCTCTATGCCTATGCGTCCGGGATCACTATGCTCATCTCATGGCTGCCCTTCATGCTCTGGTTTACGGAGAGTTGGAAATACTGGTTGGTCTATACAGGATTTCGACAAAGCTGCGGCCTGTCCAAGGCCCGGGCGATTATAGTTCTTTTGATATCTGTGCCTATCCAGTGGTGCCTGATTTATTCGGCCATAACAGCGGTCACCGGCCGTGTGTAAAAAAATTTTAAATAGGAGCAATATAAAATGAAACAACCCATAAAAGTCTTAATGGTTGATGATGAAAAACGGTTCAGGGAAACTACGCGCAAAATCCTGGAACGTAACGGGTTTGCGACCATTCTTGCCGAAAACGGCGAAAAAGCGCTGCAATGCCTTGACCAGTCGCCGGATGTAGCCATTCTGGACATCCGCATGCCCGGCATGGACGGACACGAGGTTCTTGAAAAAATAATTAAATTAGAACCCGATTTGCCGGTCATCATGCTTACGGGCCATGGGGATAAAGATTCGGCAGAACAGTCCCTGGTATTGGGTGCATTCGACTACCTGGCAAAGCCTTGTGACATTGATCTTTTATCCGATAAAATCCGGGAAGCCTGCCGGAGCAAGCAACAAACAGGCAAGCCCGAAGAGGACCTGGTATGTTCGGCAATGATTCCGTTAAGTGCTTACACCACGATTAACGAGGACGCCTCCATTGCCGAATCCGTCCAGGAACTTAAAGCTTCTTTTGTAACGCTGCCCACCTCGGACCTGATCATGGAAACCGGCCACAGATCCATACTGGTCATGGACAAAAACGGACAGATCCAGGGTATTCTCACCATCCGCGACCTGCTGGAACAAATTCTGCCCGGCTACCTGACCTCGAACAAACCGGCCACAGCAGATTCCATCCAATTCTCCCCCATGTTCTGGCGCGGGATGTTCACAAGCGCCGTAGAACAGATCCGAACGTTGACCATCAGCGAAATTATGTCCCCGGCACCCATATCCATTGATTGGGAATCCACCCTGATGGAAGCGGCCTGGATCATGGTGGACCAAAACCAGCGCCGTCTGATTGTCACTGAAAACGGCAAACCCACAGGAGTGATCCGGGAGCAGGACCTGTTTTTCGAAATGGGAAAACACCTGATCCCCCCAAGATTAAGGAGTAATTGATGACTGACATCAAATCCATTATGGCCTGCATCGACCTGTCCGATTATTCGCCCATGACCCTGGGCTATGCCCTGAATCTGGCGGAACAGGCACATCTCAAGGTCACCATTTGTTCGATTATTCCCATAAGGGATGTCAATCCGGCATTCATGGCCGGGATGATGTACCCCTGCCGGGAAGATACAAAAGAATATCTGGATGCCCTGAAAAAAAACCGAACCGATCAAATCAATAAACTGATCATGGAACGATTTGCTAAATTTACCAACGAAACGGATATCCGCATCTCAACGGGATATCCGGCAGACGGTATTATCGAGATGGTTGACCGCGTAGCCCCTGACCTTGTTGTCATGGCAAATAAAGGACGGTCCAACCTCTCCAAGTTTATGTTCGGCAGTACGGCGGAATATGTATTCCGTCACACCCCAACCCCGTTGCTCAGTGTAAGGGACAAACATATTTTCAAACGCGCGTACTCAGGCAAGGCCACCCCTGAAGCCACAAAGATCCGCACCGTGATGGCGGCGGTGGACTTTTCACCCTGGTCTCCGGCGATCCTGGCCAATGCCGGATGGCTGGCTAAAATCACCGGGGCAAAACTGTATGCATTCAACTGCATCAGTGCCAAGGAGATCGCCTGGGTAAAGTCCCACTATATTCCTGAAAATACGTTTGACCTTGAACAATTTTTGCCGAAGGAAAAACAGCGGCGGCATGACCTTATGGCTGACCAGATAAAAACGGCCGGGCTCAGCGACATTGACGGGCTTAATATTTCCATTGATTCGGGTGTTCCTTACGAACAGATTCTTTCCGCCTCCCAGGAGATTGGTGCCGATGTTCTGGTGCTGGGCCCCAGGGGGCGCAGCCGTTCGGCCAAATTTACCCTGGGCAGCACCATAGAAAAAATATTTCGTCACAGCCCGGTGCCCGTGCTCCGTTTAGGCCCGGATATCATCCACTAAAAAATATTCCCGGGTTTGGCCCCAAAAACCTGCCCGGGATTTTACAAAGGAGGTCTTATGTCAGACGAAAAAAAAATATTAGTGACCATAGACGGCTCAAAACGTTCAAAAAGGACCATTGACTATATTTGCAGCTTCAAACCGTTTAGAGACAGGAAAATAACCTTATTTAACATAACGACGCCTGTGCCTGACGCTTATTATGATCTGACCAGGGATGCTTTCAGCAATGTTTCCGTAGCCCAGGTAAAGGCCTGGGAAATGGGACAAAAGACAATAATAACCGAATTTCTCAAAGAGGCGCGCCAAAAAATGATCGCCGCCGGATATAAGGCGGACAATATCGACATCAAACTTGTCGACCAATCCAAGGGGGTTGCCAGGGGTATTCTGGAAGAGATTAAAAACAATGAATACCAGAGCCTGGTTATCCGCAGAAAAGGCCGTGATAACTCCATCCTCAGCGTGGCCATGGGTGGCGTGGCCGCCAAACTGGTGGAAAAAGCGGACTTTATTCCGTTGATCATTGCGGGGACCCGTGAAATCCGCCATTATCAATGCGTTGCGGTTGACGGTTCCCCGGGCGGTATGCGCGCCGTGCGTTACACAGCCGATATGATGGCCAACACCAACTGCCGAATTCTGCTTTGTTCGATCATGCGCACCACAGTAAAGGATTCAGCACCCAAAGGTCAGGATCCTTTCGCAGACCTGGCCCTTTGGGCCCACGACAAACTCAATAGTGCCCTGTTTGAAGCAAAAGAGATCTTGACCCAGGCAGGCATCCCGGAAGACCGGATTGAAACCCGTATTGTCCAGGGCGCTCAGAGTCGGGCAGGCGCTTTGCTGGACACCGCCAGGGCCACACAATGCGACACCATTGTTATGGGACGCAGGGGGATGTCGGATGTTGAAAGCTTCGATATGGGACGAATCCCTAGAAAAATTATTTACGCGTCCAGAAAATTCACGATTTGGCTGATTCCGTAACCCAGGGAGAGACAAGTGGGCACACAAAATCTATCCAGAATATTTAATCCCGGCGCCATTGCCGTAATCGGTTCCGGTGACGAACAGCATCGGGTGGGGCAAACCCTGATACGCAATCTCATTGACGGCGGATTTAAGGGGGCTGTCACGCCTGTCAATCCGGATCATGCCAAAATCCTGAATATGCCTGCCGCAAAAAATATCAGTGATATTGAAGGCATTGTGGACCTGGCCGTGGTAACGACCCCCATCGACCAGGCCCCCCAAATCATTGAAGCATGCGCGCAAAAAGGTGTTGCAGGGGCCGTGATTATCAGTGGCGGGGGGCGGGAAACAGGCGAGAAAGGCGCCAGGATGGAACAACAGATCAAAGACGCTGCCGGGCAAAGCGACATGCGTATCATCGGCCCCAACTGCATGGGCATTGCCCACCCTCCGCTGAACCTGAATGCATCCCATATGCCGGGTTCACCGGCAAAGGGACGCGTAGCCTTTTTGTCCCAATCCGGATCCGTGTGCGCGTCGGTCATGGATCTGGCTGAAAAGGAACATATAGGGTTCAGCCATATCGTCAATTTAGGGTCCATGCTGGACGTTGATTTTGCCGACATGATCGATTATTTAGGCGAGCAACGGGGCGTGGACAGCATCATCATGTACATGGAAAACATCACGCGGATCCGAAACTTTATGAGCGCAGCCCGGGCCGTCTCCCGCATCAAACCGATCATCTGCCTGAAATCCGGACGGTCGGCAGCCGGTGCCTGGGCGGCCTCTTTTCATACCGGTGCCCTTGCCGGAAAAGATGCGGTTTATGATATTGCCTTTGAACGGGCAGGCATCCTGCGGGTGGACACCTTTGAACAATTGTTTGACTTTACCCGGATTCTGGCAAGGCAGCAGCGTCCCACAGGCAGACGATTGGCCATTGTCACCAATGCAGCAGGTCCCGGTGTCATGGCGGTGGATGCCCTTTCATCTTTTGGTTTTGAACCCGCCGTGCTCAGCATTCAAACCATTGAAGCTCTTGAGTCCGCCCTTGAAAAACCATGGAGCAACACCAACCCTGTGGATGTTCAGGCCGATGCATCTTGTACCCAGATTGCCCGGGCGGTTAACATTACGGCCCTGGCACCGGAGGTTGACGGTGTCCTTATGATCCATTCACCCGTGGACCATTTTGCCCCGGCTGACCTCGCCCAGATTATAGCAGACCAGATATCATCCCTGCCCAGCCCTGTATTTTCCGCATGGCTGGGCGGTACAAGCATGGACAGCGCCCGCCAGATTCTCAATGAAAAAGAGGGGTTGACCTATGATACACCAGAGAAAGCGGTCCAGGCGTTTGCGGGTCTGTACAGGCACAGCCGAAATATTGACATGCTCAACGAAATACCGGTCCGGCGCGACATCAAGCTGAAAATAAACCATGACCAGGCCGGATCAATTATAGAAACCCATCTGAAAAACGAACAATTCCTGTTAAACGGAAGTGAAGCCCAAACAGTTCTGAATGCTTACGGTATACCCGTAAGCCAGGCAGAACCTGCCGGGGATAACGTGCCGGCACCGGACTATGAACTTTATGTTGGTGCCAAACTTGATGTCCAGTTCGGGCCGGTTATTAAATTTGGCATAGGCGGTGCGATGTCTCAAATTTACCAGGACACGGCTGTCACCTTGCCGCCTTTAAATTCTATCCTGGCTGCCCGGACCATCAACGCAACCAAAATAGCCAAAGCGTTAAAAGGCCTCCTTGGGTTCAAAGCTGTTGACCAGGCGCTTGTGGAAACGCTTTTAATACGTGTAAGCAGACTGGTCACCGATTTTCCCCCAATTTGTGAATTGGAAATCAATCCGGTAGCGGTCACCGATGGGCAACTGATGGGGCTTAACGCAATTATCCACCTGTCCCCGCCCCCGGCAGCCGCGCCGGACCACCTTATTATCAGCCCCTACCCGGCCTGGCAGGAACAGCTGTATACCACCCAGGAAAGTGAACAGGTACTGATCCGCCCGGTAAAGCCGGAAGATGCCGACGCCATGCTGGCCTTTTTTGAAAGCCTGTCAACCCAGACCATATATCTGCGTTTTTTCACACCCCTGAAACAATTGTCCAAACGCATGCTGATCCAACTGACCCAGATTGATTATGACCGGGAAGTGGCCCTGGTCGCCTGGTTTCCGGCTCACAACGGGGAAAAAATTATCGGCACCGCCAGAATCATCTTCACCGCCAACGGCACCGAGGGCGAATTTGCCATTATGCTGGCCGATTCCTGGCAAGGCAAAGGAATCGGGGCAGCGCTTTTAAAATCCTGCCTGGCATTTTCCAAACGCTACGGCCTGAAACGGGTATTTGGTGTGGTGCTGCGTGAAAACAGGCAAATGCTGCGCCTTGCCGACAAACTGGGATTTAAAAAAGTCGGTACTCCCGCCTCAAGTGACATTGAACTTATTATTGATATTGAAAAACTGGACCTTTACATGCTTTAAACGTATAATTCTCCACCACGCAAAACACGAAGCGCGCGAAGTTTGGGGATTAATATCTTCGTGCGTTTCGTGTTCTTCGTGGTAAATTAAATTTCAAAATTATCTGATCGAAATATATTTCCCCATGCGCCCCCCTGATTTTATCATCTGCCCCCTTGCCCTGCTCTGAAAAGTGCTAATCATTTAAAATAAGCTTAGGCTTAATAAAGAAGGCAGGGTAAAACGATTTTCATTGCGGTACCCATCCTGCTGAGCATAAGGAATGCACAAAATTGATATTAACAGGCGACAGCCAGCTTAAGGGAAAGGAACACACATATGAATCAGCTCAACACAGCAACCTTTGCCGGCGGGTGTTTCTGGTGCATCGCATCAGCATTTGATAATACAGAAGGAATTGAACAAGTCGTTTCCGGATACATGGGTGGGGATGTGGACAATCCCAGTTACGAACTTGTGTGCACCGGACAAACGGGCCATGCTGAAGTGGTCCAGGTGCATTTTGACCCAAAAATCATTACATACCAAGACCTTTTGAAAATATTTTTCAGCCGGATTGACCCCACCGATGAAGCCGGATCTTTTTTGGACCGCGGCAGTCAGTACCGATCTGCCGTTTTCTATCATAACGAAGAACAAAAACAACTGGCCCTTGCGGTGATCCAGCAGATTGATAAATCAAAAATGTTTGACAAGGCCGTTGTCACCCAGGTCCAGGAGGCGGTTGAATTTTTCCCAGCCGAAGAATACCATCAGGATTACCATAAAAAAAATGCCATCCAGTACAAATATTACAGCCTCGGGTCGGGTCGACAGTCTTTTGTCAACCGGGTATGGAATAAAAAAAACTTGGAAATTTTTGACCAAATTAGTCCGGAAAAAGGCCCCACAGAAACCCAAACAGAGCAAAAAAACCTGACACCAACTATTCCGGATAATGAAACATTGAAAAAACAGCTTTCCCCCATCCAATACAAGGTCACCCGTGAAAATGCTACAGAACCCCCCTTTACAAACGAGTTCTGGGACAACGATCAGGAGGGCATTTACGTCGATGTGATCTCGGGAACGCCTTTGTTCTCGTCAACAGATAAATTTGATTCCGGCTGCGGATGGCCCAGCTTTACCCGGCCCATCCAGGAGGAACAGATTATTGAAAAAGAGGATACCCTCCTTTTCGTGCAGCGCACGGAAGTTAGAAGTAAAACCTCCAATGCCCATTTAGGGCACGTGTTTGACGATGGCCCCGATCCCACCGGCCTAAGATACTGCATTAATTCGGCCGCGTTGAAATTTATTCCCAGACAAGAACTTAAGCAGTATGGATACCAGGATTTGGAAAGACTGTTTTTGAAAGGAGCAATCCCCCAATAACCCCCGCCATTTAGGGTGACATCGCAATAGTTCTTTACATACTGTAAAAAAACGTGACAGGTGGCAGCCTTTTTGACCACCTGTCACGTTTTTTAAATTATTGTATCATTTCAAGTTATTACCTTCTATTTCCAGCACTTTTCTTCAGCTGGCATATATCTTGATATTTCTGTGTTTAAACACGTAAGCCGGATGAAACGGCCTCACAGGAGTCATAGATATTATGAATGAACCGATTGCTGACAGAAAAGAATTTTATCAGGTACTGACCCGGAATATCAGAATTCGTATCCTGCTGGTTTCCATTATCCCCATGATGCTCACCGTAGGCATACTATGCTGGCGGTTTCATCTGGCCTATTCCGAAAAGATCAGTGCCCATATCGGGGAACTTGTACTCAAACATACCCAGAATATCGATACCTTTCTCAAAGAAAAGCTGGGAAATATCCGCTACCTGGCCCGGCAGTTATCCACCACCGAACCGGATATGGCCCAGCAGTTTCTCACATCACAACTATCTGAACTCAAAGATGAATATGGAGATGTGTTTACGGATCTAGGCCTTGTGGATTCAGCCGGTATTCAGTTTGCTTATGAAGGCCCTTTTCGCCTTGTCAATGCCGATTACAGTGAGGCCACCTGGTTTTTAAAGGCCATGGACAGCCCATACTATATTTCCGATGTATTTGCAGGACTTCGCGGCCACCCCCATTTTATCCTGGCAGTGAAGCTGTCGGCCCAGGGCCGAACCTATATTCTAAGATCCACCATTAATTTTACAGCGTTTAACAGTTTAGTGGAAAACGTCCAGATCGGCAGGACAGGTACGGCATTTATTGTCAATGCCCAAGGCCGGCTGCAAACCCATCCCCGCTCGGGAACCATGGAAATCGTCCCTTCATTTATCGCGGATCCAGCCATTTTTAAAGATAAGCATTCACTCATCCTCAAGCATAAAAATGACAAAGGCAACACGTGTTTGTATGCCCTGGCGCTGTTCAAAACAGTGGATTGGCGCATGGTGTTCCGCCAGGATGCCGGAGATGCATTAAGGGATATGTGGAAGGCCGAAGTGCTCACCCTCATTATATTCCTGTTAGGCTGCGCAGCCATAGTGTCAGTTTCTTTTACACTCTCCAAAAACCTTGTCAAACGCATCGCAAGGGCAGACAAAAAAAATGAAGCCATGAACCAGCAGGTGGTGGAAAGCGGCAAATTAGCCACCATTGGTGAACTTGCGGCAGGCATTGCCCATGAAATCAACAACCCTGTGGCTATCATGGTGGAAGAAGCGGGCTGGATGAACGATCTTCTTGAAGAAGAGACCGGGATAACCTCAGACAACAAGAGTGAGTTTAATCGGGCCATTGAACAGATCACAACCCAGGGGCGGCGCTGCAAGGACATTACCCACAAACTGCTGAGCTTTGCACGAAAAAGTGATGCCACAGTCGCCGATATCGACATTAATGACACCATTCGGGAAATCGTTGAACTCACTGCCCAGATGGCACGATATAACAACGTTACCATCTCCACCCGGCTTGATCCTGACCTGCCCTTTATCCGATTTTCCCCTTCCGAACTGCAGCAAGTCATTTTGAACCTGACCAACAACGCCATTGATGCCATGGGTAAAGACGGCGGCAACGTGGAGATTGTAACCGGACTCAATGATGAGGACGACAACATGATTGAAATAAAAGTGGAGGACAACGGACCAGGCATTCCCGCCCAATACCTGGACCGGATATTTGATCCTTTTTTCACCACCAAGGCCGTGGGAAAAGGCACAGGATTAGGGCTGTCCATCTGTTACGGCATTATTCAGAAAATGGGCGGCATAATTGAAGTAGAAAGCCGTATGGGCCAAGGTACCTGTTTTCTAATCCGGTTGCCCTTAGATGTCCAAAAGACAGCCACGTCGTCAACAAGTAATACAAGACACACGCATAAGCTGACCGAGCCTATCCATACTTAGGCTCACTCTTATAACAACGCATAGAAGAAATTTAAAAACTTTTTAACCTTTAAACCACTTAGGGAGACTTTGCAGATGAAACTTTTATTTGTCGATGATGAGAAAGCCTTTCTGGACACTTTGATTAAACGGCTCGAAAAACGTGAGCTCAAAGCGGACGCCGTTTACGACGGCCAGTCAGCCATAAACTTTATGTCTGAACACACCAACACGGATGTGGTGGTCCTTGACGTGAAGATGCCCGGCATGGACGGCCTTGAAACACTTCAGGCCATTAAAAACTTAAATCCGCTGGTGGAAGTGATCATGCTCACGGGCCATGCCACAGTTGACAATGCCATTAAAGGGATGAAACGCGGCGCATTTGACTACCTGATGAAGCCCTGTAATCTCGAAGAGCTCATCGCAAAGATTGAAGAGGCGGCGACGAAAAAATTCAAACACGAGGAAAAAATCATGGAGGCCAGGGCCAAAGAAATCACAGGCCGCATGGTCTAGTGTTTGGATGAAAATTCACCCGCCTGCGGCGTTGCTGCGGAAATTTGCAATCCTCACATACTGCAGTATGCTCCGGTTGCAAATCCCCTTGCGCCTTGCATCTGGGCAAATTTTCATCCAAACGCGCCTCTTGGTTACGGACTTAAATTTTACATCAATTTAAAGGCAAGAAGAAAAAATGAAAGACACCCCTTTACCCCATACCCGGCTGCTTTTGGTGGATGACGAAAAAGGATTTGTGGATGTGCTGACCAACCGGCTAGGCCGCCGGGGCATCAAAGCCGTCAAAGCCTATTCCGGTGCCCAAGCGCTGCGGGCCCTTCGGGAAGCCAGATTCGATGTAATGGTCCTGGATCTGAAGATGGAAGACATGGACGGCATTGAGGTGTTGAAAATTGTCAAGAAAATGGCCCCGGATCTGCCGGTGATCATTTTAACCGGACACGGTTCGAGAACAGCCGCAGAGGACGGTATGACATTAGGTGCTTTTGATTACCTGACAAAGCCCTGCGAACTTAAAGAATTAATGGAAAAAATCAGCCTGGCACGGCAGGCCAAAACCAATAGAACGGAGAAATAAATCAATGATATTCAAATCGAGCGGATTCAAACTGGTGGTAGCAGTGTTGATAGGTGTAATCGTGTTTATTCTGCCCAGGCCGGAAGGAACAAAATTTAAACTTTCCGGCACTGGTGCAGACCAGTTAAGTGGGGCAGTTAGTCAATATTTTTCAAGCCAGGAAACAGCACCGGGAAAACCGGTTATTCTGACAGCCAAGGCCCCCGGCACCGAACAGGCCCGGGTGCAGTATCTTGCCGACCAGGCCAAGGAAATGGGCCTTTCAGAGGTTAATGTGGATTATGTGGATGGATTGAGCCCCAAAGCCAAACGGTTCTTATCCGTACTTGCGGTGCTGGTCATCTTGTTTGTGGTGGAGCCCATTCCCCTTGAAATCACGGCAGTGCTTATTGGCGCCTCCCTTGTTTTCCTGGGCATTACCGATGTAAAAGGGGCATGGGCACCCTACATGCATCCGGTTGTTATTTTCATCATGTGTTGCCTGATCTTTGCCATTGCCCTGGACAAAGTTGGGCTGACAAAACGCCTGGGGTATTATATTATTAAGAAAGCGGGCAATTCCGTAACAAAGTTCACCTTTATCATTGCCATGGGTTTGGGGATTTCATCCTCTTTCATGCATGATGCAGCCGCCTGTGCCATCGGCATTGTGACCATGCTGCCGTTGATGCGGGCCGTGGGTATTGAGCCCAATACCAATACAGCAAAATTCATGATGCTGTCCCTGCCCTTTGCCTGTTCCTGCGGTGGCATGGGAACCTTAGTGGGTGGTGGACGGTGCATGGTCTCTGCTGCATTTTTAAAGGAGTTCACCGGTATTGAAATCACATTTTTTGAATGGATCAAGTATTGTATGCCGGCAGCCATTATCTGTGTGCCTGTTGCTGTGTTGGTCACCTACTTTATTTACCGGCCCGATCCTAAATTCAAGCTGCCTGATTTTGATGAGGATTTAGGTCCCATGACAGCAGCCGAGAAAAAAGCATTGATCATCATTGCCATCTCCTTTGTATCCTGGCTCACCAAGGGCATCCACGGTTTTCACTACTCCATTACCGGTATGGTGGGCGTGGCCTGCCTGGTGCTGTTCGGTGTCTTGAAATGGCGGGACATCAATGACAACCTGGAATGGGGGACTGCCCTGTTTATTTTCGGTGGCGGTATTTCTTTAGGTCTTGCCATGGGATACTCCGGGGCTGCGGATTATTTTGCCAACCTGTTCTTCCCGCTGATCCAGGGTAAGGGCTGGCTGGTGCTCTTTGTGGGTGTGGCCGTATTCGGGGCTCTTGTTACCAATGCCATGGCCAATGTGGCGGCAGCGGCGTTAATTCTGCCCATTGTTATCCCCATGGCCCAGTTAGAAGGCGTCAACCCGACCATCCTGGCCTTAGGCCTTGGTATGGCCACATCTTTTGCCATGCTGCTGGTCATCGGTTGTCCGCCCAATGCTATTGCCTATTCATACAAGTACTTTAAATCCTCGGATCTGACTAAACTGGGTCTTGTGGCCACACCAACCCTGCTTTTGATCCTGGTGGGCGTGGTATGTACATGGTGGAAGATTTTGGGTCTAATATAGGAGGCATTTACTGAACCTGATGGAAATCAATACCTTAGAAAATGATACCGGCAAAGTTGTCCGTGTGCTGCTGGTAGATGATGAAGACAGCTTTAGAAAAGCCATTGCCCGGCGTCTGGAGCGACGAAATATGGTTGTCAACCAGGCGCCGGACGGGGCATCCTGCCTGGAATATCTTGGTGCCAATGAAGCTGATGTGGTGGTGCTGGATATGAAGATGCCCGGTATGTCTGGGATAGAGACCTTTAAGGCCATCAACAAGTACCACCCGGGCCTGCAGGTAATTTTCCTGACCGGAAACGCTGCGGTAACTGAAGGGGTCGAAGGGATCAAGGCCGGTGCCTTTGACTACCTGTCCAAACCCATTGAGATCGACCACCTGGCCGGAAAAATCCGTCAGGCCTGGGAACTCAAACGCCTGGAAGCAGCCCGGGAACGGGATAAAATCTTCAGGCGGCGTCTGGAAAAACGCATGATTCACACCCAGCGTTTAGCCTCCCTTGGCACCATGTCCACAGGCATTGCCCATGAAATCAACAACCCGTTGGCCATTATCAAGGAGTCAGCCGGATTCATGCGCATGGTGCTGGAGAAATCGGACCAGCTTTCAGAAAAGGAAATGCTTTTCAAAGGACTTGAAAAAATAGAAAAAAGCGTGGACAGGGCCAGGCGGATCACGCACCAGCTGCTGGGCTATGTGCGCAAACACGGTCATGAACTCACCCCGGTGGATATCCGTCAGCTTACCGAGGATACCGTGGTGTTGATCAAACAGAAAACACAGGCTAAAAAGGTAACGGTACAATGGGATACCGAGCCTGAACATCAGATGCTGATGCACACCGATCCGTTCCAGGCACGCCAGGTATTGATCAATCTATTAGAAAACGCGGTGGATGCCGTGGAGACCGGCGGGCAGATTTGGCTTTCCCTTTACCGGGAGGATCAAACGGTCTGCCTTGAAGTCCGGGATAACGGCAGCGGCATTACACCGGAAAATATGGAAAAAATATTTGATCCTTTTTTCACCACCAAGCCCAATGTGTCTGAAAATGAATCCGGCACCGGACTTGGGCTGTTTGTGGTGCACAAGATCATGACCGGACTGTCAGGCAGCATCCATGTGGATTCAGAACCCGGACAGGGCACCACGTTTACGATCTGCCTGCCTGAATGGCATGCTAAATAAACAATGACACGCGCTTTCATAAATATTTTAAGGAGAAAAACCCATGGTAAAAATACCGGTAAAAATCTTGATCGTTGATGATGAAAAAGATTTTGTAGAGATGTTTTCCCTGCGCCTGACCGGGCAAGGGGAAAAGGTATCTACCGCCTATTCAGGACAAGAGGCCCTTGACCTGCTTGAAAAAACAGAAATCGACGTAGTGATCCTGGATATCCGCATGCCCGGCATGGACGGCATAGAGACCTTGAAAAAAATCAAGGCCGGTTATCCCCTGGTGGAAGTGATCATGCTCACCGGACATGGCTCCACGGAGACGGCTGTGGAAGGCATGAAGGAAGGCGCCTTTGATTACCTGATGAAGCCGGCTGATTTTGAGGATATCAGTGAAAAACTGGCCAATGCCTGGAAGCGGAAAGACGAACAGGAAGAACGTATCCGCAAGGCTGAAGCCCGGTTGCTGCTGAGGCGCTCCGGCGATATTTAATGTTTTAACGGTTCGACAGAAGGGCTACTTTATGATCTAACCGCCTCTAACGAGCCGTCCAAACTGAGAAAATCTATTGAAAAGGAGATGGTATTAATGAGCCTGAGACAACGGGTATATCTTGCCAATGCCGTACTTTTAGGAATAACGGTCATGGGCAGCATTGCCATGATCTGGTATACCTATAAAACGGAAAATCTGTTCACCGGTATTGTAGCAAGGCATATTCCCATGTATCAGGCCGCCGAGGCCCTTGAAACCTCTTTGCTCAACCAGAAAGGGTATCTATCCTATTATCTTCTGGATAAAAACCCTGAATGGCTCAGGCAGCTGGCTGACTTTAAACAAGATTTCGAAAGCCAGCTGGCCCGGGCCAAGCCTCTGGTCACCGAAAGTTGGGAAAAGCAGGATCTATGCCGGATTGAATCCGTGTACGCCACGTATATTACGGCCAAGGACAGGGCGCTGAGCTTATATGAAAAGGGCGACCCGGGTGCAGGGGCCGCCCTCCATCGTGAAGTCAGGGCAAATTTTTTCAGAATTTATGAGCTTTGTGAAAAATTTAAAGCTGCACATAAAAAGGCCATAGACGTTACCGTGGAAGATAGCCGTGCCGATGCCAAAAATTTACGCTATATCGGCCTTCTGGCCATTGTCACGGTGGTGTTGCTCAGCCTTTTGATCAATTATATTTTTACCCGCCACATCCTGGAACCCATCCGGAAACTTGCGGCAGAAGCAGATCATCTAGGCGAAGGCCGGGTGTCCGGCAACGAACTGGCAGCATTGAAAAGCAGTGTCCACGGCTTAATTGAAAATGCCGAACAGACCCATGCCGAACTTGTACGAAGCCGGGAGTCTTTGATGCAGTCCGAAAAAATGGCCCTGGTAGGTCAACTTGCCGCAGGGACCGCTCATTCCATCAGAAATCCTTTAACCTCCATTAAAATGAGGTTGTTTTCCCTGGGCCGGTCCACCAAGCTGTCCCAGGACCAGCAGGAGAACATCAGTGTAATTTCAACAGAAATCGGGCAGATCAATAAAATTCTAGAAAATTTTCTGGAATTTTCCAGACCGCCAAAATTAACCATGAAGGCACAAAGTCCGTCCCTAGTAGTGGATAATACGTTGCGCCTGCTGGAACAACGGTTAAAATCATACGGGGTAATGGTCCAAGTCGTTCGCAGCGCACCTTTGGACGATGTGCTGCTGGACGCGGGCCAGTTCAAAGAGGTTCTTGCCAATATTATTATCAATGCCTGTGAAGCCATGGACAAAGGTGGCCGGATCACCATCAGCGAAACCATGGACAATATCAATACAGACAGGGACACGGCAGTGATACGAATCCAGGATACCGGGCCCGGTATTCCCGCATCTATCCAGGACGAAGTGTTCAACCCGTTTTTCACCACAAAAGACGACGGAACAGGGTTGGGGTTGAGCATCTGTTTTAATATTATCAGCGAGCATGGCGGTTGCCTGGTGCTGGACAGCCAGGAGGGCAAGGGAGCCTGTTTCACGATTACGCTGCCTGCAGGGGAGGATGTCCATGGCAAAGATTCTGATCATTGACGACGACGATCAGCTGAGAATCAGTTTTTCCAAACTTCTCACCGAAGAGGACTATGACGTGGTGTCTGCGGCTTCCGGAGAGGCCGGTATTGAAATCGTCAAAACAATGCCTCTGGATCTGGTGATTCTGGATGTACGCCTGCCGGGCATGAACGGACTTGAAACATTTAAAGAAATAAAAAAACTGGATGCCACCCTGCCGGCCATTATTGTCACGGCATTCGGCACCACGGACACCGCCATTGAAGCCACCAAGGCCGGCGCCTTTGATTATCTGCTCAAGCCCTTTGACATTCCTGAAATGCTCAAGCTGATTACCCAGGCCATTGATGCAGGCTATTGCATGCGCACCCCGGTGCATGTGGATGCCGAACCTGCGACCTATTCTCCGGATGCCATTGTGGGCCAGAGTCCCGGCATGCAAAAAGTATATAAAACCATCGGCCGTGTGGCCCAGACCGATGCCACCGTGCTGATCCAGGGTGAATCGGGTACCGGTAAGGAACTGGTGTCCAGGGCCGTGTACCAGCACGGTATACGGTCAGATAAAAACTTTTCCATCATCAACTGCGTGGCCATCCCGGAAAATCTTCTGGAAAGCGAGTTATTCGGTTTTGAAAAAGGGGCATTTACCGGTGCGGCGCGACGGCATATCGGCAAAATTGAGCAGGCGGACGGCGGTACGGTGTTCCTGGATGAAATCGGGGACATGCCCATTTCCATCCAGGCCAAAATTCTGCGCCTGCTCCAGGAAAGATGCATTGAGCGGCTGGGCGGCGATGAAACCATACCTGTGGACGTACGCATCATTGCCGCAACCAACAGAGATCTTAAAGCCGCTATTGCCCAGGGACTTTTTAGAGAAGATCTCTATTTCCGCCTCAAAGTCGTCACCATTGAACTGCCGCCCCTCAGGGATCGTCTGGAAGATATCCAACCCCTGACCGCCCATTATCTGGAACGATTCTCCCATGAACTGAAAATCGACAACCCCGGCATCAGGGAAGAGGCCCTGGACCTTTTGAAAACATACGAATGGCCGGGCAATGTCAGAGAACTTGCCAACCTGATCCACAAGGCCCTGATCTTTAACCGCGGTAACCCCTTGTCAGTCAGCGACCTAAGCCAGATTATCCGAAAACAGGAAACCCCGGGAGAAATTTCCCAGGGTTCAAACCAGGAAGAGACTATCCGTCAATGGGTCCATAGCTGCCTGTCCCACCCATCCAATGATCACAGTTTTGAATTTTTTTCAGATACCATTTGCGCCATGGCCGTGGAAGAAGCGTTGAAAATCTCAAACGGTAATCGCTCCCAGGCGGCCCGGCTTTTGGACATATCCCGGCCTACGCTGCATGCCAAAATAGACAAATACGGAATCAACACCATTTCATCCACCCAGGTTATCCGATAGATGTCGATGTATCACTGCAACCGCAATAATACAGTGTTAGTTTTTCTAACGTCAGGCGGACATCTGCTGTTCCCGGGCTGAGGGGAACTGCTCCACGGACTTGCCTTTTTCAATGATGACCTCAAGCTCATCCATCGTTTTGTCATACTGGCTGAAAAAGGATTCAAGGTTTTGAACCGTTTCATCATCCCGGCCGACCAGGTCGCGTGCCCGCTTCAAAAAATGGCTGCCGACTTTTCTAAAATCCTGCATCTGCGCCAACAATATTTTTCTGTTTTCATGCCGCTCTTTCTCCTGGGCAATCACCGGGTCGAGCCGCCGGAGGGAGAGTTCAACCAGCACATCCCTTGGCAGTTTGTACTCCCGGGCAAAGGTATCCAGGGTACTTAAACAATTGCGGCTCAAGACAAAGGTTTTTTGCTTGCGGTGCTTTTTTTCAGGTTCATACGCTTTTGCCTCATCTGCAATCTGATCAATTATATCTTTATTCTCAATCAAATGATCAAATATTGATTTTTGTTTTACACCCAATTGATTGGCAACAGTGCTGATTAAATTGATGGCATGCCTGGGAAGTGTAAACGTAGCCCGCACAGACTGCATCCCTTTAAGTGCATCCAGGGAGAACTCATTCGGCTTTATTTTCGATTCGCTCATTTTCTAATCCTCCTCTTTTTTATTAAAACTAATCGATGGATATTACTTTGTCAATTTTTTAATAAAAAATAATGAAAACTATATTGACAGAAAATTATTTATACATATTTTATTTTCAAACAAACGGGAGGCCGATTTAAACAAGCCAACCGATAAAACAACAACCAAATAAAAAGGAGTATGAACTATGTTTGCAAGAATGAATGAAATCGACAGAATGTTTGGGGCCATGGATCTGCTCCGCACCAAAATGGACAGACTCTTCAACGAAGTGGACAGACCTTACCTGCATGGACCGGCATTTACCCTGGGGTCCAATTCACCCAGGACCAACCTGATGGAGAACGGTGATAACTTTGAAGTCCGGGCAGAACTTCCCGGCATATCAAAGGATGACATCAATATTAAAATCCAAGGCAATTACCTTGAAATCAGCGGGAAACGCGCTATTGAGACACCCGAAGGGTATAAGGCCCACAGGAATGAAAGGTCTGCCACCACGTTCTCACGCAGCTTTACCCTGCCCGATGAGGTTGATGCGGAAAAAGTTGATGCAACACTTAAAGACGGCGTTTTGTACCTGACTCTGCCCAAATCAGAGGCAGCCAAACCCAGACAGATCACAATTAACTAAATATAAAAATTGTGGGCTGGCTTAGATTCCACATTGATTCAGCCCGCAACGAAAATTGAAACATCTGTTTAGATTAAAAACGCATCTAAAAAAATAAACCCACAGGAGGTTATCATGACCGACACAAAAGATATCGCCAAAACCGAAAGCAAGGCCATTGAGAAAACCCGTGAACTGAGGACTGCCACCCCGTCAGTGGACATTTATGAAAATGAAAACGAAATCCTGCTCTTTGCAGATATGCCGGGAGTCAATAAAGATGATGTCACAGTAAACATTGAAAACGGCAAGCTCTCCATCTCCGGTGTTCGCCGACTTGATCGCCAGGGGGTGTCAAACTGGGAGGAATTTGTGGACGTTGAATATGTCAGAAGTTTTTCCATCCCCCAAACCATTAACGTAGAAGATGTAGCGGCTAAACTCAAAGATGGGGTCCTCACCCTTCATCTGCCCAAGTCCGAAGCCGCCAAACCCAGACAGATCGAAATCAAAGCGGCTTAGGGCAAGGTGACCATCTTCTCTCCGCAAAAATCAGGATGGCTGCGGCAAAACAGTGAGCCGCAGCCATCCCAGACTCTCAACCACATAAACCAAAGGAGATGAGACATAAATATTAAAAAATTTGCACCATGGAACTGGTTTAAAAACGGGATATTAAAGATAACGATCCCCCGGTTAAAAATGACGACAAGACGCGCAAGTCAAATTGAGGTAAAATATGCCTGATAAATAACCGGAAACAATGATATAGTGAATTCAATATCGGAGTTATGCGGCCCTGATGAATCTCTTTCACGACCAAAGACCGCAATGCGCAGGGGATCATTATTTCCGGATTAAAAACCGACAACCAGGCAAAGCACAAATTCCCAAGGAGGCAAATTTATGGACCAGACAAAACCCAAAGGTGCCGGCAAAAGCAGCTTTGAACTGATTAACACACAGATTTTGAAAAAGATGCTGTCAATTCAACCGGGATCAGTGATTCTGGATCTGGCCTGTGGAAAAGGACTGTATTCACTATTTCTATCGCAGCTTACTGGGCCCACCGGCCTGGTTTATGCCGTGGACCTCTGGGAGGATGGGCTTCGGATGTTGGAAGAGGATGCGTTGCAAAGGGATGAAGCCAATATTTCAACCATCAAGGCGGATGCCACCAAGGAAATAGACATCGATGCATATAGCTTGGATATATGCCTGATGGCCACCGTACTGCATGACTTCAAGGAGATGAACGCTGACCAGACTGTCTTAAAACAGGTTCTCAATCTTCTTAAACCCGGGGGATTCCTGGCTGTCATCGAATTCAAAAAAATGGATGGCCCTCCCGGTCCGCCGGAACATATACGCCTGTCCCAGGAAGAAACGGAAAAACTGGTCACTGACGTAGGATTTAAAAAGATAAATGCTGCGGAACTCGGCCCTTATAATTATGTGGTATTGTTTAAATCAAAGGAATAAGTTAAAAAATTACAATTTTAAATCGTTGTCTCTTTTGTCTCTTGACAGAAACATTGTTCCTTACTAATTAAGAGACATTCAGTGTTTAGACAATCCGTCAGATCTAAAAACAGTATCAAAAAATATGTGAGGCGACGAGTAAGTAATGGATCAGAATAACAGACCACCCTCTTTTTTTTTTATCACAGGCGTTCCCAAATCCGGCACAACGTGGATGCAAATGCTACTCAATACCCATCAAAATATTTTCTGCCGACCTGAGGATAAATTCTCTGCAATATTAAATGGGCTACCAAACTTCCTCAAGAGTTATAACAACCTTTTAGACGAGACAAACAAAAAGACAGCCCAACAAAAGGAAATATTTTACTATAATCAAGATGATGTACTAAACTGTTTCAAGTTTCTTGTAACTCAAGCCCTATCAAAACCCCAAACATCCAGACTACCAGTTATTGCTGCAGGTACCAAAGACAATGCAATCATAAACCAAGCCGGGCTATATAAAAAACTGTTCCCTGAAGCTAAATTCATCTGCATTGTACGAAATCCCAAAGATATTGCGGTTTCAAGCTGGTTTCATAATTTAAGGGTGGAAACTAATTTTCATGAAAGATCAGGAGGGGATCTTGCCGCATGGGCCCAAACCGTTGCCACAAACTGGAACACCTGCATTCTGAACTTAAGCCATGAATTCAAAGGTGCTGACAATCAATTAATCTGGGTCCGATATGAAGACCTTCTTTTGGACGCAATTCCCACTATGGCATCTGTATTTACCTTCATTGGCGTCCCCACAGACCGGGCAGAAGTAGCAAGAGTGATTGACCAAAATCGGTTTGACAAACTTGCCCAGGGTAGAGAAGCAGGCAACGAGGATCGAACAAGTTTTTTCAGAAAAGGCGTTTCAGGCGATTATAAAAATCATCTGACCCCTGAAATTTGGAAGGAAGTTACCAGGGACGCTCATGAGGTGATGCGAGAACTTCGTTATGAACCATAAAAAGACAACAAAATTCATAGCATTTTGTGTCCGCCAAGAATGATTGAAGTCATAGGAAGCTTCACCCTTCTGTGAAATTGAAACGCCTAAACTCCTCCGAGAATGAAGTCGGTGAATCAAGCAAGCAAGTTTGAAAAGCCCACTCACCTTACCGACATCCATCTCAGTTTAAGGTACGGAAAAATTCCTGTGGCCCTTCACCTTAAAAACTGCCTTTTTCAGACAAGTTGTCCTCGACTCAGCCTCTTGGATTTAACCTGCCCCAATTTTAGGTATCGCCCCCCTCAATAACAGATCGAAATAATGCCCTGTAAAATCAAAATCCAGGAGACTAAACGGCCACCGTCTGCAAGACGGTGGCCGTTTAGACCAGGGGGCTGACAAAGGCGAACGCCAGCCCAATAATGCTAAATCATAGGTGTTTTTTAGGGAATAATTAGAGGAAAATTAATTCTTTCAATGGATAATCTTTTATATTGACTTCTCTGCATATTTTTGGCGTAAAGTATAGTGAAAATGGCAACGTATTCGAAATATCGAAGTGCTCGATTCCTTCAAACCACGGGAGCACCGTAATCGTTTTCGTCTGCAGAACCAAGCTGTAAAATGTTTCCGGCAAAATGTACGCATTAAATTTAACAACAGACTGAATTCTGACTTATAATTGCTTTAAAGGATGATCAAAAGGAGAAGAAATGAAAAAGATTTTATTGCCAGTATTGTTTGTAATTTTAAGTTGCTCCACAGGTTTTGCAGAAGGTATTATCACTTGGCACTCTGGAGATAACACTGTGATGACTCAGCCCATGGAACCGGATAGAGATGGAACTGTAATTTATACCGAAGGGTATGTTATGGATGACTGGACAGCATCCGCCAGTATTTCTACTGAATACCACTTCTGGGGTGTGTGGGAGAACAACATAGTTGGCACTATTAGCAGCATAAGTATTAAAATTTATGCAGATAATGACGGCTCTCCTGGAGACGACGAATTATGGAACTATGTTTTTGACAACAGTGACTACACGAAAGCGTTTACTGTTACTGAATATACCGTGACTGAAGTTACCGGGGCTTCATCTGTTTCTGCTCTTTCTACCGAAAGTATTGACAGTAAGACTATTTATATAGTTGATACCACAACTGACAATTCTCCGTGTTTTAATCAAATAGAAGGGGAGACATACTGGTTAGCAATGGCGGTTGAAACCGAAAATGGTTCTTTTGGTTTTGTCAATTCAGAAAACTCCTTTGGCGCATCTGCCCTGATTTTTGAGAACGGTACAGTTACGCCTATCAACGGTAGTATGGCCTTCATTATTACCCCAGTTCCGGGATCCTTCTTTCTTTTTGGAACAGCCCTTCTCGGTCTTGTGAAAGTGGAGAGAAAAAAATATCTTTTAAATACCCCCAAGGTTACATAAAAAGCCCCTCGCACCTGATAATTTATCAAACGAATCATAAACGCGAATACCATCTGTGCAGGACCAGGAGCCCTTGTTCCCTTTAAGACAAAAAGATCTGCGAGTGATACCCCCCTAATTCTTTTTGTATCCGCGACGCAAAAAGGCTCTCAGCAAAATGCTGAGAGCCTTTATCTTTAAGTGGCGTCCCCAAGGGGATTCGAACCCCTGTCGCAGGCGTGAAAGGCCTGTGTCCTGGACCGGGCTAGACGATGGGGACACTTAACTTTTGACGCTTTTAAGTTGGTGGGCCGTGCTGGGCTCGAACCAGCGACTCTCTGCTTAAAAGGCAGATACTCTGCCAACTGAGTTAACGGCCCGTAGGGTGCGTCAAAAACACGGGTAATCTATAGGTTATTATTCTTGTTGTCAACTACTTTTTTAATTTAGATCATTTTTTATAATCATTCGACCAAAAAAGAACGACACAAAACTCATGTAACCCTGATCATTTTCATATATAAACAAAATGTTAAATCCCAAAATCCTTTAAGAACCTATTTCAAATCAAGAGCTAATCTACCCTCTTTTTTTCCACGAGTTGTTCAAGCGCACTGACTATCTGCTCAAAAACTGGGGCCCATGCTCTGGGAGAAGGTTGTCTGAACAGCCTCATACTTGGATACCAGGGACAATCATCCCGATCAAGCAGCCAGCGGAAATCCGGGGCAAAGGGAAGAAGTGTCCACACAGGCTTCCCCAAAGCGCCTGCCAGATGAACCACCGAAGTGTCGACAGATATAATAAGATCCAAATTCTCCATAATAGCCGCAGTATCGGCAAAATCTGAAATTTGAGGCCCAAGATCCATTTCAAAAAAGTCTGAAGTGTCCATATCAGTCCATTTTTCGTGTTTTTCTTTTTGAAGGCTGTAAAAACCAACCCCGTCGATATTACCAAGGGGTTTAAACATACTTAAAGAAATTGACCGATTGCGGTCATTTTTATGCAACGGCCGGCCGGCCCAGACAAGGCCGATTTTAAACGACGCATCTTTGGACAGTCTGTTTTTCCAAATCCGGCAAAGAGCCGGATCAGCGGTCAGGTAGGGAATTTTATTGGGAATGGTTTCTATTTTAGTTTTCAATATATGCGGCAAAGATAGAAGCGGAACGTGGAAATCAAACCGGTCCACGGGCCGGGTGTCCACATCTTTCAACCCAACAAGAAGCCGGTCATATACCGGATTTTCCGCCACCAGCCGGGTCAAGGCAGGGCCGGTTTCAAAAACCACCCGTGCACCCAGATTCCGGAGCATCGGAAGATAACGGATGAATTGCAGGGTATCACCCAGTCCCTGCTCCTCATAAACGAACAAGGTTTTTCCCTTTACATCCTCACCCCGCCAAGCCGCACCATAGGCAAAGGCTCGGTTTTGTGTCGTTGACCGGCGCCATCTCCACTCATATTCGGGCCATCCGTCCTGGAAATTCCCATTTGACAGCCAAATCAGTGCACGGTTCCAGTGGGCACTAACCATGTCAGGACACAGGGAAAGCGCTTTATTAACGGCGGCAAGGGCATTGTCGTTGTCTCCCATTGCTCTGAAAATTTCGCACCGGTTATTATAGGTTTCGGCACAGTCCGGGTCCAGCGCCAGTGACCTTTCAACAGAAGCAAGGGCCTTATCCAAATTGCCAAGATTAATATATGCGACAGCAATATTGTTATGTGCCATTTTATGCCCGGGATTTATTCTGACAGCCATCTCATACCATTTAAGAGATTCCTGATATTTTTCCTGCTTCTGAAAAACATTACCCATGTTATTAAAACACCCGGCATTTGAAGGCATTAATTCTATGGCTTTTTTAAGATAGGCAATGGCCGCATCATTGTTCCCGGCATTATAGGCCAGCACCCCCATAAAATGGATTGCATCTGGATGATCCGGTTCCCGGTCGAGCACCTGAAGATATAACTGCTCGGCCTTTTGTAAGTCGCCTGCGGTATGACAGGCAATTGCTTTTTTTAGCAATTCAAGCACGGACATATGCTTCTCCTGAATTATTCTGTGAAATATTGCCGACCAAACATGGCAATACTGTAAGGCCGCCTGATTAAGTCATTCAAAGATTCAACCCATTATGGCGTGCTAAGCCCGGGCGTTGATATGTCAGATCATTCCATGGGCGCTATTTGAAATCTCCCCACTCAAGAAACTGTCCGGCCTTAAAGTCTTTTGTAAATCTTTTTTTATGATCACATCAGCCATATCCGGAGGAATGCCGATACCCGGCCGGGCATAATCAATGATAGAATCGTCAATGACCTGATTTTTCTTTACATCTTTTTTTAACACAACGCGTCTTCTCGCGCCCACGCCCCGCGTTCGTTTTTCCAGACAAAGCCGCCGCCGGGGTGTCCCATAGCCGTTTCCAGATTACGAATAGAGGTCGCAAAGGCGTTCATTTCATCGGGTTCAATAGAAAACAAATGTTCGACACTTGGGGTTGTCCGGTCCAGAGTAATGGTCTTCTCAACCATATTCGCACATAAGGCAATAGCCGCAATATCCATCCCCCACCCTGATGTATGATCGGAGAATGCCGCGGGGCAACCAAACATCTGTTTCAGCGATTGAATCATCTTCAGGTTGATGCTCTCAATGCGGGCGGGATATCCCGAAGGACAGGGGGCGTTATGAGGTGATTTTTATTGAACCCGAAACGGTCACACCCGAAACAGTCACGGTGCAGGACTCCCTTCCAGGCAATGTGATCCGGATCAAAACAAAGCCGAGCCAAAATACCTGGGCCTGCATTAACGCCAAAGCCCCGGATATCATAAGAGGAAAAAAGATTGTCGTATTCACGGAACTTGCCTGTATCAAAGTGAAGGCATATCCCACCGTCAATTAGATGCCGCCCGCATGGCCCAGGCACAAAAGCAGGTCCACGGCTTTTAGGGATTTCTAAAACTCTTCCTTAAACAACTCTTCCGTACTCAAGACCTCATCCGGACTTGGGGTTCGCTCGGTGGGTTCCGTTCCTTCTTTAAAACATTCAAAAATGGTATTTTCGCTTTGGGCGCTGGGCAGAAGGCCGGTTTCGGCATCTATCTTAACGGTGATAATACCTTCGGGAACAGTGAATTCCCGTACAGATTTACCTTCCAGGGCATGCTGCATATAATCCAGCCAAATCGGGCTTGCGGCCCTGGACCCTGTTTCGCCCCGGCCGATCGGGGCGCTCTGGTCAAGCCCCACCCATACCCCGGTGGTATACCTGGGAGTAAAGCCCATGAACCAAGCATCGTGCAGGTCGTTGGTGGTACCTGTTTTACCTGCCGTGGGGCGGTGAAGAGCTTTCACCCGCTGCCCGGTACCCGCTTGTACCACACTTTCAAGCAGACTTGTCATAATATAGGCCGTGCCCATATCAATGACTTTTTTACGAAGAAGCTTGGAAGACTCCAAAAGCCTGTTATCCCGGTCATAAATTTCAGTGATAAATACCGGTTCAATCAGGTAGCCCAGATTGGAAAATACGGAATACGCCTTGGTCAATTCCAGCAGGGAAACCCCTGAAGATCCGAGGGCGATGGACAGATCCCGGGCTAATGGAGATGTAATCCCAAGCTTTTTTGCATAATTGATCACATAATCAATGCCGATATCCTGAAGGATTTTAATACTGACAATATTTCGGGAGTTGGTCAAGGCCTGGCGAAGCAACGTGGGGCCGTAAAATTTATGTGCATAGTTATTGGGTTTCCACACCCTGTCATGAATCCTGTCCTCATACACCACAGGAGAATCGATGATGGTCGTGGCCGGCGTATATCCCTTATCAAGGGCCGCAGCGTACAGGATGGGTTTGAACGCAGAGCCCGGCTGGCGTCTTGACTGAAAGGCCCTGTTAAATTGGGAGTCTCTGAAATCCCTCCCCCCGATCATGGTTTTGACATGGCCGGTTTCAGCTTCAATGCTCAAAAGTGCGGATTGGGCAACGGGCTCCTGGTAAAGGGCAAACTCATAGGTATTTCCCCCTGTCATCTCTTCAACAACTTCCAGGTAGATGACATCCCCGGTTTTTAAGGCCTGGGAGGGTTTTGTAATTTGAGCATATTTGTAGGATGCTTTGGGGTTCGGTTTTCTGGCCCATGTCATAGTGGCCAACCGAATGATACCGGTGACATTGCCGACCCTTACATGAGTAACCCCATTGGGATCGTCCACCTTCAGAACGACCCCTTTGTAGACCTCGCCTTGAACCGGGCGACTTCCGTTCAGTTCTTCGGCAACGGCTTGACTAAAATCGTCCACTTGAAGCGCGGATATATTTTTTACAGGGCCTCGGTATCCACATCGCTTATCTAAGTCTAACAGACCTTTTTTAACTGCGCGCCGGGCTATCTTCTGCAATTCAATGTTCACTGCGGTATGAATGCTCAACCCCTGGGTGTAAAGCATATCCTTGCCGTATTTTTTTTCAACATACCGCCTGACATGTTCAGTGTAACAAGGAACCCGTTCGATGAACCAATTTTTCCGGGGTTTAATGTCCAGTTTGGCGTTCAGGGCTTCGGTGGCCTCCAGGTTGGAAATCATCCCCTCTTCCGTCATACGATTCAGCGTATACACCTGACGTTGCCTGGCCAGTTCCGGATGACGAAAGGGGCTGTATCGGCTAGGCGCCTGGGGCAGACCTGCCAGCAAAGCACATTCAGCCAGGGTCAAGTCTTTGACATGTTTGCCGAAATAGTTTTCAGACGCCGCTTCAACACCATAGGCACCATGTCCCAGGTAAATCTGATTCAAATAGAGGAAAAGGATCTCATCTTTGGAAAGCTTTTTTTCAATCTTATAGGCAAGAATCGCCTCCTTAAGCTTGCGCTCATAGGTTTTTTCCGGGGTAAGCAAAAACGATTTGGTCACCTGCTGGGTGATGGTGGATCCCCCCTGGACAATGGTGCCGGCCTTAAAATTTTTAATAAATGCCCTGACAATGGATTTTACATCAATACCCGGGTGTTCTCTGAAGCGGGAATCTTCTGCCGCCACAAACGCGTTGAGCAGATTGGCAGGCATGTCCGACAACGGAATAACGATCCTGCGCTCTTTGTAAAACTCGCCGATCTTTCTGCCGTCATCGGAGAATACATTGGTCACAATGGCCGGGCGGTAATCATTGAGCGTATTAATCTGGGGAAGGTCCTGGCTCAGATAAAAGAATCCGGCAGTAACAGCAGCACATCCGGCAATAACTGCAAGAAAGAGCAGGATAAATAGCCACATGAAAAGGGTAAACCATATACTTTTTGCTTTTTTCTTGCTTCGCTTCTTCAGAATCTGGGTCCGGCTTTGTTGTTTTGTCATAAGGTTTCGAAATAGTGTTATATTTTGATAAAATAGTAGCTTTTATCAGATTAGAATTAAGATAGCAATAGAAAGGCGAATGCCCTAACTACCTGAAACCCTTTGTCGAGCAATGCATTTGGGTTATATTCAGTAAGCGGCTTGCCGGCAATAGACCCACCAAACAACAAATTTGTATTTATTTTTTCAACCACAGGTGTTTCTCCACACCATATAACAATTTTGTAATTAAAAACGATTCCCTATTCATGAAAGACAGACATCTTTCATAACAGCCGTGGACTACTCCGACCGATCACTTTGACTCAAAAACTCAAAGAAAATTCAATTAATCCGAAATGTTGATTTCATAAATATATATAAAAATTAATAAATTTTGCTACTACATCATCGTTTGATCAAACATTTTATTGCCATATTTGTTGCGTGAGAACTATTTTTTAAGATAGCTGGCATTAGAATTGCTATCATCATTTACGGAAATACTTCCGACAATCAGGAAAATAATAAAGGAGCCTTTGACAATATGCCAACTAACATCCATCCAGACTTGAAAATATATGAAATTATCCAGCGCTTTCCCCAAACCCGGGCGGTTTTTGTGGCAAATGGCCTGGGCACCCTGGTCAGTGATGATGCCATGCGGGTACTGGCACCGTTTCTCACCCTTGGCACAGCCTTAAAAAGTCGATTTATCAACATTGAAGCGTTCATTAAAATGCTTGAAGGCGCTATCGCCAAAGAGCCTGTCATCGACTCTCCCGGACTTGCCTCCATGGAGGCCCAGAAAGATTTAAGCTTTCTGGGGCTTATGCCCTGTGGCTTGAAAATGCCGTTCAGCCGGGCTTTTTCCCAATTTTTAAATGAACTTCAAACCCAAGAAGGGTTTGCCATTCAATCGGCGGTTGAAGGAAATGTCAACCAGGAATTATCTTATTATTCCTATGTTGATACTATTGAGTCCAAGGAGGAACTGCCTGATATTATTGTGTCAGCCGATTTCAATGTATTTTTGGGCCATCGGTTTTATAATAGCTTTGTGACCCCGGGACATTTCACAGGTTATGGCGAACTGACCGCCGGCCCCAATTTTTCAGATGCGCAAATTTTAGATCCCAAAAACGAATACACCATTTTGTGCGTAAATCCTCTGGTGGTGATTGCCAACCTTGACAAGCTGGAAAACAGAGAATTGCCGCGCACATGGAAAGATATGCTGGCTCCGGAATGGGAAAAAAGCCTGATCATCAGAGGGGGAGACGGATTTTATTGCCACGCGGTCCTGCTGCCCACGTTCAAGGAACATGGCAAAAAAGGATTAGAGGCTTTGGCGAATAATGTGCTTGAAGGGCTTCATCCGGCACAGATGGTCAACCGGATAGACAGTAACGGCCCGGGCGCACTTTATGTGATGCCGGCTTTTTTTGCAGACCGCATCCGGCACCAGGATCGAATTAAAGTGATATGGCCGGATGACGGCGCACTTGCAAGCCCGGTCATTCTCCAAGTCAAACCAGAAAAAAAAGAAGAACTCAAACCGGTTCTTGATTATCTTGCGGGTCGTCAACTCGCACAGATTCTGGCAGGTGCAGGATTTCCCGTACCCCATGCAGATGTGGCCGCCGGAGTCCAGTCCAGACCGCTGAAATGGCTTGGCTGGGATTTTTTAAGGCAAAACGATCTGCCGACCTTAAATGTTGAAATTGATAAAATTTTTACGCCCCTGGCGCCTTGATAATTTATGACCCAGACATTGAAAAAACCAGATGCGTCTATCAGACTGGTAACAGTGGCAGGACCGCCTTCAAGCGGAAAGACCTCTTTTATCCTGCATACGGCAGCAGTGCTTTTGGAACAAGGGCTTCGTATTGGTATCATCAAATTTGATTGCCTCACCGGAGACGATCACAAAAGATATGAACGGGCAGGCTTGCCGGTGAAAAAGGGGTTGGCCGGTGCGTTATGCCCGGATCATTTTTTTATTGCCAATATCGAGGCCTGCGTGCAATGGGGTATGAACCAAGGTTTTCACCTGCTGATCAGTGAAAGTGCAGGGCTTTGTAACCGGTGTTCGCCCCATATTAAAGGCGTTCTGGCTGTCTGTGTCATCGACCATTTAAGCGGTGTGCATACACCCCGAAAAATAGGCCCCATGCTGAAAAACGCCGATCTTGTAGTGCTGACCAAGGGTGATATTGTGTCCCAGGCCGAACGGGAAGTCTTTTCCTTTCGTGTCCGGCAAGCCAACGCAAAAGCCGCGGTACTGCCGGTCAATGGGTTGACGGGCCAGGGTTCTCTTTTGTGTGCTGGCCACTTTAAAACAGCCCCTGCCATTCATTCATTAAACGGGATGCGTCTTCGGTTTACCATGCCAACCGCCTTGTGTTCCTATTGCCTGGGTGAGACCAAAATCGGGCCTGACAGCCAAATCGGCAATGTCAAAACCATGGATTTTACGTAATGAAAAAAACAGACACAAAACGTGGTAGCGATACGGACCTGTTGAACATCAAGGTTGACGCACTGATGGAAAAATATCCATATTTGAAGGATTTCTTCAACGCCCTTGATATTGCACCTTATCCGAAACATAAGACGTTGGCCATGCTCATTGAAAGTCTGACCGCCGACCATTTATCCAAGTTTGGTCTGGACCATGAATCCCTGTCCGCCCAGGTTCTGGAATTTATTGCAACGATGGAGCAGTGCCGGCACAAGGGCCATGGCACGCTGGAACACCTTGTCATTGAAGCCGGATTCGATAAAAACCAAACCCCTGAAGCCATGGGAATCACTCTTTTCCCCGGCGAGGTGGTCAGCGTGGTGGGCCCCACCGGTTCAGGCAAAAGCCAGCTTCTTTCCGATATTGAATGCCTGGCCCAAGGGGACACACCTTCAGGTCGAAACGTGTTACCGAACGGCAAACCCATGGATGCCCAGTCGCGTTTTTCCGGCGAATTCAGGCTGGTGGCCCAGCTTTCCCAGAATATGAATTTTGTCATGGATCTGACTGTGGAGGCGTTCTTGCAGATGCATGCCGAAAGTCGCCTGATTGACAATATTTCTGAAAAAATAGAACAGATCTACCAGGCAGCGGTCATGCTTGCCGGAGAACCCTTTTCCCTGGACACGGCCATCACCTCTCTTTCCGGCGGCCAGTCCCGGGCCCTGATGATCGCCGATGTGGCCTATCTGAGTGCATCCCCCGTGGTGTTGATTGATGAAATTGAAAATGCAGGCATAGACCGCGTCAAAGCCATCTCATTGTTGCTCAATAAAGAAAAAATTGTATTGCTTGCCACCCATGATCCATTGCTTGCCCTATCGTGTGACCGACGCATTGTAATAAAAAACGGCGGCATTGCCGATGTTGTTGAAACCTTAGAGTCGGAGAAAAAAAGCGCTGCCTGCCTGTCTGACCTGGACAAAAAGCTGGGGCTTTTGCGGGAACGGGTTCGAAAGGGCAAACATCTGATTTTTGATCAAAATTTTTTCTTTGACCTTCCTTGATTCCATTTTCAAATTGACATTTTGTGCCCAAACCATTAAATATTTAAGTTTTGATATGGTCGGCTGGGTGAAATGTGTATAATATTAAGGTGCTTCCAAATTGATTAGGCGCTTTAATGACCTGGCTTCAAGCGGCATTTGCCGCCTTCAATTTATCGAACACTCAAAATTATAAGGAAGACAAAAGCGTCATGCCGGAACTTGATTTTGACAAAACCGGCGGGCTGATCCCCGCCATTGCCCAGGACGCCGACACAGGTGAAGTGCTGATGCTGGCCTATATGAACAAAGAGGCCTTTGAAGAAACACTTGCCTGCGGCAATGCCGTCTATTACAGCCGGTCCAGGAAAAAATTATGGAAAAAGGGAGAAACCTCGGGACACGTTCAAAAGGTCAAGGAGATCCGGGTGGACTGCGACAACGACACCGTGCTTCTCAAGGTGACCCAGATCGGCGGTGCAGCCTGCCATAAAGGGTATAAGAGCTGTTTTTACAAAATTGTTGAAAACAATGAATTCAAAATAGTTGAACAGCGGGTCTTTGACCCGGAAAAGGTATACAAATAATGGATAAAAAGTTAAAGCTGGGTATTCCCAAGGGAAGCCTGCAGAATGCAACCGTCAACCTGTTCAGACGTTCGGGATGGAAAATAAACGTGGAAGGCCGAAGCTACTTCCCGGACATTGATGATGACACCATTGAATGCGCCCTGTGCCGGGCCCAGGAAATGTCCATTAATGTGGAATCCGGCGTTATTGATGCCGGCCTGACCGGCCTTGACTGGATAGCAGAGCACGAGTCCGATGTCCACGTCGTGACCGATCTTGTTTATTCAAAGGTATCCGCCCGCCCGGCCCGGTGGGTGATCGCCGTAGCAGGTGATTCCGAGATAAACACCCTTGAGGATCTGGAAGGCAAAACCATTTCAACTGAGCTCGTAAAATTTACAAAGCGCTTTTTTGAATCCCGTAACATTAATGTGAATGTTAAGTTTTCATGGGGTGCCACAGAAGCCAAGATCGTATCCGGCCTGGCCGATGCCATTGTGGAGATTACGGAGACCGAAAGCACGATCCGGGCCCACAATTTGAAAGTGATCCACGAGATCATGAAAACCAACACCCAGCTCATTGCCAATAAAACCGC